>CAWVKK010000063.1:0-25523 GCA_963929865.1 uncultured Eubacteriales bacterium | reverse complement strand
CCTTTCTTATTTATATTCCCTATAAATAGAATAGCACATTTTGTTGGAGTTTCTTATTTTAACTAGCACAACAGGTTAACTTACCACATATTGGAAGGAAAATCCAGTCAAAATCTTTTTTATTCTTCTATTTTTTCTCTTTTTTCTTCTTTTATGCTTTCATTCTAAAAATTTATCGTTCATCCGGATCGGCTGTGCCCGGCGTCCGCCACCTCCCTTTTCCGCCTCTCCCCTCAAAGGAGATCCGCCCCTCTTTTTTGAGGACTTCCATCTGATATCTCACTTTGGAAGCGCTGACGCCGAGCCAAGCGGCAAGCTGTCTCGCGGTAGTCTCGGGATGTCTCCTGATCTGTTCCAGGATGTTCTCCCGCTCCTCCTCCTTCTGTCTTTGATACTGGAACAGACTGCCGTATGAAATTCTCAAAAAGTTCTCCTTATTTTCAGCCTCTCTTTTCTGCTTCTCTTTCTCAGGCTCTTTTTTCTTTTTAAATGAAATCTCCATGCGGCGGGGATAGATCACGATTGTTTCGATCTCTTCGAGCCTCTGCGCGAGCTCGGCTCTGCGTATCTGCTTTTCATTCTGGAGAAACTGCTGTATCGCGCAAAACCGTTCCTGGGGAAAATCCGCGCTCTCCACGGCAAGTCTTTTTCTTTTTTCTGCGCTCTTTTTTCTCTTTTCTTCCAGCTCCTGCTGCTTTTCGCGGTATGCCGCATCCGAGACGACGCCTTCCAGCAGCTTGTCTGTCAGTCTGCTCATTTTCTGACGGATCTGCTCTTCCTTTTTTCTCTCCGCCTCCATCTCCGCAGAGTTTTCTCTGTGCGTCAGCGCTTTTTTTGACAGCGCCTCCATCTTCCGCGAGAGATTTGCAGCGTCTATGCTGACTGTCTCTTTTAAAGCCTGCCCAAGCAGCTGTATCAGCTTTTCTTCCTCCAGGCAGATATTGGGGCACCCTTTTCGCTGCGCCGTTCCGATTTTTTTCGCCTGATTTTCTTCTGTCACGCTCTTTTGCCCTCTCCCGCTCTGCAGATACTGTCTGCATTTCCACTCATAAATTTTTTTGCCCGCACATGTGCTGCGCGCACAGCGGTAATACGGCTGGCGGCAAAAGCCGCACACGAGTTTTCCGCTGAACAGGCTGACTCCCCTGTTTCTTCCCCTTTGAGCCTGATTTTGATTTTCTTTTCCTTCTCCTCTTTTTGAGCTGTCTCTTCTCTTTTCTATCTCCTGATTTGCCCGCTCCCACAGCTCCTTTGAGACGATTGCCGGGATTTTATCCTCATGGACATACTGTCCCTCCCGCGGGATTTTCACACTCTTTTTCGTGTCGAAATCATAGTGAACCCGATTCATCACGACCGTCCCTTTGTTGATCGGGCTTTTGATCATCCTGAGAATATCCGAGTCAGAAAAGAACGTGCCTTTTCTTCCGACAATTCCCTCCTCCCGCAGAATGCGCGCAATCCTTCTGCACCCATATCCCGCCGCGCACAGCTCATACATTCTTCTCTTTACCGCTGCCTCCTCCTCTATGATCTGCACGCTTTTGTCCGGCATTTTGCGGTATCCGTACGTGTTGGAGGTCAGAATTACCGCTCCGCCGTTTTTCTGGCGGCTGCGGTGGGCCAGATTGATTTTTTTGCTGAGTTCTCTGCTGTATTCCTCTGCCAGGATTGCTCTGATCCCGGTCAAAAGCGCGTCGTCTGTGCTGTAGAATTTCTGCTCCAGATACAGATAAAGCTGCTTGTGCGCCTTTAAAAGCCGCTCTGCAAACAGATACCAGTCTTTGGCGTTTCTCATCAGACGGTCCTGCGATTTTGCCACGACCACATCAAAACGATCTCCTGACAGATCCTCACACAGGCGGCTATACTGGCTTCGCCCCTTTGTGCTGGTCCCGGAGCGACTCTCCACATAGATATCCACCAGCATCCAGCCCTTTTTTTCTATGCACTCCTTTGCCTGCGCGACCTGATTTGCCAGGGCGTCTCTCTGACTCTCTTCCTCCGTGCTGCATCTGGCGTAGATCACAGCGCGCGTCACCGCATTCGCCCTTCCTGTCCGATCAGAGCCAGGAGCCTTCTCTTTTCATCCGGCGTCAGCAGACCTTCGCGCTCCATCCACTCTGCCAGTGTTCCCATCACTTTCTTTTCTTTTTCTTCTATTTGAACTGCCTCTTTCAATCGATCCTTCTCCTTTGGCGTTCTCTCTTTTATTGTATGAAATCCCAGATCATTCTAGGCAGGTTTTCTGTCTGTTTTGCCGCTTATAAAGCTTTCACAATGCCTGCCAGCCTCTTTAAGCTCGACTGGGTGATCATGAGCATCGTGATCCTGTGCGTCATTGCAATGATCCTGTACGGCATCGTCAATGCGGCAGAAAAGCATTATCTGAAAAAAAAGTAGCGCTCGGTCATTATGTTTCCGGAGGCAAAAACCCCCTTACGGTAAGCGGTACCGCCAGGGGGTTTTTTGTGCCTCTGTCATATGTCTCTGATAGATTTTCTTTTTCTGTTTTTTCTATTCTGTCTGATAGACAAAGGCTGCGGTTCTCTCGTCGATTCCGTAGTAATCCGCAAAGGACAGGGAGAAGACGTCTTTTCCGTTCAGAGGAATCTGATCTTTGATCAGCTTCAGATAGATGCCGGTATTTGCGATATCGCCCTGAATTAAGATTGCCTGGAGCTTATCGTCTTTGATAATCGCCTTTTTGTACGTTCCCCGGTCGAATGCCGTCACTTCCTGCGCGTCTTCCGGAACCGGATCGATTTTTCCGATCGAGAGCATGGCAATGCCGAAGAAATTGCTCGTATTTTTAAACGGGTACGGCTTTTCATATTCGAGCTTCACGCCGCACATGTTCATCGCCGCTGTTTTTCCCTGGTCCATCGCGTCAGGCCATACGCCGGACAGACCGTTGACATCGCCTGCCGCGTAGATATCCGGAATGTTCGTCTCCAGATATTCGTTTACTTCCACGCCGCGGCCGATCTTGATCCCGCTTCCTTCCAGGTAGTCTACCTTCGGGCGCACGCCTGCTGCGACTAAAACGACGTCGCAGGGGACGCGTGTGCCGTCTGAGAGCAGAACCGTGCTGATCTCTCCTTTTTCGTTGACCTCCGATCCCGTCACGCCGATTCCAAGGTAAAACCTGCATCCCGCTTTTTCAAACGCTCTCTGGTAGACGGACGCCGCATAGTCGTCTGTCTGAAGCGGCATCACGCGCGGCGCCATCTCCGCGATCGAAACGTCATATCCGCGCTCGCACAGCGCGCAGGCCGCATCGAGCCCGACAAGCCCTGATCCCACGATAAAGACACGCTTTTTGCCCTTGACTGCCTCATCCAGCGCCTCGGCATCTGAAAGGTCGCGGAATCCGTAAACGTTTGGCGCTTCCCTGAAATGCTCGATCGGCGGGATCACAAACCCTGCCCCTGTGGCAAGCAGCAGTTTCTGGTACGGCAGCACCGTTCCGTCCTCCAGCTCCACCGTCTTTTGTGCCGGCGTTACCTTTTTTACTCTTTTTCCTTTTATCCAGTCAATGCGGTTCTTTTCAAAGAAGTCCTCCGGGATAAAGCTGATCTTTTCTGCGCTTCTGTCATGACTTAAATATTTGTGGAGCATACAGCGGGAGTGGACGTGTTCGTCTGTGGAGATCACCGTGATCTGTGCGTCTTCTTCCATCAGGCGGATCCGCTCTGCGGCAAGAATTCCTGCCGGACCCGCGCCGATTATGATATATCCTGCCATTGTCATACCTCCTTTACATAGATCGCTTCTTTTGGACATGCTTTTACGCAGCTTGGAGAGTCCTTGCCCTCGCAGAAGTCGCATTTTACCATATAGTGAAGAGAGGTATCCGGCTGCGGAATGCCATAGCGGCAGTTCATCACGCACATATAGCATCCGGCGCATTTCTCTTTGTCATATTTTACAAGCCCTGTGGCGAGATCCTTTTTGAGCGCGCCGCTCATGCACGCGTTCGCACAGTCCGGGTCATCGCAGTGGCGGCAGAACAGGGGAATATAGCCGCCCTTTGGATTTTTTTTGATGAAGTTTCTGGACTGGTTTTTCGGATCCGTCAGGTCGAGCGTGTAGACGCTGTCCCCTCCGTCCTCTCTGTGCGCATTCATACAGGCAATGCTGCAGCTCATGCACCCGTCGCACTTTTGGGCGTCAATAAAAATTCGTTTCATAGGCTGCCTCCTTAAATATTTAATGCACTCCGCTTTTCCAGAATAATCGCTTCCAGCTTATCAGCAGCTGATTTTGCATCCGCATCCACAATCACCTGTCCGCCTGTGATCTCTTTCATATCTTCCGTCACAACCTTTGTCACCAGCTTGCTTCCTGTGATGAAAGGAGGTACGCCCAGATGGAGCGGCAGTCCCAGAGCCAGTCCGAAGCATCCGTCGGCGAGCGCCTGCTCTTCCAGCCACTGCGCCGCTGAGAGTACAAGAGGAAGCTGCGGGATATCGATGCCGATTTCTTTTGCCAGCTCCGTCGCAACCATCTCCAGGCGTCCGATCGCGAGACATGGTCCAAAATTTAACACCGGAGGGATTCCCAGCGTCTTGCAGACTTCTTTTAATCCCGGTCCGGCAAGCTCTGCCGCTTCCGGAGTCATCAGACCGCAGTTTTCGATTCCGCCTGAGGAGCATCCGGCTGAGAGTACGATGATATCTCTTGCGATCAGCTCTTTTGTAAGGGTCACTGTCAGAGTGTCATGACCATATGCGACGCTTGAGCACCCCACAACGCCTGCCACGCCTTTGATTTTTCCGGAAACGATCAGATCGATCAGCGGCTTCCAGGAATCGCCCAGGAATTTCTTCAGGGAAAGCTCGCTGACTCCGGTCAGCGTATTTTTATTGCCGTGTTCCGGCAGCAGATTCAGCTTTACTTTGCCGCGGCGGTTTTTGTACGCTTCGATCAGCTCGTCGATAATGCGGTCTCCGTCTTCCTTTCTCGTGTCGAAGTTGAAAGGAATCAGCTCCGCGTTCTTTTTCTTTGCCACATCGTCGATACAGATCTGCTTGATCATCAGCTCGTCGCAGATCGGCTCGATTCCAGGCAGCGTGCAGTTGAATTCCGAGAGCACGCCGTCGATGGCTCCTGTCGCGAGGATCGCCTCGCTTGTGTAGTTGTTTCCGGCATGACCGTCAAAAATTTCGGTATAGTGAGCGCCTCTCAGCTGCAGATCCTGTCCGACGCACGTACATCCTACCAGCTTAAATCCCTTCGCCCCTGCTGCCTTTGCCTTCGCCACAACGTCCTCTTCCAGCAGGCGGTCCTGGATATAGGTAAACATAGAGTGCTGGTGTCCCGTGATCATAATATTGATATAGTCGGGATCGATGACGTTTAATCCGACCGGAGCGAAGCGGATTTCCGGCTCTCCCAGCAGAATATCGTTTAATAAGTTTGTCAGCATCAGCCCGTAAACACCCGTCGAAATTCCAAGTCTTAAGCAGTGAACCAGCATATCCATCGGATCTGAGTTTAAGTTTGTAGAGCATTTTACAACGCCTGCAAACACCTCTGATTTTGATCCTCCCGGCATGATTCCCAGCTTTTTCCACGCCTCCAGGCGCGGACTGTACGCCAGCTTTTCGATCAGTTCCATCTGGACATCCTCTGGTTTGTACAGATCGGCAAGCACCTCGTCTGCCACCTTTACCGCCAGATCATAGACGTCGTCTCCTTCGATGCCGAGTTCCCCTGCAAGACGGTACAGAGATTCCTCAGAACGGATCTTTCCTTTTGCCAGAGCGGTATTTTTTAAGTTTTTCGCTGTGTTTTCTACAATGTGGATATAGCATCCGCTTCCGCATGCCACCGCGCGCAGAAAGTTTCTCGCTACGATCGTATCGGCGTCAGCGCCGCAGATTCCTCTTGGAGCTTTCGGGGTAATTCTGCACGGACCATTGGCGCACAGACGGCAACAGACGCCCTGCAGACCAAATCCGCATTTTGTGGACTGGCTCTCTGTCCGGTGATGGGACGTCTCCATCGGCAGACTGCGGATAAAAGCTTCTAACGGTTTATCTGCGCTTGGGCATGTTTGACTGCTGAAACACTTTGTACATTCACTCATATCGTTTCCTCCTGTGTCTCTGTTATTATTAATAATAATATTCATTACTATTTAAATATAATAAATTTTTTCCGATTATGCAAGTCTTTTTTCAGACAGATTTTTTCTTATCACCCTCGTCCGGGCAAAAGATAAGGGCTGACCGCCCCTTTCTTTTTGCATCTGCCGCAAAAATCCGGGAACGGTCAGCCCTCTTTTTTCGTTGCGCTCTGTTTTAATCCAGCTGGTATCCTCTGGAATCCAGCATATATTCATAGTCTTTCAAAAACTGTACGTTTGCTGTCTCATACTGGTTGAAGACCGTGTCAGAAAAGCTGGAAGGGCTGATGTAGCCGTAATACCAGGTCTTCTGATTGAAATAGTTCTGCAGCTCGGTTGAATCGAACAGTCTTCCGCGGCGTGCATAAATTTCATTGCGCGCATAGCAGATTTCCCGCAGGGACAGATATTTGACGTCGCTGTACGTCAGATACCGGGTATTGCTGTCGTAGAAAATGTAGCTGCTGTCCTGGCTTCCGTAGCTTCCTACGCTGTAAATATTGTATCCGGGCTGGTCTAAGAGATATCCGCTCGCCGACCGTGCGAATTCATTGTCTTTGAGCAGCTTGATGTTCGCAAGCTCATATGTATTGAAGACAGAATCGGAAAAATCAGCCGGGCTGATCCATCCGTAATACCAGGATTTTGTCCCAAAATAGTCTCTCAATTCCTGGGATTCAAACAGTCTGCCATGGCGTGCGTAAATTTCATTCTTGGCATAGCAGATTTCCTGAAGCGTCATCGTGTTGACCTCGCTCTGCATCAGGTAGCGGCTGTCGCTTCCGTAAAATACATAGGAGTCGGAAAATCCCTCTGTTCCAAATATGTAATCGTAGATCGCCTGGTAGCTGTAACCGCTCTGGTCAAGCTGGTATCCGGACGCGCACAAAGCGAATTCTCTGTTTTTTAGCAGTTCAATATTTGCGATCTCGCAGTCGTTAAATACCGAAGCCGAAAACGCCGACGGGGAGATCGATCCGCGGTACCAGCTCTGCTGGTTAAAATAGTTCTGCAGCTCGCTTGAGACAAACAGTCTGCCGTGCCGAGCGTAGATCTCATTCTTGGCGTAGCACACAACCTGCAGCGGCATGTCTGCGATGTCCGACTGCGACAGATACGTGGTGCTGCTCATCGGAAGAATATAATAGTTATCTGCCACGGCGTCCGCCTGAACGCTGTCCGCCCCCTGCCAGCCGTTTACCGTCCAGATTGAGAAAAGAAACACCGCCAGAATCCACCAGCGCTTTTTTCTGAATTTTTTCATTTTTTCCATAAAAAACCCTCCTTTTTTCTCTTCAGAAACCTCATTGTTTTCTGCTTTCCCATTTTTGACTATTATATCACAAAAATCTGCAAGATTCTATTAAGAAAACCGAAAAAACTGCTTAGAAATTTCCGTTTTTACCGCGCTTCTTTTACCGGCACAAATTTTGCCCGGTTCATCAGAGGGTGAATCAGCCTGATCGCGCCCGGTTTTGGGCAGACCATCACGCAGGCTCCGCAGTAATAGCATTCTCCCGGGTACATCACAACCGGGGGCTTTCCCTTCTCGGAGGAGGGGAGCAAAATGTCGCACTGACACACATCCGCGCATCTTCCGCACCCGATGCACTTTGTCTCGTCGTACACGATCGGTTTTGTGCTGCATGGAACCGGCTCTGCCGTAAATTCAATTTTTTCCATAGGAAGCTTCCTCCTCGTAATCCTGATTTCGTTTTTCATATTCCTCTTTTAAGTTTCCAAAGAAGTCGAGCGCTACCTCTCTCGTCATAACGGCTCCGTGCTCGTTTCGGATCACGATATGCTTGCGCTCTCCCTCCGGATCCATCTGAGGATAATCGCTCCTGTTAAAGCAAAGAGGGAGTGAGCTCGATTTTCTGGCAAGGCTCGCCTGCAGGACAAGCTGCGCCACGCTCAAGATATCGAGCACTTCGTGCGTCCTCATCAGCTCATGCGGATTTCTGCACGAAAGCTTCGGCACGATTTCCCTCTCAAAGCTCTCAAGCAGGTTTACCCCTTCGCTCAGCAGGGCGTCGCATTTGACGGCGCCGCAGTAATTCTGCATCGCCTTTGCGATCGCCATATTCAGCTCTTTCCAGTTCATCCCCTCTGACTCCGGCACGTACAAAGGCGCATACAGTCTTTGCTTTTCCGCCTCGATCTCTTCTCTTGTGCAGTCTGTAAGCGCTGTCCTCTCTGCGCAGCCGGCTGCCTTTCTGCCTGCGTAGTATCCGGTCGCACACGCAAACCCCGCGCAGTCTGAGGCATAGAGCTGATCGCCTCCGGCATAGATCCCGTCGATGTTCGTCTTTAAATCCCAGTCGTGCATCACGCCTCCGGGTGCCCCGAAAAACTGGCGCTCCTGCTCCAGGAAGCTTGCAGACTGCCATCCGGTCCCGTAGCTCTGAAGCATATGCTTTTTCGGGTCGAATCCTCTCTCCGTATAGTTCTGCAGAATCGGCACTTTTGTCTTGCCCTCTTCTCCGACCATCAGCCCCCAGATGGCTCTGCGCTCTTCATCGGGCATCCGGCTTAAATCTGCATAAAACGGGAGCTGATAGCCGCGCCTCATCAGTTCTTCAAAGTCGAGAGTCTCCGGACCGCGGTATTCATATTTCGGATTGTCGATCACTCCGCCTTTTAGAAAAAATTTCTGTCCCTTCGCCGGGTAATACCGCTCCCAGACCTCTTTTAATTCGTTTCCATCCCGGTCCACATACGGGATCTCCACTCCTCTCGCGTCTACCATAGTCGCCGCATACCACGTATTGTGGTTGTTTCCCGCACCGTACGGCGGAAAGCTGCGCCCTGCCGCGGAGAATTCCGCTCTCACGCTTTTCTCCATCATCGTGAATTCCATTCCCGCTCTCCAGCCCATCGCGTGACCGCTTCCGATGCTCTGGAGGGGACGAAACTCGCACAGTCCTACCGTATCCGGCTGAAACAGCCATACTCTCGCCGGTCTTGACATCGCAAGAACCGTCGCCTTTGCGTGAAAGACATAAAATCTGCCGGTGTGCACGTCCATTCCCATCGCGCCGATTCCTCTTTGCCTGCCGTTTTCTTCTTTTACGAGCAGCGCCGTCGCCTCCGTGCGGTTTAGGACGGTCACTCCCAGTCTTTTCATCTCTTTTACAAGCGCAGGCTTAAAAGTAGAGCCCCACACTCTCAGTGTAAAACGGTTTTCATAGTCGTAGGCGTATAACAGTTTCGTCTTTTCATCCCGAAATCTTGCCCCTGCAAATTCATCCTCTATATCCCGGATTTTTCCTCCGAATGCTTCCAGGTCGAGAAGGCGGTCGTATCCCTCTCTGCACTCAATGTAGTGGGCAATTCCGTTGCTGTACCAGTCCTGCTCTCGGACGTATGCCTCTGCAATCTCCTCCGGCGTCACCTTCGAACCTGGATTTGTACATGCGGACTCCCAGTGGTCAAACCCTGTTCCGGCCGCTCCGCTGCGCTCTGCGTTTCCTTTTTCCACCAGGACGACAGACTGTCCCCTCCTAGCCGCCGCGATCGCCGCAAAGCATCCGGCGAGACCGCCGCCGAGCACCAGCACGTCGCTCTTGATATGCGTCTCTTCTCCGACCTCATTTGGATAAGGCCATCTGTTTTTTTCTTCTCTCATCACAGTATCCTTTCTTATTCCGTCAAATGGCACGCCACAAAATGTCCCTTCGATACTTCTCTCAGTGGAATCTCTCCCGATCTGCACGCTTCCTTTGCAAAAGGGCAGCGCGCCGCAAACCGGCATCCCGGCTTCGGGTTGATCGGGCTTACGACCTCCCCTTTTAAGCGCTCTCTCTTTTTATGGCAGGACTCTACGCTCGGGATCGGGATCGAAGCCAGAAGGGCCTTCGTGTACGGGTGGAGTGTGTTTTTAAACAGCTCCTCAGCGGACGCTTTCTCCACGCACTGTCCCAGATACATCACCATAATCTCGTCTGAGATGTGCTTCACCACTGAGAGGTCATGCGTGATAAACAGGTAAGTCAGCCCCATCTGTTCCTGGAGATCCATCAGCAGGTTCAGAATCTGCGCCTGAATCGACACATCCAGGGCAGACACCGGCTCGTCGCACACTACAAACTGGGGGTTGAGCACAAGCGCTCTGGCGATTCCGATTCTCTGTCTTCTCCCCCCGTCAAGCTCATGGGGATATGCCATCGCAAGACGCCCGGCAAGCCCGACCGTGTCCATGATTCTCTCCACCTTGTCTTCCATCTCTTTTTTATTTTTGCAGATCTTGTTGACAATCAGCGGCTCTTCGATCAGCTGCTGCACCGTCATGCGCCCGTTTAAGCTGGAATACGGGTCCTGAAAAATCATCTGCATCCCAAGCCGCGTCTTATTTAATTCTTTTTTCTTCAGCCCGATGATATCGTGTCCCTGAAACAAAATTCTTCCGTCCGTCGGCTCGTTCAGCCGCAGAATCGTGCGCCCCAGCGTCGATTTGCCGCAGCCCGATTCTCCTACCACTCCCAGCGTTTTTCCTTTTTCTATCGAAAAGCTGACGTCATCTACCGCATGGAGAATCCCCGACGACGTCTTAAAATATTTTTTTAAATGCTGTACCTCAAGCAATGGTTCCGTCATATTTTTCTCCTCCTACACCTCTTTTTGCGCATACAGATGGCATCGGATCTGATGTCCGTCCTTTTCGCTGACACGCGGCGGTTCCTGCATGCAGATCTGTGTGCACTTCCCGCAGCGCGGCGCGAACTTGCATCCCTTTGGCAGATTTGTAGGATCCGGCATCAGACCGTCGATCGGGTGGAGGCGTCTCGTGTTCTGCGTCAGGCTCGGGATTGATCCGAACAGCCCCTTCGTGTAGGGATGATGCTCCTCCCCTGTAAAAATCTGCGCGAGCGTCCCGTACTCTACGATCTCGCCCGCATACATGATGGCAACCTTGTCGCATGTCTCCGCTACGACCCCAAGGTCATGCGTAATCATAATGACCGACGTCCGGTACTGTCTTTGCAGATCGCAGATCATGGAGAGAATCTGCGCCTGAATCGTCACGTCGAGCGCTGTCGTGGGCTCGTCGGCGATCAGAACTTCCGGATTGCACACCAGCGCCATCGCAATCACAACTCTCTGGCGCATTCCCCCGGAGAACTGATACGGATACTCATTTTTTCTCTCTTTGGGAATCCCGACCATCTCCATCATCTCTTCCACCTTCCGGTCGATCTCCTTTTTTGAGAGATTGCTCTCATTGTGGAGAAAAATAGCTTCTCCGATCTGATCGCCCACCGTGAGCACCGGATTGAGCGCTGTCATCGGATCCTGAAAAATCATGGATACTTTTTCTCCCCGGATCTTTAGCATCTCTTTTTCGCTCAAGTTTTTCAGGTCTTTGCCCTCCAGCAGAATCTCTCCGCTCGTAAACCTTGCCGTTCTCTGCGGAAGAAGGCGCATAATGGCAAGCGCTGTCGTCGTCTTCCCGGCGCCTGTCTCTCCTACCAGTCCAAGCGTCTCCCCTTTTTCTATCGAAAAGCTGATATGGTTTACGGCGTAGACAGTCTCCAGATCGCTTTTATAGATCACAGACAAATCTTTTACTTCTAAGACTGCGTCCTTTTTTTCCATCTTACTTATTTCCTCCTTAATCCTTTAATTTCGGATCTAATGCATCCGTCAGCCCGTCTCCTACCAGGTTAAAGGAAAGAGAAGTCAGGACAATAAAAATCCCCGGAAAGACTAACAGATACGGCGAGCTGAAAATAAACGTCTGCGCGCTTGAGAGCAAAGCGCCCCACTCCGGAGACGGAGGCTGGATTCCCATTCCGATAAAGCTCAGTCCTGCCGCCGACAAAATCATATCTGAGATCGCCATGGTCGTGTTGACGATGATCGGTCCCATCGCGTTGGGGAGCACATACCGGAAGATAATTCTGGCATTGTTTGTCCCGTACGATTTTGCAGCCTCCACATAGTCCTGCTCCGCCACGGTCAGGACAACCGACCGGATCAGTCTGACATTTCCCGGAATGCAGGAAATGGTAATGGCGATAATTAAGTTTCTCAGGTTCGATCCCAGCGCCGCCACCACTGCCAGGGACAGCAGAATCGGCGGCACGCACAGAAAAATGTCCATGATGCGGCAGATTACGTTGTCGACAATGCCGCCGAAATATCCGGCGCTCGCCCCCAAAATGGCTCCTATCACAAGCGCCATCAGACTGGTGGCAACCCCGATAAACAGAGAATATCTCGCGCCGTGGATGACCCTGGCAAACAGGTCTCTTCCATATTCATCCGTGCCAAAAAAGTGCTGAAGACTCGGAGGCTGGAGCCGTTCTGCTCCCACCTGTTCGATACATTTGGAATACGGGACAATCAGATCTGCAAAGATGACGATAAAGAGAATAAACATCAAAATTACAAGTCCGATTACCGCTGTTTTATTTTTTCGGTAGCGCCGCCATATCTCGGCGAGCTGCGCATGTTTTCTCGGTTGTTTCTTATTCACGGCTCTTTCCTCCACTTTGATATTTTGCTTTGATTCTAGGGTCAATCAGCGCATAGAGGAGATCCACAATCAGAATAATCAGGCTAAACAGCGCGGCCAAAAACAGCGTGGCTCCCATGACAACCGGAATGTCTTTCTGGCGGATTGCCGTCGTAATCAGCGTGCCCATTCCCGGCATTGCAAATACCGTCTCTGCGATGATCGCTCCGCCCAAAGAAGCTCCAAAGCTCGTTCCGAGTGTCGTGATCACCGGCAGCAGCGCATTGCGCAGCGCATGTTTCCAGATCACTCTCTTCTCAGAAGCGCCCTTTGCCTTTGCGGTGCGGATATATTCCTGCCGCACAGTCTCCAGCATGGCCGACCGCGTAAGCCGCAAAAGCCCCGCCGCCGACGTCATCGACACCGTCAGGGTCGGCAGAATAAAATGCCGGAGCGTTCCTGCCCCGTATGACGGCAGCACTCTCAGCTTCAGGGCAAAAATCAGAAGCAGCATCAGACCAAGCCAGAATCCCGGGATGGATGCAAAAATCAGCGCTGTCACGACACACACATGGTCGAGCGCCGAATACTGGCGCACCGCTGAGAGGATGCCCAGCGAAATGCCGATGATCGCGGACACTGACATCGAAAAAATCGTCAGCTTCAGGGTATTTGGAAAGCGGGCAATGATGTCCTCCACCACCGGCTGTCTGCTCTGATAAGAGGTTCCAAGGTCAAAGTGAAAAATAATATCTCCTATGTAGTTAAAAAACCGGATTAAAAACGGCTGATCGTAGCCAAACTCTGCATTCAGCGCTGCAATGTCTTCCGGCTTTGCGGTGATCCCCAAAATGATGGTTCCCGGATCTCCCGGCGTCAGCGACAGGATCGTAAAGACCAAAAACGCAACGCCCAGCAAAACAGGTATCATATACAGCAATCGTTTGATGGTATATTTTGCCATGTCATAAAACTCCTTTTATCGGTATCTTTTTTCAGAAAACAGCGGAGGATACGCATACCCTGCTGATCCTCCGCCTCAATATTTTTTCTATCTTTTCAGAGCTTTTTCTCTCCGGACGGTTCCAGCGCCGGATATGCAAAAGCCGTCTCTGTGTTATTTTTTATGACTGCCACTGAAAATCATAAATATAGTAGAATCCTTCCAGTGCAAATTCCGGGCAGCTTAGGTCTGTACTGTACGCATATAAAATTAATGGGTTGCACAAAACCGCGTAGATGGCTTCGTCCTGTGCCTTTGTGAAGATCTCGTCATAGATCTCCGCGCGTTTTTCAGCATCTGTCTCAGCCGCTGCCGATGTAAACAGGGCATCCATCTCCTCGTCTGAATAGCGCGCATTGTTTGCCGTTCCGATGTACTCTGTCATAAATGCCATCTCCAGCATCTGCGTGTCGCCCTCCAGCGTCATGTTCAGCGCGGTAATGCCATAATTTCCGCTTGTCAGATTGTCCAGATAAGCGTTGAACTCTTCCATCTCGATCGTGACGTCCAGTCCGACTGCTCTTAGATCATTCTGGACAACTGTTGCGATATTGGCGTATTTTTCTGCCACGAGCAGCGTTCCGAGATTGTACGGCGTCGTGATTCCCGCCTCTGCGAGCAGCTCTTTTGCTTTTTCCGGGTCATACGTGTACTGGAACTGGTCGTCGGAGTAGCCGAAACGCTCTTTGGAGCAGATATTTGAGTTTACCTCAGCTTCTCCATCGTAGCAGATTGCGACTAAATTTTCGCGGTTGATTGCATAGTTGATTGCCTGGCGCACTCTCACGTCATCAAACGGCTCCTGCTCAAGGTTCATCGATATATAAGCAAATCCGGAGGTTGGAACTTCTGCGATTGTGATCGCCGGGTTTGCCTGGAGCTGAATCATGCTTGCGGACTGAATCTCTGCAAAATTGACCTCCCCTGTCTGAAGGGCGATCGCTTTTGTGGAGGCGTCCGGAATGATCTCAAATGTGACGGTTTTGATCGACGGCGCTCCCCTGTAGTAATCCTCATACGCTTCCAGAGTCAGATTGCTTCCCTTGTTTCTCCCCGCATAGCGGTATGCCCCGCTTCCGATGGGAGCGGATGCGAATTGCTCCGGTGAAGCCTCATAGTATGCCTTAGATGCGATATGTACGGAACATACGCCGAGCAAAAACGGAGCGTAAGCGTTTTCCAGATGGCAGATTACCGTATAGTCGTCCGGCGTCTCGACACTGGAGAGTCCCGTCACCTGAGAGCCCTGATAAGCAGACTGCTGGTACAGCTCCAGGGAGAATTTTACGTCTGCTGCCGTCAGCGGCGTGCCGTCATGGAATGTGACGTCGTCTCTTAAGTGGAAGGTGTAGGCTGTTCCGTCCTCGCTGATCTCATACGACTCTGCAATTCTCGGCTCCGGTTCATGAGCTCCGTCCGGATTCATATACATCAGCGTGTCATAAATCTGGTTGAGAACGTCCATCTCCACAGTCGTGGAAAAGTCGGACGCGTGAAGCGTATCCACATCTGCATCCACCGCGATCACAAGACTGTCCTGCGCCGCTGACACAGGAAATGCGCACATCGACATCACCATCGCTGCCGCGCAGACCGCTGCCGCCAATTTTTTTGTTATCTTTCTCTTCATCTTTTTTCTCCTTCTTTCTTACTGAAACTTATATTTTGAAAAAGCGCTGATCAGGTCGACTCCCGCTTCAATATCTTTTTTCGATGCAACCGCGCTCTGGCAGTGCGGATATCTCGTAACGACGACAATGCCTCCTGTCTTGACTCCCATGCAGGAAACATTCATGCTCGAAGAATCCGTTCCTCCCTTGTCAATGACTTCTCTCTGATACGGAATCTCATTCTTTTCACAGCATTCGATCATTGCCTCCACGACTCCTTCATCCGACACCACAGACGGATCGCAGATTTTGATTCCGATTCCTCCGTCCACGCAGTTGCTTCCCTCCAGGTCACACGGATAATCATGCGCCGGCGTCACATCGACGGCGATTCCGATGTCCGGGCGGATTCGCTCTGCCGCCGGTCCGGAGCCTCTGCATCCTAGTTCCTCCTGGACGCCGAACACATAGTAGACATCGTTGGGATATGTTCCGTCGTTTTCCTTCAATGCCATCAACAGCTGATAGCATCCGATGCGGTCGTCCAGCGTCTTCGCGCAGATCCGGTCGTTTGCCAGCTGGATGTAAGGTCCCCAGTATCCGCACACATCGCCCAGCTTCACATACTTTTCCGCATCCTCTTTGGACGTCGCCCCGATGTCGATAAACAGTTTTCCCACGTCGTTCTTTGCGTCCTCAATCCATCCGACACACCCGACTACTCCGCTGATTCCGCTGCGGAAGCGGACACGGCTGTTGTATGCGGAGCCTGCCCAGTTCCAGCCCATATTGCAGACTCTTAAGCGTCCGTCTTCCTCTATCTTTTTTACCATAAATCCGATCTCGTCCATATGGGCGATAAACATCAGCTTCTTTGCCGACGGACCCTGCGTCCCTTTTTTGAGCGCGATCAGATTTCCCATGGCGTCCGTCTCGATCTCGTCCGCATACGGAGCGGCTTCTTTTTCGATCCATTCCCGTACCTCTCTCTCAAATCCTCCCACGCCCAAAAGCTGTGTCAGCGTCTCCAATGTCTTTTCTTCTCTCATGTCCTTTTCACCTTCTAGTTTCTTCTTTTATGCTTTATCCAGTCATGTCTTTAAACTATTAAAGAGTTTACCATTTCCCTGTATATTTTGCAATATCCATTTTCAGATTTCCAGATTTTTTTGTAAAATTTTACAATTTTTTTCTCTCCTGCTGAAAGGAGCTGTTGCGGTTATTTATAAATGACAGCAAAGGCATTGCCATTCGCTGTCATCCCAGAATAAAGTTTTAGAGCAGACCTCATTTTGGAAGCTGCTCTAAATATTTTCTTTATTTACAGTACTGTTATTATATCCTTAAACAGATATTCCGCTAAAAGCCTGATTTAAAATCTGTGCGGCTGTCTCCTGGAGAATCTGTGCTCTCATCCCAAACATCCGCACCGCGTAATCCCCGCACGCAAGCCTTGTGACGGCGCCTTCTATCTCTTTTGTCTGTTCCATAATCCATGCCGCTTTTTCCTGCCATTCCAAACCGGGACCTGCGCTCAAAAATATGGAAGCCATATGGCTGTATCCCTCGTACATTCCGATTTTTTCCATATCCATCTTCGATGGTCGATAGTCTGCGCAGTCCCGGTAGATCAGATGATTGTCCCTGTAAATCCGGATCTTTGAGGCATATCTGCGGTATGCAAACAGTTCCCCATGCGCCTTTCTGCCTCCCGATACGATTTCCACAAAACAGAATTTCGCCGACTCATCCTCCAGCCTGACTTCGGTATCTGTCTCAAAATCGGAATCGCGAAACGGTATGACTGGCTGAGGGTGATAGAAAAAAATCGAATTTTTTTCCTGGACAATATCCGTCTTCCGTCTCGCGCATCCCTCTTTCATTTTATGGATTTTCTCGAAGGACTGTGAGACATATTCCAGGTCTGCCCCCTCTCTGATCCGAAAAGAAAAGTTCTGGCAGTCTCCCTCCATAATCCCCGCCGACGCGCACAGAGGCATCACCTGAATGCCGCCGCCGCTTTTGGGAAATGGAGTCATCACCTTATATGGGGCGGTAAAAGACAGTTGTGTTATCACTGTCTTTCCCGCCTTTCTCTCCGCTGTCAGGCACAGCTGCGACGTCTTTCCAAACTGATTTTTCATTCTACCGTTCCATTCCCTCCAGCAGTACGTTCTCCTTGATCCACTCTTCTACCTTATCGATATTGACTCCGCCCCGGATGTTCGTAAACAAAAACGGGCGGTCTCCGCGCATTTTTTTGGAGTCCCTCTCCATCACTTCCAGGCTTGCCCCCACATACGGCGCAAGGTCAATCTTGTTGATCACGAGCAGATCGGACCGTGTGATGCCGGGTCCTCCTTTTCTCGGTATCTTGTCGCCCTCTGCGACATCGATGACAAAGATTGTCGCGTCCACAAGCTCAGGGCTGAACGTCGCTGACAGATTGTCTCCGCCGCTCTCGATAAAGAGCAGCTCCAGATTCGGAAACCGCTCTGTCATCTCATCTACCGCTTCCAAGTTCATCGAAGCGTCCTCTCTGATTGCAGTGTGCGGACATCCTCCCGTCTCTACCCCGATAATTCTCTCCACCGGCAGAACACTGTTTTTCGCCAGAAACTGAGCGTCCTCCTTTGTGTAAATATCATTTGTGATAACGCCGATCTCATACTGAGCTGCCATTTTTCTTGACAGAGCTTCAATCAGCGCTGTCTTTCCGGAGCCTACCGGTCCTGCGACTCCAATTTTTACATAAGCCATTTTCGTTTCCTCCAGTTTCCTTCATACTTATTATGCGTTTTCGGTATCGCCTCTCTATAGAGCGCTCCTTTTGCGCGATATCCGCCGCCTGTCACGACATATACAGTCTCGAATACAGACGCTCGTGCTGGATGCTTCTTAAGTCAAAGCCCGGCGCCGACAGGCAAAGATCCTCCTTTGACAGCTTTTTTACCTCTCTCAGCGCCTCCTCCATCACAGGATAGCATTCGCTCAGCAGCCTCTGTCCGCTGCTTTGGCTGAGCGGGATCGCCTTGACACAGTTTGTCGCCATAGCGGACGTCTGCGCGTAGAGGTAGTGCAGCAGCGCCTCTTCCTCCCCAATTCCGAGCGCTGCGCAGAACACGCCATAGATGCAGCAGTGGCTCATCGCCTTTCCTTCTCTCTCTTTTAGATATCGCTCAAACATATCGGATGAAAACGGAATATCCAGGACACGGATGGTCTTCGCAAACCGTGATCCCATCTTTTTCGCTGCTTCCCTCAGCTCCATCGGAATTCTCGACGCGCTCAGGATCTCCTCCACCTGCTCGATTTTTTCCAGATCGTTGTCTGCCGCCCCTTCATAGCAAAGGCGCGCCGCGAGCAGCTCCGTATAGAGAAGATTTCTCTTGATCTTCTGAGTCAGAAATTCCAGCGCGCTCTTTTCCTCTTTTACGATCCCCTTTTGAATATACGTCTCAAGTCCCTGAGAATGCGAATAGGCTCCGATCGGAAATAATGCGTCATTTACCTGTAACAGATACAACCGATGATCCATGTCTTGTCTCCTTAATCAGTGGTGATGATTGTGTACAGAGGCAGAAATTTTTCTGTCAAAATTTAATTTTTCCGTCTTCTTTTCTGCCTGTACGCCGTGAATTCCAAGGAGCATCTGCATCATTGGCTCATCGTAAATCGTGACAAAAGTGTCGTCGCTCTCCCCAAAAAACAGCGGGGCATGGCGGTTCCCGATCTCATAGCAGACTTTTGGAATCTGGTTTTTGTGACCCGGAAGCGCTGAAATCCGAATCACCTCGCAGGGAGGGATATTGACGGCTATCAGCGTGGTGTCATCCTGATAGATCACATCATCCTGGAGAAGTCCTCTCTTTAAAACCGAGTCATCCATCCGGATTCCGATCTCTCTTCCATGGTCTGTCACCTTTTTGTGAATTTTTTTGAATGTCTCGTGCCACTCAATGTCTACATATTCAATTTCCTTTCCGCTGCGGTCAAAATCCTGCAGCTGTCCCAGAATTCTTTCACAGATCATACCATTTTCTTCTCCTTTTCTCTTTAATTCCATTTTCGTCTGTGACGAACCTTTTTACCAGCGACCAATCATCATCAGAACACCCGGAATCCATGCTGTCACAATCCCCTCAAATACCTGAAGCGCCGGGACAAATTTTCCAAGCTTCTTCCCCATAATGTCTTCCACAAAAGAGGTTCCCCATAAAATTGCCCACAGATACCAGATGGCAGCCCAGCGGATATCCGGCTCTATGCCAAGAGACGGAATTCCCAGAAATCCCTCCAGTGTTCCGAACACAGCCGCATTGACTGCGACAAATGTGGAGAACCACGCAAACGGAATCGGGCTTAGCTTCCACAGCTTGCTCAGCGCCACGAACAGATACGTAAAACAGAACAGCAGACCGGTTCCGGCCGCGTAGTAGTTTCCCTGCGCAAGGTTGACAAAGTTGATGAATAACGATAAGCCGCCTGTAAAAAGATTCATGACGGCGGACGACTTTGCGTCTACTTTATAAAATGTACACAGTCCGTTATTGATCAGAACAATTCCCACAAACAGCAAACAAACGCCTAACATAACCTTTCTCCTCCCAGTATTTTTTCTTTTTTAAATAGGATTATATTTTCTGCGTTTTCTCAGACGGAACAGGATCCCGTCTGAGAATTTTTCTGCCTTTTCCTGCCGCTTAGAACAGGTGATACAGCTGAGTCAGCGGCAGCTTTTGGGCCGGTTTTGAAGTGATCGCCTGACCGTCGACCGTCACCTCATACGTCTCAGGATCCACCGTCAGTTTCGGCGTCACATCGTTAAAGCGCATATCCTCCTTTGTGATATTCCGGCAGTTTTCCACCGGGACGACTGTCTTTTCCAGTCCATATGCTTCTTTTACCTTTTCCTCCATGGCTGCTTTCGATACAAAAGTCAGGCAGGCTTCGTATTTTGCCTTTCCGTGCGCAGCGAACATCGGCTGATAGGTCACAGGCTGGGTCGTTGGAATTGAGGCATTGGCGTCTCCCATTTTGGAGGCGATAATCATGCCGCCTTTTATGATCATGTCTGGCTTTACCCCGAAGAATGCCGGATTCCACAGCACAAGGTCGGCATATTTTCCTTCCTCCACAGATCCTACATACTTAGAAATGCCATGCGTGACGGCCGGGTTAATCGTGTACTTTGCAATATAGCGCTTCGCGCGGAAGTTGTCGTTTCCTTTTCCTTCGTCTTCTTTTAAAGGTCCTCTCTCATCCTTCATCTTGCTCGCCGTCTGCCATGTGCGCGTGATCACTTCTCCCACACGCCCCATCGCCTGGGAATCCGAGCTCATCATGCTGAAGATGCCCATATCGTGGAGAACATCTTCCGCCGCGATCGTCTCCGGACGGATCCGGGAATCCGCAAAGGCAACGTCTTCTGGAATCTTTTTGTCGAGATGGTGGCACACCATCAGCATATCCAGGTGTTCATCCAGTGTGTTGACCGTGTACGGCATCGTAGGATTTGTGGAGGACGGCAGGACATTTTTTGCCCCTGCTGCGCGGATAATATCCGGCGCATGTCCGCCGCCTGCCCCCTCTGTGTGGTAGGTATGGATCGTGCGCCCTGCGATGGCAGCCAATGTATCCTCCACACATCCGCCTTCATTTAATGTATCCGTATGGATTGCCACCTGCACATCATACTGGTCAGCGACATTGAGGCAGTGGTCGATGACAGCCGGCGTCGCGCCCCAGTCTTCGTGAATTTTCAGCCCCATCGCTCCGGCTCTGACCTGTTCTTCCAGCGCTTTCTCATCAGAGCAGTTTCCTTTTCCGAGAAATCCGAGGTTCATCGGGTACTCTTCTGCTGCTTTTAACATCATTTTTAAATTCCAAGGTCCCGGCGTGCATGTCGTCGCATTCGTCCCGTCGGCGGGACCGGTACCGCCTCCGATCATTGTAGTCACGCCGCTGCACAGAGCGCAGTCAATCTGCTGAGGGCTGATAAAATGAATGTGCGTGTCGATCCCTCCTGCTGTCACAATCAGTCCCTCTGCCGCCAAAGCCTCTGTCGAGGCTCCCACTGTCATCCCCGGCGTTACCCCGTCCATGATATCAGGGTTTCCTGCTTTTCCGATCCCTTTGATTTTTCCATCCTTAATTCCGATATCGGCTTTAAAAATACCAGTATAGTCCAGCACAAGCGCGTTCGTGATAACAAGGTCGAGATCTCCGTCCGCGCTCGTCGTCTTTACGGACTGTCCCATCCCGTCGCGGATCGTTTTTCCGCCGCCAAATTTGATTTCATCGCCGTATGTCGTATAGTCTTTTTCTACTTCAATTACTATGCTTGTATCCGCAAGACGCACCTTATCTCCGACTGTCGGTCCATACATCATCGCATATTTTTCACCAGAAATTTTTACGCTCATTCCTCTTCCTCCTATAAAAATCCTTTCAGGCTTGCCTTTTCAAGAGACGCTTTTTTTGTGTCCTCCGAAGCGCGTCCGCATGTCAAATCATTCAGACCAAAAACACGTTTTCTTCCGCCCATCTGTGTCAGCTGAACCTCTTTTTCCTCCCCTGGTTCAAAGCGGACAGAAGTGCCTGAAGGGATATCCAGATGGTATCCATACGCCGCTTCCCGGTCAAAAGAAAGGCAGCGGTTTGTCTCAAAAAAGTGGAAATGCGAACCCACCTGAACCGGTCGGTCACCTGTATTTGCAACCATAATTTTCTTCGTTTCTTTGCCCTCATTCAGCAAAATTTCTCTGTCCTGTGTCATAATTTCTCCGATCTTCATCTGCACGTCTCCTCCTTTACTGAATTGGATTATGAACCGTCACAAGCTTTGTCCCATCTGGGAAAGTTGCCTCTACCTGTACCTCGGCAACCATATCCGCCACACCGTCCATCACATCATTTTTAGTCAGAATCTTTGTCCCATAGCTCATCAGCTCCACTACCGTTTTTCCGTCCCTTGCCAGTTCAAGCAATTCTGAGCTGATATAGGCGACTGCCTCCACATAATTCAGCTTCAGCCCGCGCTCCCTGCGTTCCTTTGCCAGATTTCCCGCCATATGCAGCATCAATTTTTCCTGTTCTTTTTGACTTAGCCTCATCTTGCTCCTCCTTTTTCTGCCAGCCTGATTTCTCCGGAAATTTGAAATTCAGGTAAGAAAAAAGAGAGGGCAAAGGCTCCTTTACGGCTCCTTTGCCCTCTCTTTTTAACTGTTTGATTATGTGCGGTATTATACCATTATCCTTTTCCTGTTGTCAAGCTTTTTCCTGGTATTTATTTCAAAAATTTTTTCAAAAAGTAAGGCTTCCGTCTCTCTGTCTGAGAAAAACGGAAGCCCTCTCTGTGTGCAATCCCCGCCTAAGCAGGGATTAACACTGCTTTATTTTTTACTTTTTTATTTTACTGCACATCTGATTTTTCAACGGTAGAGTATACAACCAGCTGGTCTGCGCGAGCCTGTGTATAGGATTCAGATTCTACGTCGTCGAACAGATTTGCAAACTGGTTAGACGCCATAACAACATTTAAGATGTTGATCGTGCTCTTCTGCAGATCTCCAAGAGTAATGTTGTTCTGCTCATAATCGCCTGTATAAACGATCGTTGTCGTTCCGTCGCCGTTATCTGTCACGGTGACAGCGTCTCCCAGTTCTGCGATGAGATCAGAAACAGCTACTTCTGCCTCTTCTCCGTCCACAACTGCCGGGCGAACTGCCGCATTGTAGTCTTCTGTGCTGACTGTCTTTTCGATCGTTGTCTCGCCGTCTGCCGACAGGATAAATTCACCCCATGCGGTCGTCGCGGATGGACCGAACCATCCCTGTCCAACTGTTACTTCCGGATAGATATCATCTTCGCCGAAAACAGGCTGCTCATCTGAGAATCCTCTTACCGTGATGTCTTTTACTGAGCTTCCCGGCATGATCAGATCGTTGCCTGCGTGCATAGAGATAGAAGGTGTAGACTGTCCGCCGCCCCAGTCGGTCATAACCAGTCCGTCAAATTTCCACTCGCCGCGCGCTAAGTCTGTACACAGATCCCAATCGTCTGCTGCCGGAACGCCGTTGTTTAAGTTGTAGGAGGTCATGATGCCCATCGGTTTTGCGCCCTTTGTTGCGATCTCGAAGCCCTTCAGATAGATTTCACGGAAGGTTCTCTCTGTGATCGTATTATTTACTGCGTTACGGTTATTTTCCTGGCTGTTTCCTGCGTAGTGCTTTAAGGTTACGCCAACGCCCGGGTTAGACTGTACGCCTATCGTCTCAGCCATCGCCACGGTACCGGTCAGGTACGGGTCTTCTGAGAAGTACTCAAAGTTACGTCCGCAAAGCGGATTTCTGTGGATGTTCATACCAGGAGCCAGCCACATCGTGATGCCGAATTCTTTCATCTCTTCTCCGACTGCTGCTCCGACTGCCTCAATCGTTTCCGTATCCCAGGACTGTGCAAGAAGCGTTCCGATCGGCCATGCCGTACAGAACTGATAGTAGGTCTGTCCGTCTTCGCCTTCTTCTTCTCTCGTAATACGAACTCCGGCAGGTCCGTCAGCGAGCACGATATTCGGGATCAGTTTGGATTCGATATAGATACCGGCTGTCTCTCCTGCTGCTCCGGATACTGCGTTTGCCTGTGCGCCAAACATCGTTCCGTCGCTGAGCTGGTTTGCGTTTTCTGATGTTGCCCCTGCGGACTGTCCGCTTGCGCCTGGAATCTTGTTTCCTCCGATTACGATATCTGCCATCTGGGATACCGTCAGACCGGATACAAACTCTTCCATCGTGATTGTTCCATCATAGACATCCTTTAATGTCGCATTGCTGAAGTCTCCGTCGAGCGTTACAACTTCTTCTGCATACGGTCCATGATACTGGCTTTCCGGTGTATACGGAAGGTTTTCAGCCAGATACTCGGTTTCTGTCGTATCAGATACATATGCCGTTACGGTTTCATCCTGGTATGGAGACGCGTTGTCAACCGTCGGGATATCGGCTGCTTTTAATTCGATAACCGGAGCTGCTGCGATTTCGTCTGCCTCTCCGTCATATGTATACGGGGTTGCGCCTTCATTGGAAAGCTCTGTGATTTCTTTGTCGGCAACTACCTGATTGCTCAGCTGTTCGGTAACTGCCGTCTCGTCCAGTGTGACAACTCCTGCCACATGTGTATTTCTGGAGCTGTTTCCTACACGGATTACATAGTTTCCTGCCTCCAGAATATAAGCTGCTCTCTCCTCTGAGTAGGAGGACATCTCTGTCGTCTTATAGGTGATCGTCAGTGTCTGACTCTGTCCCGGAGCCAGCTCATCTGTCTTCGCATATGCTGCGAGCTCCTGATACGGTTTCTCAAGTTCTCCGTCCGGAGCTGAGAAATAAATCTCTACTACTTCTTTTCCGGAATACGTATCGCCTGTATTGGTAACAGTAGCGGTCACTGTCACATTGTCCTGATCTGCCTCTACGGCGTCTACTGCAATGTCAAACGTCGTATAGGAAAGTCCGTATCCAAATTCATAGGACGGCTCTACGCCAAACGTGTCAAAATAGCGGTATCCCACATAGATGCCGTCTGTGTAGTCTTCCTGATCTACATTTCCGTCATTTGAGCTGAAGTTTGCGGAAGACGGATAATCCTCGTAGTTCTTTGCCCATGTATCGGTCAGTTTTCCGGATGGCGTCACTTCGCCGTTTAATACCTTTACTACTGCGTCGCCGCCGCGCATACCTGCCTGCGACATCAGAAGCAGGGCATCGATTCCTTCAATCTCATCCATAAAAGAGGTATCGATAATTCCGCCCACATTCAATACGACAATACAGTTTTCAAAGTTTTCAGCTAATTTCTGAATATTTGCTTTCTCTATATCTGTCAGATAATAATCTCCCGGCTCTGCCGTGCGGTCAGCTCCCTCTCCGGAATTTCTTGCAACCACATAGATTGCCGTGTCTGTGTCTGCCATGGAAGCTTCCAGCTGTTCGTCCGTGATCTCCTGGTCTGCCACCTCTACATGTCCGAACAATCCTGTCACATTTGCGGACGCCTCGTCATATGCCGTCTTGTAATCATTGATCCAGTCCTCTGAAGTGATGGTGTAGCCTGCATTTTTCAGTCCATCCCACACATTGACTACATATCTCTGGTTGACATCTCCAGATCCTGTGCCGCCTTTTACGGTTCCATATGCCCCTCCGCCGTACAGCGCAATGTTTCCGCTTCCTGCCATCGGCAGCGTATTGTTTTTGTTTTCCAGCAATACCATACCTTGCGTGGCGGCTGTCATAGACAGCTCTGCATTGCGGATCTCTCTTT
>CAWVKK010000062.1:0-8316 GCA_963929865.1 uncultured Eubacteriales bacterium | reverse complement strand
AGCTCGAGATTCCGGAGGAGAGAAAGAAAGAAAAGGAGCAGGAGAAGATTGAGACAGAGCAGACGTACCACGAGATGAAGAAGAGATTGATTCTGAGCATCTGCTTTGCCCTCCCGCTCCTGTACATCTCGATGGGGCATATGCTTCCGTTTCCTCTGCCCCTGCCGGACTTTTTGAGCATGGAGACACACCCGGTGAATTTTGCCGCAGCGCAGCTGATTTTGACTGTGCTCGTTTTAATCTGCGGACGGAAATTTTACATCGTGGGATTTAAGACGCTGTTTCACGGTCATCCAAATATGGACTCTCTTGTGGCGATCGGCACGGGCAGCGCGTTTTTGTACAGCCTGGCGATGACGATTTCGATCCCGGCTCACCCGGAGAACGCGCACAGCCTTTACTATGAATCGGCGGCAGTCGTGGTGACGCTTGTGATGCTCGGCAAATTTATGGAAAGCAGGAGCAAGGGAAAGACGTCGGAGGCGATCAAGAAGCTGATGCAGCTTGCGCCCGATACGGCAATCCGCTTAAGAGACGGAAGAGAAGAGGAGGTTCCGATCGAACAGATCCGGACAGGAGAGATCCTTTTGATCAAACCGGGGAGCAAGGTGCCTTTAGACGGAGAGATTGTCTCAGGAAGCAGCAGCGTCGACGAGTCGATGCTGACGGGGGAGAGTATTCCGGTCGAGAAAGAGACGGGAGATCTTGTCATCGGCGGAAGTATGAATTATAATGGTGCTATGCAGATGAGAGTGACCCACACCGGGAACGACACGACGCTGGCGAAAATCATCAAGCTGATGGAAGACGCGCAGGGAAAGAAGGCGCCGATCTCCAAGCTGGCAGATACCGTGGCTGGATACTTTGTGCCGACGGTGATGGGAATCGCTCTGCTGGCAGCCCTGATCTGGAGCTTTACAGGACACTCGCTCGCGTTTATTCTGACCATCTTCGTATCCGTTCTGGTGATCGCGTGTCCGTGCGCCCTGGGACTGGCCACCCCGACCGCCATCATGGTCGGAACCGGAGTGGGAGCCTCAAACGGTATTCTGATTAAAAGCGGGGAAGCGCTGGAGATCACGCACAAGACAGATGTGGTCGTGCTGGACAAGACGGGAACTGTGACAGAGGGAAAGCCAAAAGTCATCGAGATCATAACACAGAGCGGGACACAGGAAGAACTGCTGAAAATTGCGGCGTGCTGCGAGAAGGTCTCCGAGCATCCGCTGGGCAGCGCGATTGTGGAAGAGGCGCAAAACAGGGGCATGGAGCTGAAAGCGCCGGAGAAATTTGAAAGCCTGACCGGGCGCGGGATCCGGGCTGAGCTGGACGGAAAGGCGATTCTGATCGGAAATGAGAGAATGCTGGCGGAACAGAACATTTCGCTTGGAGCGCTTAAGGAGAAAGCGGACGAGATCGCCAAAAAGGGGCAGACGCCGATGTTTGTGGCGGTCGGGCAAGAGCTGGCGGGCATTATCAGCGTCGCCGACACGATCAAGAGCACGAGCGTGGAGGCGATCGACAAAATCCGGAAAATGGGCGTGGAGGTTGTCATGCTGACCGGAGACAACAAAAGAACGGCAGAATACATCGGCAGCCAGGTCCATGTAGACCGCGTCGTCTCGGAAGTACTCCCAGGAGATAAGGCGGCTGTGGTCGAACACCTGCAAAAAGACGGCAGAAAGGTCATGATGGTCGGGGACGGCATAAACGACGCTCCGGCGCTCGCGCAGGCGGACATCGGATGCGCGATCGGAAGCGGAAGCGATATCGCGGTGGAGTCAAGCGATATTGTCCTGATGAAATCTGATCTGCTGGACGTCTATAAAGCAATCCGGCTGAGCAAGCTGACGATCCGCAACATCAAAGAAAATCTGTTCTGGGCGTTTATCTTTAACAGCCTTGGAATTCCGGTGGCGGCAGGCGTGCTCTACGCGTTCGGGGGACCGCTGTTAAATCCGATGATCGCGGGGCTTGCCATGTCGTGCAGCTCCGTTCTGGTTGTCAGCAATGCGCTGCGGCTCAAACGCGCGAAGCTGTAAAGAAGATTTGACAGCGAACACAAAAACACAGGAGGCAGAGATGAAAGAAAAGTACTGCGAACATTGCGAGAGATACAAGCACCGCGAGATGGTGGAATATAAGGATTTGATGAACCGCCTCAACAGGATTGAGGGGCAGGTAAGAGGAATCAAAAAAATGGTGGAAGAGGAGCGGTACTGCGTGGATATCCTGACCCAGGTATCTGCGATCCAGTCTGCGCTGAACGCGTTTAACAAATGTCTGCTTTCCAACCACATCAAAAGCTGCGTCGCCACGAAAATCAGAGAAGGCGACGAGGCGGTTGTGGATGAATTATGCAATGCCATACAAAAATTAATGAAATAGGAGGAACCAGCAATGACAGTATTAAAAGCAGAGGATATGCACTGCGAGAAATGTGTGGAGAGAATCACAAAGGCGATGGAGCGGGAAGGACTGAAATTCCAGGTATCGCTCGCCGACAAGACCGTCACGATCGACGGAGACGACAAGGCAGTGGCGACTGCAAAAGAAGTGATGGACGATCTGGGATTTGACACGGTAGAACTGTAAAGACGCCGGGATCAGAAAGCTTTCATGACGTTCCCGTCAGCAGGGGGCGGGCATGGAGGCGCGTGAATTTCAAGAAAAAAGGTATCTCAAGAGAACATGGAGACATCGTCTTTTGGGATACCTTTTTTTGCGCGCATATAAATATATTTTGAAAATCTGCAAAAAAAAATAACCAAAAAAATTTGGCTACTCTTTTAAAAAAATATCTGATTGAAACAGCTCGTAGGGGAATCGAACCCCTGTTTCCGCCGTGAGAGGGCGGCGTCTTAACCGCTTGACCAACGAGCCTTGCTCCTTACAAATATTATTATATTCATATTTCAAAAAAATGCAAGAGGAAATTTGAAAAATTTTGTATTTTTTTAGATACAATTTAAAAAAAAGGAAGAAAAGGAAGAATTAATACATTTATAAGGCGGCGCTCCGGAAAAAAGGCTTTCTTACCGCCCAAAATACGCCAGATCTGCCTGAGCCTGCGGCGCTCTGCACGGTCAGAGCGCCGGATTTTTGGAAAGATACTCCTCGATGTGCAGTCCAGCGAAGCGTATCCTCCGGAAAAGATCAGCGGAATGCCTTCCGGTAGGCAGTCGGGGTTGTCTTTGCAAGATCCTTAAACGCCTTTGTAAATTTTCCCTGGGTCTCATATCCGACCTTCGCCGCAATCTCAGCGATGGTGTCATCCGTCTGACGCAGCAGCTCCATGCCCCTGCGGATTCGGTATTCTTTCATATAGCTCGCGATAGGAAGCCCATAGACGCCTTTAAAGACCTCCTTCAGGGAAGAAGAGTTGATCAGATACTGTCTTGCCAGTTCGTCAATCGTATAGCGGCGTTCGAGATGCCCGGTCAACAGGGTGTGGATTTCCTTGATCAGCGCAGTCTGCCTGGAGCAGTACTGGGTCAGCCCTGAGGGGTTGGGACTGAGGTATCCGAGATACAAAAGCAGCTCCTGGACCTTCAGCTTAAAATAGGGCAGACGGATCTCCTCCGGAGCGATGTACAGGGGACGAAAGACGGCGTCGATGACCGGGGAGGAGGGCAGCGCAACCGACTTGTCGGGACGGCAGAAATTACGGCTGATCCGGTCGAGATCGAGGGAGGCTTCCTGAAGGATGGAAAGAGGGTGCGCCTGAAGCTCCTCGAGATTGATGGAGACAGAGATGCCCATACAGTGCCCGAGAGGAAACATCATGACAGAGTCTGCACAGCACTTCATACTGTGCAAGGAGAGATCACCGGGACCGAGATAGACGGAAGATCCGTTCCTGAAATCCCATCCGATCCTGCCGAGCTGACAGTGGTTGATCTCCAGCACATGCGAATGCGAGTCGTGGACAAAGCTGGTCTGTTCTGCCTGATAATAGTTCAGAGAAACCTGAATGCCGGGAAATACCTGGTAAGCCGTCATTTTCCCCCTCCCGTCTGTATGAGTCTGGAAAGACTTCATAAAGAGATTCGTCTCTGCATGCCTGTCAAAATGGTATTCCACCGCAAGCGTGCCGTTTGGAACATCCTGAAGGTTTTTCTCAATCTGTAAAAATGGTTCGCGTTCCATGATAAGTGTTCCCCTTTCTTTTGAGATTACAGAGCTTTGAGATTACGGAGATGACGGCGTGTCATTCGAGGAGGAACCGCAGGCAGACGGGCAGGCAATCTCCATAATCTGCTCGAGAAACTGGTGCAGAAGCCGGGTCTGCCGGGTGTCTGCAGCTTTGTAATACACTTCTTTTCCCGCCCGGCGGCTCGTGATCAGCCCGCCAGAGCGCAATTGTCTTAGATGGTGAGAAACTGCCGGACTGCTCATCCCCATCAGAGCGGCAATGTTGATCACACATTCTTCGCAGTGGCACAGAAGCCAGAAAATGCGGACGCGGTTTCCGTCTCCCAGCTGCTGAAAGACGCCAGAGACAATCCGGCAGTCCTCAGGGTCCGGAATACCGGACAAGACAGACATCCCGCTGTGCCCATGGTCATGGGGCAGATTTACTGTCATAAAAAAGACACCTCCTTTGAGGAGTATTGTATCACAGCCTGTCAACTTCTTCACCTGTCCGCGCACATCGCATGTTGGCAGACCGGAAGGCGAAGCCTCCGCTCAGGTTTGTGGCGTGAAGACACAGAGAAAGCATTTCAGACCGCACGGATTAGATGATTTTGCCCGATCGGAAGAAGTGTTTGCCCGGACAGAAGAAAATGCGCCAAAGCGGTTGACCGGAAAGAGAAAAACGGATATGATACATGTAACGATTAAGCGAATGTTTAATTGTAATCGAATAAGTACAGAGAGGATGTCAAAAATGAAGAAGAGCTATAAGATCGATGTAGACTGTGCAAACTGTGCCAACAAAATGGAAGACGCCGCAAGGCGCACGGCAGGGGTGAAGGACGCCAGCGTCAATTTTATGATGCTGAAGATGAATGTGGAATTTGAAGACGGGCACAATCCAAAAGAAGTCATGCAGGAAGTGCGCAGAAACTGCAAGAGAGTGGAGGACGACTGCGAGGTCTATATTTAAGCGCCTGCAAAAAAGCAGGAAAGCACCCGGAAAAGCACAGCTGCCGGACCGGGTGCCTTGCTTTCGAAAAAAGGAGAATCATCATGAATAAAAAACAGAAAAAAATGCTTGTCCGTATCCTGACCGCAGCCGTTTTGATGGCGGGACTGAATTTTGTTCCGGCGCAGGGATGGGTTCGCTTTGCGCTGTACCTGATTCCTTATCTGGTGATCGGATACGACATTTTGCTCAAGGCTCTCAAAGGGATCAAAAACCGTCAGGTATTTGACGAGAACTTTCTGATGGCGGTTGCGACGGTCGGAGCCATTGCGCTGGCTCTGTATGAAAAGAGCGGCGATTACACAGAGGCTATCGCAGTGATGCTGTTTTATCAGATCGGCGAGTGGTTTCAGAGCTATGCGGTGGGAAAAAGCCGGCGCAATATCAGCGAGCTGATGGATATCCGCCCTGATTACGCCAATGTGGAGCGGGATGGAAAGCTTGAGAAGGTGGATCCCGACGAGGTCGAAATCGGCAGCGTCATCGTGGTTCAGCCAGGAGAGAAGGTCCCGATTGACGGCGTGGTCACACAGGGCGACTCCTCCCTGAACACGAGCGCTCTGACAGGCGAGAGTCTCCCGAGGGATGTGAAAACCGGAGATGAGATCATCAGCGGCTGCATCAATATGACCGGCGTGCTGAAAATTGAGACGACAAAGGAATTTGGGGAATCTACCGTGTCGAAAATTCTCGATCTGGTAGAAAATGCCAGCTCCAGAAAATCAAAGTCGGAGGACTTTATTTCACGGTTTGCCCGCATCTATACGCCGGCAGTCTGCTGCGCTGCGCTCGCCCTGGCTTTCGTTCCGCCTCTGGTGCGGATGTTCGGAATGGGGATATCCCCCGACTGGGAGAGCTGGATCTACCGGGCGCTGACGTTCCTGGTTATCAGCTGTCCGTGCGCTCTCGTCATCAGCATCCCGCTGAGCTTTTTTGCCGGGATCGGCGGCGCCAGCAAGGCGGGCGTTCTGGTGAAGGGCTCCAACTATCTGGAAATCCTTTCCCAGACGAAAATCGTGGTCTTTGACAAGACAGGAACGCTGACGCAGGGCGTCTTTGAGGTAAACGGGATCCATCACAGCGAGATGGAGGACGCGGCGCTTATCGAGTATGCGGCGCTGGCGGAGAGCGCCTCTTCCCATCCCATCAGCAGGAGTCTTCAGAAGGCATACGGAAAAGCGATTGACCGCGCGAGAGTGACGGATATTCAGGAGATCAGCGGAAACGGAGTGATCGCCGTCGTGGACGGAAAAAAAGTGGCGGCAGGCAACGACAAGCTGATGAACCATCTGGGGATTCCCTATATCGGCTGCCATTCGACGGGAACGATCATCCACATGGCAGTCGACGGGGAATATGCCGGTCACATCGTGATCTCCGACATGGTGAAGCCGCATTCTAAGGAAGCTGTTCAGGCGCTGAAAAAGGCAGGCGTCCGCAAGACGGTCATGCTCACAGGAGACGCGAAAAAAGTGGCCGACCAGGCGGCGCGTGAGCTGGGGATGGACGATGTGTACAGCGAGCTGCTTCCAGCGGATAAAGTCGAGAAAGTGGAAGAGCTGTTAAAGACGAAGCCGGAAAAAGCAAAGCTGGCTTTTGTGGGCGACGGCATAAACGACGCCCCTGTGCTCGGTCGGGCGGATATCGGAATCGCGATGGGAGCGATGGGGTCCGACGCCGCGATCGAGGCGGCGGACGTCGTGCTGATGGACGATGACCCCATGCAGATACCAAAGGCTATCCGGATTTCGAGAAAATGTCTGCGGATCGTTTACCAGAATATCGTGTTCGCCATCGGGATCAAACTGATCTGCCTGGCGCTGGGAGCGTTTGGAATCGCGAGTATGTGGCTGGCGATCTTCGCGGACGTAGGCGTGATGATCATCGCCGTGCTGAACGCGATTCGGGCTCTTTTTGTGAAAAAGCTGTAAAAAATGAATCTACTGTGAAAAACTTTAAGATTAAGGAGGAATATTTATGGGACATATCATTGCGGTATCCGGAAAAGGCGGTGTGGGAAAGACAACGCTGTGCGGCTTGCTGATCCAGCATCTGTGCGAGACTGGGAAAAAGCCGGTGCTCGCCGTGGACGCGGACGCCAACTCAAATCTCAATGAGGTGCTGGGAGTGGAAGTCGGCGTAACGCTGGGGGAACTCCGGGAGGAGATTGAGCGGGCAGGGGTGGACCCCAGATACAAAATCCCGGCAGGCGTCTCCAAGGCAGCGTACCTGGAAAACAGGCTGGCGGACGCGCTGACCGAAGAGGACGACTATGATCTGATGGTGATGGGGCGGTCTCAGGGTCAGGGCTGCTACTGCTTTGTCAACGGTATTGTACAGGCGCAGATCCAGAAGCTGCAGAGCCATTACCCCTATATTGTGGTGGACAACGAGGCGGGGATGGAGCATATCAGCAGGGGCATCCTCCCAAATATGGAAATCGCGATCCTGGTCAGCGACTGTTCCAGAAGAGGCGTGCAGGCAGCCGGAAGAATCGCGGCGCTGATGAGAGAGCTGAACTTTCACCCGAAAAAAGTCGGGCTGATCGTCAACCGGGCGCCGGGCGGAAAACTGGACGAGGGGACGATGGAAGAGATCCAAAACCAGAAGTTAGACCTTCTGGGAGCGATTCCGCAGGATGACGACGTTTACCGCTTCGACTGCGAGGGACGTCCGACTGTGCAGCTCCCGAAGGACTCGCCGGTCAGAAAAGCGCTCGGAGAAGTCATCAAAAAGCTGGGGCTGTAGGAGAAGTGCAAAATAGATCGCGCGGTTGAGCTGCATGACGCATGTGCCGGCGGGAATGGTGTCCGAAAAAGCCCTCTAGTATTCGATAACTGGATATTCTCAGATGGAAGAGGAGAGTCGGTCATATTCGCAGCGGAAATACGCTGTAGAGAAAAGCAAGAAGAGGTGCAGGATGCCTGCGTAATAATAGAACCAACCCAGAAAGATCTTGAAAATCAAGGTTTGATGGCTGGTTCTTTTCTTTTTTGCCCAAAAACAAAGAGAGATAGTACAATAAAAATATATTCTTGTGTTTCCAAGGGCATACAGACTACTTTGATCTTCTTTTTTGTCCCCCCCTCAGACCGTCCGAAAACTCGATTTTTAGGCATAAAATCAGCCCCTTTCTTTCATCTTGTGTCATTGAAAACTGAATAAAA
>CAWVKK010000061.1:0-32604 GCA_963929865.1 uncultured Eubacteriales bacterium | reverse complement strand
TTAACACATTCCCTGTCTATCCGCTGTCCGCAAAACCATTGATTTTATTAGCTTTTTGCCGCTATCGCTATCACACCTCATTATTTATCCTGCCGCTGTTTTTCCCTATCATATAAACTGATTTGTCTCTTTGTCATACTCATAATCGACGGTTTTCAGTTTTTCGAAGAGTTCTCTCTCTTCTATTCCGCACGCTTTGCAAAGCTCCGACACAGAAGAATACTTATCTCTCAGCATCGTGTTCACATAACTTAGAAGCATGATCGGATCCTTTGGTATCATCTTTTTTCACTCCTGATGTTTTTTTACCCTCGCAGCAAGATTTCCGTCCGCCATGTCAAGCACAATCGTATCCTCTGTCTCCACATCGCCTGAAAGAATCATCTTCGCGGCAAGTGTCTCCACATTTTTCTGCAGAAATCTTTTCAGAGGTCTCGCTCCGTAAATGGGGTCATATCCGCCTTCTATGATATAATCTTTTGCCTGCGCAGTCAACTCAATTTGAATCTCCTGGTCGGAAAGGCGTCTGTTTAAATCGTTCATCATCAGATCTACAATGCTTCCGATATTTTCTTTTGTCAAAGGCTTAAACAAAATAATTTCATCAAGACGGTTTAAAAATTCCGGTCTGAAATGGCTTCTTAAGTCATTCATGACCAGTTCTTCCGCCTCGTGCTTAATAGTTCCATCCTCCTTGATTCCCTCGAGCAGATAAGAAGATCCGATATTGGACGTCATAATCAGAATCGTGTTCTTAAAGTCCACCGTTCTTCCCTGAGAATCTGTGATGCGCCCGTCGTCGAGTACCTGAAGCAGCACATTAAAAACGTCCGGATGCGCTTTTTCCACTTCATCAAACAGGACAACGCAATACGGCTTTCTTCTGACGGCTTCTGTCAGCTGTCCGCCTTCCTCGTATCCTACGTATCCCGGAGGCGCTCCGATCAGTCTGGAGACAGAGTGCTTTTCCATATACTCGCTCATATCAATCCGGACCATATTCTTCTCATCGTCAAACAGGCTTGCGGCAAGCGCTTTGGCAAGCTCTGTCTTGCCCACTCCGGTCGGTCCTAAAAACAGGAAAGATCCGATCGGCTTTGTCGGGTCCTTGATCCCTGCTTTTGATCTGAGAATCGCATCCGTCACTCTTGAGACCCCGTCGTCCTGACCGATCACCCGCTTATGCAGTTCGTCGCCCAGCGCCAAAATTTTGCTTTTTTCGCCCTGCGTCAGCTTTGTGACAGGTATGCCGGTCCACCTTGAGATAATCCGCGCGATCTCATCCTCCGTCACGCTTTCATGGACAAGACTTAAATCTTTATTTTTTACCTTTTCTTCCTCGATTTCCAGCTGCTGCTGCATTTTGGGGAGTTCCCCGTACTGCAGCTCGGCCGCGCGGTTTAAATCGTAATCTCTTTTTGCCTTTTCAATCTCTTTATTGATATTTTCGATGTTCTCGCGCAGCGTCTGCAGCCGCTCTACGCTTTCCTTTTCATTGAGCCACTGTGCCTTTCTTGAATTAAATTCATCTTTTAGCTCGGCAAGCTCTTTCTGAAGATTTTCCAGACGTTCCCTGCTTAATTTGTCCGTCTCCTTTTTCAGCGCCGCCTCTTCGATTTCCATCTGCATGATTTTTCTCTGCTGTTCGTCTAGTTCTGCCGGCAGAGAATCGAGTTCTGTCTTGATCAGCGCGCACGCTTCATCTACCAGGTCAATCGCTTTATCCGGCAAAAAGCGGTCGGTAATATAGCGGTTCGACAAGGTTGCCGCCGCGACAAGAGCGCTGTCGGTAATTTTTACGCCGTGGAAGACTTCATACCGCTCTTTTAGTCCGCGCAGAATAGAGATCGTATCCTCTACAGTAGGCTCGTCTACCAAAACCGGCTGAAAACGCCGCTCCAGCGCAGCGTCCTTTTCGATATACTGGCGGTATTCGTCGAGTGTCGTCGCGCCGATGCAGTGAAGTTCTCCTCTCGCCAGCATAGGCTTAAGCATATTGCCGGCGTCCATCGCTCCGTCTGTCTTTCCGGCGCCTACAATCAGGTGCAGCTCATCGATAAAGAGGATAATTTTCCCCTCGCTTTTCTTTACCTCTTCCAGGACGGCTTTTAAGCGTTCCTCAAACTCTCCTCTGTATTTTGCTCCCGCGACAAGCGCTCCCATATCGAGAGAAAAAATCGTTTTATCTTTTAAGCCTTCCGGAACATCGCCTCTTACGATACGCTGGGCAAGTCCTTCCACTGCGGCTGTCTTTCCGACGCCGGGTTCTCCGATCAAAACCGGGTTATTCTTTGTCTTGCGCGACAAAATCCGAATCACATTTCGGATCTCGGCGTCCCTTCCGATCACCGGATCAAGCTTTTGGTTTCTCGCCTTTTCTACCAGATCCTGTCCGTATTTTTTCAGGCTGTCATACGTCGCCTCCGGGTTATCGCTTGTCACTCTCTGATTGCCTCTGACTGTGGAGAGCGCCTGCAAAAAACGTTCCCTTGTGATGCCGTATTCTCTGAAGATCTCTTTTAGCGCCGGATTGGGATAGCGCAGCAGCGCCAAAAACAGATGCTCAACGGAGACATATTCGTCCCCCATCGCTTTTGCTTCCTCTTCCGCGTTGACTAAAACCTTATTCAGATACTGTCCGATGTAGACTTGTCCGCCGGACACCTTCACGCGCTTATTCAGAGCTTCCTGCACCTTGCTGCAGAAGTGTTCCTTGTTGATCTCCATCTTTTCTATTAATTTTAAAATCAGGCTGTCTTCCTGATTCAGCAGACAATATAATAAATGCTCTTGTTCAATTTCCTGGTTGCCGTACTCATATGCCACCTTTTCCAGCTCATTTACAGCCTGAAGCGATTTCTGCGTAAACTTATTGATATTCATAGAGTTCCCTCCTTTAACTGTCATCTGTTCTATAACTACTATAACATATAATTTTTCTTTGTCAAGCATTTTTTCAAAAAAATAGATAAACTGCAGAAGAGAAGGGAGGTCCGCGCCCTTTTCTCTTTTACAATCTATCCATTTTTATATCATATGATACCGCCTGGCATACGGATTTTAAAATGTCTTTTCTCTTTTTTTCGTTCTGTCTTTGATCTGTCTCATCATCAGATCCCATGCAATTTTCATCGCAATACATCCGATCACGCACAAAACCGGAAGCACGCCGCGCCAGATCTGCAGCCACAGTTCATCTTCCAGCAGATTTGCCAAAAACGGAAGCTTCTTCGCGACATAATCAAAGCATCGTTTAAAGAAGGGATGAAAAATATAAAGCTGCATCGAATATTTTCTTCCCCAGTCCGCCACCTTTGCGACCCAGCGCTTTTTTCCCGGGAAGCGCAGCGCAAAGACAAGCGCCGTAGCCCCTAAAAACGTGTTCGCAATAAAGTTGTTGTTTCCCACATACGCTTTTCTCGCCACCAAAAAGAGACGTTCGCCCCAGAGCATCCATACCTCCAGAGCCATCAAAATGATCCATCCGGCTTTCTCCAGATTTTTTCTTTTGAGCGCCGCCCTGATTTCTTTTTGTCCCAGCCAGTATCCGACCGCAAAGCACGGGATTCCGATCATCAGAAAGTTTCTCGCGTAAAGGTAGTACATTTCTCTGCCGAAGACGAGCTTGGAATACTTTCCTAAGATCTCATACAGAATCAGACCGACCGGGGTCCAATAATACATCCACTTTACTTTATTTGTCTTAAGCAGAATCAAATAGACGGTCAGAACCGCCAGGTAGGCAAACAGATACCACAGATGTCCTCCATAGTACACATTGTTCAAAAAGAAAAATTTTAAAATCGATTTCGGAGCCGTCAAAACATGGATCACGATTCTGTGACCGCTTCTCCAGACGTCAATCAGAATATAGAACGCAAACGCCGCGAACGCAATCTTTGCGATCTTTCTGAGCTGCCTTCTCGTATACTGATCCATATGCGGATCTGATTTTTGTCTGGCTCCAAACATATATCCGGAGATCATAAAAAATATGGGAACTCCTGTCCGGGCGACAAATAAAATTGTGGAAGACCATGTCAGACCCTTTGGCAGTCCTGCGTGAAGACATACCACTAAAATGGCAGCCACAAACCGAATGGCGTCAATGGATTGATTTCTCTCTTTCATTCTCTCTTTTCCTTTATCCTAAATTCTCTTTTTATGCCCAGCACAAAAAGTATCCCAAAACAACGAGTCCCAGAATAATCCGATACCAGCCGAACACCTTAAAGTCATGCTTTTTGATGTATCCCATCAGGAAACGGATGACTACGACTGAAACGACAAATGCCACGCCCATGCCGGTAAATAGGATAATCAGCTCCTGGCTTGTAAAAGAAAGCCCAAATTTCATCACCTTGATCAGGCTCGCTCCGAACATGACCGGCACTGCGAGAAAAAAGGTGAATTCCGCTGCAGCAGGTCTTGCAATCCCGATCAGAATCGCTCCGAGAATCGTTGCTCCGGAGCGCGAGGTTCCCGGGAAAACGGCCGCAATGAGCTGAAACATTCCTATAATAATAGCGTCGCGGTATGTAATCTCACCGATTGCGGCGACGGAAGGCGTCCGTCTTTTATTTCGGTCTTCAATCACAATGAACGCCATTCCAAAAATAATCAGGGCGAGAGAAACAACCCAGTAATTGTAAAACATCTCCTCAATGTAATCTCCCGCTGCAAGCTCTACCACCGCGGCGGGGATACAGGCTGCCAGCACTTTAAACCACATTGAAAACGTATCTTTTTTTATCCAGCCGTTCGCTTTTGTGGTAAACGGCCACATTTGACTCCAAAACAAGATCACAACTGCCAAAATTGCTCCCAACTGTATCACAACCAGGAACATATCCTTAAATTCTGCGGTGATATCCATTTTCAGGAATTCGTCCAGCAAAATCATATGTCCCGTGCTGCTGATCGGGAGCCATTCTGTGATTCCCTCCACAATTCCCAGAATCACAGCTTTCCAAACTTCCATCAGATCCATATTGTTTCCTCTCCCTGTTCTTTCTTTTGTCTCATACTCCGCTCAGGCGCAGATATGTTACGAAAGAAAGGTGCTGCAAATTTTGATGTCTTCTGTCCTCCTGCATGTTTGACAGTTGTCTCCATCATCTGCAACACCCTCTTATTCTCCTGCCTATCTGCCTATTCCTCTTCCGTCTCTTCCTGCGCGTCTGTCTGTGTACTGCTCTCAGCATCCGGTGCTGTCGCCTGCGCATCTGCGCTTGTCGCCTCAGTAATCACGGCATTGTCCAATAAGAACTGCATGACTTTGTTCTGCAGCAGAGCCTCCCGAACGACTTCCTCGCTGTTTGCCTCCAGGAAAGCTTCCTCACTTTCAAATCCGTACTGAGTTGTGTACATTTCCAGTCCTTCTTCATATTCTTCTTCGCTGATTTCGATTCCTTCTATCTGCGCAATCGCCGTCAGCAGCATTTCCTGGCGCAGCGTTGTCTGTGCGGCGGCCTCCACGTCCTGGTTAAACTGCTCCAGCGTCCGTCCCATCATCATCTCGGTAAAGTCGGCAAGCGTCATTCCGTACTGCTCGGCAAGCTGTTCATAGCTTCTTGTCGTCAGATTCATCTGATACTCTAAGACGTCCTGCGGATAATCCTTGATCACCGATTCCTGGACAAGCTGAGAATAGATGCTCTGCATTTCTGTGTTCTCCTGCTGGCTCTTCTTGTTTTCTTCCAGAGCGCTGCGAACTTCCTCTCTGAGTTCTTCCACTGTCTCGCTCTCGTCGGAAAGCTCTGCGGCCAGCTCGTCGGTCAGTTCAGGTATTCTTCTGATCGCGTTTACCGTGACCTCAAAGATTACTTCTTCTCCTGCCAGATCCTCACTTGGATAATTCTCCGGGAACGTCAGCTCCAGATCCTTTGTCTCGCCGACTTCCATTCCCTCCACGCCTTCCTCAAATCCATCGATAAATGTATTGGATCCGATTTCCAGCTCGTAATCTTTGCTTGTCCCGCCGTCAAATGCGACGCCGTCTTTTTTCCCGACAAAGTCGATGACTGCAATGTCGCCGTTTTCTACGGTTCCCTCTTCAAGCTCTTCTCTCTTTCCGGAACGGATAATCGCAGATTCAATCTCTTCGTCAATCTCCTCTTCTGTCACTTCAATCGGATCAACGGTAATCTCAATTCCTTTATATTCTCCAAGCTGCACATAGTCAAGCGGATCGTAATCCGGTTTCTGTGCGTCCGCCGCGCTTGCCTCGGCCGGGCTTGCATCTGCTGCCGAAGCGTCCGGAGCAGTCGCCTGCGCTGCGCTGTCCTCAGAATCCTCGTTTTCCTCCTGTTCTTCTGTCTCCTGCGCCTGCGTTTCTTCCGCTGTTTCCGCTACTGTTTCCTGCGGCTGTGCTTCTGTTTCTTCCTTCGTGTCTTTTTCTCCGCATCCTGACAGCATTAAGCCACATGCCATCACCAAAGCTGCTGCTATACATTGTCTTTTCATAAAATCCTCCTATCGCACATTCTCTGTGTGCTGTCTATACATTTTAAGATTATAGCATACTTTTTCTTTTGTCAACAAGATGATTTCCTACTTTTAAGAAAAAATAAAGAAATCCATATCGATTCTTGCAGTTTCTGGAAAAGAATGATAGAATAAATTGTCACTATAATTTTTCACGGGAGGTATTCTCATGTCCACTTTTTGGAATGTACTCATCGTCATTCTCATTATCTTAATCATCGCGCTGGCCGCACTGTATTTTTTTGGAAAAAAAGCGCAGAAAAAACAGGCGCTTCAGCAGGAGCAGATCGAGGCTGCCAAGCAGACCGTCTCTATGCTGGTGATCGATAAAAAGAAAATGAAACTAAAAGAATCCGGACTTCCGCACATTGTGATCGATCAGACGCCTAAGCTGATGCGCGGCGCTAAGCTTCCGATCGTCAAGGCAAAAGTAGGTCCCAGAATTATGACGCTTATCTGCGACGCAAAGGTGTTTGATCTGGTTCCGGTAAAAAAGGAAGTCAAGGCAGTCGTAAGCGGTATCTATATCGTAGACGTCAAAGGAATCCGAAAACCTCTGCAGGCTCCGCAGCAGGAAAAGCAGGGATTTTTCAAGCGTATGAAATCAAAGTTCAGCAGACATAAATAAAAGAGGCGGGCGGTTCCCGTCTCTTTTGTCTTTTCAGCTGTACAGATGAAAGCTGTTTCCGTTTTTTGAGTTGATCTTGATCTGGATGCTGCAGTCCGCCATGTGTTCATAGTTGATATCCAGGCTGTATTCCACCTTTGTTCCGATCTGTTCCGGTTCGTTTTGGATCTGGATATCCTTCGCCAGAATACTGATCAGAAAATTTCCAAACGGCGTGTCATAGTATCCCATATTCCGCTTATGCTTTTCGAACACCATGTGGACATTGGCAAATCCTTTTTTTGTGACTTCCACGGAATTTTCGCTGATTTTTATCAGATTCTGTATTTTTTCTTCTGTTCCCTCCACAGCCTCTTCATAGCTGATATAGTGCTTGCCATTCTGAAAACGGTACCGTCCGGGCGCTACAATCTCTATCTCTTCTTCTTTTGCCTCTTCTGACACCTGGAGTCCTTTTACGCTTAATAGAACATCTTCTGTCATGATTTTCCCTCTTAATATTCTTCAATATTGATCTGTTTCGTGGTTTCGATATCATACGGCAGAATCGAGTTCGCAAACTGTTTGAATTTGTCTGCCGCATCGCTGACAAAAAACTGATATTTCATTTCCTCTGGACCGCCGTCCCCCATGTTTTCGAGATTGCGGCGCTGCAGAAGACTTTTTAATTCCACGGCCGTCTCATATGCCGGGTTCACCAGCGTCACGCCTTCTCCCATAATCTTGCGTACAGTGGCGCGCAGAAGCGGATAGTGCGTACATCCCAAAATTAAAGTATCGATATCCTTTTCTTTGATTTCCTTTAGATAACGGTATGCCACCTCATCAGTCACCGGATCTTTAAGCCACCCTTCTTCCACGAGGGGGACAAAAAGCGGACATGCCTTTCCGATCACCTCGATCTGCGGATCCCACGCCTGGATAACTTTTGTATAGATCTGGCTGCGCACTGTTCCCTCTGTCCCGATCACTCCTATTTTTTTGTTTTTTGTCGCGGCGCACGCCACCTTTGCCCCGGGCTGCACCACCCCTATGATCGGTATCGCAATCTCTTTTTTGACCTCTTCCAGCGCAAACGCGCTCGCCGTGTTGCAGGCCACCACAATCGCCTTGACGCCCTGCGTCATCAAAAACCGTATAATCTGTCTGGAATACCGGACAATGGTCTCTTTCGATTTGCTTCCATAGGGCACTCTCGCAGTATCTCCGAAATAAACGATTCTTTCCAACGGAATATTCCGCATCACTTCCCGCGCGACGGTCAGTCCTCCCACTCCAGAGTCGAAGATCCCGATCGGTGCACTGTTTTGTTTGAGCTGATTTTTTTTCTTTTCCATTTTTCTGTCCTCGTTTTTTATATCTTTTTATTCTACTCTGTTGTCTTTTAGAATGCAAGCAGCGATTTGATCAAAAAATAAGCGGTTTTCCGTCCACAAATGTATATCCTACCAAATCTTCCTCCAAAAATTCTGCTCTCCCGTTTGTTGCCTCCGTGATCTCCTCCGCCAGCGCTTTCTTTTCTTCCTCGCAGACCAGCGTCTCGACCGTCACCGTATCTGTGTACTCCGAGTTTATGACCGCAAGCCCTTTTTGACCCAGCAGATACTGAATTTTTCCGATTCCGCTGTAATCTGTCTTTATCTTCAGCCGATATCCCTTCTTTTTCTCGATCACCGTGCTGTTTTTCAGCCCCTCCTGCACTGCCTTTGAGTATGCCCTGACGAGTCCTCCCGTCCCCAGAAGCGTTCCTCCAAAATATCTCGTCACCACAACCGCCGCATTCGTAATGTTTTCTCCCAAAAGCACATCCAGCATCGGTCTGCCCGCCGTCCCGGACGGTTCTCCGTCGTCGCTGCACCGCTGCACTGCCTGTCTCTCCCCGACTACAAAAGCGGAACAGTTGTGCGTCGCGTCCCAGTATTTCTTTTTGACCGCACTGATAAACGCCACAGCCTCCTCTTCGCTTTCCACCCGCTCCACTGTGGCGATAAATCTCGATTTCTTCTCGACGATCTCTGCCTTTCCGCCGCGGTACAGTATTTTTTGTCCGTTCATTTTTTCCATCCTTTTCTCTTTATTTTTGTGACTGTTTTTATTATAGCGGTCCTCTCTGCGGAACACAACCTATATTTTCTCTTCTTAAGAATCTTTAAACTTTCCATTTATCCCCTTTCCTTCAAAATTCAGTTCTGCTATAATGAGTTCGATACTATCTCAGACAAGCCGTCCGCATCGTCAGAGCTTCCTGTGTTGCCAAGACGGCGGTGTGCAGCATAATTTTATTTCATTTGAAGGAGAGTCTTATCTATGGATTATGGAAAAAACAGCATTCTAAAGCAGCAGAATGATCCAAAAGCTCCAAAGATTAAAAGAAAACTGCGTCTTTCTGCTGCCAAAATCATTTTTCTTTCTTTTATCGCTGTGCTTGTTTTTGGAATCTGCGCCGGGTTCGGAATCATCAACGGCATGATCAAGGACGCGCCTGACATCACAAATATCAGCCTGAGCCCCTCTGAAACCGCCACTTACATCTATGATCAGAACGGCAACCGCATTCAGAAGCTCTCAGAGCCGTCCGCCAACCGCGAACTTGTCACGCTCGATCAGATTCCGCTCGATCTGCAGCACGCGGTTGTGGCGATTGAGGACGAGCGCTTTTACACCCACAACGGGATCGACATCCGCGGCATTATCCGCGCGTTTTTTGTGGGCATAAAAAATGGAAGCTTTTCCGAGGGCGCCAGCACAATCACGCAGCAGCTTCTGAAAAATCTCGTATTTACCGACTGGACAAGCGAATCTTCTTTTATGGAAAAACTGGAGCGAAAATTTCAGGAACAGTATCTTGCCTTAAAGCTGGAGGAAAATCTGAGCAAAGAACAGATTTTGGAGAATTATCTAAACACAATCAATCTCGGAGCGGGGACATACGGCGTGCAGGCGGCGTCTCAGCGCTACTTCAACAAGGACGTCTCTGAGCTGACGCTCTCTGAATGCGCGGTGATCGCCGGGATTACCCAGAATCCCACCATGCTCAATCCTATCACGTACCCTGACAAAAATGCCGAGCGCCGCCAGATTATCCTTCAGAAAATGCTTGAGCAGGGATATATTTCACAGGAGCAGTACCAGGAAGCGCTCAGCGACAACGTCTACGAGCGCATTCAGCAGGTCAATGAGGAAGTTTCGGACGAACAGGACGATCCCTATTCTTATTATGTCGACGCTTTGATTGAACAGGTGCTCGAGGTGCTCCAGACTGAGAAGGGATACACCTACCAGCAGGCCTACAACGCCCTTTATTCAAGCGGTCTGAAAATTTATTCCGCTCAGGATCCGGAAATTCAGAAAATCTGCGATGAAGAATTTGCGAACCCGGAAAACTTTCCATCCGGCACTCAGGTGGGTCTTGACTATGCGCTCAGCATCCTAAAGGCGAACGGCGAGACGGTCAATCACAGCAAGGAGATGCTGTGTACCTATATCCGGGAACAGCTCGGCGATCCTTCCTTCAATCTCCTCTTTGACACAGAGGAGGAGGCAAGAAGCTGGATTGCTCAGTATAAAGCTTCCGTCATGGAAGAAGGCGACCAGGAAATTGCAGAGCGCATCAATCTCTCCCCGCAGCCGCAGGCTTCCTGTGTCGTGATTGACCAGGCGACAGGGTACGTCAAGGCAATCGTCGGAGGCCGCGGCACAAAAGAGGCCAGCCTGACCTTAAACCGCGCCACTTCTTCCACCAGGCAGCCCGGCTCTACGTTCAAGATTCTGACCGCCTATGCGCCCGCCATCGACCTGTACGGAAAAACGCTTGCCACCGTGTATAACAATGCGCCGTACATCAATCAGGACGGCAATCCGATTACGAACTGGGACGTCAACTCCTATACAGGTCTGACTACGATCCGCTCTGCCATCACCAGCTCGGTCAATATTGTCGCTGTGGAATGTCTCAATGATATCACCGCCCAGGCTGGATTTGACTTTGCCCAGCGTTTCGGCATTTCCACGCTGTGTTCCCATCTGGAGACAGATTACGGTGTGTTCTCAGACATCAATGAGTCCCTTGCGCTTGGCGGTCTGACAGAGGGAGTCTATAACCTTGAGCTGACGGCAGCCTACGCCGCCATCGCCAACAAGGGGCAATATCTGGAGCCTAAGTTTTTTACGCGAATTGAAGACCGTGACGGAAATGTCCTGATTGACAACAGCTCCTCTCCTTCTTCTTCTGTCGTCAAGGAATCGACCGCCTTTCTTCTGACGAGCGCTATGCAGGACGTCATCAGCTCTCCTGAGGGAACAGCGTCTGACATCAGCTTAAGCGGTATGCCTGTCGCCGGAAAAACAGGCACGACGTCTGATTACCGGGACATCTGGTTTGTGGCCTATACGCCGTATTACACATGCGGAATCTGGGGCGGATATGACAATAACAATTCTCTTCCCTCCGGAGATATCTATCACAGCTACAGCCGGGTGCTGTGGCAGTCGATTATGTCAAGGATCCATGAAAATCTGGAGATCCGCCAGTTTGAGACGCCATCTGATATCGTAACGGCGTCTGTGTGCAAAAAATCGGGAAAGCTTGCCATTCCCGGAATCTGTGACCATGATCCCAGAGGCTCTCAGATTTATACGGAGTATTTTGCGTCCGGGACAGAACCTGCGGAATATTGTACTTCTCATATCTCCGTCAGCATCTGTACGGAGACAGGGCTTCTGGCTTCTTCCACCTGCCCGTCTGCCTCCAAAGTTTTTATGGTATTGCCTGACGGCATCTCCGCCGATACAGACGATGGAAACTATCTCGCGCCGATGCAGACATGCCCCGGCAATCATTCCCCGCTTGGGAATCTGATCGGGAATCTGACGGATCCTCAGACAGAGGCGCAAAGCGAAACACAGTCTGAAATGCAGACCGAAGCGCAGACCGAGGCACAGACAAATCCTGATCCGGGCTATCAAAATCCAGGATACACCGACCCAGGTTACACCGATCCTGGATACACTGATCCGGGGTACACCGACCCAGGTTATACCGACCCGGGATACACCGATCCTGGTTATACAAACCCAGGTTATACCGACCCGGGTTATTCCAGCTCCGGTTATGGAGATCCCTCTTCCGGCTCTGCCGCCAGATCTTCTGATTCCGGCGCCGGCGCAGACGCCGCGCAGCATCAGTCGGACAGTACGGATCCTCTTGGAACGCTCCTGCAGAATTTAGAGATGGAATGAGTCAAAAAAAACTGTCCTGACACGGTTTTTGTGCCAGGGCAGTCTCTTTTTTATTGTAATACTAATTTAGCCGCTCCGTAAATGCCTGCATCATTTCCTAATTTTGCGATTACAAACGCTGCGTCCTTACATGACGGGAATGCGTATTTCTGATAATACGGTCTGATATAATCCAGAAGCATGTCTCCTGCTTTTGAGACGCCTCCTCCGATCACAAACGCCTCCGGGTCTGTCACACAGGCGAAATTGGCGAGCGCTTTTCCAAGATAAGCTCCAAATTTTTCGGCTACTTTTTTTGCCAGCTCGTCTCCTGCTTTTACCCCGTCGAATACGGTCTTCGCGCTGACATTATCTTTGCGGATCACAGACGGCTCATCGCTTTCTTCCATCATTTTTCTGGCAAGATAAGCGATTCCCGTTGCGGAGGCAACCTGCTCCAGACATCCGCGGCCGCCGCAGTTGCACGGGGTATCGATAGCGTCTTCCACATGGGCGTGACCAATCTCGCCGCCTGCCCCGTGAGATCCTGTGATGATCTTTTCATTGACAATGATTCCGCCGCCGATTCCTGTTCCGAGCGTCACCATGATAAGGTTGTGATATCCGACGCCGCTGCCGCGCCACATCTCGCCAAGCGCCGCCACGTTTGCATCGTTTCCTGCTCTCGTCTTTAAGCCGGTCATCTCTTCCATCTCTTTGATCAGATTTTTGTATCCCCAGTGGAGGTTTACCGCATATGGAACCTCTCCCTTATCGTTGACAGGTCCCGGCACGCCGATTCCTACTCCTGCCACCTCTTCCTTGCCGATCTTTTTTTCTTCGAGCTTTTCATTGATGCTCTTTGCAATATCCGGAAGAATATTCTCCCCGTCATTTTCTGTTCTGGTCGGGATCTCCCATTTCTCCAGAACCTCTCCGTCTACACTGAAAAAACCGCATTTTACGGTTGTTCCTCCTACGTCAATTCCAAAACAATATTTTACCATTTTTTCTCTCCTCATTCTTCTCTGCGTCTTGACAGACTGTTCTGCACACGGTTATAAAGCTCCTGAGCCGCGTTGTAACCCATCTTTTTCTGTCTGTGGTTGACGGCGGCTGATTCTACAATGATTGCCAGATTTCGTCCAGGGCGGATCGGCAGGGAATGACATACTACTTTGTTTCCCAGAAATTCTGTGTACTCTTCTTCCAGTCCCAGCCGGTCGTACTCCTTGTCCCGGTTCCACTCCTCGAGCTTGATTACCAGGTCTATCGACTGTGTATTTTTTACGCTTTCCACTCCGAACAGAGTCTTTACATCGATAATTCCGATTCCTCTAAGCTCAATAAAATGTCTCGTAATATCCGGGGCGCTTCCAATCAGAGTTTCATCGCTGACTCTTCGGATTTCCACCACGTCGTCGGAAACGAGGCGGTGTCCTCTCTTGATCAGCTCCAGAGCCGCCTCGCTCTTTCCTATGCCGCTTTCTCCCATGATCAGCACGCCTTCTCCGTAGACATCGACTAAAACGCCGTGAATCGAGATGCAGGGCGCCAGTTCTACATTGAGCCAGCGGATGATCTCAGCCATAAAGGAAGAGGTCGTTCTGCTGCTGCGCAGGACCGGCACTTGATATTGATTTGCCAGTCTGAGCATGTCCTCGTCCGGATGTGTCTTTGTCGTGTAGATCACGCATGGAATTTTGCTCGATAAAAACTGCTCATAGACGGGAAGCTTTTTCTCTCTGTCCAGATGCTCCAGATACGTGTACTCTACATATCCGATGATCTGGACGCGCTCAGAGTCAAAATGATCAAAATATCCAGTCAGCTGCAGGGCGGGACGGTTGATGTCCGGAAGCTTAATCCGGATCTGCGATGCGTCAATATCAGGCGTCAGATTCTCCAGATTCAGCTTTTCAATGACCTTTGTCAATTGCACACCATTCATCTTTGGATCTCCTTTTTCTGTTATTTTTTTTATTTTACCACAATCGTGTGATAACATCAATGAAAGAAATCATAGACTTTCCCGGCGCTCTGTCTGTTCATCGACGGCACTTTTGCCAGCTCCTCCACGGACGCTTTGCGGATCGCCTCCAGCGACGCAAACGCTTTCATCAGGGCTTTTCTTCTTGCCGGACCGATCCCTTCAATCTCATCTAAAATCGAGTGAACCTGGCTCTTTCCCCGCAGAGAACGATGGTATTCGATTGCAAACCGATGAGCCTCGTCCTGAATTCTTGTGATCAGGCGAAATCCTTCGGAATGTCTGTCGATCTCAATCTCCCGTCCTTCAAAATACAGTCCTCTTGTCCGGTGTCTGTCGTCTTTCACCATGCCGCACACAGGAATCGGGAGCTGAAAATGCTCCAAAACCTTTTTTGCCGCATGGACCTGACCTTTTCCCCCGTCCATCATAATCAGATCCGGGAAACGGCTGAAGCTTCCCACCTCTCCTTGCTGCGCCTTGTGTTCTTCTATTCCGTGCGCAAACCTTCTTGAGAGGACTTCTTCCATGCTCGCATAGTCGTCCGGTCCTTTGACCCATCTGATTTTGAATTTCCGGTAGTCACTGCGCTTTGGCTTTCCATTTTCATACACAACCATAGAGCCGACTGATTCGGTCCCGCCCGTATTGGAAATGTCAAAAGCCTCTACCCTTGCCGCCTGCGGCAGACCTAAAAGCTCCGCAATCTCCCGCATTGCTCCGATAGTCCTGTCTTCTTCTCTTTTGATTCTTTCCCGGTCCTGCTCCAGCACCATCTGCGCGTTTTTTTCCGCAAGCTCCACCAGTTTTTCCTTTGTCCCCTTTTTTGGCACTCTGACATGCACCTTTGAGCCGCGCTTTTTGGAAAGCCACTGCTCCAGCAGCGCATGGTCCTCCACTTCCGTCTGAAGCACCAGCTCTCTTGGGATGAAGGGCGTTCCGGAATAAAACTGTTTTAAAAAGCTGTTTAAAATGCTGCTTTTTGTATCGTTCACAGCCGTCCGGAGGTAAAAGTGATCCCGTCCCATCAGCTTTCCTCCGCGCACAAAGAACACCTGCACAACGGCGTCAGATCCGTCTGCCGCAGCCGCCACAATATCCCGGTCCTCCCCATCGCTCTGCGTGATCTTCTGTTTCTGGGAAATCTGCCGGATGCTTTCCATCAGATCTCTGTACTGCATCGCCGCCTCAAAGTCCATTCGTTCTGACGCGTCTCTCATTTTCATCTCCAGCATTTTGATCACATGTTCATGATTTCCCTCCAGGAAGCGGACTGCCTCCTCTACCTGCCTGCTGTAGGCTTCCTGGGAGACAAGTCCCTGACACGGTGCGCCGCACTGACCGATATGGTAATTTAGACATGCCCTCCCCTTTCCGATTTCTTTTGGCAGACTTTTCCCGCATGTCCGCAGCCTGAAAATTTTCTGGACCAGCTCGATTGTGTCTTTGACTGCCTTTGAACTGGTATACGGTCCGTAATACTTCGCCTTTTCTTTTTTCATCGTTCTGGAAAGAAAAATGCGCGGATATGCTTCCCCTGTCGTCACTTTGATAAACGGATATGTCTTGTCGTCTTTGAGCATCGTATTGTATCTGGGCTGGTGCTCTTTGATCAGATTGCACTCCAGGACCAGCGCCTCTAATTCTGAGTCTGTCACAATATACTCAAACCGGCTGATTTTGGAAACCATCTGCTCAATCTTCGGGCTTCTGACGCGGCTGCTCTGAAAATACTGTCTCACTCTGTTCTTTAAGCTGACCGCCTTGCCTACATAGATAATGACGTCTTCCTGGTCGTGCATCAGATAGACTCCCGGCTTTGCCGGAAGCTTTTTTAATTCCTCCTCAATTTGAAACATCTTTTCTCTCCTCTCTGACGCCTCTGCGCAGTCCGCCGCTGTCGAGGCAAAAGTCTTTCTGGAAATAAGAAAAGCTGCCGCACCTTTCTCCTCTTTCAAAAGAGCCTTTTCTGCGGCAGCATTTTTCCTTTTAAACAGACAGTTTTCAGAAATCCTCTTCCTCGTCAAGCGGATAAACCTTTTTCTTCTGCGTGTCTTCTTGTTTCTGCTGAATATCTTCCGTCTGTGGCTGAAAGCTTTCTTCTGTCTTTTCCTTAGAATCAGAATCTTCTTCTCCCTTTTCCTGCGGGGCAAAATGTTCTTGTGTCTTTTTCTGATCCGTATCAGGCGCCGGTTTGTCGAGGCTGACAGGCATACTCTTTTTTGCGATCCTCTCTGGGGACTTCGCGTCGCCCTCTTCAGGCTCCGGGATACCCTTTACCTGGCGGAAGATCTTCATAAATTCCGCGCCCGTTATCGTCTCTCTCTCGATCAGGAATTCGGCAATCTTGTCGAGCGCGTCTCTGTTTTCCTTCAGCAGCCTCTTCGCCTCTTCGTACGCCTCTTTTAGGACGCGCATAACCTCTTTGTCCACTTCCGCCTCTGTCATCTCGCTGCAGTTCATCACAAGCTGGTTGTCCAGATACTGATTTGCAGGCGATTCCAGATTAATCAGACCGAATTTTTCCGACATTCCATACTGCGTAATCATCGCCCTGGCAATCCGCGTCGCCTTTTCGATATCGTTTGCCGCGCCTGTCGTAACTGTGTCAAACACAATCTCCTCCGCCGCGCGTCCTCCGACGAATTCCACAAGCATTGCCCGGATCTCACGCTCTGTGTTGAGGTATTTCTCTTCCTCCGGCACATTCATGACGTACCCTAAGGCTCCCATCGTTCTCGGGACGATCGTGATTTTCTGCACAGGCTCGGAGTCCTTTTGCAGCGCGCTGATCAAGGCATGTCCGACCTCATGGTACGATACGATTCTTCTCTCTTCTTTGCTCAGGACGCGGTCCTTTTTCTCTTTTCCGACCAGAACCACTTCCACAGACTCAAACAGATCCTTCTGGCTGACTGCGTTTCTGCCTTCCTTCACTGCAAGGATGGCCGCCTCGTTGATCATATTCGCCAGATCCGATCCGACCGCTCCCGACGTGGCGAGCGCGATCGCTTCCAGGTCCACGCTGTCGTCCAGCAGCACATTTTTGGCGTGGACTTTCAAAATGTCGATTCTTCCTTTCAAGTCAGGCTTATCTACGATGACGCGGCGGTCGAAGCGTCCCGGTCTTAAGAGCGCTTTGTCCAGAACCTCCGGGCGGTTTGTCGCCGCCAGAATTAAAAGTCCTTTTGAGGTGTCGAACCCGTCCATCTCCGCCAGGAGCTGATTCAGCGTCTGCTCTCTCTCGTCGTTTCCGCTTCCGTAGCGGCTGTCGCGGCTTTTTCCGATTGCATCGATCTCGTCGATAAAGATGATGCAGGGAGCGTTTTTCTTCGCATCCTCAAACAGATCCCTGACACGGGAGGCGCCGACTCCGACAAACATCTCCACAAAGTCGGAACCTGACAGAGAGAAAAACGGCACATGCGCCTCGCCGGCCACCGCTTTTGCCAGCAGCGTTTTTCCTGTTCCGGGCGGACCTACCAGCAAAGCTCCTTTTGGGAGCTTGGCTCCGATTTTTGTGTACTTTCCAGGGTTTTCCAGAAAGTCGACGACCTCCTGCAGCGATTCTTTCGCTTCCTCCTGCCCTGCCACATCTTTAAACGTAACGCCCGTCTCTTTCTGCACATATACCTTCGCCTTGCTTTTTCCGACTCCCATCACTCCGCCGCCGTTCTGCGACATTTTTCGCAGCATCAGAAACGGGATCAGCAAAATCAGCAGAATCGGCAGCAGCGTCACCACAAAATTTAAAATCAGCGCCGTCGTGGTATCCGGTATTTCCTCTCTGAACGTCACTCCTGCGTCCAACAGCTTTTCTGTCAGATTCGGATCGTCCACTTTTCCGGTGTAAAATTCAATCTGCGCATTGGCATACACCTGGTTGGTCGGGATAATGACAATTCGGTCTGACTCAATCTCAACCTCTGCTACCTGACCGGTATCTACCATTAACATAAATTCATCGTACGTAATTTCCTGCGCTATGCTGTCTGTCAAAGAGCTGCTGAAAATTCTTATTACAATAAAGGCCACCAGAACAATCATCAAAAGAATCATCATGCTCTGTCTGTTTTTCGGACCCTGTGCATTTCCATCTCCGCCGTTAGAACCCTGCTGACCGTTCGGTCTGTTTTGAGGCTCATTTGGTCCATGATTTTGATAGTTCTGATTCGATGGCTGATTCTCGTTCATGTTTTTCCTCCTCACAATTAGTCTATTTTATTATAATACACCTGATTCAGAAATCAACAAATATATTTGTTAAAGTTTTATGAATTGCCCCATACAAAAGCAACGGTATCTGGCGGAAAATTTTCCGTTCAGATACCGTTGTCTTCCTTTTTATTTTACTTCAATCAGCTCATATTCGCTTGTCCCGATTCCAAGCTTCTGCGCATGTTCTATGCAGCTTTTCCAGTTTGTGTTCGGGCTGACCATCCCGAAATGATCTCTGTGCGCGTGACCCTCTTTCGCACACGCTTCCCCTAAAAGACTGTCCGCGAACGGTTTCTGGCGGTTGACTGCGTCGGCGCACGCCACGTCAAGAGCTACGGGGTCAAACGATGCGAACATGCCGATATCCGGGACGATCGGCGCGTCGTTCTCAGCGTGGCAGTCGCAGAACGGCGAGACGTCAATCACCAGGCTGATGTGGAAGCTTGGTCTTCCGTCCAGGACCGCTTTGCTGTACTCTGCGATTTTGTAATTGAGGATGTCAAACGATTCGTCAGAGGCCGGCAGTACGGCGTCGCGCGGACAGACGCCGATACATCTGCCGCATCCTACGCATTTATTGTGGTCGATCGAAGCCTTCTTGTCTCTTACGACCGCCGCGTCGTGCGCGCAGATATTTGTGCATTTCCCGCAGCCGATGCACAGTTCCTGGTCGACGTACGGTTTTCCGGCGCTGTGCATCTCCATCTTTCCTGCTCTGGAGCCGCATCCCATTCCGATATTTTTTAATGCTCCGCCAAATCCGGTCGCCTCGTGTCCCTTAAAGTGATTCAGGGTGATCACAATGTCAGCGTCCATAATCGCCTGACCAATCTTCGCCTCCTTGACGTATTCTCCGCCTTCTACCGGGACAAGAGCCTCATCCGTTCCCTTTAAGCCGTCTGCGATGATCACATGGCACCCGGTTGAAAACGGCGTAAAGCCGTTTAAGTATGCCGAATCGATATGATCCAGCGCATTTTTTCTTCCCCCTACGTACAGCGTATTGCAGTCTGTCAGGAATGGCTTTCCTCCGAGTTCTTTTACGACGTCCGCCACGGTCTTCGCATAATTTGGTCTTAAATAGGCGAGATTTCCCGGCTCTCCAAAGTGTATTTTAATCGCCGCAAAATGATTCTGAAAGTCAATCTGTCCGATTCCCGCCTTTTTGATCAGGCGTTCCAGCTTTTTTTGGAGATTGTCTCCGTTTTTTACGCGTAAATCCGTAAAATATACCTTTGCTTTTTCCATTTTCTTTTCTCCTTTTCTTCCTGTCCTCTTTTACAGATGTTCTAAAACAACGACCGCCAAAGCGCCGTATCCGATATGACAGGCAACGCTCAGCGAAAGCGGGTCCATCTCCACTTCTGTCTGAAATTCCTTCTCCAGATCCTGCTTCCACTGCGCCGCTTCTTCTTTATTTCCCGTGTACGCCGCCATAATCGCGGTTTTGCCTTCTCTTTGAGCTTCCTCAAACCGCGTCTTGATATCGTGTCTGATCGCGTCGATCATGATCGTTTTCGCTCTGTTTTTCCCGCGCGCTTTCGAGTAGGCGTCCAGTTTATCCCCCTGAATCTGCAGTACGGGCTTCAGGTTCAGAATCGTCCCGACCGCTGCGGCAGCCGGTGTGATCCTTCCGCCTTTTTTTAGATATTTCAGTGTCTCCAGGGTGATATAAATGCTCGCCTGAAGCTTTTTCTCCTCCAGAATCTGCTTGATCTGCGCTGCCGTTTTTCCCTCCACAATCAGCTTCTGCGCATCTCTGACCGCCATTTTCTGCGTCACGGAGATCCGAAGGTTGTCTACCACCTGCACTCTGCCGTGATACTCCGCAGACAGCGCCATAGCCGTCTGGCAAGATGCGCTCAGCCCGCTCGACATTGGAATATGGACAATTTCATCGTATTCTCCTAAGAGACGATCCCACAGCTCCGTCAAGTCTTTTGGAGACGGCTGAGACGTGCTGATATCTGCATTGTCTGCCAGGCGCTGATAAAATTCTTCCTGAGACAGACTGATATCTTCCAAAAATACTTCTCCATTGATGAAAAATGGCATCGGAATCACATAGACTCCCATCTCTTTTGCCATCTTCTGTGTAATGCCACTGTTGCTGTCCGTGACGATTGCGATTTTACTCATATTTTCCTCCATTCACGATTTTCATCGCCCAGCAAATTCCTGCCAGTTTGATTTGTGCGGTTATCTTTTTATTATAGTACAAGAACTTCTCTTTGCCTATCTGTTTTTTATCAAATTCCTTTTCTCTGTGTCTTTGCTGTCTCAAAATACGGGCTGTCATAGAGCACCTGCACTAAAGCCAGCCCCTGTGCGGGCGCTGTCCTTCCGGCGCACTGTCTGTCTCTCTTTTCCAGCAGCTGCGCCATGCTCTGCGGGTCCGTCTTTCCCGTCCCGACCTCCAAAAGCGTTCCTGTCATAATTCTCACCATATGGTGCAAAAATCCGTTCCCGACAAACGTCATCCATATCTCGGCATCCTTTTCTTCTATTTTTATCTCCGATACGGTTCTGACCGCAGACTTCTTCATCCTCTTGTTCGCGCAGAAGCTTGTGTAATCGTTCGTCCCGCACAGAAGCTGCGCCGCCTTTCTCATCGCTTCCAGATCCAGCGGCTCATAAAATCCGTACACCCACCTGCGCGTGAACACATTTTTTTCTTTCGCCCGTCCAATCCGGTATCGGTAAATCTTTTCCTTTGCCCACAGTCTGCTGTGAAACCGCTCCGGCATTTCGCGCACCTCCAAAATACCGATATCCTCGGGAAGAAAGCGGTTCATCTGTTCCATCATCCACGCGCAGTCCCGCTTTTTCTGCGTGTGAAAATTTGCCACCTGTCCCAGAGCGTGGACTCCGGCGTCCGTTCTCCCCGCCCCGTGAATCTCAATGTTTTCCTCAAGCATTCTGCCAAGCACCGCTTCTATTTTTCCCTGAATCGTCTGGTCTGATTCCTTCTGTCTCTGCCAGCCGTCAAAGCGCGTTCCGTCATACTGAATTCTCAATCCGTAGTTCATTGCCAGCCCTTCCTTTTCTGTCTATTATATCTGAATCCGGTCGAAAATTCCAGCCTTTTTCATCTGCGGCGTTCTGCTGAAAAAGTTCAAAAATGGCAGCCAGGCAAAGTCTTCGTGCAAAAAAATACTGCGCCTGTATCAGACAGACCCAGTATATTTGCTGCAATGTGACGCACTAAGCCCTTGACTTCCAACTGCTCGCCAAAAATCATAGAACTATATCTTTCATGCGTGTTTGGTTTGTAAATGTTTACATTTTCATTATATCAAGTTTTCTTTAGATCTCAACTCCATTTTTTCCTTCTTTTCTCAATAAGCCGCCTGTCTTTCATCTTCATTCAGACAATGGCTCTCCAGATTCGGATCTGACGCTATCTCTTTCCAGTTCTCTGTGCTTCCTGCGCGTCAGCAGTATGCCTGACACAAGCGCAGTAAAAGGCGCCACCGTCACAAGTCCCATGCTTCCTACGATGGTCTCAAGAATTTCTGCCGATACATATTTATAGTTAAGGATCTGATCGATTGGGGTTCCCTGCGCCATAAACACCATCAAAAGCGCAATGTAGCCTCCGGAATAGGCCAGCAGCAGAGTCGTCGTCATCGTCCCCATCGCGGCTCTTCCCACATTCATGCCGGACCCGGTCGCTTCCCTCCACCCGATCTGCGGTTTTTTCTGAACGACTTCATGGACCGCCGACGTGATGTCAACGGAAAGGTCTATCATAGCGCCCGATGCGCCTATGAAAATGCTGCTCATAAAAATCTGAGTCAGATTTAAATTCTGAAATCCTGCGTACAGCAGAGTTTCGGAGTAATCCATCACGCTGCCGTGAATCTGAAACTGGTTTGTAAAGATGATTCCCATCACGCACGTCACAAGGACCCCCAAAATGGCTCCCCCGCTCGCCGCCAGCGTTCTCGTCTCAAATCCGTATACCAGCCAGATGATAATCACGGTCAGAAACGTCGTGATTCCGATTCCGACCCACAGAGGATTGACGCCTCCCAGATACGAAGGCACAAGAATCTTCCAGATCGTCATAATCGTGATGGCAAAGGAATAGATGGCGCGAAGCCCGTTCTTTCCGGCAAAGGCAATCAAAAATACGATAAAGATAAGGGCAAGAATAGCTTCTTTGCCGATGCGGAAATGATCGGTCATGGTGATCGACAAAATCTCTCCGTCTTTATGGCTGATCACAACATTTGCGATATCCCCCTCCTGGAAAATTTTGTCGGCTTCCAGCGATCCGCTCAGCATATTGGTAGCGCTCGCGGTTTCCCCCTTAAACTGTCCGTCGAGGATCTCTACCTCGCATTCTTGTTCTCCTGACTGAATCAGCCCGTTGTTGTAGATATTATCTTCGTTTGTCTCCAGCACTTTTGCGCGCACACGCTCTGTTCCCTGATAAATAAGGGCATCCTCATACCCCGTCGGAAGAAGTATGAGGATACCCATAATCAGGATTGCGAGCAGTGAGACACTTCTTTTCTTCGCCCACTGAATCGCTTTCATTTATTCTACTCCTGTCAGCTCTGCCATCTTGTGGTAGATTTCTGTGTTGTCGTAGTAGCCTTCAAACAGCTCTGCTCCGTTTCCTTCTGCAAACACTGCTACTGGAAGACCGGTATGGCTGTAAGAAGTAAAGGAGATACCAGATTTATTGTTCAGAATATGTGTGATAGTAACGCTCAGCGGCTCATAGCTTCCGTATAAGATGTATTCTTCCTGGCTCAGCTCTTCTTCTCCAGTTCTTGTCATCGTTGCTTCGTATGCTGCCTGTAATTTCTCATATTCGTAAGCAGTCATAACGAGTGTTCCTTCGTCCTCTCCTTCTGGATGAGCGTCTTTGCTGTCTAACTCTGCCGCTTCGTCAACCTGTCCGTCTGCCGGCGCCTGAAGACCGAACAGTTCCGTGATGTCTTTCATGACAGTCTCGAAGTCTGTTCCTTCTTCTTTATATTTTGCCACATAGTCAGAGTCATATTTTGCGAAAGAAATCTTCTGATTAGAAAGGTTTGTCAGGAATGTGTCGTAGTTTGTGCCTGCGAATCCGATGCTGAGTCCGCCAGTCTCGTGGTCTCCTGTCACTAAGATCAGAGTCTCATCTGGATGCTCGTTGTAAAACTCGATTGCTTCTTCTACAGCCTCTGCGAATGCGATTGTGTCTGTGATGGAAGCTGCCGCATCGTTTGCGTGACATGCCCAGTCAATTTTTCCGCCTTCTACCATCATAAAGAATCCGGTCTCATTGTCAAGCACTTCGATTCCTTTTTCTACGTAATCAGCAAGACCCCATTCTCCTTCTTCCAGATCCATTGCATAGCTCATTGCGTCAGAATCTGCCAGTGTCTCGTCGATCACGATTGCCTTTGCTCCGTTTGTCAGAGCTTCTGCATCTGCTTTTGTGTTGACTACGGTGTAGCCTGCTTCCTCTGCCAGTGTGTAAAGGCTCTCTTTATCTCCTTCACTTCCTGTCTCGCTTAAGAGTCCGCCGCCTGCGAAGTAATCGAAATCACTTGCGATCAGCTCCTCTCCGATTTCATAGTAGCTGTTTCTGGATGCCTGATGTGCATAAAAAGCTGCAGGTGTCGCATGGTTTAAGTTTACGCTTGTCAGAATTCCGATCTTATATCCGAGCTGCTCTTTTAATTTCTCTGCGATCGTCTCATAGGAAACCGTCATGGTCTCGTCCATGTTGATCGTTCCGCTGTATGTCTTGTACCCTGTCGCGATAGAAGTTGCGGTGGAAGCGGAATCCGGGCAGAAGGATGTGCTGTCAAACGTCTGTGCTGAACCTGCTACTTCAAAGTCCATAAAAGAAAGATTGTTTTTGCTCTGCAAGATTCCGTCTGTCTTTCCGTTGTCTCCCTCGCTTGCGCTTAAGTAGTAGTTTGCCGACTGAATCTGAGGATAACTCATTCCATCCCCGATAAATAAAAAGATGTATTTTGGTGCAGTTACTTCTTCCTGTGCCGCTGCCGGTGTGGTCGCTGTGTTTTCCTCTGCCAAAGCCGGGATCTGCATGGTTCCCATCATTGCTGCCGCGCAAAGAATTGCAAAAATTTTTTTTGCTTTCATTTTTTTCTCCTTATTCATGATCATTTATTTGTTCGCTGCATCGTTTTGATACACTCATACGATACCATCGAAACATAAAATTTATAATCATCAATAAGTAAAATCCCTGTTAAATCTTTCCTTTCAGAACCGCTCCGTCCAGGACAGCTTCCGCCAGGACCTCGCCCTCATATCTCACCTTCAGAGAGAAAAACGGACGTTCTTCGTCAAGAAGCCGGAAAAAAATTTTGTCTCCCTCCCACAGGTTCAGCCGGTCTAATTCCTTTTTCGGAACCCACTGAAGCTCTCCCTCCTGGCAGGAGGTCATCGTCCCCTCATATGCGTCTGCCGTGTACAAAAACATATATTCCGTCTCCCAGTGGTCGCACAAAAATGTGACGATCCCCCTCAGTCTCCAGGACGTCAGCGTCAGTCCCGTCTCCTCCTTTGCCTCCCGCAAAAGACACTCCTCCGGCGTCTCGTCTTTCTCAAATTTGCCGCCGATCCCGATCCATTTGTCCTTATTGACGTCGTGTTCTTTCTTGATGCGGTGAAGCATCAGATAGCAGTCATCTTTTTCTATATAGCAAAGCGTCGTCAGCTGCATCGTCTTACTCCTTCCTTTTTATGCGGAAACTGTCTTTTTCTGCTCGCCTGTGTCTGATATAAAATATGAAGCTGCCCGTTTTCATCCCAAAACAGATCGGCGTCAACCTCATATACCTTTTTAATAAATTCCCTTGTCAGGATATCGTTTGGATCCCCGTATGCTATGACGGTCCCGTTTTTCACTGCAAATACTTTGTCACAGTACATCGCCGCAATATTTAAATCGTGAATCGCCGATATGACTGTCAGATCGAGAGAGCTTACGATGTCCATCAGCTGGAGCTGATATTTGATATCCAGGTGATTCGTCGGCTCATCCAGAATCAGGCATTTTGTCTTCTGTGCGAGCGCTCTGGCAAGGAGAACCCTCTGCTGCTCTCCGCCGGATAAAGTAGAAAAGCTGCGGTCCCGGAAGGAAAGCATCTCTACCTTTTTCAGCGCTTCCTCTACAATCTCAAAATCCTCTCTTGTGTCCCGCTCCAGCGCTTTTTTGTGCGGAGCGCGCCCCATCATGACGACGTCCGTGACGGAAAAGTCAAAATTATAATAATTGTGCTGCGCCACGACTGCAATTTCTCTTGCAGATTCTTTTACCCGGTACGACTGAAGATTTCTGCCGTTGAGCAAAACAGCCCCGCTCGTCTGTCTCAAGACCCGATAAATACATTTGAGCAGCGTGCTTTTTCCGCTTCCGTTCGGTCCGATCACACCGACAAATTCTCCGTCTGAAATTTCAATCTGCATGTGTTTTAAAATTTCATTGCCGTCGAGTACCATTCCTAAATCCTTTGTCTCTATCCGCATCAGTCTTTTCCTCCAAATCCGTACCGTTTTCTTATCATCAGGTAAATAAAGCATGGCGCGCCGATGATCGAAGTCAGAATGCCGATCGGCAACTCTGCGCCCCGGATTGCCAGCCTGCAAAGGACGTCCGCCCAGATCAAAAAGATCGCTCCGACCAGGGCGCAGACCGGAATCATTCTTTTGTGGTCAGTGCCCACAAGAATGCGCACAACGTGCGGGATTACAAGCCCTACAAATCCGATCATGCCGGAAGCGTATACGAGAAATCCGATCATCGCTGACGATACAAGGAGATAGACCTGCCTCCACCTGTGCAGATCCGTGCCCAGCGTGATGGAGGTCTCGTCTCCTAAAAGCATCAGGTTGAGCGTCCGGTACTGCGTCCAGAAAAAGAGACTTCCCAGAAGGATAAGCGGCAAAATGACGGAGAGCGTCTCCCAGTCCGCCCCCGCAAGGCTTCCCATCAGCCAGTACGTAATCGTCTGCATTCCTTCTTTATCATTTGCAACGTACACAATAAAATTTGAGAAGGACGAACACAGCGCGCTCAGCGCCATCCCGGCAAGCAGCAGCTTGACCGAGTTCGCCCTCCCTCCGATGTTGGCGAGCGCAACGACCGCCAGTGAAATTCCAAAGGCTCCCAAAAATGCCATGACGCCGATCGAATTGCTCCCGAAGACCGCCCCGATTCCCAGCATGACGGAGAGCGTCGCCCCCAGGGAAGCCCCGGAGGAGACGCCCAGAATATACGGATCGGCCAACGGATTTTTTACAATCGCCTGCATGACCACCCCGCAGATCGAAAGCCCCATTCCCACGCCAAGCGCCAGCATCAGTCTGGGCAGGCGGATAAACCAGACCACGTCGTGCACGGGACCTTGTCCCAGATTTTCTGCGTTTCCGATTCCAAACAGCTTATACAGCAGAATCTGGTAGACTTCCCCCACAGAAATCTGCGTGGACCCAAAGGTCACGCCCGTCACAATCGACAGAAGCAGGCAGGCAGACAAAATGATCAGTACTGCGGAAAACGAAAGCTTCCCTTTTATGATTCCCGACTGTCTGTTTTTCTGCATAGTCACTCCTGATACGCTTCCGGACAGAGGGCTTCTCCAATCGTATTCAGCCCGTTGATTGTGCGGATTCCGCTTGTATAGCAGTCACTCAGCAGCAGCGGATAGACCTGTCCTTCCTGGACGGCCTTTAAGCTTGCGTACGCCGGGTTTTCTGTAATGTTTGCGACGGCTTCCTGCGCTGCTTTTTCATCCGCGTCCTCCTCAGAGACTGCGCTGTCCTGACCGGTCGGTCCAACGTAGATGACAAACAGCACGTCCGGATTGAGTCCGATCAGATCCTCCGCTCCGATCTGTGAGCTTGTCTCAAGCAGCTCGCCTCCCATTTTTGCCACCATATCCCCGGCAAGGGTTGTGCTGTCATAAGTGTGAATGGCGTCGCCCAGAAATTCGATAATCACAGCGCTTTTCTTTTCCTGACCCTCAACCGCCTTCTCCGCGTTTTCCACTGCCTCTTCCATCTCTGCTACAATCTCCTGCGCTTTTTCTTCTACGTCAAAAATTTTTCCGATTGTCAGAATATCCTCATATTCGTTCTCTACCGTGCGCATTTCGCTGATATCGTTGGAGTTCAGCGCCATATACGTGCAGACGCCGTTCTCATGCCAGTAGTCTACATCGCCCAGGGACTGATCTGAGAATGTCGATTTCCACGCGAGAATAAAATCAGGCTGCAGCATAATCGCCGTCTCTTTTGTCATCGCCGCATTTGTGTCTGTAAAATCGTTGAATTCCCTGTCCGCGATCTCCCGGTATGCATCCCGAAGCTCTGGCAGGATATCTTTTTCTGTCACTCCGATGACCGATATAATCCGGTCCTCCAGCCCCAGCGCCAGCATCGTCTCCACGGAGTTTGTCCACGCGCAGATGACTCTCTCCGGCGTCTTCTCAAAGGTCTCCTCCACCGGTTCTTTCGCATAATTGAATGTGGTGATTGTCAGCGGGTAGTTTGACTCCTGCGCCGTCTCCGCCGCAAAGACCGTTCCTGCGCAGTTTCCCGCAATCACAGCGGCTGATAATGCCATAGCTGTCACTTTTCTTCTTACTGTTTGTTTTTTCATCATATCGTTCTCCCTTTCTCTGTGAGTGTTTGATAGGAGAAGCCGTCCTGGCTCCGGAAAAGTACGTCTCATAAAAAAATGCCTGCTTCAGCAGGCTAAAACATACAGATTCCGTGTTTTCAGATGCAATGCCTTACTCGGAAGCTTCATCTTTCATAGCAAGCAGGTTTCCTGACTCACAGATCTGTGCCGCGGCATCCCTTCTCATACCGTGCGGTACAATGGTCTCATGCCTGACTCCCTGTATACAGTGACCGGATCGTTTAGGATTTTCACCTAATTCCCTCTTCTTCTGCCTGTGCAGATCACTTGCTACACTTCTATCATAATCAATTAACAGCAAAAAAACTATATCATATTTTTGCCGTAAAATCAATTCGTTTCTCTCTCGCTGCGCCGCATTTTCTCACATTTAAAAGCGGAGCTGCATGTCATACCAGACGGCTCCCCCGTGGCTCGAGTCCGCGACGCCGTGGTTGACGAAGCCAAATTTTTCATAGTAGTGGATCATATGCTCCTTGCAGGTCAGGATCACTCCTTTTTTCCCGCTCTCCTTCGCGCCGTCGATCAGCGCCCTGACAAGCTGCTCTGCGATTCCCTGCCTGCGGTACTGCGGCAGCACATTCAGGCCGAAAACCGTCTGGTAGGCGCCGTCCGGTCTGTGGAGAGAGACGTCATGGTACAGCTCATCCCCCAAAACGGGCTGATCCGTCGTGCATCCATTGATAAAGCCCGCAAGCTTTCCGTCCTGCGTCGCCGCCACATAAAAATTTTTCGGAAAAGCGGCCAGTCTTGCCCGTATTTCCTTTTCCGACGCTGCTTCCTCTATCGGGAAACACACTGCCTCAATCTCAGCCATCTCTCTTCCTTCATTCTGTCTCGCATTTCTGATCTTTACTTTCATATTCTTCTCTTCTCCATTCTTCTCGTCATTTTTTGTCACTGTTCTTCTGTCTTCAGCCAATAGCAGTGGTTGAGCGGACCGCTCCCGTGTCCCAGATCCATGCCGTCTCTGAGCGCTCCGGTCAGATACGCCTTTGCCCTTCTCACGCTCTCTTCCACAGTGTATCCCATTGCCAGGCTGCTCGCAATGGCGGAGGACAGCGTGCATCCTGTCCCGTGGGTGTTCGGGTTGTCGATCCGCTCCCCCTCGATCCAGACAGCTCTCTTCTTTGTGTACAGCAGATCATCCGCCGTATCGTCGAGATGACCGCCCTTTATGAGCACCGCTCCGCTGATGTCTTTTGCAATCCGTTCTGCCGCCTCTTCCATATCCCGTTTCGTGTGAATCGGAAGTCCGCACAGACACTGCGCCTCCATCAGATTCGGCGTGATCAGATCGGCAAGCGGCAGCAGCTCTTCCGTCAGAGCCTTGTGCGCCCCCTCGCTCAGAAGACGGCTCCCGCTCGTCGCCGCCATGACCGGGTCCACCACAATGTTTTTCGCCCCATATTCAGCCAGCTTCCGGGCGATCACCCGGATCAGCTCCGCGTTGGAAACCATCCCGATTTTTACCGCATCCGGCACAATGTCCAAAAAAATGCAGTCTAGCTGGTCGGCGAGAAACTCAGGCGTCACTTCCAGAATTGATTTCACTCCCATCGTATTCTGCGCTGTCAGCGCTGTCACGGCGCTCATCGCGTACAGCTTATGCGCCGTGATCGTCTTGATGTCCGCCTGAATTCCGGCTCCCCCGCTGCTGTCGGAGCCTGCGATTGTCAATACCTTTTTCATTTTTTCTCCTTTATAAAAAAGCCCAGATCTACCTGACCCGGACTTTTCCGCTGATTTTTCATTTTTTCCAGGAAATTCCTCTGCAATCCGTTCTGCCTTTCCAGGAAGCTTTTGTTCGCTCCTACTTATCATACCATTGATTAAAAAATAATCAACCCCCCATTTTTTCTATCTTCTTTCCACTGGTATTCCTTTTTGCTCCGCCGCTCTTAGCAAGGTCTCATTTTTCCTGTTCATCGTTCCAAATTCCTGAATGCAGCAGATCACTTTTTGGCACTGCTGCACTGCCTCCAGCGCTTTTTGGAAGCTTTTTTCGCTGATCGGCTCAAATGGTTCTTCTGCGATCACTCCTGCCGCCAGTGTCTTTGCTGCCTCATAGTCGATATCGTTTTTGTGGAGAACGCCTGTCAAAAATGGAGTCCCACCGCGCTGAAGCCTGCGATATTCTCTGATTCCGCTTCCATTCCCCGCCACCACGAAAACCTCCGGATTTCCTTTCGGCGGCTCCATCTCCAGGCATCCAAAATCTGCATTATAGCTCCCGCTTGTCACTCCGTACAGATCATGAATATACTCCGAAGTAAAAATTTCTTCCGGCGTTCCATATTTTTCGATAGATGCTCCGTGTACGCATACAATCATATCTGAAATTTTCTGGGCAAGATCCAGCTCATGCAGGGACATAATCACTGCCATGTGCCGCTGCGTCACCATCTGTTTTAAAATCGTCAAAATCTCCAGCTTATATTTAATATCCAGAAAAGACGTCGGCTCATCCAAAACAATGATCTCCGGTTCCTGACAGATTGCCCGCGCCATCATAATTCTCTGGCGCTGCCCGTCACTGATCGCAGCGAAATCCTGCTTTCTAAGATCTTGTGCCTGCACGAGTTCCATCGCCTCCCAGACCTTTTCCCAGTCTTTCCTGGATAAGATGCCAAGTGTTCCCGTATACGGATACCGCCCTGTCGCGACAATCTCCTCGCACGTCATCAGTTCAGGGCGGATACGCTCTGTCAGCACCAGGGCAAGACGTTTTGCAATCTCTTTGCCTGTCATCTGCTGCATACTTTTCCGATCCAGATAGATGACGCCGCCAAGCGTCTTGAGCTGTCTTGTGATGCTCTTTAAAATCGTAGATTTTCCGGCGCCGTTCGGTCCGATCAGCGTTACAATTTCTCCTTTGTTTATCTGAATATTGATCTCTTTAATCAGAGGGACTCCATGATATCCCACCGTCATCTTATCGGTATAAAAAAAATAATCTTTCATCTTACATCGCCTTTTGTCTCCGTATCATAATAGAAATCACGATCGGCGCTCCAAACACTGCCGTCACAGAACTGATGCTCAGTTCTGTCGGCGCAAATACCGTTCTGGCGATCAGATCACAGAAGAGGCAAAATACCGCTCCTCCCAGAAAACATCCTGGAATCACCAGAATCGGCTTCGCTGTCTTAAACATATTTTTAACAAGATGCGGGACAGCGATCCCGACAAACGAAATCGGTCCCGCAAAGGCAGTGACACATGCCGATAAAATACTGGAAATTAAAATCAGAAGTATCCGAAATACTCTGATATTGACCCCCATATTCTGCGCATACGTCTCCCCCATCTGATATGCGCTGATCGGCTTTACCATCAAAAATGCTGCAATCATTGCGGCAGCTGTCACGACTGACATGACCGCCATATTGTCCCAGGACATCCCGGAAAAACTCCCCATCGACCAGTTATGCAGATTGACGATATTCGAATCGTCCGCAAATGTCACCACAAAATCAGTCACAGCGGAACAAATATATCCGATCATGACGCCTCCGATTACCAGCATGGACATTCGCTTTACTTTTCTTGAAATCAGCAAAATAAAGCCCATACAGATCAGCGATCCAAAAAACGCAGCGATGATCAGCAGACCTGACCCTGCAACATAGGAATATTTCAGGCAGGCAATCATCACAAGAGAAACCACCAGCTTCGCCCCGGAAGAAATTCCAAGCACAAACGGTCCTGCAATCGGATTCGAAAAAAACGTCTGCAGCAGGTATCCGGATACAGACAGCGCTCCTCCCAGTATGATCCCTGACAGAATTCTAGGCAGCCGGATTTGCCAGACAATATTGTACGCTGTCTCTTCTCCCCGGCGCAGAAAGACGATCTGAAAAATTTCACTTGCTGACAAATTCACGCTGCCGGAATTCACATTCCAGACAAACAGGGCAAAGAGAAGCCCTGTCAAAAACAAAAACGCAAAACTATATCTGCGATACGCTTGTTTCTCCATCCCTTTCTTCTCCCAATCACGAAAGCTTATGCATATATGTCAGCTGTGTCAGACTTTTGTCCTCATTTGTCAGCATTTCATGGATATCCACAATCATCTGACCCAGCCCCGTCGTCTCCTGAAACAAATTTTTCTCCGTACACCAGACGTTTCCCTCTTTGACCGCCTTAAAATCTTTCAAGAGAGAACTTTTAGAGATGAGCTCCTCAATCGTATGCAGTTCCCCGTCAATTGTACTGTTGTAGATAATATAATCCGCCTCCTTTGCAGCGGCATAAAATTCTTCCATCTGCATATTCATGGTGGATAGAGCATTGTCTGATTCTCCCAGATTTTCCGGAATATATCTTCCTCCGGCAAGCTCGATCATCTCTGCGACATAGTCGTTTGATTTTAGGACAATT
>CAWVKK010000060.1:0-48313 GCA_963929865.1 uncultured Eubacteriales bacterium | reverse complement strand
TCTATAGGAGCATAAATCACTATTTTGTTGCCAGAAATATTGAATTTTCAAGGTGCAAAGCCCATTTTAAGTATGGGAAGTCTTAGTATATTAAAAGTTAAGTCCAATTTCCAGAGGACAGGTTTCACTAATTATTCGCAGCATTTATGTCCCCGGGCAGGCATGGTAAAATCTTTTTTTTGACAGTTTAGAAGAAAAGTAAGTGCCACAATCTTTGAAAATACAAGGACTGTAGCACTTTTTGGCACATACTCGAAATATAGTAATGTTTTATTTGCACGAAATATATAATAAATCAATGAAATCTGAAAAAATCTATTTGGCGCTTACATTTGATTTCTGCTTTCGCTTGAATTCTTCAACAAATTCTGCATGAGCAGCTTGACGCAGCTGATGGTTTTTTATAAAATCACTGAAAGGTTCAGGTTCATACACAATTTCATGCGAAGGGTATAAACTGTTCTTCCGGATTTGAAGCATTAATTGGATCCTTTCATTTTCATCCTGAAGGAAGTATGCGTTGCTTCTGATTGCAGCTTCAGAGAAAAGAGAACAATTATTTATTACTGCTTTATCAGGTGCCAATAGTTTTCCAAGTGTTTCATCCTTGCGCAGTTTATCTAATGTATCTTGATCAATTACAATCGGTGCGGTATTGAGAGCCAGAATTCCACGCAGCATATCCGCGGTCTGTGAATCCCTGCAATCTTGCCGGACTCTGAAAACAGCCATTTTCTGAAACAGCGGCTCAGATGTTTCATTAAGAGAAAATGTGAGCATTCCTACAGGCATATAGTAGCGAATGTCAGCGCTTAAATTTAAATATTTAAACATAAGAGCCATAGCTCTGCGGCCAGTTTCGTCTGAAATAAAACTGTAGGCTATAGAGGTATTTTCAAAGAGTTTTAAAGTTCCTGCAAGCTTAAAAGATGGCATCGGATCTCCGCAAAATGTTGTGCCCGCTTTCATCTCCTCAAGAGTTACAATTGTATGCCCTTCTTTTATATCTATCGTCATCTTTGCCTCTTCAATTTTGCTGTCTTCAATGGGTTTGAGACACTCCTGGCGATGCTTGGCATGAAAATAATAGCAATAATAATCGCCCTTATAATAAGAATTGGTGAGCTGACGAATAGCAGAATCTTTATGCTTGCCGCCTTTAACGAGACGGGACAAATGAATATTTGAGATATATTCGTCCGATGCTTCAGGACATTCGCAAATATTCCATAAGGGGATATCGAAGATTTGAGCGAGCGCCACTAACTCTGAAAGCTTCACTTCCCGGTGCGAAGTCCCATCAAGCATATCACGAATCTTTCCCGGTGAAGTATGAATATGGTATCTGCTCTCCATCATATCTGCTATTCCTGCATAATTTAAAGTTTGTCCGCCAAGCGCTTTTTCAAAATTTTTTCTCCACTCATATAATCTTTTTTTTACAAGAGCATTGTAGTCGAATTCGTTGCCCGCATTTTTTGATTTCGTATCTGCCGAAGTATTTTTCATGATATTCGCTCCGCATAAGAATTTTAGGATGTTATTTGACAGTTTTATTGTATAACCGGATCAACAGGAAATCAATAAAAACAGTCAGAAATAAAAAAATAGATATCAAAAATAGAAAATAAAAAATTTAATAATGTTATAAATAAGATGATAACGTCTATTTTTAAATGCTTTAAACTGTGATACTGTAATAATACATAAAACAGGAGAGGAGCAAAAGAAATGAGTAATGTAGATTTTCATGTTCATACCACATTATCGGATGGTATGTTTTCGGCAGAAAATGTAGTAGAAGAAGCAAAACGGTGCAGAATTAAGGTTTTGGCTATTACGGACCACAACTGCACGCAGGATTTGACAAAACTTCGGCTGGATCATCGTGATATTGCCTTAGTTCAGGGAAGCGAAATCAGCTGCATCTATACGGACCCTGCCCATATACAACATGAAATTCATGTGGTTGCCCTGGGATTTGATCCAAATCATCCTAAAATTCAGGAGATATTCAACAAGAATCATCCTGATCGAAGACCATATCTCGAAAAGATTTTCAAACGCCTGGAAGACTGCGGAATCTATATTGGAACGTATGATGATCTCGAAAGGGAATATCCGAAAAGCCGTCATGTGGGTCGAATCCATATTGCAAATAAAATGAGGAAACTCGGATATGTTCATACGGCTGAGGAAGCGTTTGACGAATACATTGGTGAATTTGGAAAACGTAAGGCATACGTAGAGTCAGCATTGCCCTATGTCAGCATGGAAGAATGCATTGAGGCGATATTAAGTGCCAATGGAATTGCTGTCCTCGCTCATCTGCTCTATTACCGAATGGACGATAAAGCAAACAGGGAGCTTGCCAGGTACTTTAAAACGCTTGCCAAGGAGCATGGCGGCATGGAAACGTCATATGGACCATATACAGAAGAAGAGAGGAAGTATCTTCGCCTTATTGCAGATGAAAATCATCTTTTCTATTCTGCCGGAAGCGACTTCCATGGCAAAGATCATCTGGAGACAATGGACTGCAAGTTTCCCTGTTCAGAGTTTCAGCCCTTGCTCAGCAAATTAGGGGTAAATGATATATGTTTTATTTATTGAACCCCGCTCTAAAATATGGCAGAATAGAAAAAGAAAGGAGTGATAGACAGATGATCTTAGAGACAGAGCGCTTAATCCTCCGCCCATGGAAAGAGAGCGATGCGGAGGACTTATATCTCTATGCAAGTGACCCGGCTGTGGGACCGATTGCCGGATGGCCGCCCCACCAGAGTGTGGGCGAGAGCCGGGAGGTGATCCGGACAGTTTTCTGCGGAAAGGAAGCCTATGCCGTGTGTCTGAAGTCAGACAACAGAGCTGTCGGGGCGATTGAGCTGAAATTAAACGGTCATACGGATATGACCCAGAGAGACGATGAATGCGAGTTAGGGTACTGGATTGGAAAGCCGCTTTGGGGGCAGGGGCTGATTCCGGAAGCGGCGCGTGAGCTGATCCGGCGTGCTTTTGAGGATCTTGGAATGAAGAAAATCTGGTGCGGCTACTATGACGGCAATGCGAAATCGAAGCGGGTACAGGAAAAAGTCGGCTTTCAGTATCAGTGGACCACAGAGGATATGGATGTCCCGCTGATGGGTGAAAAGCGGACGGGACATGTAAACTGCCTTACAAAGGAGAAATGGGAAGAGGACAGACAGATATCTCAAAAAAGATGAATGAGTATTATGATGGCGGGGAAAAAAGATATAGTGAAAGAGATTGTAAATTGAGCAAATTGTGACAGGAGGATTTTACGATGAGAAAAAATTTTGGAGCAAAACCGTGGACGTATCCGCAGCCGGTATTTATAATCGGAAGCTACGATGAGGACGGAAAGGCAAATGCGATGAACGCGGCGTGGGGCGGCATCAGCTGCGACACGGAGCTGTGCATGTGCATCAGCGCCGGTCATAAGACGACGAAAAACATCCTGGCGAGAAAGGCTTTCACCGTAAGCATGGCCACGGCGGCGCAGATGGCTGCCTGCGACTATGTCGGCATGGTATCAGGCAATCATACGCCGGACAAGATGGAGAAGGCAGGCTTTCACACGGCAAAGGCGGAGTTTGTGGACGCGCCGGTCATCGAGGAGCTTCCGATGACGCTGGAGTGCAGGCTGATCAGCTACGATCCGGAGACGTGCCATCTCTTTGGCGAGATCGTCAATGTGAGCGCTGACGAGAGTATTCTTACGGATGGAAAAATCGATGTGGCGAAGCTTGCACCGATCACGTTTGACCCGGTGGGGAATGCGTACCATGTGATCGGGGAGAAGGTGGGGAATGCGTTTCGCGACGGGGCAAAACTGAAATAGAAGCAGGGCGGCTTCCACAGCGTCTGCCCTCGCATCTTAAACGCGATTCCCTCTATCGAAAGACCGTCGGAGCAAAGAGGACTGATTGGCGGCAGCAGGCGGATCAGGACCGCGCAGAGGGCAGCCGCAGAGGCGCATTACCCGTCTGACTGTGATTTTCCACAGCGATCCGGAACGTTCCCTCAAAAAAGTAACACAGCTTGCGGATATGCGCTACGATATCGAAAGACATATTTTGGTTCAGCCAGTCCGTGAGCTGACCAAAAATTTCACACTTTAAAAAATTCTTGATTAACGACAGGGATTCCTGGTCCAGAGGCGTGTCGGAAAACAGAGAGGTGATATACCGGTCGATGATATATTCACAGACACGCATCAGATTTTCTTCAAACACTTCCCGCTTAATAGATTTCCAGATATGTAAAAGAGCTTTTTTGTTGGATACGACAAATTCCAGGATAATTTCGATACTTTCCCCCAACGTGCGGTCGCTCGGAATCGCGTCGAGGACCTGATTGGCGTACTGGATTGTGACCTCCTCGAGCAGAGAGGGGATGTCCTGAAAGTGATAATAAAAAGAGTTGCGGTTGACATGGCAGTCCTCCACAATCATCTTTACGGTGATGCGGGAGAACGGATATTCATTCAGAAGCTTTAAAAAAGAGTTTTCTATCGCCTTTTTTGTGTGCGAGGTCATAAGTTTGTTTCATCCTTTCTTTCAGGCTGCCTTTACGGTGACGATGCCAGGGGCAAAAGGTCAGAAGGTCTTTTGCCCCTGGCATCATCATATCACAAAACAAAAAGATTTGGTATTGTTTTCGGCGTGCCAAAAAGAAAGGGCGTCAAAATGGCAGACGCGTCACTCAAGCGGTTCCGCCTGCGCCCGGCGTGCGTCGGCTGCGCGGGAATGAGCGCTGGCGAGGCGGTCTGCGGTCGGCGCCCAGCTGCGCGCATAGGAGACGCATTTTCCGCACAGGTGCTCCGCGCTCTCAGGGCTTTCCAGGTCTGTGCTCTGTGCGCCGGTGTCGCGGACAATTCTGACAAGACAATCCGGGTTTTCCAGCATGGCGCAGGGGCGGAGATGATTTTGATGGAACGGCTGGGATTTCTGATATTCCAGAAAAAGCGGCTGGCTTAAGCACTCGAGCAGCGTTTTGTCGTGGATGTTGGCGTTGGAATAGTGGATAAAGACGCACGGCTCCACATCGCCGTTGGGGTTAATGTGACAGTAAAATCTGCCCCCAGCGATGCAGCCTCCCACGAACTCGCCGTCATTTTGAAAGTCGATGGCAAAGATCGGTTTTCCGCCGTCCGCAGAACGGATTTCGCGGACGCGGTGATACATGTACTCCCGCTGCTCAGGCGTCAGCAGCAGATCGGCGGAGGCGTTGTTTCCGACCGGCATATAGTGGAAATACCAGGTATAGCGCACGCCCTTTTCGATCAGGAGATCGAGGAACGCATCGCTGGTGACAGTCTCGTAATTCAAAGCCGTATAGCAGATGGAGGTGCCGAAGATCAGACCATGCTTTTTCAGCAGATCCATCGCATCCATCGCCTTCTGAAAGCATCCCTGTCCGCGGCGCGCATCGTTCTGCTCCTCAAAGCCTTCCACGCTGACGGCAAGGGAAATATTTCCAAGGCGCTGCATCTCACAGCAAAATGCCTCGTCGACCAGAGTACCGTTTGTGAACGCATAGAAGAAGCTTTTTCTGTGCTTCTCGGCGAGCTTTACGATATCTTTTTTTCTCATCAGAGGTTCTCCGCCTGTCATCATATAAAAATAGATGCCGAGTTCTTCCCCCTGCGACACAATACGGTCTAAATCCTCATACGACATACTGACCTTATGACCGTATTCAGCCGACCAGCACCCGGTGCAGCGCCGGTTGCAGGCGGAGGTGGGATCCATCAGAATGATCCAAGGAATCCGGAAGCCGTGTTTTTCGGCAAAATCACACGTCTTGGAAAAGCCATAGAAGCCGGCCTGGTATCCGGCGTTGAGGACGTGCATCTTTACGACATGCGGGTCTGCCTCGTCCAAAAGCTGGTTCGCAAATTTCATCCATTTAGAATCGGGATTTTCGATGAGCTTTCTGGCACTGTCAAAGACGGCAGAGCCGAATTCATCTCCCATCAGCCTCTGGGCAATGTCTGTAAGGCGCAAAAGTCCTCTCTGGCGGTCCTTATTGACATAGGACAGAGCGATATCGATGGTTTTTGAGACAAGGGCGCGCGTTGTATGATCTTTAAAATCCTGAAATGACATAGATAAACCTCCATTTTAAATATGATAATTTGATACTAAGAATGTAACCCGGCAAAAATTTTTTGAAAACAGACAAAATAAGACAAAATGTCTATTTTTTAGACAAAACACGGTCAGATGTCTAATTGCCGCATTGGGTACTTGAAATACAGACAGCTTTTGATAAAATAAAAATAATCCGGCAGCGGTATTTTGCCGGCAGCAGATGAAAAAGAAACCAGACACCAAACACCGAAAAAATTCAGAAATGGAGGAAGTAAGGGAAAGTATGGCGATTGTAAAAGACGCAGCTGCAATAGAATTGATCTGGAATCTGATCAGAGGAAAGACAGACGGAATCAGCAGAGTAACTTTTTTTCCGCAAAAACCTGATTTTCCGGAAGCTTCCCCTTGCCCGCAGCCGCTTGAGCGCGCGTCTGCGGAGTCTCAGGGAATCGAATCTTCCAGAATCAGAGAAATGCTTGAAGCGCTGGAACAGGAAAAAACGCTTCATCTGCACGGCATCATGGTTTTGAAAAACGGAAAGGTGATCGCAGAGACGAGCTTTTACCCGTACCGCAAAGAAGTATGGCACGCCGTCTATTCGATGGGAAAAAGCGTCGTGTCTATGGCCGTCGGACTGCTGATTCAGGAGGGAAAGCTTTCACTGGACACGAAGATTGTGGACGTCCTAAAGAGAGACGCCAGCCTGATCTCGCTTCTCAGGAGAAAAAACCTGACGGTGGAGCATCTCCTGACGATGACGAGCGGGGTTGCCTTCAACGAGACGGGAGCCGTCTCAGGAGACGACTGGGTCAAAAGCTTTCTGGAATCCGCCGCGCACGGCGAACCGGGGGACGCGTTTGAGTACAACAGTATGAATACGTATATGCTCTCAGCCGTGGTCACGCAGGTGACGGGGGAAACGCTGACGGATTACCTGCGTCCGCGCCTGTTTGAGCCTTTGGGCATCAAGGACGTCTTCTGGGAGAGCTGTCCCAAAGGCATCACAAAGGGCGGATGGGGACTGTTTCTGCGCCTGGAGGATATGGCGAAGCTGGGACAGCTTTATCTGCAGGGAGGAGAATGGCAGGGCAGGCAGATTCTCCCGGCGCAGTGGGTGGAACAGTCTGTCACAAAGAAGGTCACTCCCGGGCAGGAGACGGGATTTTCAGGATACGGCTATCAGATCTGGATGGGGCGCAGAGAGGGAAGCTTTGCATTCAACGGAATGATGGGACAAAACGTCTTTGTCTATCCTGACATTCAGATGGTGGTCGCAACGACAGCCGGGAACGAGGAATTTTTTACGAGCAACGCGATGCAGGATATCCTGGAGCGGTATCTGCCAAAGCCGGGAGAAGCCGGAGAGAGACGGGAGGAAGACAAAAGAGAGCAGCAGAAGCTCAGAGAGGCTGAGCGGAGGCTGTCCCAGCCTGTGAAGCGCCGGAAGAAGATCCTCGCGGGAGGATGGCACAGAAAAAAGACAGCGGATGATTCCTGGCAGAGAAAGGCAAAAAAGCTGGATGGGAAGAGATATGAGATAGAGGCTGCCTATATAGGGCTGTTCCCTCTGATGGGGCAGGTTTTTCACAACAATTATACGGACGGCATCCGGGAAATCGGATTTGAGTGCGGGGAAGACCGGTTTTTTATGACGGTTATGGAGGGAGAAGAGGAGAAGAGACTGGAATTGGGAATGGATGGGGCGAAGGAAGGAACACTGAATCTGCACGGGGAGATTTACCGCGTGGCGGCGGAGGGAAGCTTCTGCACAGACGAGGAAGGGTGCAGCGTCCTGAAGATTGTGATCTCCTATCTGGAGGATGCATTCAGGCGGATACTTAAAGTGTGCTTTGAGGGAGAGCGCATAGAGCTGCGCGCGACAGAGGTTCCTGGGAAAGCGATCATACTAAATGGAATTTCGTCGATCACAGGCGGGCTGATGGAACACCCGATTCTGAAAAAGATCCGGGAGCACGGCAAGGTGGACGTTGTGCGCCTGCTGATGGAGAGCGCAATCGAGCCCGCAGTAGAAGGAAAAGAGAAAAAAGAAAACAAAGAACAGAAAAAGGCAGAACAAGAGTCAGAAAAAGACGGCGCTGACGGTCATGAGGAAGCAGCGCCGCAGGAGGGTCATAAATATGAAATGCAGTAAAAAAGATCTTCTGCTCTATGCAGTGACAGACAGAAGCTGGCTGAACGGGGAGAGCCTGTACAGTCAGGTGGAAAAAGCGTTAAAGGGGGGAGTTACGTTCATTCAGCTGCGGGAAAAGCAGCTCGGCGAGGAGGCTTTTTTAGAGGAAGCCAGACAGATTCAGGAGCTTTGCTCCAGGTACCATGTGCCGTTTGTGATCAACGACAGCGTGGAGATCGCGGCGCAGATCAACGCGGACGGAGTCCATGTGGGGCAGAATGACAGGAAGCCGGAGGAGGCGCGGAAGATTCTGGGAGAGGATAAAATCATCGGCGTTTCCGTGCGGACTGTAGAGCAGGCCCTGCTGGCACAGAGAGGGGGAGCCGATTACCTGGGAGTCGGGGCGGTCTTCCCGACCGGGTCCAAAAAAGACGCAAAGCAGATTGACCGTGAGACATTAAAGGAGATCTGCCGCGCTGTGGAGATACCTGTCATTGCGATCGGAGGCATCAGCCAGCACAATGTGATGGAGCTGACAGGGACGGGAATCTGCGGCGTCGCCGTGATCAGCGCAGTCTTTGCCCAGCCTCATATCAAAAAAGCGGCGGAGAACTTAAGGGAAAAGACAAAGGTAATGGTGAGCCTATGATCCGGGGAGCGATTTTTGACGTGGACGGGACGCTGCTGCAGTCGATGGAGTTCTGGGACCGCGCGCCGCAGCTGTATCTGAAAAGACGCGGACTGCGCGCGGAGGAAGGACTCGCGGACCGCCTCTTTTCGATGACGATGGCGCAGAGCGCACAATACCTGAAGGAGCAGTACCGTCTGCCCGACTCGATACAAAAGATTATCTCTGACGTCGACGAGATGGCGGAGGAGTTTTACCGCAAGGAGGCGCAGCCAAAGGAGGGCGCTTTGGAATTTTTAGAGGAATTAAAGGAGCGCGGCATTCCCATGGCGGTCGCCACATCAACCGACCGCTCTCTGATCGAGGCGGCGTTTGAGCGGCTTGGCATGAAACCGTATTTTTCCGGAATCTTTACGTGCTCAGAGGTCGGAGCCGGGAAAGATCAGCCGGATATTTTCCTTGCGGCGGGCGCTCTTATGAATACCGAGCCGCGGGATACCTGGGTGTTTGAGGACGGGCTGTATGCAGTCCGGACTGCAAAGCGCGCAGGCTTTCGCACGGTCGGAATCTATGACGAGTCGAGCAGAAAAGATCAGGAACAGATCAAAGAGACGGCGGATGAATATGTGACCGGCTTTCATCAGAGACGGCAGCTGTTGGAGAGGCTGCTGGGAAACGCATAAGCGCTGAGTCTGTGTCCTGACCGCTCAGGAAACCGCCGTATCGGGAGCGGAAAGCGCGGGGAGCCATGCCGGTATTTTTCTTGAACACGGTTGAAAAGTAAGTCGAAGAGAAAAAACCGCACTGTTCAGCGATCTGATCAACCTTCAGGCTGGTCGTCAAGAGCAGGCGTCTTGCCCGGACAACACGCTGGCAGGCGATATATTCGGAGAAGCTCTGCCCTGTGATCTCCCTAAACATCTGGGACAGATACGATTTGCTCACAAAAATATGGCGCGCGACAATATCAAGCGTAATCTCCTCGCCCAGGTGCGCATCGATATACTGACATGCCTGCTGAACATGGAACGTCTTCGGACATGAGGAGCAAATGTGTTCAGAATAAGAGGAGATGATCTGGTCGCCCGCCTCGAGAAACAGCTTTTCTTCTTTAAAATGATGAGAGAACGCTTTATTGTCAAAGCAGCACTGCGCAAGCGAGATATCCCATGCGAACAGAATGAAATTGTAGATACTTTTATTGAGTGAATTTAAAAAGATACAGCGGAGAATCGGAAGCTCCTGCGCAGGAATAGAATGCAATTTCTGCGCGCGTTTATGGAAAAGAAAAGAAGCTTCCTTTGCTCCGCTTTTTAATAATGTTTCACAGATCGGTTTCTGATTATACAAAATGTCTAACAAATCCTGCGTCATGTTTCTTACCCCTCTGACATAAAAAAAGTGAAAAATATTTAAAATGTTTCAAAAGAATTTTAAGGTTTTCACAGAAAGAGTGTGCTACACTTACCTAGGCAAAAGGTTAGATAAAACTAACCGATGATTTTATTATACGGGCCGAAATTCAGATTGTCAATACAAGGAAGGGAGATAGGATGCGTAAGATAGCAGTTTATGGAAAGGGCGGCATCGGAAAATCCACGACCACATCGAATCTTTCCGCGGCGCTGTCGCACAGAGGATATCAGGTGATGCAGGTCGGATGCGACCCGAAGGCGGATTCCACAAAGACGTTGATGGGAGGAAACAAAATTCCGACTGTCCTGGAGCAGCTCAGAGAAAAAGGCGAAGACTTGAAGCTGTCTGACATTGTGTTTGAAGGCTACAACGGGATTCTCTGCGTGGAGTCGGGAGGTCCGATGCCGGGAATCGGATGCGCGGGGAGAGGCATTATCTCTGCCTTTGAAAAGCTGGCGGAGCTGAAAGCGTTTGAGACGTATCAGCCTGACATCGTCATCTATGACGTGCTGGGGGATGTTGTCTGCGGCGGATTTGCCATGCCGATCCGGGAAGGGTACGCAAAGGAAGTGTTTATCGTGTCATCCGGCGAGATGATGAGTCTGTACGCGGCGAACAATATCGCGCAGGCGATCCGGAATTTCGGAAAGCGCGGATACGCCCGCCTTGGAGGATTGATTCTGAACGCGAAAAACATTGAGAACGAGAGAGAGATTGTGGCAGAAGCCGTCAAAGAAATCCAGACGGAAGTGATCGCCTATATACCGCGCTGCGGCGATATCCAGAAGGCGGAGGAGAAGGGCGGAACGGTGTTCCAATGCCTTGAGCAGTCTAAGATGAAGCATGTTTACGACCATCTTGCCGGACAGATTTTACAGATCAGCCGGGAAGATGTCCCGAAATCAAAAGCAGTATAACTGCAGCTAAGAAGAGTATGAGGAGGAGACGTATGAAAGACAGGAAAAAAATCGCGGCGCTGTTTGCAGGCGCATGGGCGCTGGGAATGGCATCGATAGGAGGAGCAGATTTCGCGTATGCGGCGGAGGACGCGCAGGGATATGAGATCTTATATCCGGAATACATGCAGCAGTCGGAGGGAGAGAGCCTTGTGCTTGAGCAGAAGCCCGAAAAGATTGTGTGTCTTTCCAATTCCGCGCTTCAGATCTTAATCCGCTGCGATATGGAGCCGATCGCCGTGACAAGCCCCGCTTCCACGATAGACTACCCGGACTGGGTAAAAGAGCTTCCGGTGATTGAGACGGGGATGAGCGAGCTTGACAGCGAGAGCGTCATCGCGATGGAGCCGGATCTGGTGATCATGGGCGTCCACCTCCAGGAGGACTACGGTCCGATTCTGGAGAGCGCCGGCATCCCGGTCTACTATACGAGCGAGGGACCTTCGATCACATACAGCGAAGTGAAGCAGGAGGCGCTCGCGCTGGGAGAATCATTTGGAGGAGAGGAACAAAGAGACGCGATTCAGAAGGAATTTGACGATCTGGAGCAGCGCGCGGCACAGTACAAGGAATCGCATGAGACGAAGAGCATGATGATTCTGTTCGCGGCTCCGCCGTCCTACCAGCAGACGTCAGAGGGGTATCTGGGAAGTATGCTTTCTATGCTGCCGTTTGAAAACTTATCCGACACGCTGATCGACCCGTCTGCGAGGACAGCGCCTTTGGATATGGAAAAATTAGTGGAGGAAAATCCGGAGGTTTTGTTTGCGATTTCTCCTACGACTCCGACAGCGGAGATGCTGGAGGCTTCCTACCAGGAGGAATTCCAGAATAATCCTCAGATCTGGGACAACCTGACGGCGGTTCAGGAAGGAAATATCATTTACCTCTCCAGCGACTATGTGACTTCAAAGGGCATCCACATTATCGACAGCATGAACGAGCTGATGGATATGCTGGAAGAAAAGCTTTCGTAGAGATTTTGATATTAAGAAAGGAACAAAGGCAATGCATACGGAAACAGTCAGAAAAAAATGCGGCGTGCTGAGAGTGAGCGTCGTACTTGCGGTTCTGTTGGCGATTCTTGCCGCGCTCTGCGCAGTCTCGGCGGCGGTGGGAAGCGCAGGCTATACGATCATGGAAATTCTGCAGAGAACATTTGAGGAAGGGAGCAATCCGGTCAAGGTGATCGTGCTGAATCTGCGGCTGCCGCGCATTCTTCTGGCTGTGCTGATCGGGGCGTCCCTCTCCTCATCCGGTGCGCTTTTGCAGTCCGTGATGAGAAATCCGCTCGCAGATCCGGGAACGATCGGGGTATCGGCAGGGGCTGCGACCGCCGCAAGCACCATTTTGCTGCTGGTTCCGGGCATGACAGGGTCTCTGCCGCTGTTTGCGTTTGCAGGCGCGGCGCTTGCGTGCTTTTTGATCTATTCGATGGCATGGAAGGGAGGCGTAGATCCGACGAGAATCATTCTCTCAGGAGTTGCGATCAATTCTGTGTTGGGCGCCTATACCTCTCTTTTGCAGCTTTTAAATTCAGACAGCCTTTCCGGGGTGCTTGCGTTTATGAACGGGAGCCTCTCCGGAAAAAGCTGGTATCAGTTTAAGACGCTTGCCATATACTGCACAGTCGGGCTGATCCTTTCTTTTTTCTGCATCAAAAGCGCTAACGCGCTGCAGCTGGGAGATGAGATGGCAAAGAGTCTGGGCGTAAAGGTCAATGCCAGCCGGATTCTTCTCTCCGCAGTTTCGGCGTTTCTGGCCGCTTCTACCGTTGCCGTGGCGGGAATGATCGGATTTGTGGGGCTGGTTGTGCCGCATATCGCAAGGCTTCTGGTCGGATCAGATTATAAGGCGATGCTTCCGGTCAGCATCGTGCTGGGAGCCGACACGCTGCTCCTCGCCGACACGATCGGGCGGACCATTGTGCCGGGCATGGAGATTCCGGTCGGGATCGTGATGGCAGTCTGCGGGGGACCATTTTTCTTATATATGCTGAGAAAAAAAGGAGGTAATTATGGAAATTGACGCACAAGGTCTTCAGGTGGGATACGGAGACGTGACTGTGGTTGACGAGATGGATATCCATCTGCACAAAGGAGAGATTACAACGATTATCGGACCGAACGGTTCGGGAAAATCGACGGTGCTCAAAGCGCTCACAAGGCTGCTGAAATACAGAAAGGGGAGCGTATACCTGAACCAGAAAAATCTGCAGAAGTTTGAGAGCAAGGAGCTTGCCAGATGCGTCGGCGTTTTGCCGCAGAGACATTCGGCTCCCCCTGATTTTAAAGTCAAGGATCTGGTGGGATACGGGAGAATGCCGTATCAGAGCTGGTACAGGGGAAACAGCGCCGAGGACGAGAAAATCATCGACTGGGCGATGAAGGCGGCAGGCGTGTATGAGATGAGAGAAAAATCAATCCAAGAGTGTTCCGGCGGAGAGTCGCAGAGAGTCTGGATCGCGACGGTGCTGGCGCAGCAGCCGGACATGATGTTCCTGGACGAGCCGACTACGTATCTGGACATTTCCCACCAGCTCGAAACCATGCGGCTGGTCAAAAAATTAAACCGGGAATCGGGCATCGGCGTTGTGATGGTTCTGCACGATTTAAGCCAGGCGCTGGAGGTCAGTGACCGGATCGTGGTGATCAAGGACGGAAAAAAATACAGCGAAGGAAAACCAGAGGAAGTGATCACAAAAAAGATGATGCAGGAAGTCTACCAGGTAGAATGCGACATCATATGGCTCAAGGACAGAAAGGCTCCGCTGATCGCGTATAAAGAGATTTGTTAGAAGGGAAGGAATTCATGGACGGAAATCAACTGTTGCAAAGACTTGTCAAACTGCGGACGGTCACATCGATGAAGGAGGTCGCGCCTCTGACAAACGCCATGTTCCCGGGCGCGCACTGTCCGCTGATGGGAGCGGCGATGGCAGTGCGGGGAATCCGGGACGCTGTGATTCTGATCGTCGGAACGGACGAATGCTCCTATTACACAAAACATATGACGATTCACTCTGAGGAGTTTGGAGGAATGGCAGGCAGATGCGTCTCGGTCGTGCTCGACACAAGAGACGTGACGTTTGGATGCAGAAAAAAGCTGGAGTCGGCGATGAAGGAACTGGTCGAAGAGTATTGCCCCAAAGTGATCTTTCTAGTCACAACATGCGTGGTGGAGGTGATCGGGGACGACGCGGACGCGCTCGCCGAGGGATTGTCCGAGACGTATCAGATTCCCGTGCTTCCGGTCCACACAGAACATTTTAAATGTGAAAATCATATGCCGGGGCTGGAGCGGACGATTACGGCATGTCTGGAGCTGATGAAAGAGCAGCCAAAGAGCGGCGCGGTCAATCTGCTGGGACAGCGGATGGGAAGCTTTGAGACGACAGAGCTGAGCAGAGTGCTGAAAAAACATGGAGTCCGAATCGGAATGCAGCTTCCGTGCGGCTGTACGGTGGAAGAAATCGAGACGGCGCCGCAGGCAGATCTGAATATTGTCGTCCACGCGATCGCGCTGCCGCTGGCAAAGAAGATGGAACAGAAATTCGGCATCCCGTACGTATTCTTCAACAAATTTACAGATCCGGATCACACGTATGAGGCATACCGGACGCTGTTCGGACATCTTAAGATGCCGCTGCCACAGGAAATCGACGCCATGTACCAGGAGGCAAAAATTCAGAAGGAAGCTGCGAAAAAAGAGCTGGAGGGGATCACGTACATTTACGGAAATACACCGTTTGACTGTATGGAATTTAACGTGTTCATGGCGCAGGAGGGCATGATCCCCCAGGTGATTCAGCTCTCGTCCTTTGACGAAGAGACGGACGGACCGGCGGCGGAGAAAATCGGCCGGCTGGCGGACCCGTATGCGGCAAAGAGCGCCAATATTGCGCCGATGCAGTATATTTACGACGTCCTGCACCCAAATCTCTACCTGGGACATGAGTTTGCGGCAAGACTGAGAAAGAAAAAGATTGCGATGGTCCACTCAGACAAGGCGTCCGGGATGCTGGGGTTTGAGGTGACATCCTATATCCTGACAGAATTGACGCGCGCCGCGCGGGAAGCGAAAGAGATGGAAAAGGAGGGGACAAGATGAGTCTGACACGATTTTTACCGACACCTTCTGACCGGATGGGCATTTTGTGGAGTCTTCTGCCGATAGAGGAGTGTGTGATTCTGGAATACGGACCGGCCGGGACAACCCACTTCAGCATGGGACTGTTTGGGGAGATGGATTTAGAAACACAGAACCGCCTGTATACGACGCACATGAGCGAGGCGGACGTTGTGATGGGGGATGTCAGCCGGCTGGAGAAGGCGATTTTGGAAATCGATCAGAACGACCGCCCGAAGGTCATCTTTGTGGTGGCTTCTTCTGTGGCTGCCGTGATCGGAGTAGATTTAAGAGGAGTGTGCAGCTATATGCAGCCGCAGACGAAAGCGCGCCTGATCGCGTTTGAGCAGGGAGGATTCCGGGGCGATTACGCAATCGGACTGAAGGAGACGTACGCCATGCTGGCGGAGACGCTGCCGAGAGAGGTCTCAGAAAACGACAAAAGAGAGGATACGTTCAACCTCCTAGGCGCTTCCATGTGGTCGTACCGCGCCCGCTCTGACATCTGGGAGCTTACTTCTGTGCTGGAGGAGGGATTTGGGCTGAAAAAGAAGGTCTGTCTGTGCGCGGACACCTCCATCGGGGAGATAGAGGAGATGGGAGAGGCAGGGATCAACCTTGTGATCAGCAGTCTTGCAGTCCCGGCGGCGGAAAAATTAAAAGAGCGCTTTGGAACGCCATGGATTTTGAAGCTGCCGTACGGGTATCAGGAAACTTGGAGCTGGCTGAAGGAAATCGAAAAACAGATTAAAAAGCCGCTCTGCCCAGACCTGGAGCGCCGGCTCAGAGAAAAAATGCAGATGACCATGCAGTACCAGATGTACGGCAGAATGCTCAGGGAAGACAAGATGAGGGCGGCAGTGATGGGAGAATACGACACCGTGAAGGGGATATCGCGGTTCCTGGAATCTCTTGGATTTCTGGTTGAGCATAAGATCTGCGCGCACAGCCTGAGAGGAATTGAGAATCCGGACGGAGACATCCGGTATCTTTCGACTGAAAAAGAGAAGATTGACCTGATGAAATCCCTGCACCGCACGCTTGTGCTCGCCGACGATACGATGACGGCGCTGTGCGCAGAGGACAATACATGTGTGAGAATTTCATCTCCTGTGACAAAAGGCATGGCGTACGCCAGACATCTGCCGTTTGCAGGCATCAGGGGAGCCGACTACCTGCTGGAATTTGTGGAACAGTATTATCAGACACTACGGTAAAGAGAGGGAAAAACAGAATGAAAATTCAGGTGATTTATTCCAGCCTGTCCGGCAGAACGGAGAAGCTGGCAAAGGCAATCGCAGACAAGCTCAAAGAAAAATACGAATGCAGTCTGCACAGCTTAAAAGAAGGAGTTCCAGATTTAGACGCAGATGTGATTCTGCTCGGATATTGGGTGGATAAGGGCGGACCCTGCCAAGAGATGAAGCAGTTTATGGAGACCGTGGAGAAAAAGGCAGTCGGAGTGTTCTGCACACTGGGCGCCTACGCAGATTGCGCCCACGCGATTCACTCCATTCAGGCGGGAGTCGACTGTGTGAAGGAGAAAAACACTGTGATCGGAAGCTATGTCTGCAACGGAGCGCTCTCCGAAAAGATCATAGAGATGTTCCGGAAAAATGGGAAAGAAGGACCTCACAGCGCTTCCCCGGAGAATGAAATCCGCTGGAAGGTGATGGCAGACCATCCGACACAGGCCGAATGCGATCTGGCAGCGGAACGGTTTTCAGAGAGAATCTGGATTTACGAAGAACACCGCAGACAGAATCTGACTTTTAAATCCGTGCTGCCGAGTTAAAAAATAAAAATAAAAACAGTACAAAACAAAAAAGGAGACGGCACCGTAACGCGTGCAGTCTCCTTTTTTGAACCGCATTGTTTAGTCGACAAAATAAAATTCGTCGAGCATCATCTGAAGCTGACCCCACAGATTTTCCTCCTGATCTTCGCAGTTTAGTTCGATCACATAAGTCTCATTGTTATGCTGACAGACATACATTTCGCCACGTCTGTTCTGCTCTTTATGTCCCTCCAGATAAGAAAGAGACATGCTGCTTTCCTGATCGCGCCCAATCGCCTGATTTGTGCTTTTTAATTCCGCCTCTGGTCTGTGCGCCCGGATATCGGAGATCACGCTCTGGAGCGTCTGGTCAAATCTCGTAATCTTCATATAAGCGCTGTTCTGCTCTGCCTCTTCGTCAGTCAGGTCATAGAAGAGAACTTCGTCATTGTCTAAATCTTCCGCATGGGCGAAGGTCTGTTCATCAAATACAGTTGCAAATCCCAGATCACTGTATATCTTGAGAACCTCTACAGTTTTTTGATCGTGGGGACTGGAAGAATACGTGATATTCATTCTCTGCTGGACTTGTCCGTAGAAATTTTGATAGCGGTCGTAGACGTTATGTCCGCTCTCCAGCGTAGCGCCTTCCACCGTGATTAAAATCCCTTCTGCACGGTAAGCCGCCAAAAAAGTGTTGATGACGCTTCCAAGAAAAATACGTTCTCCCGATGTGCCGAGATTCATAAGAGTCTCCCGGAACGCTTCGTTAAAGTCAACCTGGAGCATTTTTTTGCCGTCCTGATTTTGCACATCCAGAGAAAGCGCCTGCGTTCCTTCCTGTAAAATTCCCTGTTCAATCAGGAGCGCTGTCAGATTCTGCGGAGTGACGGATGAAACTTTCGCTTCCTTATTAATAATAAATTCTCCATTCTGATCTCCATAGTAGACACGCACGGTAATGCCGTGGGCGTTGGCAGCCGTCTGCTCGGCGGATTCTCTGTTTTCCGCTTCCTGTATCTCTCTGGCAAATACAACGATCGCCGTTGCCAGCATCAGCACAACGATCAGAATTCCCACTTTCAGCAATGCCGAAATTTGTCGTTTCTTTTCCATCTCATCCAACTCCTTTCTCTGAGAATGATCTTTCCTTCTGATATTAGGATATCATATGGTCTGAAAAAAAACAACTGACCTTTGAAATCATTCCTTAATATGTCGAAATTTTTATATTTTCTTAAAATTTATTACAAAATTTTTTTCGATTTCTGACGCAAGCGGCACAGGAGCGTCTGCGCGCCTGGCAGCATCGCGGATGAACAAAACATTGCAGGCGCGGAAAAGAAGACCATGGAAATTTGAAAAAGAGTATGGTATACTGAACAAGATGCAAAACAGAGAACTTTAAGAGAACTGTCTGACAAAGCTTCAGAAGCATCAGGCACTGGAAAGTCGATAGACATCAGGATAGGAGGATTTCAATGAGTAATCAGTATAAGATTGAGACAAAATGTATTCAGTCAGGATGGCATCCGAAAAAAGGAGAACCGAGAGTTCTGCCGATCTATCAGAGCACAACGTTTAAGTATGATACGACGGATGAGATGGGAAAGCTGTTTGACCTGGAGGACGAAGGCTATTTTTACACGCGCCTTCAAAATCCGACGAACGATGCCGTAGCGGCGAAAATCGCAGATCTGGAAGGCGGCGTTGCGGCAGTTCTGACTTCTTCCGGACAGGCGGCAAACTTTTACGCCGTGTTTAATATCTGCGAAGCGGGAGATCATATTGTCTGCGCGGCAGAGGTCTATGGCGGAACGTTCAACCTGTTTGGAGTGACGATGAAAAAGCTGGGAATTGACTGCACGTTTGTTGACGCGGACGCCTCAGAGGAGGAGATCGCAAAGGCATTTCGCCCGAACACAAAAGTATTGTTTGCTGAGACAATCGCTAATCCGGCTCTCGTCGTTCTGGATATTGAAAAATTTGCAAAAATCGCACACTCCCACGGCGTGCCGCTGATTGTGGACAACACGTTCGCGACGCCGGTCAACTGCCGTCCGTTTGAGTGGGGAGCGGATATTGTGACTCATTCCACGACAAAATATATGGACGGTCATGCGATGCAGGTAGGAGGCGCGATCGTAGACAGCGGAAATTTTGACTGGGACGCACAGGGCGACAAATACCATGGTCTGACAACGCCGGACGAATCGTACCACGGAATTATCTATACGAAAAAATTTGGAAAGAAAGCGTACATCACGAAGGCGACAGCTCAGCTTATGAGAGACCTCGGATCCATTCCGTCTCCGATGAACTGCTTTTTGCTGAATGTCGGTCTGGAAACTCTGCCTTTAAGAGTGGAGCGCCACTGCTTCAATGCGCAGAAGGTAGCAGAATTTCTGAACGCGCATGAAAAAGTATCGCATGTAAATTTTGCGGGACTTCCGAACGACAAGTACTATGAACTGGCAAAAAAATATATGCCAAATGGAACGTGCGGCGTCATTTCTTTTGAACTGAAGGGCGGAAGAGAAGCGGCTGTCACGTTTATGGACGGATTAAAACTGGCAGCCATTGTGACTCATGTGGCGGACGCCAGAACAAGCGTGCTGCATCCGGCAAGCCATACCCACAGACAGCTCAACGACGAACAGCTCGCGGAAGCCGGAATCTCACCGGGAATGATCCGCCTTTCTGTCGGCATCGAAAATGTGGAGGACATTATAAAAGATTTAAGTCAGGCGCTTGATCTGATCAGATAAATAAAACATCCGGGTATATACCCGCTTACCCTGTTGCAGACAGCGGATTTCGGTCTGCAAAATCAGAAAAAGTTTCGTTCCCGCCGCAGGCTGACCTGGAAAGACAGCTGCAGGGGAAGCGGAACTTTTTCAGCTTTATCGCAACAATCCGATCCGGCTTTTAGGAGAGAAGGGAAAAATATGATCTATATCACCGGAGACACACACTGTCCGATTGATATGAAAAAATTAAAAAACAGAAATCTTCCGCCCGGACTGCAGGCAAAAACGGATTTCCTGATCATCTGCGGAGACTGCGGGCTTGTGTGGGAGGGCGGAAAGGAAGAACAGTACTGGCAAAGACAGATCGAACAGAAAAAATTTACGACCCTGTTTGTAGACGGCAATCATGAAGATCACGCAAGACTGGCGCAGTATCCGGAGGAAAGATGGAACGGCGGAAAGATTCACAAAATTCAGCCCAGCATCCTTCACCTGATGAGAGGTCAGGTGTTTGAGATAGAAGGGATGAAATTTTTTGTGATGGGAGGAGCGGCGTCAGCAGACAAACATTTAAGGAAAGAAGGATTTGACTGGTTTGCGCAGGAGATTCCGTCGAGGCAAGAGCGGGAAGAGGCGGTCAGAAATCTGGAAAAAATAAATTGGAACGTCGACTATGTCCTGACCCATACGGCCCCGACAGATGTGATCGGCAAAATAGGGAGAAAAGACAGAGCAGATGAATTTACGGATTTTCTTCAGAGCATAGAAGAGAGGCTGCGCTACCGGCACTGGTATTTCGGTCACTTTCACGCAGATCAGCGCGCAGATGAAAAGCACACTTTGCTGTACCAGAAAATCGTACCTCTGACGGATTAAGATGAGCACAGCAAAATAGGCGCAGGATTTTTGAAGGCAAACACGGACAGAAAACTCCGAAACTTGAAAGCGCTCAGAATCTGTGTTATGATGAGAAAAAATGAGAAAGGGACGTGTGTTATGAAATTTCTTCATATTTCAGATGTTCATCTTGGAGCGTCTCCGGATCCTGGATTTCCCTGGAGCGATTTAAGACGCCGCGAGATCTGGCAGAGCTTTGAGGCGTTTATCCAAAAGACGTCAGAAAAACAGGCGGATCTGCTGCTGATTGCAGGAGATTTGTTTCACCGTCAGCCCCTGATGAAAGAGATCAAAGCGATCAACAATCTGTTTGCGCTGATCCCAAAGACAAAAGTGGTGCTGATGGCGGGAGAGCATGACTATCTCCGAACAGATTCCTGCTATCTGAAATTCAAGTGGAGTCCCAATGTGTTTTTTCTGAACACGAAAGAGTGCCGCGGCATTTATTTTCCGGATTTAAATACAGAAGTGTATGGTCTTAGCTACTATGAAAAAGAGATAACAGAGCCTCTGTACGATGGAATCTCCCCGCAGAATAACGGATGCTTTCATATTTTAATGGCGCACGGAGGAGATGAAACGCATATTCCGATTGACACAAATCAGCTGGCACAGTCTGGCTTTGACTACGTGGCAATGGGACACTCGCACAAATTCGAGACGGTGATCGACTATCATGCCTACTACAGCGGGGCATTGGAACCAATCGAAAAAACAGAGCTGGGACCGCACGGCTACATAGAAGGAGACGTCAATGAATACGGAAGAATGCGCATACGGTTTCTGCCGTGGGCGAAGAGGGAGTACCTGATTTTATCCGTCACGTCGAACGAAGGCTTTACCGATGAGGATCTGAAGAACCAGGTGGCGGAAGGAATCAAGAGAAAAGGAAAACATCACTTTTACAGAATCGTAATCGACGGAGTCCGCGATCCGATGGTGCATTTTGATCTGGAAGGATGCAAAAAACTGGGAAATGTGGTCGAAGTTATGGACCGGACGACTCCGATCTACAATTTCAGAAAGCTTCTCCTGCAAAATGGAGACAATCTGGTGGGGCGCTATATCCGGCATTTTCAGAACGGAGCATTGACACAGGCGCAGAAAGAAGCGCTGTATGAGGGAATCGACGCCTTGCTGGAGACAAAGAGGTAAGAGAAGGAGAGCCGTATAAGGCGGAAAAATATGGAAATCAAAGAACTTCAGATCAAACATTTTGGAAAATTTCAAAACGAGAGCATTCGCTTTCACGGAGGACTAAATGTCCTCTACGGGGAGAATGAAATGGGAAAAACGACTCTTCACGCCTTCATCAGAGCCATGCTGTTTGGAATGGAGAAGGAAAGAGGAAAAGCTTCCAAAAATAATGAGTATGTTTTGCGGGAGCCTTGGGATAACCCTTCCCATTATGCCGGGACAATCCGCTTTGAAAGCGGAGAAAAAAGCTACCGTCTCAGCAGAAGCTTTGGACCGGACGGACAGCGTGTACAATTGTTCTGCGAGACAGACGGAGCGGAATTAGAGCCTGATCAGGAAAAGATCAGAGAATTGCTGGACGGCTTTAACGAGGCTGCCTTCTGCAATACGGTTTTTGTCACGCAGAGAAGCAGCGAGACGGCAGAAGAGCTTGCCGACGAGATTCGAAATTTTGTCGCGAACTGCCAGGAGGAAGGACAGTTTAACGTAAGAGAAGCGCTGACAAGCCTGAGAGAGAAGAGACAAGAGCTGGAGAGAAAACGAAAAAAGAATCAGGACGAAAAAAAGGAAAGCATAAAAAAAACAAAGGCAAAATTAAAAGAGCTGGAAAAAGAGCTCGAAGAGCTGCGCAGGCAGACGCAGGAACAAAGCGAGCAGCTGATTCAGAAAAAAGAACGGCGTTCGCAGTTTATGCAGAGCCGCCAGGGAGAAGAAGAGGAAAAACACAGCAATATCGGACTTTGGATGACGGCGGTTCTGATTCAGATTGCGGCGGGCGCCGGCGCGATCTTGATTTCCGAGTATCTGTACCGGTATGCGTGGCTGATCGCAGTGATTGCGGCGGTGGACCTTCTCGCTTTGATGTTTCTGTTTTTCCAGATTCAGACGAAAAAGCAGCGTTCTGAGAAAAAGAGTCAGGACAGAGTGAGAAAAGAAGAGCAGATTTTAAAAAAGATGGAGCTGGAGGAGGAGAAGCTCAGCGGAAAGCAGGAGATCTTGCAGGAAGAAATCAGAGAAAAGATCATGCAGACGGAAAATCTAAGAGAGATGCTCGAAGAAGAAAAGGAAAGTCTTCATGATGAAAAGACGGATCAGAAAATCGAGGGACTTCAGATCGCAGAAAATACGATCCGGGAACTCTCGGCAGAGATGTACCAGGAATTCAGCAAGGGTCTCAACGAAAGAGTTTCAGAAATTTTATCGAAAATCACAAGAGGACGCTACCGAAAGGTATTTTTGGATGAGAAAATGAATGTGCGGATTGACACGCAGGAGCGTCTGCTCTATCTGTACCAGGTCAGCCGGGGAACGATGGACCAGATTTATTTTGCAGTGCGCATGGCGGTCGGAGATTTTTTCTTCCAGAAGGAAAGGCTTCCGGTTATTTTGGACGATGTGTTTGTCATGTATGACGAAAGAAGACTCAAAGAGACGCTGCGCTGGCTCTACCACAGCAACCGCCAGGTTCTGCTGTTTACGTGCCACAAAAGAGAGAGAGAGCTTCTAAGGGAACTCGTCCAGGAGGAAGAGGGCGTCTAGGAAGCGGTTCAGCGATTCAAAAAAAGGCGGTATGCCGCCCGGAAACGGGCGAGGCATACCCGCCTTTTCATCCTTACTGCTGCGTCTGCTGTTTGCGCTTGGCAAGGAATTTCTGAATACGCTTATTCGGACTTAAAAGCGAGCTGATCGATGCATCGTGATTTAAGGTGTCAATGATATAGGCGATGTATTTGCTCATGTCACAGTTGACATAGTACGGTTTGGAGAGCAGCTCAGGCGTCTGATAGACAAGGTTTGTCGTCAGGACGAAGTCAAACAGTCCGTCCTCGTAAGCGCGGTCAAATTTTTCAAGCCCGTTTGTAAACAGGCCGAAAGTGGCGCAGATAAAAATGCGTCCGGCTTTGCGGGATTTGAGTTCCTTTGCGACGTCGATCACACTTCCGCCGGAAGAAATCATATCGTCGATGATGATCATGTCTTTTCCCTCGACGTCCGTTCCCAGAAATTCATGTGCGACGATCGGATTTGTCCCGTTTACAATGTGGGCGTAATCTCTTCTCTTGTAGAACATGCCCATGTCGATTCCGAGAACATTCGCCATATAGATCGCGCGGCTCGTGCCGCCCTCATCAGGGCTGATCACCATCAGATGCTGAGGGTCGAGGCGGATGTCGGGGGCAGCGCGGAACAGACCTTTGATAAACTGATAGGCAGGCTGTACGGTTTCAAATCCATGCAGAGGAATCGCATTCTGAACACGGGGATCATGCGCGTCGAATGTGATGATGTTGTCGACGTTCATATCCACTAATTCCTGAAGGGCAAGCGCGCAGTCTAATGATTCCCGTCCGTTTCGCCTGTGCTGACGGCTTTCATATAAAAATGGCATGATGACCGTAATCCTTTTCGCTTTACCGCCCACTGCGGCAATGACACGCTTTAAGTCCTGAAAATGATCGTCAGGCGACATATGATTGATATTTCCGTAGAGAGAATAAGTCATGCTGTAGTTGCAGACGTCCACCAGAATATATAAGTCGTCGCCGCGAACAGATTCTTTTATAATTCCTTTTGCTTCTCCGGATCCAAAACGGGGGGTCGCAGCCTGAATGATGTAACTGTCTCTTTGGTATCCTTCAAATGCAGCGGTAGCGGCGTCGGCATGATTCCTTTCATGGCGCCACTTTACGAGGTAAGCATCGATTTTTTCACCGAGAGTTTTGCAGCTTTCCAGCGGGATAATACCCAAAGATCCGACTGGAATCGTTTCAAGATTGCGTTCATCCGTTGTTTGCATGATATCTTTTCCTCCATTTTTGATAAGAATTAAGTAATTGATAGCTACTATAGTTTAACACAAAGCCCGGTCAGGTCAAGTCTTTCTTCCCGATAATTTTTTTTGGATACGGATATCGTCCCCTATCAGCTTGCACATCGTATAATTGCTTGTAATCCGGGAAAAAACCCGCTCTGAATACGTATCAGAAAAACGGTCCATAGGGAGGTTGGTCGAGATGATCGTACTTTTCCGACGGATCAGGCGTTCGTTGACGCACAGAAAAAGCTGTGCCGAGACAAACGAGTTTGTCAGCTCGGTTCCCAGGTCGTCGATAATCAAAAGGTCGCAGTCAAACACATAGGGATAAAACTCCACCGCATCCTCGGCGCGGGAAAACGTATATCTGGCAAATAAATCGAAAAGCTGAAACGCCGAAAAATAGATGACGGAATACGCATGATCGATCAGCCATTTTGCAATGCAGTGGGATAAAAAGGTTTTTCCGACCCCGGTATCTCCATAGAAGAAGAGATTTCCAGGAGACGTGTCAAAAGAAAGAAGAAAGCTTTTGCATTCGCCCACCACTTTTTTTGCCGTATCCAAGGCAGACAGACCGGTAGCAGGATTGATAATGTCCGCAGAATAGTAACGGTAGGTAAAATTTGAAAAATTTTCGGTCTCTAAAACTTCCCGGACATTAGACTGCATATAGAGGAGATCGATTTCCCTCTGCTTAAAGCAATGGCATTTTTCATTCCCGGCGAAGCCGGTATCTTTGCAGTCGGGGCACGTATAGTGCAGTTCAAGATAGTCGCTGGGAAAACCGTGCCGCTCCAAAGCCTGCGCTCTTTTCTCGGAGAGAAGACGGATTTGCTCCTTCAGGTCGTCCAGCGCATGGTCCTCCCCGGAAAGCAGTCTTTTGGCGCGGCTGACGCACAGAGAAGAAATCTGCCCGTCGATCTTTGAGAGTTCTGGAATTTTCTGGTAGGCGTTCTGGATACAGAGATCCTGGCGGTGCTTGTTTTCAAGCTGAGTCTGCTGATACGTGCGCAAAATGGCGTCATACTGAGAATTTTTCAAAGGCAATGATACGATCTCCTTTCTTTATCGTTGGCAGAAAACAGCGGCAGATTTCCCTAATCGGCATTTAAAAGCTGCTTTTCAAGCTGGTCAAAGTCATACTGACGCTGATGAAAATTGTTGAAACGGTTGTTTGACGCAGCGGAAGAGGAAAGCGCGGACGCAGCGGGGCGCTTCAGCTTTTGCTGATCCTCAAACGATTTCATCTGCTCTACCGTTTTAATGCCGTTGTTTTTCCAGCTGACCAGAATCTTTTCGGCATAAGAAAAATTAGGCTGGTGAATCCGGTCGATCGTCCGGTGGCACGCCTCGATGATCAAATCGGGAGAAAGCTCGTATTCCTTCAGCCACCGCGACATAGATTCAATTTCAGAGTCAACCGGATTGCGGCCGCGGATGCCGAAGGCGCGCAGGATAGCGAAATATGTTTTATTGTACTGGAGAATACTCTGCTTTGCCTGAGCGACAGTCCGAATGCCCTCCTTCGCCCAGGACATGGCGACTGTTTCCATATAGCGGCAGTTTCCGCACCCCTTTGAGACACAGTACTCGATCAGATATTCGATCAGATCGGAGGAGAAATGAAGCCCGTCATAAAAATAGAGGATGGTAGAAATCTCGGTGGAGTCGAGCGTCTTTCCCAGGTACTGCTCGGCAATAAAAAAAAGCTGCTGGATATCTTCCTTTGACTGTAAAAAAGCCAGCTTTTCCGGAGTGAGCTTTCCGGATTCCGAAAACTTGTAGGATGAAGGGGAGGAGGCTGCGGAAGCAGGCGAGGAAGCAGACAAAACAGCAGGCTGCTGCGGCTGCGCAGGGTTCTCCTTCACAGAAGGGATGTCTAAAAATGTGACATCCGTAATCCAGCCCCCTTCATTTTTTGTGAGACGGAGCAGTCCCAGCTTTTCCCAGTAGGCAAGACCGCGTTTGATATCCTTTTCCGTATGGTCCAGAAGATCTGCGATCGCGGTAAAAGAAATTTCTTCCTCCGACTGAGCGCAGCGCAGCAGATACAGATAAAGCTTGACATATTCGCCGCTTGCGGAAGCCATATATTGATCGATAAACTGATTTTGTATGATCGTCGTATTTTTTGCTTGGTTCGTGTGTAAAAATAATGGATTCATTTGGTCACCTACGTTTCGGAATTTTGGAGTTCTGCAGACGATAAGTCTGAGGGAATGCGGCTAGGAACATGCAGGGTCTCCGTGAACAGTGATTTCGGTTCTGTTATGGTCTAATAAGTATACCACAACTCGAAAAAAAAGAGAACAGCCAGTTTTTTGAGGAATCGCTGTCAGATAGTGGATAACTGTGTGGATAAGATGTGGATAACAGAAAAAATGAAAATGTGGATAATGTGGATAACTGTGTGGATAACTTTAAAAATGTAAACTGAAAAAACAGAGGAATGATCGAGATTTCGGCTGAAATCAAATATTATTTTCCGTTGTTATGTAAAATAAGTTATCCACACAGTTATCCACATACCATTTAGAGAAAGAAAAAATAGTATGTGGATAAGTCCTTAAGAATTGCCTAATAAATTTTCACCGATTTTTACGACGTCTCCGGCTCCCATCGTGATGAGCAGATCGCCGGGAACACAGCTGCTGAGAATAAAGGTTTCGATCTGGTCGAAGGATGGAAAATAATGGACGTCCGTCCCAAGAGCCGCGATTTTTTCCTTCAGCGTTTCAGAGCTGATGCCGAGATTGTCTGTCTCTCTGGCAGGATAGATGTCGGCCAAAATGACATGATCCGCCAGGGACAGCGCCTGTGCGAAGTCATCCATCAAAGCCTTTGTCCGGCTGTAGGTGTGAGGCTGGAAGACGCACCAGAGCGATCTGTGAGGATAATTTTTCGCAGCAGTCAAAGTTGCCCGGATTTCCGTCGGATGATGAGCATAATCATCGATCACGGTGACATCCCCGATGCTTCCTTTATATTGGAAGCGGCGGTCAGTGCCGTGAAACTGATTCAGCCCTTTCTCAATCGACTCCTCGCCGACGCACAGCAGACGGCACAGAGCAATCGCCGCAAGCGCGTTGGAGACATTGTGCATACCGGGAACGCTCAGCTGAAAATGACCGATGCGCGCTCCTTTTTCTATGCAGTCAAAAGAAGCGCAGCCGACGGAATCAAACGTGATATTGGAAGCGGAGTAATCGCTGGCACAATCCTTGCCATAGAAAATAATCCGGCAGGGAAGCCCGTCTATAATTTCCTGAACATCTGGGATCTCGCGGTTGATAATCAAAACTCCGTCTGCCGGAAGCTTTTGGGCAAAAAGCCGGAAAGAACGGCGGATATCGTTTAGATCTTTAAAAAAGTCAAGATGATCTGCATCGATATTCAGGATAATGCTGATCTTGGGATTGAAATGCAGGAAGCTGTTCGTATATTCGCAGGCTTCCGCCAAAAACAGCTGGGAACTTCCGACGCGGATATTTCCGTGGATGGCCTGCAGCATTCCGCCTACCGAGATGGTAGGATCCAACTCCGCCGCAAGGAGAATCTGCGCAATCATAGAAGTTGTCGTGGTTTTTCCGTGAGTTCCGGAGACCGCGATAGGCGTCTGATAATTTGCCATAATCTGCCCTAAAAGCTCAGCCCGTGTAAGCATGGGAATTTTCTTCTGAACAGCTGCGGCAAATTCCGGATTGTCAGGGTGAATTGCGGCCGTATAAACGACGAGATCAATTCCATCTATAATATTAGAGGCACGCTGACCGTAGAAGACTTTAATACCATTATCTTCCATCCATTTCGTCAGAGGTGATTCCTTGGCGTCAGAACCGGAAATCTGAAAATGACGGTCCAATAGAATAGAAGCCAGACCACTCATGCTGATCCCTCCGATTCCAATGAAATGAACATGGATCGGGCGGTTAAAATCTATCTGATACATAATATCGCCACTCCTTTAAATTTTTTCTGATCTTTGATTTGGCAAAGACACGATCGTTTCTGCTTTATTATACGCTGATCGCGGATAAATGGAAAGCCTTTCTTTCAAAATAGCGGATCATTGGGAAGAAAAACGGCAAAAAACGAGAGATAAGAAGGAAAAATAAAAATATTATGTAAAAAATATACAAATTATAGAATAGAAAAAGAGAAATAAAAGAAAAAAAGTATAAAGATGTCGAAAAGTGTCAAAAGGAAAAAAGAAAAATATTAATGAATTATGATAAAAAGAGGTAAAATTATTTGATATTTTTTGTAAAAAATGTTCACTATTTTAAAAAGATGTGATATAATAAAAAAATAATAAATTACAACAAGAGGTGATAGCGTGATTAAGAAAGAAATGATCGCAATGCTGCTTGCAGGCGGACAAGGAAGCCGTCTGGGCGTATTGACAGCAAAAGTAGCAAAACCAGCTGTAGCTTTTGGCGGAAAATATAGAATCATTGATTTTCCTTTGAGCAACTGTATCAATTCTGGTATTGATACAGTAGGCGTGCTGACGCAGTATCAGCCGTTACGTCTGAATTCCCATATCGGAATTGGTATTCCGTGGGATCTGGACAGAAATATCGGAGGCGTTACGGTTCTGCCTCCATATGAAAAAAGCACAAACAGCGAGTGGTATACCGGTACGGCAAATGCTATTTATCAGAACCTGACGTATATGGAATCCTTTAATCCTGACTATGTATTGATTTTATCTGGTGATCATATTTACAAGATGGATTATGAGGTTATGCTGGATTTCCACAAAGCGACGAACGCAGACGTCAGCATTGCCGTAATGCCTGTTCCGATGGAGGAGGCAAGCCGTTTTGGCATCGTAATCGCAGATGACCAAAATACGATTACCGAGTTCCAGGAGAAACCGGAACATCCAAAGAGCAATCTCGCTTCGATGGGTATCTATATCTTCTCATGGAAAGTGTTAAAGGAAGCTTTAATCACTATGTCTGATGTAAACGGATGCGATTTTGGAAAGCACATCATTCCGTACTGCCATGAAAACGGCAGAAAGCTGGTCGCATATGAGTACAACGGATACTGGAAGGACGTAGGAACTCTGGGATCTTACTGGGAAGCAAACATGGAGCTGATCGATATCATTCCGGAATTCAATTTATATGAAGAGTTCTGGAAGATTTACACAAAGACGGATATTATTCCGCCGCAGTATGTCTCCGGGGAAGCGAAAATTTTCAGAAGTCTGATCGGAGACGGCTGTGAGATCTACGGAGAGGTTGAAAATTCCGTCATCGGCGCAGGAGTCACAATCGGCAAGGGCGCTGTGGTGCGCAACTCGATCATCATGAAGGAGACGAAGATTGACGAAGGCGCAGTCGTTGACAAGGCGATTATCGCAGAAAATGTAGAAGTCGGCAGAGGCGCTGTTCTTGGAGTAGGCGAAGAAGTGCCGAATAAAGTAAAACCTAATATTTATTCCTTTGGTCTTGTAACCGTCGGAGAAAATTCCTATATCCCGGCGAACGTAAAGGTTGGAAAGAACACAGCGATTTCAGGCATTACGACACCGGAGGATTATCCGGACGGCATGTTGGAAAGCGGCGAAACTTTGATTAAGGCAGGTGAAATTTCATGAGAGCAGTGGGAATTATTTTAGCAGGCGGAAACAACTATAGAATGAGAGAATTGTCAAATAAGAGAGCGATTGCGGCTATGCCGGTTGCAGGAAGCTATCGCGCCATTGACTTTGCACTGAGCAATATGACAAATTCATCTGTACAGAAAGTAGCGGTTCTGACACAGTATAATGCGAGATCATTAAATGAACACTTAAGCTCATCGAAATGGTGGGATTTTGGAAGAAAACAGGGCGGATTGTTTGTATTTACTCCGACTGTCACACATGACAACAGCTTCTGGTACAGAGGCACGGCAGACGCAATCGGACAAAATCTGGACTTCCTGAAAAAAAGCCATGAGCCGTATGTTATCATTGCCTCCGGCGACGGCATCTATAAGCTGGATTATAACAAGGTACTGGAATATCATATTGAAAAGAAAGCAGATATTACCGTAGTATGCAAAGATGTAGATGCGAGCGAAGACATCACGCGGTTTGGCGTTGTGAAAATGAACGAAGACTGCAGAATTGAAGACTTTGAGGAAAAACCGATGATTGCGACGTCCCACACCATTTCCACCGGAATCTATGTCATCCGCAGAAGACAGCTGATCGAGCTGATTGAGAGATGCGTGCAGGAAGAACGCCATGACTTTGTAAAGGATATCCTGATTCGCTATAAGAATCTGAAGAGAATCTATGGATACAAAATCACAGATTACTGGAGCAGTATCTCCACAGTGGAATCTTATTACAAGACAAATATGGATTTCCTGAAAAAAGAAGTCAGAGACTACTTCTTCCGCCAGTATCCGGATGTATATTCCAAAGTGGATGATCTGCCGCCGGCAAAATATAATCCTGGCTCAGAAGTGAAAAACAGTTTGGTGTCAAGCGGATGTATCGTAAACGGATATGTGGAAAATTCTATTTTGTTCAAAAAGGTATTTGTCGGAGACAACTGCGTGATTAAGAATTCAATCATTTTAAACGATGTATATTTAGGGGACAATACGCACATTGAAAACTGTATTGTAGAGAGCCGTGATACGATTCGTGCAAATTCCTACCACATTGGAGAGGATGGAATTAAGATTGTAATTGAAAAAAATGAAAGATATGTTTTATAAACAGCAGTGAGAAAGGGGCTTGGAGGTTATGAAAATTACTGACGTTAGAGTGCGCAAAGTTGCAAAAGAGGGAAAGATGAAAGCAGTTGTTTCAATTACGATTGATGACGAATTTGTTGTTCATGATATTAAAGTGATTGAGGGGGAAAAAGGTCTGTTCATCGCTATGCCCAGCAGAAAGGCTTCCGATGGAGAATACCGCGATATCGCACATCCGATTAACTCAGAGACAAGAGAACGGATCCAGAAAATTATTCTGGAACATTATGAGACAGCAGCCGCAGAGGCAGAATCAGAAGCGGCAGCCGCAGAGGCATAAGGCAAAACAGCTACATAATCCATACACAGATCTGACTGTACAGGGATATTGCAGGAACCGTGAAAAGGGGAGCGCGATATCCCTTTTTTTTCCCAAATGACGCGCGCCGGGGAGGAATACAAAATAAAGAACAATAACAAAAATTGACACATAAAACTGCAAAAACAGGCAGACAGCTGTCAAATATGTAGAGCTTACAAAAAAAGAAAAGCTTGCTATAATAAGACTATCAAAAACAACGTGATTCGTTAATGGAGGTATGAAAGATGAGAAGAAAAATTGCGTTAGCTGGTATCACAGCTGCGGCAATGCTCGCAGTGAGCGGCATGGCAGTATGTGCAGAAGAAGCAACGGCAGCAGCAGCTGCAGCATCCTACAGCACAGTCGTTGAGATCGAAGACTGGGGAGCAGCCGTTACAAAGGTAATCGTAAATGTGGGACAGGAAGTTTCCGGCGAAATCAGCACAGATGCTTTCTCTGTCAACGTACGCAGAAGCGATGACCGTCTGGAGACGCCATTCCTCGAGGAAGGCGAGCGCCGCGTAACAGACGCTTATGTTTCTGATGCAGAGGGAAATGAAGCAGAATCCGGACAGTATGTGACTCTGGAGATGGCTTACGGACCAAGCATCACACTGAGCAGCCCGTTAAACTATGCACAGGGAAGCAACGTTTGGATCGACTGTGAGTACACCATCACACAGGAAGAAGATATCGTAACCGATCAGGCAACGTTATCCGGAATCGTGGCAACCGAATATGCAGGAACAATCCGTCTTGGCGTGGACGACTTCAACATCAGCGAAGGAACATATGACGGAATCGATTTCGCAATCGCTGACTACAAACCAGAAGATACAAGCGAAAAGCATCCGCTGATTATCTGGCTGCACGGCGGCGGAGAGGGCGGATCAGACGCAACGATTCCTCTGTCAGCAAACAAAGCAGTGAACTTTGCATCCGATGAAATCCAGGAGATCTTCGGAGGAGCTTACGTATTAGTTCCGCAGTCACCGACGAAATGGATGGAAGGCGAAAGCGGAACAACTGACGGAACATCTGTTTATACCGAAGGCTTAATGGAACTGATTCAGGACTATGTGGCACAGAACCCGGGCATTGATGAGAATCGTATTTATGTGGGAGGATGCTCAAACGGCGGTTACATGACAATGGTTCTGATGAGAGAATATCCGGACTACTTCGCAGCAGCATACCCGGTATGCGAGGGACTTGCAGATACTTTAATTTCTGACGAAGACATCGATACCTACAAAGATCAGAATATCTGGTTCGTAACAGCAGCTACCGATACGACGCTTGATCCGGTTCTGTATACACTGCCGACCTATACACGTATCCGTGAAGCAGGTTCTGAAAACGTTCATCTGACCTTCTTCCCGAACGTAGTGGACACAACAGGATTATACAGACAGGAAAACGATCAGCCGCATGAATACAACGGACACTGGTCATGGCTGTACGTATATAACAATGAAGTAACAGCAAGAATCAACGGCGAGACCGTTTCTATGTTAGAGTGGCTGGCTGCACAGACAAAATAAGAGCGGGCGCGTATACTGCCTCTTAACAGGGCGGCAGTAAAAAAATAAAAAGACATAGACAAGATAGAAAATGGAGACTGTTCAAATAGGCAGTCTCCATTTTTTTGTCCTGACATCAATCCGAGAAAAAGTAGTAGAAAAGAAAGATTCGTGATAAAATAAATCTGATTTCTGAAAAAGAAAGGACAGGGGTGAAATGAAAAAAACAGTAATCGCTATTTTGGGGATTTTTTTGACAGCCTTTTTAGTCCTCCTCTCTTCCGATACCGGGCTGTCGACGTATGAGGAAGAGATGGGAGTGAGACTGACATTCGTCTCCCCCTTCGCCAATACGGGCTACTGGGGAATCGCGGCAACCGGAATTCTGGACGCCGGGGAGGAGTATGGAATGAATGTAAAATGCATTGGATTTTTGGAATCGGACGCAAAAGAGCAGATACGATATATTAAAAGCGCTATCTATTCTCAGGCAGATGCGATCATCACAGCGGGGATTGAAAATTCACAGGAATTTGAGGAGGCGATGGAGATGGCGAGCGAAAAGGGAATTCCAGTCGTGCTGATCGACTGCGACATAGAAGAGAGCAGCCGTCTGTGCTATATCGGGACAGACAATTTCCAGGCTGGATGCCTTGCCGGAAAAGACATCGCAGAAGCGACAGACGGAAAAGGGAAAGTTGCCATTATAGGAAATGAACAGTCATCCGTAAACCAGCAGGAAAGAATAGAAGGCTTTAAGTCGGTGATCGCACAGTATCCGGAGATGGAGATTGTGACCGCGATGAAAGGAGATCTGAACTATATGGTGATGAAAGAACAGATCGTAAACCTTCTGGAGGAATATCCGCAGATCGACGCTGTCTTCTGCTCTGAGGGATATGCCTCAAGCGCGATGAACCAGCTTCTGAGAGAAGAAAACGCAGGATATGAAGAGCTGAAAGTCGTGACGTTTGACATGACAGAAGAAACGGTGGAAAATTTAAAAGAAGGAAAAGTGTACGCTACGATTCAGCAGGATCCTTACACAATGGGAAGAAAGGCGGTAGAATATCTCGACCAGTATCTTCACGGTCAGATCAACCTGGAGTCTGTCATCTACACAAACGTGCAGAGCGTAAAAAAAGAAAATTTAGATCAGATTTATGATTATAAAGGCGGAGATGTAATATGGAATACGTATTAAATCATTCAGAAAAGCACACGACAAAATATCGGCTGACACAGTATTTTTATATGGCGCTGACAGTTGGAGTGCTGTTCACATTATGCACACTGTGCTTTCACATCGTGGCGACGAAACAATATGACATAACGATTGAACAGAGCCTGAGCCTGAATCAGTTCTATCTGAAGCTCGATCAGCTCAACATGGATATCTCTTCTTACTGGCAGGATAACCTGTCTGTAGAGACCGGACAGATTTTCCAGGAGTTTGGGGAGCTTGACCAGCTGGTCGACGGGCTGAAGGAGAGAAAAATCGACGAATATTATTACAGAAATCTGTACGATATCCGGGAAATGATGGACAGCTATGAGACCCTGTTCTCTTCGATGAGCATTCAGATGAACGCATTAAATCAAGACCAGTTTAACACGACTCTTCTGTCTAAGGTAAACAATATTTATCTGGAAATGCAGGAGATTTACGAGATCCTCTATTCCGACTTCAAAAGCCTTCATCTGACTGTGCTGGAAAATACAAGACAGATTCAGGAAAGTCTGCGTCACAAAACGTATGTCTACGCAGCTCTGCTTGGCACAGCGCTGATTGGGCTGCTTTTTACAGGGATCCGGTTCGCAAAAAAATTGACGGATCAGATCGTGCAGCCGATTCACACGCTGACGCAGTCGGCAGAAATGATTCTGGACGGGAAGATCAATGACTTTGAGCGCATTCCGGCTCTGGACAGGGAAAACAATGAGATTACAATTCTGGTCAACGCGTTTAACACCATGATTGAGCAGATCCGTATTTATATCAGAGAAATCAAAGAAAATGCAAGCGCAAAGGTGACGCTCCATGAGAAAGAGCTGGAAAACTTAAAAATCAACAATCTCTTAAAGAGCAGCGAACTCAAGGCGCTGCAGATGCAGATCAATCCTCATTTTTTATTTAACACGCTCAATATGATCGCGCAGACGGCATATATGGGAGACTCTGAGACGACCGTCTTTCTTCTGGGAAAGACGGCGGAGCTTCTGCGCTACAGCCTGGATTTTATGGGAAAATCGGTGACGCTGGCCAGGGAGCTGAGTATGCTTGGAAATTATATTTACCTGCAGGAGCAGCGATTTGGAGAACGGATTGAATTTGAATTTGAGTTAGACGAACGGTTTCACCAGATCCAGATTCCCTGCCTGATTTTGCAGCCTCTTGTGGAAAACGCCATCACTCACGGAGTCGGATCTTACACGAAGGACGGAAAAATTCAGATCAAGACTGTCTACGACGAAGAGAACAGCCAGGGCATTATCTCGATCGGGGACAATGGTCTGGGGATACCGCCCGAAAAAGTCGAGGAGCTGCAAAAAGAACTCCACTGCGAGGAGAGACAGACGCAGAAGGTAGGACTGGCAAACGTGTATATGAGGCTTGAGATTCTCTACGACAACAAGGCGCAGTTCCAGATTTCAAGCAGGCAGAAGGAGTGGACAGAAATAAAAATAATTCTTCCCTATCAACCTACAGAAAGGCGGTCATGACTATGTATTCTCTGATCATTGCGGATGATGAAGCGATTGAATGCCGCGGGCTGGAAATGCGGATTCAGAACCACTTTCCCAATATCGAGCTGCTTCCCAGCGCGCTCAATGGGATTGACTTTTTAAAAAGCGTAGAAAAATATCGCCCGGATATCGCGATTGTAGACATCAATATGCCGGGGCTTACAGGGCTGGAAGCCCTAAAAATTTTGCGGCTGAAATCATTTTCCATGAAAATCATTATCAACACCGCATATAATGACTTTGAGTATATCCAGGAAGCGCTGACGCTCGGCGCTTCGGGATATTTATTAAAGCCCATCGAGCATCAGAATTTTATTGACACTTTAAACCGGGTTATCGCCGTCATCGACGAGGAACGCCGCCATTCCCGCATCTTTCAGGAGACAAGCCAGATGATGGAGCGGATGAAAAAAGCAGTAGGGGACGACATTATGTCTTCCATTATTCTAGGACAGCCCAATGAGGAGAGCTTTCAGATTTACAGCCAAACTCTGTCGGAACCGTATCAGGGAGGAATTCTGGGCGCGATTGTGCCTGTCTCGTCGGAGGAAATCTTAGATCCTGCCAAATGTATGCCGGAGATAAAAAAAATCGTGGAGGAGGAGCTGCAGGCATTTTGCCAATTTCAGACAAAGCCGTATCAGGACGCGCTGTATCTGTATCTGATCCCGGGCGCTAAGGTGACGAAGGAAAATTACCAGTCGTGGGCGAGAAACATTGCCTGCGTCGTGAAAGAGGAGATCCACAGAAAACTAAAAATCGCGGTCCGGTTTGGATTCAGTCAGTGGAAGGAAGAATTTTCAAGAATGTTCGAAGCATTCCGGGAATGCAATCTGGCGCTTCACGGGAAAGAAGAGGCGGTGAGATTTTTTGAGGAGCCGCATGTAAAAGCGTATCCGACGATCCCGATCGATACGTTTCTGGAAAAAATCACGAGCGAGATTATGAAGCGGACTGGTCGGAAGGAAGAGATGAAAAATCAGGTTCAGCTGTTTCTAGGACGCATGGAGGAAGAACAATACTCGATGTCCACGGCAGAGGTGGCAAGCCTGAATCTGCTTCTTTCCGTATACGACACGCTCAAAAGCAAATATGGGCTGTCCGCGCTTCCGTTTTCCAGCATCAAGGCAATGCAGGAAATGCAGGAGTGCCATACGCTGCCGGAGCTGTGCGAAAAGATTGTCGGATGGCTGGAGGTGTTTGCGGAGAGACTGAAATCAAAAAAAGAACAAAACGCCTATGTGGAGGAAGCGATGCTGTATATAGAAAAGAATTATCAGCAGGATCTCTCCCTGGACGAGATAGCGGAAAAGATAGGGATCAGCTCCTTTTACCTGAGCAGGCTGATCAAACAGCAGCTGAAACAAAATTTTATCGACCTTTTAACCGAGATCCGTATCCGCCACGCGCTGTTTTTGATCCGGCAAGGCGACGAGACAGTAAAGGATATCGGCAGAAATGTCGGATACAGCAATTCCAACTACTTTTACAAGGTATTTAAAAAATCGACGGGCATGACCGTGGGGGAAATGCGCGATTATTTCCGCCAGATTCTGCCGAAAAAGGAATGCAAATAAAAACGCGGCCCGAATGTCCGCTTTACAGGAAATGGATTTTCGGATACAATAGTCCGGAATGAAACACAACACAGAGTCAGAAAGGAATGGGAAGTATGTATCTGATTGCAGGACTGGGAAATCCGACAAGCCAATATGCAAGGACAAGACACAACGTAGGATTTGACGCGGTGGATGTGCTTGCGGAAAAATATGGAATTTCTGTTGACAATAAAAAATATAAAGCGCTGTACGGAAAAGGAATGATACAAGGACAAAAAGTGATTCTCGCCAAGCCGCAGACGTACATGAATTTAAGCGGAGAGAGCATTAGAGAGCTGATCGACTATTTTAAAATTGACGAAAAAGAGGAACTCATTGTCATTTACGACGACATCAGCCTGGAACCGGGACAGATCCGGCTCAGAAGCAAAGGCAGCGCGGGAGGACACAACGGGATTAAAAATATTATCGCCCATCTTGGAGGGCAGGAGTTTAAAAGAATCAAAGTCGGCGTGGGCGAAAAACCTGCCGGATGGGATCTCGCCGACTATGTGCTGGGAAGATTTTCAAGAGAAGAAAGAGAACAGATCGATCATGCCTTAGAGCGCGCGGCTGAGGCTGCGGTGATGATAATGACCGATGGAATGGAAGCGGCAATGAACGCATATAACAGGAAGGTGTAAAATGTGAAAGCCTTTATTCATCCACTGGAGCAGCTGAATGAATTTCAGAACATAAAAGAAAAAATCAGAGAAAATCACGGAATGATAGAGATTTCAGGGTGTCTCGATTCCCAGAAATGCCATCTGATCTATGCGGCAGGAAAGGAAAAGAAGCACCGGGTCATTTTGGCGGGCAGCGAAAAAAAGGCAAAGGAGCTGTATGAGGACTACCGCACCTTTGATGGGGATGCCGTATTTTACCCGGCGAGAGATCTGATGTTTTACAGCGCGGATATCCACGGAAACCTCATTGAGAAACAGAGAATTTCTGTCTTAAAAGCTCTGCTGGAAAAGCCTGAGCTGACTGTTGTCACAACGATGGCAGGCTGCATGGATCATCTGGTTCCCCTTGAAGAATTTGCAAAAGACGTATTTGAGATTGTCCCAGAAAGTGAAATTGACCTGGAGACCATGAAAAAACGGCTGACAGAGCTGGGATATGAAAAAACCTCCCAGGTGGAGACGTCTGGACAGTTTGCCGTCAGAGGAGGAATTCTGGACATCTTTCCTCTGACGGAGGAAAATCCCGTGAGGGTAGAGCTTTGGGATACGCAGGTCGATTCCATCAGAAGCTTTGACGCAGTCTCACAGAGGTCAATAGAAAATCTCGACAGAGTCGTTATCTATCCAGCCGCAGAGATGACAGTGAAACAGGAGCGGATAGAAGAGGGAATCCGCAAGATAGAAGAAGAGGAAAAAAAATTAGAGAAAAAGCTCCGGGAAGAAAAAAAGACACAGGAAGCGTATAACCTGAGGCAGAGGACGCTAGAGGCAAGGGAACAGCTGGAGCAGTTTAACAGAACAATGGGGCTGGAAAGCTATGTGAGATATTTTTACCCGAAGACCGTTTCTTTTTTGGATTACTTTGACGATGAGGACACCGTTTTCTTTCTGGATGAGCCGGAGCATGTCCGCCGCCAGGGAGAGGCAGTAGAGCTGGAATTTCGCGAGAGTATGGCGAACCGTCTGGAGGGGGGATACGTGCTGCCGACACAGGCGCAGGTCCTGTACGGGATAGGGGAGATCACGGCAAAGCTTGACAGCAGAAACTGCGCGGGTCTTTGCACCTTGGAACAGATACGCAGTTCTTTTTTTGTCTCTGACCATTTCCATGTGGACGTCAGATCGATCAGCAGCTATAACGGCAGTTTTGAACTTCTGGTCAAGGATCTGCAGCGATGGAAAAAAGAAAAATACAAGGTGATTGTCCTGTCAGGCTCCCGGACAAGGGCAAAGCGTCTCGCGCAAGATTTCAGGGACAATGGACTGAACAGCGTCTACACAGAAGAGGAAGAAAGGGAAATTCTGCCGGGAGAAATTTTAGTGATTTACGGCAAAAGCGCCGGAGGGTATGAGTATCCGATGATCCGCTTCGCCATCCTCTCAGAGAGCGGTATTTTTGGAAAGGAAAAAAAGAAAAAGAGACGCCAGAAAACGTATGAAGGGCGGAAAATCCAGAGCTTTTCGGAACTGAACGCCGGGGACTATGTCGTCCACGAAAACCACGGACTGGGAATTTACCGGGGAATTGAAAAAATTGAAGTAGACAAAGTGACGAAGGACTATATGAAGCTGGAATACGCCGACGGAAGCAGCCTTTACATTCCGGCTACTCAGCTTGATCTGATCCAGAAATATGCAGGGGCGGACGCAAAGGCTCCGAAGCTGAATAAACTGGGCACGCAGGAATGGCATAAGACAAAGAAAAAGGTCAAAAAAGCGGTTGAGGATATGGCGAAGGATCTGGTGGAGCTGTATGCGAAGAGACAGCAGAACAAAGGATTTTGCTATGGAAAGGATACTGTCTGGCAGAGCGAGTTTGAAGAAATGTTTCCGTATGAGGAGACGGAGGATCAGACAGAGGCGATAGAGGCGACAAAGAAAGACATGGAGAGCCCTAAGATTATGGACCGGCTTATATGCGGCGATGTGGGGTACGGAAAGACCGAGATTGCAATCCGCGCGGCGTTTAAAGCGGTTCAGGAGAGCAAACAGGTCGTCTATCTCGTTCCGACGACCATTTTGGCGCAGCAGCACTACAATACTTTTTCACAGAGAATGAAAGATTTTCCAGTCCGCGTCGATCTGCTGTGCCGGTTTCGGACGCCGGCCGAGCAGAAGAAAACGCTGACGGATTTGAAAAAAGGACTGGTGGATATTGTGATCGGCACGCACCGGATTCTGTCAAAGGACGTGCAGTACAGAGATCTGGGACTTTTGATTATAGATGAGGAGCAGCGGTTTGGCGTTGCGGATAAAGAAAAAATAAAAAAATTAAAGACAACGGTGGATGTTCTGACTCTGACGGCGACTCCGATCCCAAGAACGCTCCACATGAGCCTGATCGGAATCCGCGATATGTGCGTTCTGGAAGAACCGCCGATTGACCGGATGCCGATTCAGACGTACGTGATGGAGTACAATGAAGAGATGGTAAGAGAGGCAATCAGCCGTGAGCTGGCAAGAGGAGGGCAGGTGTATTACGTCTATAACCGTGTCAATACCATTGCGGAGATGACAAATACGATCGCAAAGCTGGTTCCCGATGCGAGGGTGGCTTTTGCGCACGGTCAGATGAAGGAACGGGAGCTTGAGAAGATCATGTATGAATTTATCAACGGAGAGATCGATGTGCTCGTCTCGACAACGATCATCGAGACGGGGCTGGACATTCCAAACGTCAACACCATGATCATTCACGATGCAGACACGCTCGGACTTTCACAGCTTTACCAGCTGCGCGGACGCGTCGGCCGTTCCAACAGAACAGCGTACGCGTTTTTGATGTACAGAAGAAATAAAGTCTTAAAAGAAGTCGCAGAGAAGAGACTGTCTGCCATCCGGGAATTCTCAGACCTTGGATCTGGATTTAAAATCGCGATGCGGGATCTGGAAATCAGAGGCACAGGCAATCTTCTCGGCGCTCAGCAGCACGGAAATATGGAAGCGGTGGGATATGATCTGTACTGCAAAATGCTCAATGAAGCAGTAAGAGAATATAAAGGGGAGACGCAGCCGGGAGAAGCGTATGAGACGGCGGTTGATCTTGATATCGACGCCTATATTCCGGATCGCTATATACGCAATGAATATCAGAAATTAGATTTATACAAAAGAATTGCGGCGATCGAATCGGAGGAAGAGTACGACGATATGACAGAAGAACTGATCGACCGATTCGGGGAGATGCCCAGATCCGTTCAGAACCTTCTGTCAGTAGCGCTGCTGAAGGCAAAGGCACACAGCGCGTATATCACAGAGATCTCGCAGAAGGGGGACACGATTCGGCTGACCATGTTTGAGCGCGCTAAAATTAACGCGGGAAAGATTGACGCTCTGATAAAAGAGAGCAGAGGGAGAATGAAATTTGTGATAGAGGCAAATCCTTACTTTCTATATCAAAGACCTGCCAAGAACGCAAGAGAAAAGAGAGAGATCGTACAGCTGACGCAGGAACTGATAGAAAAGATAGCCCAGCTTCAGTAATTGTGTAAATTGTGTGCAAAAGAAAGGAAAAGCTTGCCCGCATTATGAAAAAAGATTATAATAGAAAAAAATGATGAGAAGACCGGCAGAGATAAAAAACGGTCTGAGGAGGAAAAGATGAAACGATTTACAAAAAAACTTGCGGTAGCAGGAGTATGTTTCTGTGTGACAGCGTCCGCTTTGACAGGATGCAGCGGAAAAATAGAGCCGGATTCTGTGGCGGCTACAGTGGATGGGGACGAGATCCCATACGGACTTGTGAATTTCATGGTGCGGTATACACAGGCGCAGTATGAGCAGTTCTACGCGATGTACGGAGAATATCTGGGAGTAGACAGCAGCGTGAGCATTTGGCAGCAGACTTCTGACGGCGTGACGACGCTGGGAGAAAATGTCAAGGACAATATTATGAGCTCACTGGAACAGATGTATCTGCTGGAGGATCACATGGAAGAATACGGCGTGGCGCTCACGGATGAGGAGACGCAGGCCATTGAGGCGGCGGCGGATGAGTTCCTTGAGGCAAACTCACAGGAGACGCTCGATGAGATGACGGCAGATAAGGAGACGGTTGTCCGGATGCTGGAACTGAATACCATCTCATTAAAGATGCAGCAGGCAATTTATGATACGGCGGACACAGACGTCTCCGACGAGGAGGCGGCGCAAAGAGGCGTTACCACCGCATTTTTCAGCATTGCAGATCAGGAAGAAGCGACGGCGGCAGATGCAAGCAGCGCTGACGCGACGGCGGCAGATGCGCAGACACAGGCAAAAGAAAAGGCTCAGCAGGTTCTCGACGAAGTAAAAGACGGAAAAGATATGACGGAAGCGCTGGCTGAAGTGGACAGCAGCGTGACGCCGACTTACACCACATATGGAGTCGACGATACGGAGACGTCTTTGGATGAACAGGTAAAAGAAGCAGCAGACGCTCTGGCAGAAAAAGGAGAAGTGGCACAGGAGCTGGTAGAGACCGACAGCGGATACTATGTGGTGCAGCTGACAGAAGTGCTTGACCGCGATGCGACGGATGCGAAGAAAGAGGAGATCATTGCGCAGCGCCAGTCAGACGCGTTTTCTGCAGCGCTGGAGGGATGGCAGGAAGAAGCCGAGATCAGCGTAGAAGAGAGAGTGCTCAATCATATCGATTTTAAAGACACTATGACAATCGTCTCAATTGAGGAGGAAGAGACGACGCCGGCAGACGCGACGTCATCTCAGGCGTCCGAGGCGGATGCAACGTCATCACAAGCAGAAGAATAAACGGGATTTGACAGGAGAACTGGCGTGTGAAATATGGCGCATGTCAGTTCTCTTTTTGTTTTCCATACACGGATGGGGAACGGAGATGCGGCGCGAGGCAGAAAGCCTTTAGCGGGATTTTCGGCTTATTTGTCAAAATGACTGAGAAAAGGAAAAAAACAGATGAAAAATTTTGCAGAAAAAAAGAAAAATGAGGGATGCAATTTTAAAAAGAATGTGCGATAATGAAAAAGAACGCGAAATACGGCTAAAAATTGATGAAAAATGATCATAGCTGTTTCAGAGATTTTCAAAAAAAGAACAGTTAAAAAATATTAAAAGAACAGGCGGGAATAACAAATGGTTTTTTCAAGTATGATTTTTGTATTTTTCTTTCTGCCCATCAGTCTGATTGTCTATTTTTTATGTCGGACGACAAAGCAGAAGAACATTTCTTTGCTGGTCGCCTCCCTGATTTTTTACAGCTGGGGCGGACCAAAATTTTTGCTGATTCTGCTTGTCATGACAGCGATCTGCTGGGCGGGCGGACTCTTGATTGACCGGGAAAATGAGGAGAAAATCAGAAAATTGATTTTGACGGCAACGGTTGTCCTGATGCTTGCCATTTTGGGATATTTTAAATACACAGGATTTTTCCTTGAAATTTTGCAGGGAATTACCGGATTCCCGAAAGCAATACCGACGATTGTCCTTCCGATAGGAATTTCTTTTTACACCTTCCAGCTGCTGTCCTATGTGGTGGATGTATACAGAGAGGAAGTTCCCGCGCAGCCCTATTATTGGAAGCTGCTTTTATATTCGAGTTTATTTCATCAATGTATCGCAGGACCGATTGTGCGCTACCAGCATGTGGCGGAGGAGATTGACCGCAGAAGAATCAAGATGACGGAGATGGCGGAAGGGATCTCGCGCTTTATGGTAGGACTTGCCAAGAAGCTCATTCTCGCCGACGGAGTGGGAGCACTTGCAGACAGACTGGCGCCTATGGATCTTGCAACGCTGGAGTCGACGCCGGCGCTTGGCGTCTGGTTAGGCATTTTATGCTATATGTTCCAGATATATCTGGATTTTGCCGCATATTCGGACATGGCGATCGGAATGGGAAAAATGGTCGGATTTCACTACCACGAAAACTTCAATTATCCGTATGTGGCGAACTCTGTGACAGAGTTCTGGAGAAGATGGCATATTTCTCTGAGTACATTTTTCCGCGATTACGTTTATATACCGCTTGGAGGAAACAGAAAAGGAAAAGCAAGGCAGTATCTGAACTTGTTTATCGTATGGTTTCTGACAGGAATGTGGCATGGCGCAAGCTGGAACTACATTTTCTGGGGGCTGTATTTCTTCTGCTTCCTGGTTTTAGAAAAAGCCTTCCTGCTCGATAAATTTAAACATATTCCGAGGGTGATTCAGCATATCTATCTGCTGTTTGTCGTTTTCTTCGGATGGATTTTATTCCGGTTTACCGATTTAGGCATGATAGGAACAGCGCTTCGGGGACTGTTTGGACTGAACGGAAACGGATTTTCCAGTATGCAGGTGATGATCGTGCTGCGGAGCAATATCTTCTTTATCATCGCTGTAATCCTGGGATCCACGCCTCTTCCTAAAATGGCGGCGGAAAAGTTTGCGCTGTTTTGCAGAAGAAGATTTGCAATTCCGCATCTTCTGTATATCGCACAGTTGATTTTTCCAATCTTTTTGCTGATTTTATCGACGATGGCGATGGCTGGAAGCAGCTATCATCCATTTTTATAATTTCAGTTCTAAAATATACCGGAGTATTTACATTTCAGATAAGAAAGGGTGAAACAAAAGCTGATGGATAAGAAAGAGTTCTTAAGAAAAAGAAAACAGGTCAAGAAAAAATATATGGCGCTTAGAATTCTGGTGCCGCTGTTTTGTCTGATTCTGATGACGGTTGTCGGTCTGATCATACCGATCCGCCCGACAGTCTCATCGGTGGAGAAACGAAATCTGACCACATTTCCGGAGTTCTCCGTAGAGGATTTTCTCGACGGGACGTACACCTCGGATATCTCCGTGTGGTTTGCCGACACGTTTCCGATGAGGGATCAGCTGATCTCCGGGAACGAGATGGTGACATCGCTTTACGGATTAAATGAGCAGCAGATTTACGGAGATATGAAAAAAGGAGACGAGATACCCGATCTCGACAGCGTGGAGAGTGTAGACGTCTCGAACGTTACAGCAAACGGGGCATCCCAGCCGGATTCGGAAGCCAACGGTGAAACGCAGACAGGCAGCGAGCCGCAGACAGCCGACCCGGAGACAGAGCCGCAGACAGACAGCAGCTCACAGGCAGAGACGCAGGATCAGAGCCAGACAGAGTCAGAGACGCAGCCGCAGACAGAACAGCAGACGGAAACGGAGCCCCAGAAAGACGGAACGATCCACGAGGAAGGAGAAACCTTTGGAACCGTATATGTGGCGGACAACCGGGCATTCAGCGTCTACTACTTCAATCAGACAGCGGCGGATACATACGCGCAGGCGATCAGCACATGCTCGGCAATCCTCGCTCCAAATGGAATCACAGTCTATGATATCCTCGCTCCGACGAGCATAGGGGTTAATCTGGACGATCAGCTGCAAGAGGAGCTGTATTCCAGCAACCAGGGAGATGCGTTCCAGTATATTGAGAAAAAAATGACAGACGGCGTGCAGGTTGTAAATCCGTATGAGACGCTCAGATCCCATAACAGCGAATATCTATATTTCGGTACGGATCATCACTGGACTGCCCTTGGAGCTTACTATACGTATACGGAATTTGCTGCAAAGAAAGGAATCACAGCTCACACACTTGACCAGTTCCAGAAACTGGAATTCCCGGGATTCCTGGGAACATTCTACGCGAGCAGCAATCAGGCGGAGGCGCTGAGAACGAATCCTGACACCGTAATCGCCTATGTTCCGAACGGAACGAACGATATGACGTATATCAGCTATGACGGACTGGAATATCAGTGGAATATTATTTCAGACGCGACACAGTACGATGAAAACTCAAAATACATGTGCTTCATCGGCGGAGATCAGCCGTATGAAGAAATTCACAATCCGCAGATTACGGACGGAAGCGCGTGCATTGTGGTGAAGGAATCGTATGGAAACGCATTTGTACCGTTTTTGGTTGACCACTATCAGGACATCTATGTAATCGACTACCGCTATTACGAGGGAAGCCTGTCCTACCTGGCGATCAGCAACAATGTGACGGATATCATCTTCTTGAACAATGCCGAGGCGCTCTCATCAGACGATACGGTAAACAAGATTTATTCAGTTGCCGTCAGCTAAGAAAAAGTTTGGGGAAGCTTTCCCGATAAAAAACGGACCGCACACACGAAAGAAAAGTGTGTGCGGTCCGTTTTTTTATCGGCTTTTATCAGCCCGCGGCTATTTTAACGCGGAACAAAACCGGATGAACATCCTACTGATTTTCCGGGCGGTCATGAACCAGGCAGAGCATACCGCTTCCGGTCAGAGAGGTCTCATAGTAATCGTCGGATGAGATGACAGAAAGCTCAGCTCTTGCCTCGTCAAAGTCGGCGACATTTCTGAGGACAACGAGAACCTTGCGCTGTGCAAGCTCTGTGCCTTCATCCGCTGCCTTTTTGTCTTCCTCTGATTTTGGAATCCGAACCTTCAAACCTGTGATCTGATCGGTCACATCGACTTCCGTCACAGCGTTTTCGTCTTCGTTCGGATCAGCCGCAGAAGCGTCAGCGGCAGAAGCTGCCTGAGCCTGCGCAAGCTCTTCTTCCGTTGCAGGTCTTGTGATGCGGAAACGGTAAGCGGTTGACAATTCAACATACTCATCGAGAATGACATATTCTCTCCAGGTCATATCCTCATAGTTCATCGGAGCAAGGCGGACAAGGTAGCTGTCCTCGGTCAGAGATTCCAGAGGAATGATCAGGGTTGCTTCTTTTACCTGGAATGCGATCTGCGCGATGCCCTGTGCCTTCAGCGTGTCAAGGAATTCACGGCTTAAAGTCAGATTGTGCTGAGAGTATACCGGATCTCCGTACTGGTCGAGAACTTCTTCGCCCTTCTCATCGCGATTGCTGAAAGTCTGAAGGCTCAGAGTAGGCTGCTGGGTCTCTTCGTCTAAGATGACAGAGGAGATAAAGGAGCACAGCTCATCGGAGCGGTTCAGCATAAAGCCGGTGTAATCCTGCTCTCCGGTATAGTTGCCAAGACCGGTGATGACAATAGAAGCAGGCTGCTCTTCGGAAGCTTCGGTGTAGCTTACCTCATAATCGGTTCCTTCTGCCAGAGGAGCGCCGCCGTCAGTCAATGCAACCGCAACGGTCTGCTTCTTGGTTTCCGGATCGCATCCTATCGTGCAGGATGTGGATATATTCATGGAAAACAGCGGCTTGGAACTGATGGTGAAGACGCCGTTTACTGTTTTAATGTTATAATTCGGATGATCGACAGCCTCTACGATGATATCGTAAGTACCGGCAACCTCTCCCTCTGCTCTGGAAAGCGTGTAGGAGATGGAATCTCCGTCTAAGACGCCCTCTGTGACAGCGGTCAGGTCAGGGTCAGGAGCGGTGAAGATCTTTCCTGTATTCTCAGCCGTGACGGTGGCATCCTTCTTTGCAACCTCTACGGAGACTTCAGAGCGGTATTCTGTTTCTGCCCAGTCATAGTTTTCCGTGTCGGAAGGAGTAAAGATCACTTCATAGGAGGAAGTTCCAGCCTGCGGCATGACCGCCGTATCTGCCCATGCAAATGTTCCGTACTCGGTACTTCCTTCTGTCAGCGCACTGTCAGAGAGAGTCTGTCCATATGTGATCGGGCTGGCGCTCGGCCACATAATTTCCGGAGCCTGCGCTTTGTCCACAGTGACGGTGACGTCCGCGGATGCGGCGAGGTAATTGTCAGTTTCCGGAGCGGAAACCGTGACAGTGTACGTTCCTACTGTCGTGACAGAGTCGATCGAGTAGGAGAGTTCCGCCTCAGAGTGATTCAAGACAGCGCCGGAGTTTACAGCGAACGGCTCGCCGGAGTAGGTGTAGGAAAGCGTCATGCCGCTGACGTCGATGGAAGCGGCAGCTTTCTGAACAGAAACGGTGACGGAGCGCTCA
>CAWVKK010000059.1:0-114382 GCA_963929865.1 uncultured Eubacteriales bacterium | reverse complement strand
TGGGGCCAGACACATCCTTTTTGAGGAAGTCATGACTTTAATAGCATAGGGGCATTGTGCAGTTTTTTAATTTGCTCATTTATAGCTATCAAAATTATGCCTCCCGGCTGACTTTAGACGAAATTGCTTCTTCCGGAGGAGTGTGCCGCAGCAAGTGCTGCCAGATTTTCAAGAAATATCTCAATCACACTCCGATCGAATTTCTCAACACTTACCGCCTCAAAGTCAGCCCGTACCTGCTTGTGCAGACCAACACTCCGATCACGGAGATCGCCTTTTCGTGCGGCTTTAACCATTTAAGCTATTACTCGGAAATGTTCCGTTCGTACTACGGATGCACCCCGAAGGATTACCGCTTGAAGGCAAGTCTGGAGTCTTCCCGGTAAACGCTTGTCACAATGCGCAAACAATTTTTTCGCTCTGAAACAGGGGATGCTCTTGTGCCATTCTCTCAAGCATCTCCAGATTTTCGTCGGAATGCTCGACCTCTCTGGAATAATGGCTGGACAGTTCAATCCAGTCATCTAAAGAGATGCTTCCCTTTTTTTCCTTTCGCGCCATCGCCCATTCCCGTATCACGAGCCAGCTTAAGACGGCGAACTTTACTTTCGACTCAATCTGTCCGTCATACATTCCTCCCAGAAAATAGACATACAAAAAATACGCTAAAATCTTTTCACCGATCGTCTCGATCTCCTGACCGTGCCGCTTAAAATCCTCTGTCTTGTGTTCGTATTGCTCGAACCCGTCCGCGTACAGCATGTTCCATTCCGCCTGCATCTGTCTCTTCCATTCTTTTTGAATCGGTTCCAGCTGTCCGAAGGCTTCGAGGCAGCTTGCCATGAAAACGTACCGCTGTTCTTTTTGGCGCTTTTCGTCCTCCTGGCACACTATTTTCTCTCTCCTGCCGGACGCCTTGTGCCCTCTTAAAGCCGCCTGCTCCTGCTGCGCGGCCGCTAAGATTTCAGCGATTCTGTTTTTTAGAGACAGTGAGGGATTCTGAAGAATTGAGAAAAGCTGTTTTCTCTGTTTTAAAAGCATTTTCAGCATTTTTTTCTCTCCTCTTCTCCTTCCTGCGCCCTTTTTGTCCACAGTACGGCATTCTCTTTTGACGCAGTCAAAGCGCATCCTTCCACGCTGCGCCAGAATCATTTTGGCCGCCTCCGGGCAGGAAAGGGAGAGACTGAACTCTTTCAATCCGCCGTAAGCTTCCATATGTCTTGGATAGCGCCTGCATGTGTCGCACAAAAGCTTTTGTCCCCCTGTCTTTTGCAGCCTGCACAGCAAATTTTTGTCTAAAAACGCGCACTTTCCATCCTCCATCGCAAAAGCATGTTTTCTGAAATCGAGTCCTTTTTTGATCCACGGTCCGCACACTCTCTCGTCTGTCCCCCGTCCGTCCCGTCTCCTCTGCGCCTTACTCAGGCGAACATACCGCTTCCAGCTTTGCGCGTCGATCGAAATCTGCCATCCCTGACAGCAGGTATCCCTGCATTCCGATGCGGCGCAGCGAAATTTCTTATAGTAGGAGGGTGCCGCCATCGTCTCCCATCTTTTTATTTTTCGCACATTGAAATCCCCCTGTCATTTTTTCATTTTGTCATAATCATATCATATTCCCGGCTCTCTTTCATCTGCAAAAAAGGAGTGTTCTCACGTTCTCTCTTTGATCCGTTAAATGCAAGAATCAGCAAAACCGCTGTCATGAAAATACATCCGTTCTGCTGATTCTTTATAAACTAACGCTATTTTTTAATGTCTGATATCAAAGACAGATACCATACATTTGAAGTACGTTCAACTTTTATATCTGAAAATGCCTTCCGTTTCTACTCAATGACAATGGTGTAAACCATCGTCGTCTCTACCGGAGAAACCTACACCGTCTTTTCAGACGAACGCCTCCAGCTGTCCCGGGAACAGGTGACAGCTGAAACTGTCCGGGAGCAGATTGTAACGTTATGCTGTGTCCTTTCTGAGAAGACGAAAAAACTCTTTTCCGATACGACCGTGACTGACCAGGTAAAAGCGTATCTCTCCCGCCACCTTGGTGAGGACATCTCCCGTGAAAGCCTTGCAGGACAGTTTTTTCTGAATCCCAACTACCTCTCCCGGCTTTTTAAAAAAGAAACAGGCGTTTCTCTCCAGGATTATCTGCTTGGGGAGCGGATCAAGAAGGCTCGGTTTCTTCTTGAAACGACACAGCTATCCATCGGTGAAATTCACGAACAGTGCGGTTTTTCCCACAGCTCATATTTCTCTAAAATTTTTAAGAGGGAGACCGACATGACGCCTCAGGAATACCGGCGCGCGTTTCAGGGAATTCCATGAAAATCCACGCCGGCTGTGCGGCATCAAAGCCGCTTTCCTTTTCCTTGACATTTGCGTAGACAAAATATATAATCTTTGTATAAAGGCGAAAAAACTTCAGAATCCCAGATATCGAAAGGAAAATTTAATGGCACGACCGAAAAGCGATAACGTACAGATCAATATTTCTATTCCTAGCGAATGGAAAGCAGAGCTGGAAAGCCTGGCGCGCATCTATTCTGTTGAGGAGGGCAAAATCATTACGTTTCTTGACTTAATGCGCAGAGGCATTCAGGAAAAATATCAGTTGGGGAAAAACTCAGTGAGCGATGAGGCATATCCCAGTGCTTCGCACTGCAAATGCCGGATACAGTATCATATTATATGGTGTTCTGCGTTCAGATTTTCTGTTTTGCCTCAAGATGCGGAATCCGCATTAAAGCAGATCCTGCACAGCATATGCGATCGTTATGGCTATCATGTCAAAACTCTTGAAGTGATGCCTGACCATATCGATATATTCACAGATGTTCCGCAGACGGTTGCTCCATGCGATGTCGTAAGGACTCTGAAAAGTATAAGCGCCGTTGAGTTGCTTCAGACATTTCCGCAGCTGAAACAATTTTATGCAAAGTACGGCGTTCTATGGTCAAAAGGATATTTTATATCAACAGTAGGACATATTTCTTTCTGACATAATGCGAAGATTATCTGACATGAATTTTTATTTTTATCTGATAGAGGTAAGGAGTTAATGTTTGATTTGAAAGACAAATTTATGTTTCTGAGGAAATTATATCTGCAAAACAAGATCAGAAAAATTTTTTTCTTTGTGCTGATCAGTCTTGTCGGCGCCGCGCTGCTCAAATCTTTTTTCGCAGCTCCCTTAAATAAAATGGAGGATTCGGACAATCTCACCGCTCTTCACGATAACTGGCAGGAGTCAAAAACCAAAGAGCAGGAGAAGCTTTTGTGCGAATATCGCTATCAGATTCCCGCCGAGTCTGAGCGGGATCTGGTCCTTGCGGTCGAAAATTATCTGTATTCCATTCAGGTGCTTCTGGATGATCAGGAAATTTACTCTTATGAGGATATCTACAGAGAAAGAGGCATCAATATCCTCTGGATTCCGCTGCCGCAGGACGCTGCCGGTCAAAACCTCACTATCCGTTTAAAAAACAGTTCTTCTGACAATCCTTCTATTTTGGCTTTTTTAGGCGGAGCTGATACCTTGTTTTTAAAATATATCAAAGATAATTTATATGCGGTTTTCTTCGGGAGCATTTTCTTTCTGATAGGATGCGCTGTTGTGCTGGTAAGCCATGTATTCTCCAGATATCTGCTGGACGCCACAAGAAGGACCTTTCTGTATCTTGGCATTTTCATTTTTCTTGTCGGAATCTGGATCGTCACCGATTCTGATATTTTGCAGATCTTTACCGGAAAGACAGGCTTCACTACTTTTTTATCATTTTTCTCCTTTATGATCATGCCCTACTATTTTCTGAAATTTTTCTGCGAAGTGCTGACTCATAAAAAAAGGAGCATCGTGATCCTGTCCAGATGTTTTCTCTTTCAGACTTTTTTTTGCACATTTACTTATCTGTTCCGGATTTTCAATTTATATCAGACTCTCCTGATTACCCATATTTTGATTGTGCTATCTATTATCATGGTGTTGAAAGTCGGCATCTGGGAAATTCAAAATTACAGAAATTTGGAGATGAAAAAGATCATCGCAGGAATTACAGGTTTTATCTTTTTTTGCGTTATCGCTCTGATTCTTTTTTACATCAGACCGGTCTCGATCTATTCCGCATTTTACGGGCTCGGAATTTTTTTCCTTATTTCCTGCCTGTTAAGCGCCTCCTTAGGCAGTCTTTACTCCCATCTAAACAGAAACGCTTCCGCAGAGGTCTATCGCAGGCTGGCCTATACGGATACCATGACGCATCTGAAAAACCGTTCGGCGTTTATCCAGTATCAGGAATCCGCCGTCTTTCAGAAAAACCGGGGATGTATCGTATTTGACATCAACAATTTAAAACAGATTAACGACCGCTATGGGCATCAAAAAGGCGACCAGATGATTGTGCTTGCCGCCAAATGTATCCAGGATATTTTTGAAAAGCTTGGTCACTGCTATCGGATTGGAGGAGATGAGTTTGTAGTTCTTCTGGAGAATGTATCGGAAAAGATTATCGTAGAAAACCTGGCAAAGCTCGACTTTGTCCTGAGTCAGATCAACGCTGCGGCGGATTTTCCGCTTGAGCTTGCGTATGGCTACTCCTTCCACAAAAAGTCAAAGAACTCCGTCTCGCAGTTATTTTCCGAGGCAGATGAAAAAATGTACCAGAAAAAACAGGCGATGAAAAGTCCGTTTCATAACACAGATCGATTTTTTATATCGTGAACTGCCGGGAGCAGGAAAAATCCGAACCGATTTTTCCTGCTCCCGCTGTGTGTCCTGTATTTTGAAATTTATCCGTATTCAAAAAGTCTGCGGTTCCCTGCGGTAAATCGTCAGCGTATCGCCGAGCTGCGCTGTGATTTCATATCCGTTTTCTTCCAGAATCCTGGTGAAATTCTCGTATCCGTTCTCACCGTTCTGCGCATACGCAGTATAGCTTGCCGTATCGTGAACCGCCAGCACCACATATTCTGTGCTTAAAATATGTTCCAGAGAACTGTACCGCACATCATATAAAATCTCGCGCTCCGACAGAGGCACGGTGTAAAAGGTCGTAGCCGTCGCTGAAGCCTCCTGCGGTACCGTCTGCAGTATCTGATCGATCTGCTGGTAATACTCTTTTGCCTGCGCATATCTTGTCGGATACGCCAAAGCTTTCGGAACGACAAAGCTGCACAGATATACAGCCGACAGCGCGGCGGTGCAGGCAAAGGGAAGGACGCGCACAAGCGCTGATTTCATTTTTGCCGCAAGGTCCGCATAGTTGGCTAAAACCAGATAAAACAGGCACGGTGTGGAACCGTACGTATACTGAAAGAAGATATCGTGCTGGTACGTATAGTCCGACATCAGATTGACCAGCACATACGGGATCAGCAAAATCATTCTCTCATATTTTCTTGTCAGAAAGGGCAGTCCGCAAAGCGGAATCATCGTCTGCGCCAAAAACAGCAGCTTTTCACTGTCGGCGCATTCATACAGAACCTTCAGAGGACACAGAATTGCCACCTTAATCACAGAAAACAGCGAATCGGAGCCGTCATAGAAAAAGTTGCTGTAGCGCCCTGTCATCACTCCGTCGCCGTACTGCGCCAGATATCCGGTGACGGCGAAAAACCAGACGAGAGCGCCTGCAAAAAGAAGTCCTCCCGCCTTAAGCCCCCAGCTGCGGTTCTCCTCCCTTTGGCAGACGCAGCGCAGCATCAGCCACAGCGCGATGACTGCGACATAAACTGCCGCGTCTTCTTTTACCATCAGCGTCAGGATTCCAAAGACTGCCACGCCCCACCCTTTTTTCGTGTCGATCGAGTAAAACAGCCACAAAATCAGAGGCGTCAGAAATACATTCTCATGGAGATCGTAGCTCGTCCCTCCGGAATACGCCGGATACAGCAGCAGACTCACGCAAAACAGCGCCGAGACCCACGGTCCGCATCCAAATTTCCGCGCCAGCTTCCATGCAGGTATCACTGCCAGGGCGAGGATCGCCGCCTGCATCACCTGGAGCGTCACCGGTTCCGGATACAGACAGTAAAACGGCAGAATCGCGTAGTAGATCGGCGAGACGTGAACGTTAAAGTGCGACAGCAGCCCGTCCCTCTCGACTGTCGTGTTCGGAATCCCGGTCGTTTTCATGTGATGGAACATCTGAGAAAAGATGCCAAAGTCAAAGGTCGGCGACGAGTAGGTCAGGACGCGGCAGACGGTCCACACGCTGACAAAGGCGAAGAAGATCAGCGCCGCTGCTGCCGCCGCTGCCGCCGCTGTGCGCTTTCTCCCCTTTTGCGCTGTCTTCAGGCATGTTTGATCTTCCCCGCGCTTCGCGTAGAAGAGAAGAATCCCCTCCGCCAAAATTACGGCGCACAGAAACGGAACCGTAAAAGATACCGCCAGTCCGCCTGCCGCCAGAACGGTAAATACAGCGAAGATTCCGAATCGCTCCATTTTTTTTGTGTCCTTTGTACTCTTCCAAGAGACGAGGCAAAGCGCCGAAAATACCGCTGCGGCGACGATAACAACCTGCAAAAAGGAGATCGTCTGCAGTTGCGTTATATCCTTTAGAGTCATCTGTTTTGCCCAGAGCTGCACCGATACGGCTGCCGCCGCCGCAAGCCAGGAGAGCGCTGCTCTTCGCATCAGATCCGGCAAAGCCATTTTTTGTCTTTTTTCCATAAAAACACCTCCTGTTTCAGCCGTCAGATGTCTTTTTATTATACCTCTTGACGCCGTACATCTCAATCCTTTTCTGCTTGCTCCCTTCCTTCGCCGCGAGAGATTTTTTCTTTTTTGGTCCCGCATGTTTTTGTCTCTTTTCAAAAGCTCTTGCAATCGAGGGAAAAACAATGTATAATACTTGCAGCAGCTGAACAGACGGGAGCTTGTACGACAGGCTGAGAGGAAGGTGCGACCTTCGACCGGTAACCTGATTTGGATAATGCCAACGTAGGGATGTCTGAGTAAAAGAAGATTTTTAACGGGAAGTTATAAATTTGCGGCGAAACCCAACATGCTTGCGTGTGGGATGAAAGCCGCTTTTCTTTTACGGGTATTTACGTAGATTAAATATTTAATCTATACAAAAATTCTAAGGAAAGATATCTCGCACGCCCCAAAAACGATAGCGTACAGATCAATCTTTCTATTGCTATCTCATTGATCAGGGAGCGCTGTCTCCTGTTTTATTCCGATTGTATCCGGAGGTGGTAAAAAATGGTAAAAATCAACGGAACAGACATGGATATCTCTGGAAAGACTGTCGCGCAGTATCTCGCCGACGCAGGATATGACCTTAAGCGGGTCGCGGTGGAGCGAAACGGCGCGATTGTCCCAAAAGCCCAGTATCAGCAGACCGTCTTTTCGGACGGCGACTGCGTGGAAGTCGTCAGTTTTGTGGGAGGTGGCTGATTGATACCGTCAAGACAAGAAATGCTCCATGCCTTAGAGCAGCGCCACGGCGCCGCACTTCAGCAAAAGTTTTCATCGGCCTGCGTCGCCATATGCGGTCTGGGAGGACTCGGCTCCAACATTGCCCTCTCCCTCGCCCGCGCTGGGATCGGATCGCTGATTTTAATCGACTTTGACCGTGTGGACGTCACGAATCTCCACCGCCAGCAGTATAAGGCGTCCCAGATCGGGCGCTGCAAGACAGAGGCGCTGTCTGAAAATTTAGAGGAAATCGCGCCGTATCTTCAGATTACGGCTCATACGGTCCGCATGACCGAGCAAAACGCAGCAAAGCTTCTCGCCGAAGCCGATATCGTCTGCGAAGCCTTTGACAGCCCTCAGACCAAGGCAATGCTGACAAATCTCGTCCTTGAGACGATGCCGGAGAAGTATCTGATAGCCGCATCCGGCATGGCGGGGCTTGGGAGCGCCAATGATATCAAAACCCGCCGGATCACCGACCGGTTTTATCTGTGCGGCGACGGTGTAAGCGATGTCTCGGACGATATCGGACTTTTGTCCTCCCGCGTGATGCTCTGCGCCGCTCACCAGGCACATATCGTTCTGCGTATTTTAGCAGGCAAAGAAAATACAGAAAGTAAAGAAGGAAAAGCAAATGAACAATGATACCCTTATAATCGGCGGGCATGAATTTCATTCCCGTTTTATTCTTGGTTCCGGAAAATATTCTCTCAATCTCATAGAAGCGGCCGTAAAGGATGCTGGCGCTGAGATCATCACCCTGGCCGTGCGCCGCGCCAACACAAAAGACCAGGAAAATATTCTTGATTTTATCCCGGACGGCGTGACTTTGCTCCCCAATACAAGCGGCGCCAGAACGGCCGATGAGGCTGTCCGCATCGCCCGTCTCGCCCGTGAACTGGGATGCGGAGACTTTGTAAAGATTGAAATTATGCGCGACTCGAAATATCTGCTCCCTGACAATCAGGAAACCGTCAGGGCAACCGAGATTCTCGCAAAAGAAGGTTTTATCGTCATGCCGTACATGTATCCGGACCTCAATACCGCCCGTGATCTTGCAAACGCAGGCGCGGCTTCTATCATGCCTCTCGCCTCCCCGATCGGCTCCAATAAAGGGCTTGCGACAAAAGACTTTATCCAGATTCTGATCGACGAGATTGATCTCCCGATTATCGTAGACGCCGGAATCGGAAGACCTTCCCAGGCCTGTGAGGCGATGGAGATGGGCGCTGCCGCTATCATGGCGAACACTGCGCTTGCCACTGCGGGCAATCTGCCTTTGATGGCGTCCGCTTTCCGGCAGGCCATCGAGGCCGGCAGAAAAGCATATCTCGCCGGTCTTGGGCGTGTTCTGACAAGGGGCGCTTCCGCTTCCGATCCGCTGACCGGCTTTCTGCGCGATTAAGAATGGAGAGGTGCGACTATGGAAAACCAATTTTTTATCGATTCAGAATATCTCTCTCCCAAGGCGCTGGAGAAAAAGCACCGCCTGGAATCTGACCCTTCCTCCCGGAAAAACCATATGGAATATCTCCCCGGGATGGAAAAGATCGACTCCGACGTCTGCTCCCGCGTCATGGAGCAGATGAATTCCTTTGATTATGCAAAGTATACGGAAAAAGATGTGAAAGCCGCTCTTGAACATGAGACGTGCTCGATCGAGGATTTCAAGGCGCTGCTCTCCCCTGCGGCTGAGCCGTTTCTGGAAGAGATGGCGCAGCGCGCAAGGATGGAGACGAGCAGGCATTTCGGAAATACCGTCTATCTGTTTACGCCTCTTTACATCGCCAACTACTGTGAAAACTACTGCGTCTACTGCGGCTTTAACTGCTACAATCACATCCAGCGCATGAAGCTGACTATGGAGCAGATTGAACACGAAATGGAAGTGATCGCGAAAAGCGGCATGGAGGAGATCCTGATTTTGACGGGGGAGAGCCGCACGCAGAGCGATGTGGCTTATATCGGCGAGGCGTGCAGGCTGGCGAGAAAATATTTCCGGATGGTGGGGCTTGAGATCTATCCGGTCAACACAGACGAATACCGCTACCTTCACGAGTGCGGCGCCGACTATGTGACCGTTTTCCAGGAGACGTACGACGCTGATAAGTACGAAACCCTCCATCTGCTCGGACACAAGCGGGTATGGCCTTACCGGTTCGACGCGCAGGAGCGCGCTCTGCGCGGAGGGATGCGCGGCGTAGCCTTCTCTGCGCTCCTTGGGCTTTCCGATTTCCGCAAGGACGCCCTGGCAAGCGCTCTGCACGTTTATTATCTGCAGCGCAAATATCCGCACGCGGAGATGTCTCTGTCATGTCCGCGCCTTCGCCCTATCATCAACAACGATAAGATCAATCCGCTCGACGTCCACGAAAAACAGCTGTGTCAGATTCTGTGCGCATACCGGATCTTTCTGCCTTTTGTCGGCATCACAGTTTCCTCACGCGAAAGCGCGCAGTTCCGCAACGGCATCGTAAAGATTGCCGCAACGAAAGTATCGGCGGGCGTCTCGACCGGAATCGGAGATCATGAGAGCAAATATACAGGAAAGGAGCCGGACGCTGCAGCCGGAGACGAGCAGTTTGAAATTGACGACAGCCGCAGTCTTGAGACTATGTATCGCGACATCGCGGACGAAGGGCTGCAGCCTGTCCTGAATGACTATCTGTATGTCTGATATTGTGTGCGTCACAAACCGTCTGCTGTGCCGGGAGAATTTTTTAACCCGCATCGAAAAGATCGCTGCCGCCCGGCCTGCTGCGATCGTGCTGCGCGAGAAGGATCTGACGCAGGACGAATACAAAAAGCTTGCGGCTGATGTGATGCCGCTGTGCGCAAAAAGCGGCGTCCCCTGCATCCTCCACACCTTTGCCGAAGCGGCGCTGGAATTAGGAAGCGCTTCGCTGCATCTGCCGCTGCCCGCTCTGCGCGCGCTCTCCGCGCAGGAAAAACGCCGTTTTTCTCGGCTCGGCACCTCCTGCCACTGTGTTGAGGACGCTGCTGAGGCGGAAAAGCTGGGATGCTCTTATCTCATCGCAGGTCATATCTTCGACACCGACTGCAAAAAGGGGCTGCCGGGGAGAGGTCTTTCTTTCCTGCGTCAGATATGCGAAAGCGTCTCCATACCGGTCTATGCCATCGGCGGCATCAGCGCGGAAAATATATCAGGCGTGCGCCAAACCGGAGCGTCAGGCGCGTGCGTCATGAGCGGTCCGATGTTATGCGCAGATGTGCCGGACTATTTTTCGCAGTTTGAGCAAAATACTGATTAGAACGCAAAAACTCTGTGAAGCGGGATCGTATCAGCCGTGCAACCACGCTTCACAGAGTTTTTTCTTTTGCCTGTTTATCTTTGCGGATCATGCAGCCATTTAAAATCCGCTGTTTTACCGTTTCCTTGTCCTTCTGCGGTATACCTTTGCAAACACAAGGGCAGCTGCCATCACGGCAAAGCATATGCCATATAAAATGAGGTTGTCGGACACAGCCGAATTTGTGGCGCTGCCGCTAAATCCCATGTTCGGCATATTGTCCGGCATATTTCCGCCGTTTCCGAATCCTCCGCGCCCTGCCTGAGCCTGGCTGGGAGACGCGTCCTCTGCCGTCTGCTCTGTCTCGCTCTCTGCGCTGCCGCTCTGTCTCGTCTGCTGCGAATCCGTCTCGTCATCCTCAGCCGTATCTCCCTCAGTCTCAGAAGTGTCAGAATCTTCCGGAGCCTGACCCTCTCCAAACTGAGAAGGATCAAAATCTTCCGGCATCTCTCCGTCTCCAAACTGGGAAGGGTCAAAATCTGACGGCATTTCCCCTCCCCCAAACTGGGAAGGGTCAAATCCTTCCGGCATCTCCCCGCCTCCAAACTGAGAAGGATCAAAGTTTACCGAAACTCCTTTTACGCCAGACTCAGAAGAACCGGATTCCTCAGGCGTCTCTTGTCCGTCTTTGGAATCTCCGCCCCGCATATTGCCTCCCATACTCATACTGCCCATAACGCTCAGGTCAAGGTGAGAGGCATCTACAAGCGCGTCTGAATTTCTCTGCTCCTGTTCTGTAGAAGGGATCGTACCGTCTATCTGTCCCTGGATAGACTGACCTCGGAGCTGTACAAGTTCATAAAGCGTCTCCACTGCGGTAAGGTATTCATCGTAGCTGTAAAATGCAGTCGGATCGCTTTCGACCAGAGAATCAATCTGGCTGCGCGTGCGGCTGTAAAACTCGTCAAAACCGCCTCCGTAAATATATTCGTCTGCGAGCTGCCGCAAATACTCGTGATACTTCGCCTCATACTCTTCATTCTCCATCAGGGTGTCAAAGAAATTTGTGCCGGAGAACGCCTGGTCTATCGCAGAGTTCGCAACTTCTGTCGCGCTGTCTCCGCTGCCCATTCCGCTCATTCCGCCAAAAGCAAGATTATAATCCCACGGCAGGATATTGAGCTGTCCGTCTGACTCATACAAATAATAGTTGTGCGCCATCATTCCGGAAAGGCTGTCTTCATTGACGGAGAACACATGAACCGCCATATATTTCAGAAGATTATCCACATCCATATATGTCTCAAGATCGACGCCTTCCGAGATATTTTTCAGAGCTTTTACCACACGTTTATGGTCTGACTTTGTCGTATCTGTAACTTCTCCTTCCCAGATGGTGGAGTAGCTGTCCAGGTCATCGTCGGTATAGTTCAGATTGGCGCCGTCTCCGCCCATAGAAAATCCGCCGAATCCTCCGCCGCCGAAATCAAAATCCTCCGGCAGATCGCCGCCGGGCTGCGCGGGAGTAGCTTTCTCATTTCCGTCCCGGCTTGGCGGAGTCATTTCTTCGAAGTTCATATCGCCAAAATCCATACCTCCAAAATTCATGCCGCCAAAGTCCATGCCGCCAAAGTCCATATCTCCAAAGTCCATGTCACCGAAGTCGCCCATATCGCCCATGTTCATACTGTCCGGCTTATAGAGCGCGCCGTTTTCCGTGCCGTAATTGCGCAGCAGGAAGCTGTCCTCCACTGCTTCCAGGGCCAGATAGACGCCCCAGTATTCACCGTTCACATAAATTTCAGCATAATTGTAAAGCGAAGCGTCGACTCCAAGATACTGGTACATGTCGTAGATCAGCGCTTCTTTCATGTTAGTCGCGTCAGCGTAGTTGTTGTTGAGAACTAATTTGTCAAGACCATAGCAGGTCTGTCCGTCTACATATTGATCAAACTCCAGTTTCAGGCTGTACCGGTCTGTGGTGGGATCGCTGGCGATGGCTGTCAGACTGGTATTCCCCTTTGGGCGAATTCCAACGCGGTAAAACGTCTCTCCGTTAATCTCCACATCGCATGAATAGTAGACCTCTTGGGTAGCGTTTGCCAGCATATCCTCCCATTCTGCCTCATCCATTATGATATTGACAGTTATAGGTTCGTCGGTATTAAAAAGCTTGGATTCATATTCCATAGCAACGCCTGTGCCGTCCATCGCGTCAATCAGTTCTTCCGCAAAAACCATTGCAGCCAGGCACAGACAGACGGCAACTGCCATGATCACTGCAATGATTTTTGTAATATGTTTATGCACGATCATGCCGATTTCCTCCGTTATGACATATATTCGCCGTTATAGCTTACCAGCGTTGCGCTTCCCACTCCCGGAACAGACTGGATTGCGTTGACAAAGCCGGTCGTGGCATCCTTTGTGCGCAGTTCTGCGGTAAGTTCGATCCCAGCTGCATTGACTGTCTTTGATTTGACGATAAAATGCTCCACGTTTTTCTCCAAAATGCCAAGCGCGCTGTTTTCCGTCTCCTCATCTCTCAGATTCAGGACGAGAATATACGGATTGCTGTGGATTTTTCTGTTTGCGAACAGCAGCAGAATCACTCCGATGATGACAGATCCGATGATGGCAAGCGGGATCATCCCGGCGCCTATGACGATACCTGTGGCGAGAGACCAGAATAGAAAAACTATTTCCATCGGCTCTTTGATCGCTGCGCGGAAACGGACAATCGACAGAGCGCCGACCATGCCGAGCGAGAGAACGACGTTAGACGTTACCGCCATGATGACCAGGGTCGTTACAAGCGAAAGACCGATCAGGGTCAGAGCAAACCCGCTGGAGTACATCACACCGGTCAGTGTCTTTTTGTAAATCATAAAAATGAACAGACTAATCACCAATGCAGCCGCCAGTCCTATCAGTGTGTCGACGATGGAAAACTCTGATACGCTCTCCAAAAAGCTAGATTTAAAAATATCATTAAAACTCACAATCTTTTCCTCCTGACTTATCTTATTTATCCAAATCTGCGGCCCGAACCGTATTTCGAATATGCCTGCTGCCTGATTTCTTCCGTCTGCAGAAGAGACTGAATAATATCCGGCAAAAAGGCGTCGAATTTGACTTCTAAAATAATATCGCCGGGCGTGTCGGTTATTTCGATGTCTGTAACGGTGCGTTCCAGAAATTCTCTGTGAAACAGCGTGCTGCGGATACCGAAATCAAACGTAACCCGTACATTTCCGGCGGCATAGACATAAGGCTCGCGGATATATGACACGAGCAGCCGCGGTCTTAACTGCTGGCTGTTCATTTTACAGTACAGCTCCCGTACCAGTCCGCTTGGGTGCGCCATCATCCAATCTGTCTTTCCGCTAAGGATCGCCCTGCATTCTGCCTCTGACAATTCAGCGTCTATCTTCATGCACAGATTGTTGTACTTGATCTTTTTTTCGAGTGTAAGGAAAGAGAGATCGTCATTGTAATAGCGGATCCTGAATTTTTCCCTTTTCTGGATCCCGTCGATTTTTTCTCTGAGCACCTTATCGTCAGAATTGTCAAAATAAATGCTCCGGATCACATATCTCCCGTCCTCATTGACATGTTCGTCCTTTTTCATCACCGGGCCCAGTCTTTGACGGATCGCAAGATAATCGGAATGATTAATTTGATACTTCAGTTCATGTCGGTACAATTTTACACTTCCTTTCAGAAAATTTTACCTACATTTTACGATAAGACGCTAAAGTCAGCCTAAAGAGACTGTGAATATATTATGAAACGGAAGACTTTTTCGAACGCATATTCTTAAATATTTCCCTTTTTGCGCATTCCTGTCACCGCCTCAGTGTCACCTTAAAGCTAATGCGGCGGCCGTCTTTTTTGCAGACGCTGATATCGCCGTGATGCCGGCGCGCAATCGCCTTTGCGATCGATAATCCGATGCCGAATCCGCCGTCAAACGTCCTGGCTTTGTCTGCCCGGTAGAACCGGTCAAACAGCTTGTCAAGCTCCAGTTCTCCTACATTGGCGCATGAATTTTCCACGGTGAGTGTGATCTTTCTTTTTGCCTGCAGCGTCAGCGCAATCTCACCGCCCGGGTCGCAGTATTTGACCGCGTTGTCGAGCAGGATTGCGATCAGCCGGCGAATTGCCTCCTCATCTCCGCTGTACGCGATGCCGGGCTGTATCTGAAAGCGCAGCGACATCCCTTTTATCTCAGCCAGCGTTTTGAACTCCGATACCGTGTCGGACACCGTATCGCTTAGCTGGAACGGCTCGTCTGCCATAGCGTTTTCATCCTCATCCATCCGGGTCATCGTCACAAGCTGCTGCACCAGCGCATTCATGCGCTCCCCTTCAGCCCGGATATCGTCGAGCCATTCGTTTTTTCCTAATTCCGCCTCGACAATGTCAAGGTTCGTCAGGATCAGTGTGAGGGGCGTCTTCAGCTCATGGTTTGCGTCCGTGATAAATTGTTTTTGCTTTTTGTAGCTCTCGGCAATCGGTCCGACCGCCCTTTTTGAAAAAATGACAATCAGCGCGATGATCACGAGCAGGCTGCCGATGAGCACAGCGCCTGCCGTCATAAGCGTCATGTTTGAGACTGACCGGTTCATCTTTCCGTCTGCAAACACTACGGTCTGTCCGGTTTCCGTATCGCAGACCTTGTACCGGCAGTCTTCCACCCACCCCCGTTCTCTGTTCTGCTCTAACGCTTCCCTGGCGTACGCGTGTGCAGTCTCCGAGGCGATGGAAGCTATCGGGTCTATCTGTTCCGATGTGATTTCACCCTCCAGGTCAAAGCGGACGATAAAAAATTGTATCTGAAAGCGGTTTTCCTCTTTAAAAAAATCCGGAGGAAGATTTGTTTGGGGCGGCGCGCCCTCCCCGCCGCCGGAATCAAAAAGCACTTTTTCATTTTCCGCTATCCGGTCTGTGATGCTGTCCATGATCGAATTGAGCTGATTCCTGCTGAAAGCGTAGATGAGGACAAAAATGATCACAAACACCGCTACAACCGACGCCCCGCAGATCCATATCAGATTTCTCCTTAATTTATAGATCATCAGCATTCCTCCAAAATGTATCCCGCGCCCCGGACAAAACGGATCTTGACCGGTGCGTGGATCGCGTCAAATTTTTTCCGGAGGTTCGATATGTGAACCCACACCACGCTGCTGTCCACTCTGGCGTCCCATCCCCAGATATGCCTGATAAACTGATCGGTCGTCACGATCATGCGGGATTTCTGCATCATCATCTCCAGAACCTGAAATTCCTTGCCGCTGAGGTTCTGCGTTTTCCCTTCGTACGTCAGTTCATAGGTGGAACGGTTCAGCACCACCTGATTAAAGGTCAGCAGATCCGGCATATAAGTATCCTTTCTGCGGAGCATCGCCCGCAGACGCGCAAGCAGTTCCTGCGTGGAAAACGGCTTTGCCAGATAGTCGTCCGCGCCGGCGTCAAGCCCCTCTACACGCTGGGACACTTCTGTCCTCGCCGTCAGAAACAGCGCCGGTGTTGTAACGCCCTTCTCCCGCAGTTTTTTCAGCACCTGGATGCCGTCAAGACCGGGCATCATAATGTCAAGCACAAGGCTGTCATATTCTCCTGTTTCCGCGTAGTCCAGCGCGTCTAATCCGTTTGAAACCCCGTCTGCCGAAAATTTATTGATCTCCAAAATATGAACCAACGATTTCAGCAGTCTTGGGTCATCTTCCGCCACCAAAATTCTCATATCCTATGCCTCCTATCTTTCGCTTTACCATTCAGCATCCCTTGTGTGTTCCCCGAAAGGAGTGCTGATTGTCTGATCATTATACTGCTTTTCTCCATTTAAATCTATATTCCAAGATAAATCCGCCGCTTTTTTCTGATTTTGAAACTTTTAGAGCGGTCTGTTTATCTATATATTAAAAGAACAAGCAGTAGACAAAAAGAAAGGTATGTGGCGCCCATGAAGCAAATATTATATGAAAAGCTGACTCAGTATATTATTGAAAATCAAAACCGGTTTTATCGAATAGCCTACAGTTATACCGGTCATCAGGAGGACGCTCTTGACATTGTTCAGAATGCCGTCTGCAAGGCACTGCAGTCTTACGGGACGATAAAAAACGAGGATGCAATCCGGACATGGTTTTATCGGATCTTAATAAACGAATGTCTGGCTGTATTAAAAAAACGCGGGAAGGTTCATTTTCTTGCCGATTGTGTGCAGCCGGATACCGCTTACTGTGAAGACAGCTATGAACACAATGGAGACATCAAAGAGGAATTGAGCAGACTGGAGCCTGACGTGCAGGTGATCATCCGGCTCAGATTTTTCGAGGAGCTGTCTTTAAAGGAAATTTCCAGCATTACCGGCATGAATTTAAACACTGTAAAAACAAAGCTCTACCGCGGGCTGAAAGCATTAAAAGAAAAAATAAAGGAGGAAGATTTATGAGCAAATTAGAAAAAATGAAACAGGAATACGACACCATTCCGATTCCGGAAGAACTCAGCGTCCGGATCCAGCAGGAAATTGAAAAATCTCAGAGAAGACAGGCACAGAAAGCCGCGCCTGTCCGCAGGCGCAGAGCCGCAAGGGTGATCCGCATCGCAGAGGCGGCGGCCGCAGTCGTATGCATCACGTTTACCGCCTCTTTAAATATCAGCGAGGCATTTGCAAAAGAAGCAGCCAAGATTCCTGTGATCGGCAGCATCGCTCAGGTTTTGACGTTCCGCTCCTATGAGACGGAAAAAGATGATATCGGCATTTCCGTGCAGATTCCTTCCATCGAAGTGATCGCGGAAGATACCGGAATCCCTTCAGACGCAATCAACCAGGAAATCTATGATCTCTGCGAGCAGTACGCAGACGAAGCCTTCTCTCGCGCCGAGGCGTATCGGCAGGCGTTTCTTGACACGGGCGGAACTGCCGAGGAATGGGCAGAGCATCACATCGAGATTACTGTCGACTATGAAATCAAGCAGCAGAGCGATTCGTACCTCTCCTTTGTTGTGAGCGGCACGGAGAACTGGACAACTGCTTACAGCGCATCAAAGTACTATAATCTGTCCCTCGAGACCGGAAGCTTTGTGACGCTGGAGGATCTGCTGGGCAGTGATTATGTCGAGACGGCAAATGAGAGCATCCGAAGACAGATTTCGGAGAGAGAGGCGGCAGGAGAAGCGTTTTTCACAGAAGAAGAGGGAGGATTTTCAGGGATCTCCGACGACGTCAAGTTTTATATCAATGAAAGCAATCATCCTGTCATTGTCTTTGACCAGTATGAAATCGCGCCCGGTTCTTCCGGAGAACCGGAGTTTGAAATCACGCCGCAAAGCGCGCAGGCATCTGTAACATACGAAGATAATTTCGACGTCAGCGCAGAAGCGGCAAAAGAATTTGCCCAGAAGGTCAAGAAGGCGGCAGCTGATCAGGATCTGGAGGCTTTGGCACAGTTGACATCGTTTCCGGTCTATGTGGGACTGCCGGGCATGGGCGCAGTGATGACAGAGGAAGACTTCCTTGCGATCGGCGCAGAAAATCTGTTTACCGATGAGCTTGTATCCTCCGTGGAAGCGGCGGACATCGATCACTTTGAGCCGAGCATGGCAGGATTTTCCATATCGGACGGCAGCAGCGCCAATATCAACTTCGGCGTGTCAGACGGTGTTTTGGCAGTCACCGGAATCAACTATTAATGATACAAGGCAGAAGCCCGGTACGAAATGTGCCGGGTTTTTTTCTGTCACGATATACAGATCTTGCCGGATAGTGCTATAATAGAAATGTTTTCATTAAGAAGAACAGAACAGGAGAGATGAAAAATGACAAAAGATATGACACAGGGACGGATTATCCCTCAGCTGACATCGTTTACCGTACCGCTTGTGCTGGGCAATCTGTTTCAGCTCACCTACAATGCGGCGGATTCGGTTATCGTCGGAAAATTCGTCGGGGACGACGCCCTGGCTGCGGTCGGGACGGCCGGTCCGGTCATGAATATGATTATTCTCTTTATCAGCGGCATGTGCATGGGCGCAGGCATCCTCATGAGCACTCAGTACGGCGCGAAAAAATATGAGCAGCTTGAGCGTCAGATCAGCACGACGATGCTGGGAGGCATTGCGTTTTCCGCGGCGACCGCGCTGCTTCTGATCCTTTTTGCCTATCCGCTGCTGAGGCTGATTCAGGTGCCGTCCGATATTATCGACTCTGCGGCGATGTATCTCAGAATTGTGTTTGGAGGACTGATCTTTACCTTTGTCTATAACTTTTTTTCCAACACCCTGCGGGCGCTGGGCGACAGTAAGGTTCCTCTGTATTTTCTTGTGATCAGCGCATTTCTCAATATTGTGATGGATCTGTTTTTTGTCGTTGTGCTGCACTTTGGCGTTCCCGGGAGCGCTGTGGCGACGATGCTGAGCGAGGCGCTGTGCTGTCTGTTCTGCCTGATTTATATCAAGAAGAAAATTCCGTTTCTCTGCCTTGGAAAAAAGTGGAGGATTTTTGACGCGTCGATCCTCTGGAGAACCTTTACATACGGGATCACAAGCGCGCTCCAGCAGATGTGCATCCAGCTCGGCAAGATCTGTGTGCAGACAATCGTGAATGTGCAGGGCGTATCGTTTATCGCTGCGTTTACCGCGATTAACCGGGTGGACGATTTCGCCATGACGCCTCAGGGCAATATCGCCCATGCCGCTACCACCTTTATGGCGCAGAACCGCGGCGCCGGAAAAGTTTCCAGGATGAAGCAGGGCTTTCTCGATTCGATTCTCCTGCAGGTTGTCTACACAGCGGCAGTCGCCGCGGCAGTATTTCTGTTTTCCCGCCCGATCATGCAGCTTTTTGTGAGCAACGGGTCGGAGGAGGTGATCGGTCTTGGCGTGTCGTATCTGCGTCTGATCGCGTTTATGTATTTTATGCCGGCCGCCACCAACGTGATCCAGGGTTTTTTCCGCGGGCTGGGAGATCTGAAGGTGACGCTGATCAGCACCGTGCTGAACTTCACCGCCCGTTTTCTGTCGGCATGGATTTTGATCCATGCGATGGGAGGAGCGTTCAGCTGTCTTGCGTGGGCAAACTTTATCGGCTGGATCGCCATGTTCGCATTTGAAATCCCGATGATTGCAATCCGGTGGGGAAAGCTGAAGTCAGAAGAATGTTAAGCGCTGTTTCTTTCTGAATATCGGCGCTCTCCGCCGGTAAACGATCCGGTATCTCATTCCGCCTGAACAGCCCCATCCGGCATTTCCTCCTTCAGGCGGCGAAATAAATGGGTGAGGGCAAACATAAGCGTCTCATAGTGCATATAATCCAGAATATTCTTATCCACAAGAATCTGCAGGCTTGCCGGAAATTCTTCGTCTGCTTCCCAGAACCGCACAATTACAGGGAGAAAGGGAAACAGATCAAGCTGGCTTCCTGTGTCGTCTTAAAATCATCATCCGACCATTGTACCGTTCCGGAAATTCTGTGAACGCGGTACGTGTGACCGACAAAATGCACATACAGATAGGTCCGGTCAGATCTCAGGGAAAATTTTTGAATCATTTTTTCCTGATCGTACTGCAAAAAAATTTCTGTCATAGAATCTTTCATTTTATCATAGTTAGAGAATGTATGCTTCATGGAGACCTCCATATTGATCATGCGCAGCATGAAAAAATTTAGTCGCCGCAGAACCTTCATTTTCAAGGATTCTGCGGCATGACTGTTTTTATCTGGGAGTATCTTAATTCATCAGTTGAAACATGGCTGTTACTTCCTTGTCATGTTTCATATTGCGTTTTGGCTTTTTTTGCCAGTAATTCTTTGTTTTTTGCCGGGCGCGTATTCCGGCAATCGTGACCATGCAAAAAACAGCCATCTACGAATACTGCGATTTGTTCTTTTTTGATTTAACTCTTCTCATAATTTCAGAGCACTTCTCATTACCCAAAATATCGGTTATAATAATTATTTCGCCTCAAATTCGATGCGGAGGCTCGGATCAGTTTCAGTCTCAAGAACAATTTTATTGTAGCGGCTAATAATATCTGAGAGTGTAGAATTTCTCTTACTCTCATCAAAAAGGCTATGTTCATGCACGTTAGCCGAAAGAAATTGCTGAATATCCCATACCTCAACACGTCCGGCAAGTCCGGCATCTTCAGCAAGATTCAATGCCGTATGTACTCGTTCAAAAATCGTAATAATAACAGGATGGCAACCTCCACGCAAATTTGCTTTGCATTTTTCAATCAGTAAAGCGCCGGGCATTGTCGTACAATGGATAACCGTATTGTTTATGACAAAATCGCCGCTTCGTTCCGTGGGCTCATCCGCAACGGAAGCGCCATGTATTTCAAATGTGTTTTCAGGCATGATAAAACATAGTTTTGCGGCAACTAAATGCTGCAAAACAGTTCCAAGATATTGTGTCCCCGGATTTTGCTTTTGACGTTTTTTTGCCTGTTCAAATAATTCGTCTAAATTCGCTCCAATCGTTTTAGACGTATCGGCGGTTAAAATAAACGGCTGATTCCTGAAATATTCCCTGACCTGCTCAGCCCAAAAATCTTCAACGGCTGAAAAGTTAACCATTTCTTCTTCGTTCCAGGCATTAAGAAAACCAGCATATTTAATCATCAATCCCATACTTCCGCGACTGGTACGCCCGCCCTCTGCAGATAACTGTTGAGTAATGCCATGCTCTTTTAAAATCTTTTTGAGATTCCCGCCGCTAAGTCCGGCGACCTGACCTTTGCTGCTTGTTTGAAAATCGTCTGGATTTAACGGAAATTCTTTATCCCGAACCAGTCGGGTAAATTGAACCACTAACGACAGCGGTCCCTTTGTATAGATATTGTTGTCATTTTGAAATCTTTTCAATCTTTCTTCTGTACTAATCATTGTATACGGTCTCCGCAAGTTTTGTAAGAAATTTCTCTCCGATAAACTGAGCGACTGGCATTGCAACGGCGTCTCCCATCGCTTTATAGCCGTCGTTATAGCTGCCGGGAAGAATGAAGCTATCCGGTGCGCCCATTAGTCTGGCAGCTTCGCGCACTGTCAATAAACGGGCATGGACTTCATTATTTTTCTTGATAACTAAATACTGCTTGCTGCTTCCGCCCTCAGGAGTTCGCAAACACCCAGCTATGCCGTCAAAACGCAATTCCAATTGTTGCTTTCCTTGACGTGTTCGACGATAACCTGTAGCGTAAACGGTATCATGTTCATTTAGCTTGGTCTGATGGTGCTCTGGAATAAGCCGTAATACGGTATCTTTATCAAATTTTGAGTTTTCATCAATAATGTCTTTCAATGCGCTATGGCGGCGAGGAGGTTTCTCTGTTTGCCACCAAATCCATCCGGGCAAAGTTCGCCCCAAATCGGAGGCGGCTTTATTATGCAGCCAACATGGAGCGTTTCCAATCAGATATGCAGGGATTTTATGACCATGTTGTACGGCAATAACGAAAACTCTCGGTCTTGACTGCGGAACAAAGTGAGAAGCATTTAAAACTATAGCGCCGCAGTCATACCCCCGTTCCACAAGCGCCATATGGAGAACCCGATAATTATTACCGCCATTTGTGGAAAGCAAACCAGTTACATTCTCCAAAGCTAATATTCGGGGCTTTTCTTCCATTTCATCTAATACGCGCAGCCATTCCCATACCAATCCGCTTCTGGCTGCATGAATGCCACCCAAAGAACCTGCCAAAGATAAATCCTGACACGGAAAACTAGCCCAGGATAAATGAGCAAAAGGCAGATCTTTTCCATGAATATTCTTTATATCGTTAAGTTCAAAATGTTCGCATCCAAAATTGGCTTCATATACAGCCGCTTTTTGTTTGCTGATATCATTAGCCCAGATTGGCGTAAACATACCTTTCAAACCGTATGCGACTAATCCGCTTCCTGCAAAAAACTCATGCATTGTCCAAGGCGCGGAGGACAGGTCAATATTTTGCTTTTTATACAGAGTGCGTTGCAACAATCTTTGCTCCTCCCGTCTTATTTGAAGTTCGTTTGCTATTAGTAGGCTTTTCGGCGTTCTCAGGAATAATCCAAATGCGGCTCATACGCATAGCGCCGGCAATTCTGTTTTTTTTACAAAGGATTTGAACCTGACGTGGCGTTACGCCCCATTTTTCAGCAGTTTCTTGAACCGTTATATATCCGTTCATTTGCGACACCTCAAATCTGTTTTTGAATTTGAAAACTGATATAATTATATTCGTTTAAACGAAATAAGGCAAGAACTTTCAAGGAATCTTCAGATTGAAAATTTTTTTAAAAAAATTAGCACTCACCTCTTGACATTGCTAATAATGTGTGTTATATTACACCTAGAACAAAGGAAGAGGAACAAGACAGAACAAGACAGAATAAGATATCACAAAGGTTCCTCATCCGGAAGTTCCAGATTGGAAATTAATAAATCACACATCTGCACCGTGCAGACAATGTTCTTTATAGACTCCGCTGAGGAGATTTTGGAAAGGAGATATGACTTATGTTGATGCCTAGTATTTTTGTAGAAAATTTATTTGATGACTGGATGGATTTCCCATTTGATAGAGAATTTTTTGGAAGAAAGAATCCGTTGTACGGAAAACATCAAAAAAATATGATGAAGACCGATATCCGCGAGACAGACGATTCCTATGAACTCGACGTCGATCTGCCTGGATTTAAAAAGGACGAGGTCAGCGCAAAGCTCGAAAATGGTTATCTGACCATCTCCGCTGCCAAGGGATTGGATAAAGACGAAAAAGATAAAAAAGGAAATTATATCCGCCGCGAGCGCTATTGCGGCAGCATGACAAGAAGCTTCTATGTCGGCGACGCACTGTCTCAGGAAGACATCCGCGCAAAGTTTGAGGAGGGCGTTTTAAAACTGTCTGTCCCAAAGAAAGAAGTGAAAAAGCCAGAGCAGAAACAGTATATTTCGATTGAGGGCTGACGCCGGAACATTCCAGAGAGTGGAGCGATCCATTCTCTGATCAGATAGATTGACACCGCAGATTCAAGAGATGCGCTATAACATACAAAAAAACAGAAATAATCAGATGACGATTCTCATCTGTTCACTTTGAAAGGAGATATGACTTATGATGATGCCTAGTATTTTTGGAGAAAATTTGTTTGATGATTTTGAGAGAGAATTTTTCGGAGGAAGAAATCCATTATACGGAAAACATGAAAAAAACGTAATGAAAACCGATATCCGCGAGACAGACAATTCCTATGAACTCGACATTGATCTGCCTGGATTTAAGAAAGACGAGATCAGCGCAAAGCTGGAGAACGGCTATCTGACCATCTCCGCCGCCAAGGGATTGGATAAAGACGAAAAAGATAAAAAAGGAAATTATATCCGCCGCGAGCGCTATTGCGGCAGCATGACAAGAAGCTTTTATGTCGGCGACGCGCTGTCTCAGGAAGACATTCACGCAAAATTTGAAGACGGCATTTTGAAGCTGTCTGTTCCGAAGAAAGACGCAAAAGAAGTCGAACAGAAGAAATATATTTCGATCGAAGGTTAATCCTTCGCGCAAGGGCGTCTGTGCCCGGTTGCGAAAAAACGGAATCTTTAAGAGAGGCTGCTGCGGGAGAAGAGATTATCTCCCGCAGCAGTCTTATTTTTTTGAGAGCGGCTTGCGCTTTTCACTCTCTGACTCTCTCCTGCTGCCGGTATTCCTGGGGCGTCATCCCGCACTCTCTCTTAAAGATCTTCGAGAAGTAAGAGCTGTTTGCAAATCCGGACTGTTCGTGTACCTCGCTGATCGTCAGATCTGTCGTCTCAAGCAGAAATTTCGCTTTTTTGATTCTTTCCTTTAAAATGTATGTCTGCAGAGAGCTTTTTGTCTCTTTTTTGAAAAGGCGCGTCAGATAATCCGGGTTGAGGAAGAACTGTTTCGCAAGCTGTTCCCGCGACAGGCTGCTTGAGATATTCTGGGCGATGTATGTCTTTACCTGTTCTACAATCGTATCGCTCATCAAAATTTTCTGAGTCTTTTCAAAGATGACCATGCATAGATTCTGCAGCAGTATCTTCATCGCCGCCATGGTCGGTTTCCCTTTTTGCTTCTGCAGGCGCTCGTCTGAGAACACGGTGTACGCGCTGATGTTTCTCTTTAGAAGTTCCAGAAAAACGCTCTGCGCCAAAATCTCATAAAACTGGATCCCGGCGTTTAAATCTTTTGCAAAGCACTGTTCAAATTTTGCTGTCAGTAAATCCGGACGGTTTGAAAAAATAAACTCTGTCCAGTCGCTGATTTTCGGCTTAAAGCCTGCAAATTTCGGATTTTGGAAAAAATCGGTGCCTGAAGGATCGGATTCCTGAGCATGGTGCGCCCCGCTCTGACCGTGCAGCGCGCGGTATTCCTTCGGCAGCCCTTCAAAGGCGGTCTGTCTGCCCGTCGCTACAGACAGCTGCGCGTGAAAATATTTCTGGGAAATCTCTGAAAACTTCTCCAGCCGCAGACCGATGAGCTTTAGAAATTCCTGTTCCGGAAGACACGGTTCGCCCTCTCCTGAGCGCCGGCTGACCAGAATCATCTTTTCGTTCGGCGCGGTGTTCGCCACCGCCACATGGCACTCTTCCAAATCCAGCAGCTCATAAATAATATTTCTGAACGCGAAATCCAGATCATTGCCGTACCACGAATGCAGGAGTTCCTGATAGTTCTGTACCGTGACAAGAATCGGAAGATACCTGGCATGTTCTGAGAGAAAAATATCTTTTTTCTCCGCGTCCCGGAGCAGGAAGTCAGCGGAATACTCCGATTTTTCCAGAATCAGATCGCTCCAGAATTTATTCTGCACAATCTCATGGTGGATGAACCATTTGTCTTTATAGGCGTTTAAATCGCTCCGTCTTTGATATTCCTTCAGCGCGCGCGCCAGATAGTTCTCCAGCTTCTCGTATTCCATCGGCTTGAGCAGATATTCAAACGCTCCCAGCGAAACCGCCTCTTTGGCGTACTGAAAATCAGAGTGGCATGTCAGAAACAGGCTGACCGTTTTCGGGAAATGCTCCTTCACCCATGCGGCGAGCTCGATCCCGCTGCCTTTGGGCATTTCAATATCGCACAGCATGACGTCGATCCGGTGCTGTTCAAAAATACTTTTTGCCATTTTCATATTGTAGGCGGAAAACACCTCCTCCACCTTCAGCTTTTTCCAGTTGATGGCGCATAAAGTCGCCTCCACGGAAAAAATCTCGTCGTCCACAATCAAAACATGAAACATTTCATTTTCCCCCTATTTTTGGAATCCAGATTTCAATCTTCGCCCCCGCCGGCAGATGATTGGAGATCTCAATCTGCTCTTCTCCTCCGTAAATCAGATGAAGTCTGTTTTTCACATTGATAATGCCAATTCCATGCTCCTGATTTTTGGGGAGAAACAATTTTTTTTCTTTGTAAAATTCTAAAAGCTCCTCAGGAAATCCCTCCCCGCAGTCTGTCACCGTAAAGCAGATGCCGTCTGCCCCCTCTCTCGTCTGTGAGACCGCGCAGAGGGTAATCGGTTTTGGATCGGAAAAGTCCATCCCGTATTTGACGGCGTTCTCCAAAAACGTCTGAAGCATCAGCATCGGAATCTTGCACTGCTCAAGCCCCTCTTCCACCTCGCAGGAAAAAATGATCTGTCCCGGAAAGCGCATCGTCTGGATTTCCATATAATTTTTGACGTGATCGATTTCATCTCTGAGTTCAACCAGCTCTTCCTCGTTTGTCGAGAGATACCGGAAATATTTGACGAGACAGATCGTCAGCTTCTGGATCAGCTCATACCGTTTTGTCTGGGCCAGAGAGTAGATGATGTTGAGACAGTTTAAAAAAAAGTGGGATTTCAGCTGCATCCTCAAAAACTGCTTCGTCACCTTTTCCTTTTCCAGCTCTTTTTCATAGATTTCTTCTTTTAAATGTCCCATCTCATCCAGCATCGTATTGAACGTCTGATAGATCTCGTCCGTCTCGTGAACCGAAGAGTGCTTCGAGATACGGAAATCCGGATTTCCCTGCGCTACGATTTTCATAGAACCGGCGAGATACAGAAACGGGCGGTACATCACAAACAGGCAGATGTAGATTAACACGATCATTAAAATCAAGATGGCGCAGATCGCGACAAAGCTGGCGATGTTCGAGGTCATCTGGTTTGAGACTGCGTCTTTGGGCACGAAAATGGCAAGCTCAATTCCCAGCACATTGGAGACCGCGCGCGATACAATGTCGTCTTTTTCGTTCAGCTCTATCAGTCTGCTCTCATCCTGTCCCGCGTTTTCCGGCTCTTCCGCCGCAAACACAGCCGTTTGCCCGAAAGAGTCCTGGCACAGCTCATCGAGCTGACCCTGTATCCGGTCAAGCCGGATATACCCGCCGCAGAATGTCTTCCCCACCGACACGATCCGCATCAGATACGGGATCTTTCGGATCGTGTGGAGCGTCCAGTTTGAGCTGGAAAATTTTTCTCCCCTCATGGATGACTCACACATTGTAACGGCATATTCCATCAGAGTGTTCCCCTCCGCCGCAGAATGCAGCTTTGCGCTGTAGAAAATCGATTCCTGGTCGGATCCCTCCGGAGAGTAGAAAAATACGCTGTCCAGCAGCTCATTCGATTCGTACAGCTCTCTCAGCTCCTGGTTCAGCTCCATCTTCAGCTCAAAAATCTGATCCTCCTCCAGTTCGATCTCAAGCCCTGAGACGTTCAGATTATCTGAGAGAAGGTTGTAGAATTCATTGTCGAGGTGGGAAATCGTCTGATCTAGAAACTGTACGAAAAAGTCAATCCTCGCGTGGTTCGACGTGTAAATCTGGTTGTATACAAAGGAGACGGTGAGATTCTGAATCCGAAACACCACAAACATAATCATGATAAAAATGATAAAAAATGTTCCAATCAAAATGTGCTTTGCCGAAAACCCTGTTTTTAAAAATGTTTTTATTTTCTCTGCTGCCATAGCGTTCCCTCTCTTTCGTATGCCTGCCAGATTTTCTCTGGCTTTATTTTGCCTCCAGCCATTCGTCCAGCTGCCGCTGCTTCTCTTCGATAATCCGTTCAATCCCAGCTTCTCTCAGCTCCCCGATCAATACCGGCAGCATCGCATCGATGTCATAAATGCCGTGCAGAAAGCCTTCTTCATATTTTTGAACCACAGTGCTGCACGCGATCACCTCGGAGCGAACTTCGCTGTCGTCGTACTGGAATCCAAACGCCTTTGAGCGCACTGCATTATCGTTAAAGCTTTTCATCTCCTCCCAGATCGTAGGCGGGTTCTCCTCCCAGATATGGGCCAGATACTGATTCCCGCTCGTGTATTCCAAAAAGATAGGAAAGCCGCTGCTGGAGGCGTCGACGCCTTCGGGAAATCCGATGATATCCTGTTCCTCGTCTAAAATATCATAGTGGATTCCCTCGATCCCGTATGTCCACAGATCGACCACGGTCTTGTCGTGATAGAGCAGATTCAAAAACTGCATGGCCTCCTCTTTGTACTGCGAGTCCTGCGGAATCCCCCACATCCATCCGGCGATGCGGTCTGTCGAGATCGAGTCCTCCTCCAGGGGGAGGAAGCCGATCGGGCAGTTTAAATTTCGGATCTCTTGGACGACAAATCCCGGTTTTCCGTTCGCAAAGCACGAAAAGACGAATCCGGAACTCAGATAGTAGGCGTTTGACCCGCTGTTTCTTGACGTGTCGTACAGATACCCCTTCTGATTCCAGTCGCGGATCAAAGAGAGATACTCCCTGTACTCTTCTGTCTCATACAAGTTTACGACGGTCGTGTCCATCCTGTCGTACATCAGAACTCCCAGACCGTCTCCCAGGTTATCCCAGTTTTTATAAATTCCGTTCGGAGCCATCGGGTAAATCATCGGCGCCTGCTCCTTTAGGCTGGCGAACACCTCGCTCAAGTCCGAGACCGTGCGGACATTTTCCATGTCAAGCCCGTATTTCTCTGCGATATCGCTGCGGTATTCCAGACCCGGGCGCAGGCTGTAGTCTCTGCAGGTAGGAACCGCGTAGTATTCCCCGGTCTTTACATCGTATGCGCCCTGCATGTACTCCTCCCCCACTGTCGTCACAATCTCTGGCGCATACTGCCGGATCAGCTCGTTGAGCACCGCCACTCTTCCGTCCTCATACAGTTCCTTCATCCCGCTTGAAAGAAGAAACAGATCGAGCTGCTCTCTGGAATCGAGTACCTGGTTGAGGCGGCTTCTGTACGAACTCTGCGGGATAAACGTCACATGGATCTGCGCCTGGATCAGGGGCGCGATATACTCATTGATCCGGTCGACCACCATCTGGCTGTCCGGTATCTCGATATCCGTATTTTTATAAGTAAAAATTTCAATCGTCGGCAGCTCTTCCGTATTCAGATCTGTCTGCTGTTCTGCCTGACATCCCGCCAGCGTCAAAGCCGCGATGCAAAAACAAACAATTATCTTCCACTTTTTCATCGATCTCTCCCCCGCGTTCTTTTTTCCTCTGCGCCGCTGCGCCTGTGCCCGCCGCGGCTGTATGTTCCGGTTTTTACTGTCTAAAATTATACTATAAAACCGCCGCAAATGGATAAAGTTTCCCCAAAAAGTCGGAATTGTATCATCGGGAAGTCGGGATTCTTATATCGTGCGCTTTTTTTTCATGATAAGATTTTCTCATGAAAAAACAAAATAAAGGAGGAGAACAAATGAAAAAGAAGAACGCAAAGCTCTGTAAAAGATCTCTGTGCGCTGTCATGTCTACTGCTATGATTCTGCCTTCTACGGTTATGGCAGCTGTGGAACCGCAGCCGACCTATGACTGGCAGGTAGAGCATCAGGAACTGGCAAGACAGCTCGAGGAGGAAGCAATCCTGCTTCTGAAGAACGAAAATGATCTTCTTCCGCTCAGTCTGGAGGAGGATAAAATCGCGGTATTCGGTACCGGTCAGATTCAGCCGCCTACAGGCGGAGGAAGCGGCGGCGCTACCGGCGCTTACACTTCTAATCTGATGGACGGCTTAAACGCTCTAGGGGCAGACTACTATAAGCCGCTGGCAGAGTACATCGCAGGCAGCTTTTCCGAGGAAGAAGTAGAGACAGCGTGGGGCGTAAGTACGACTACCGTAATCAATCACGGATGGGATCAGGAAAACGAATATCCGGATGAGTGGGGCGAGAACGCTTCCTCAGGAAGCGGATGGAACCGTACTTCGGCTGTACAGACACCGGAAATCAAGCTTGACAACGGCGAGATCACCGACGACGGCATCGTGGCTGAGGCAAGCGAATACGCCGACACCGCTATCGTCTATCTGTCCCGCTCCACAGGTGTGGAGGAGATGGACCGTAACCCGGAACCGCAGCCAGGCGACTGGTATCTGAACGCTTCCGAGCGCATCATGCTGGAACAGGTAAACGACAAATTTGAAAACATCATTTTGATCTACACCGGAACGGCTCCGATCGATATGGCTCAGTTCGAGGCATATGACATCGACGCTTTCCTGGTAGAATACGGCGCAGGTCAGTTCCACGGACTTGCCATGGCAGATATCTTGTTCGGAAATGCCAATCCTTCCGCAAAACTGAACGATACGCTGACCTACCACTATGAGGATCATCCGACCGCTGAAAACTTTGGATATACCTCTTATGCAGACAAAGGATATGACTGGGAAGGCAACGAGTCCAAATACGGCTCCCGCAAGTTCTCAGAAAACGATCCGATCAGCGCTTACGAAGAATACATCTACATGGGATACCGCTATTTCGATACCTTCAACAAGGAAGTAGCTTATCCGTTCGGATTTGGTTTATCCTACTCTGATTTCACCTTTACAGATCTCGATGTAGTGGCAAATCAGGAGGAAAAGAATTTCACAGTCAGCGCTACAATTAAGAACGAATCCGATCCAGACGTTGTTGCCGGAAAAGAAGTTATGGAAATTTACGTTTCCAAACCGCAGGGCGATCTGGAGCAGGCTTATCAGAACCTTGTCGCTTACGCAAAGACAGACGAGCTGACAGGCGGAGAAGAGCAGAGATTAGACGTCGACATCTCCTTCTATGAGATCGCTTCCTATGACGAAGACCTCGCCGCTTATGTTCTGGAGCCAGGCGAATACATCATCCGTGTCGGAAATTCTTCCCGCAACACGCATGTGGCAGGAAAAATCTCTGTTGCGGAAGAAATCATCGTAGAACAGTTAAGCAATCAGCTTTCCATGCAGGAAGTAAACGAAGAACTGTATGAGAGCCGCCGTCTGAAATATGAAGACGCAGACCCGATCACCTATGAAGGCGAAGCAGAAGAAATCGCTTCCGCAAAGGTTGTGGAAATCGACGCTTCCTATGTAGATCAGAAGCTCGAAGCGCCGGAAAACCCGACGTACAGCTTTGAAGCGCTTCCGGAGGATTCTCCTCTTTATACGTTCCAGGCTGTTGTTCAGGGTGAAATCTCTCTGGAGCAGTTTGTAACGCAGCTGACTGACGAAGAACTCGCTATCTTCTTAAGCGGCGGTATCGGAGCTACCTACCTCGACGAGGAAGGAAACCGTGATCCGGAGATCGACCTGTACGCTTCTGACGAGCCGAACATCGGTCTTGGAAAAGTTGCATCCAAATCAAACCCTGGCGCTGGAACATCCCGCGCGATTCTGCGTCTGGGCATCACATCCCAGGGATACGCTGACGGCGGAAGCGGTACCGCTCTTACAATCGACGGCGTAAGATGCAATACCGGATGGATCCGTCCTGCTGCACAGGGCTGTACCTGGAACCTTGAAGGACTGTACCAGATGGGTGTTTACCAGGGTGAAGAAATGATTATGAACAACGTAGACAACTGGCTGGCTCCTTCCATCAACCTTCACAGAAATCCTCTCGTAGGACGAAATCAGGAATACTGGTCAGAGGATCCGGTTCTCTCCGGAAAAGGCGCTGCTGCCCTCGCTTCTGGCGTTGCTCAGTCTGGCGTATCCGTATGTCTGAAGCATTTCGTGGCAAACGATCAGGAATGGTTCCGCCGCGGTCTGTACACACTGGCAAGTGAAGCAGAAGGAACATCAAAAGCTGCCATCAACGTCATCGCACCGGAGCGTGTACTGCGTGAGATTTATCTGAAACCTTTCGAGATCGCAGTAAAGACAGGCGATGTTTACAATGTAATGTCCGCATTCAACAGTGTAAACAGCCAGGCCTGCGCAGGAAGCCCTGAGCTTCTGACAAACATCCTCCGCGGCGAGTGGGGATTCGAAGGCTTTGTTGTAACTGACTGGGGCGATTTCGATGATATCGCGATCTCCGGCTATGAGATGCTGGCAGGAAACGATATGATCATGAGCGGTACTCATACACGCTACAGCATCTACGAAGAACTCGTACAGTGCTGGGAAGACGGACTGATCGACCGCGAGGTTATGCTCCGCAACGCTTACAACGTGCTGAACCGTGCTCTGCACAGCTCACTGGCAAGCGATCCTTCTTACCACAATGAAATCGGCGACCTTGCAATCGTGACAACCACGCTTGTAAACGCATGTGAAGGACAGGAATACAGCTTAGTGAAGGTAAATCCTCTCTGGGCAAACAGCAACTTCGACACACTGACTTATACGTTCTCCTTAGATGAGAGCTCTGCAGAACTTCCGGAAGGCATCACACTTGCCCCGAACGGAACGTTAAGCGGCGTACCGGCTGCAGGCACAGCAGGAGAATATGAATTAGTATTCAAAGTAACAGACGACAAGGGCAACACAGCTACAAAGGCTCTGACCCTGACCGTAGATCCGGAAGGAACCGCACAGCAGACAGCTGACGCTGAGGAAGCTTCTACCGCTGACGCAGAGGCAGTTGAGAGAACAGCTGATCTTCCGGCTGCAAAAGCTACTTACAACTATGCTGAAACTTATGTGGCAGTTCCGGATGCCGGAGAAAACGCAGTCTATGAAGTTACAGAAGGCGAGCTTCCTACCGGTATGATCCTGGACGAGGATGGAAAGCTCTGGGGACAGCCGGCAGCTGAAAGCTCAGGCATCTACACCTTTACCATCACTGCTGCTGACGGAGACAATCAGCAAAGCGCATCCTTCGAGCTGTATGTAGAAGGCGCTCTCGTTGTAACTCCGGCTGTAGGAACCGTATTTGAACTGACAGCAGGCGAAGAATTCTCACAGGATTTCACAATCTCTGAAGGCTTCTCAAATCTGCTGACCAAATTTGAAGTATCTGACTTAGGCGCTTCCCTTCCGGAAGGTCTGGAGATCAGCTTTAACGAAGACGGAGCGGCAGTCGTTTCCGGAACACCTGCTGAAGGCAGCGAAGGAACATATGACGTATATTTCATGGTAGACGAAGAGTTTGCAGGATCTCCTGTATGGAGCTACGCATACTTCCAGTTTATCGTAAAATAAATAAAAGCTTCTCAATCTGAATACTCATAAAACAGTGTATCCCGGGAAATCGAAAACGGTTTCCCGGGATACTTGTCTGTCATCTTTTCCGAGCGCGCATGAAAAATCACCTGCCTGCGCTCTATTCTGTCTTCTGGCTTTTTTCTTTTTTCCTCGTATAATAAAAGAACATAGCCGTCACAGCCGCCATCTGTGCAGCAGCCGCCGCTATCAGCGTGTAAAACACCGCAATGCTGAAGTATGCCGCAACCGCCCCGATCAGCACCATCGCCATCGAGCTGATCAGAATCATCGGCATTCCCGCCTTCTCCTGGAACCGTTTCATCGTGTCGTCATGCTCCTGCGCGTACAGCAGCCGCACCTTCTCCTCGTCCCAGAGCGTGCTTGTCAGCTTGATCAGATAAATGCAGGCGAGAATTCCGATTGCCACCAGGATGGCGATCTGAAACCCGATCGCGACCTTCTGCGCTATCGTCTTTTCCCCTGTATTGCGGATCATAAAGTAGTCGTACGCTCCGATCAGAGCAAGCGCGATGATAAACCATCTGATATAGGCGATTCTTTTTTTCAGCTCCCGTTTAAATGCTTCCATCCGTTCCTCTCCCTCCTCCTCTTTCGTCTTTTCGGGATCTGTCCCTTTCGCTCTATTTTCTACTATAATCGATTTTTTTTCTGAGAGCAAGTCCCTCTTGCCCTCAGAAATAGTTTCTCCTCTTCTCTGGCGTCACACCCGGGAGAACTCTTTCTTTTCTGATAATATCTGTGATTTATCTTTTTATTTGTGAAAATTCTGTGAACTTTTTCGATATGCTATTGACATTTTTATTTTATGTGTTATATTACATATAGAACAAAAGAAAAGGAAAAAAAAGAAAAAATTTCCTTTTTCCGTTGTTCCGCCAACACTTCGGGTTTCTCCGAAGGTGCTAATTTCTATCAACTTTGCTATCAGAAAGGAGACATGACTTATGATGATGCCTAGTATTTTTGGAGAAGATTTATTTGACGACTGGATGGATTTCCCATTTGAGAGTGGCTTTTTCGGAGGAAAAAATCCGCTGTACGGAAAACATTCGAAACATATGATGAAGACGGACGTCCGCGAGACAAAAGACGGCTATGAGCTGGATGTCGACCTCCCGGGATTTAAGAAGGACGAGGTCCGCGTAGAGCTGGACAACGGCTATCTGACAATTTCCACCGCAAAGGGACTGGAAAAAGAGAAAACGGATAAAAAGGGCAATTATATCCGCCGCGAGCGCTACAGCGGAAATTTAAGCCGCAGCTTCTATGTAGGCGATCAGCTCAGACAGGAGGATATCCATGCGAAATTTGAGAACGGCATTTTAAGACTGTCTGTCCCGAAGAAGGAGTCCCCAAAAGTTGAACAGCGCAGCCAGATTGCGATTGAAGGCTAAAAAAGTTATGATCTATCCCATTGAAGCTATTATTTCCTTTCTAAAAATAGAAGAGACTGTGCCGGGCATGGTTCCCGGTGCAGTCTCTTTTTGTTCTTTTTTCCTTTGAGGTCTTTTGATCCAAGGCGCGGACACGGATGGCGCTTTGCCGGATCAGTGGTGGAACAGGCGGATTCCGGTGAAGCTCATCACCATGCCGTATTTGTTGCACGTCTCGATCACAGCGTCGTCTCTGACTGATCCGCCCGGCTCGGCGATATATTTCACGCCGCTTTTCTTTGCGCGCTCAATGTTGTCGCTGAACGGGAAGAACGCGTCGGATCCCAGCGCAACGTCTGTCATCTGGTCTAACCACGCGCGCTTTTCTTCTTTTGTGAAGACTTCCGGTTTTACTTTAAAGATCTTCTGCCATGCGCCGTCGGCGAGCACATCCATGTATTCGTCCCCGATATACACGTCGATCGCGTTGTCTCTGTCCGCGCGGCGGATATTGTCCACAAACTGCAGGTTCAAAACCTTCGGGCACTGGCGGAGGAACCAGTTGTCAGCCTTCTGTCCGGCCAGTCTTGTACAGTGGACGCGGGACTGCTGTCCGGCTCCGATTCCGATCGCCTGACCCCCTTTTGCAAAGCAGACAGAATTGGACTGCGTATATTTCAGGGTGATCAGAGAAATCAGGAGATCTCTCTTCGCCGATTCCGGCAGATCCTTGTTTTCCGTCACAATGTTGGAGAGCAGCTCATCGTTGATCGGCAGCTCGTTTCTGCCCTGCTCAAACGTGATTCCGAATACCTCCTTGTGTTCTGTTGGAGCCGGGCGGTACGACGGGTCGATCTCAATCACGTTGTAATTTCCGTTTTTCTTCTGTCTTAAAATCTCCAGCGCTTCCTCTGTGTATCCGGGCGCGATCACGCCGTCAGACACCTCTCTCTTGATCAGCATAGCGGTGTCTCTGTCGCACACGTCGGACAGCGAGATAAAATCTCCGAAGGAGGACATTCTGTCGGCTCCTCTCGCTCTCGCGTACGCGCAGGCGAGCGGCGACAGCTCTCCCATATCGTCCACCCAGTAAATCTTTGCCAGCGTCTCGTCGAGCGGCAGACCGACCGCAGCGCCGGCGGGAGAGACATGCTTAAAGGAGGTTGCAGCCGGCAGTCCTGTCGCTTCTTTTAATTCCCGCACCAGCTGCCATCCGTTGAAGGCGTCCAGAAAGTTGATGTATCCCGGTCTTCCCATCAGAACCTTAATCGGCAGATCTGCGCCGTCCGCGAGATAAATCCTCGACGGCTTCTGGTTTGGATTGCATCCGTATTTTAACTCTAATTCCTTCATTGTCATGTCCTCCTCTTATTTATTTTTATTGATGATTTTCGTCTCATAGCTTCCTGTTTCGATGTCGATGTATCTCACGAAGAGAGAGACTTTGTTGTCCTCGTTCAGGCTTTCCCAGATCACCGACGCGAACGTCTCCATATCGTCCGGAATCGAAATTCGTTTCGGCTCTCCCTCAAAGCTCGGGAGCGGAGTGCCGTCGCATTTGTATGTGTGGATGAAGCGGCCTTCACCGGCAACACAGTTTTCATATGCAAACGTATAGCGGTTGCATGAGGCAGGGTTTCCGTCGCTGCTCTTTAAGATCGACATCGCGTAGCTGTATCTGCCGTTTTCAATGTGCGTAATTCCGGAGATGCGCGGCGTGTAGTTCGGAGCGTCCGGCTCGAATTCTCTGCTTCTTAGGGACTGCTCAAATGTCATCTGACGGTCCATTCCCTCATAGATCGTATCGGTCTGGTCTCCGTTTGTCACGATCGTTTTATTTCCCAGGACGCGCACCGGAGCATAGATGATCAGGCTTGGATCGGTCAGCTTTGACGGATCAAATGCCTGCGTGCGGATTCCGGATCCATCCTCCACAAAAATACGGTTTCTGCTGTTTTCGCTTCTTCCCATGATGAAATACGCAATCGCTGCTTTTTTTCCGTCCGGTGTTCTTCCGATTACAATTCCTCTTCCCGGATAGGAATTTTCTCTTAACTCTTTCTCAAGTGACAACATTTCCATATCTGTTCTCTCCTTTGCCTTTTAATATACCAATCCACTCGGTGCTGTCCCGTCTTTTTTCGGGGTAAAAAAATAAGCCTGATCCGCGAGCGATTTCTTTCTGCCCAGACGGTCGGCTTTCCTAACTTATACTCCCTGTGGTCTATTCCACTTCCGTCAGTCGTATAATTACTTTTAACATATCATTCTTTCCGAAAAAAGTCAACCGAAAAGAAATGATTTTTTCATTTTCTTTTTGGCTGACCTTTCTTTACATCTGTTTTCTCACAACTGCGTATTCATCGTTCAGGCGAAAATACGGGCAAAAGGAGAAGGTTCCTGTGATAAAGCGGCTCATCTCGTCTTCATCCAGATCGCTCTCGCACGTATAGCATCCGTATTCTTCGTCATATGTGTAGTAGACGCAGCACTCACAGTTTGTCTTTTTCTTCATGGCGCTCTCCGTCCTTCTTTTTCTTTTTCTCTCTCTTTTCCTCCGACGCCGCTTTCAGCTCTGCGAGCGCTTCTCGAAATTTCGGCGAGCTTAAGGTCGGATGGGATTTGAGCATACTTCTTCTGTAAAATCCGAGCCAGTCCCGCACAGAGCGGTTTTTTTCGCGCTCTACGATATACGTTTCCTTCAGCTGTTCCAGCTCTGCCTTAAACTGCGGAAGCCATTTTCTCTCTTTTCCTTCCGCCTGCTGCTCATCGCGCTGGAGCAGTTCCAATTTTTTCTTAATATCCTGCAGCAGATCTGAAATCTTTCCAATCCTTGACGTTTTCTTCCCATTTTCTTTAAGATGGGCAAAAGCGATGATGGCGTCCAGCCGGGACTGTGCCTGCTGAAGATTTTGCTTTGCTTTCTCCATCTTTCCCAGAATATGTTTCAGGTCAAGCGCAGCTTTAAAAGACAGAGCAAAATCAGCTGCCGCGCCGATCGTCACCGCTGCCGCCAGAATGCTTTTGAGGCTGTCCGGAATCGCCGCAATCCACCTCTCTATCGGAGCGTGAATCCACCTGACCAGAATCACCGTCAGCACTCCCCATGCAATCGATGTGCTGAGACAGATATGACCGTTTACGTTGAACTTGTTCTGGCTGTAATCCCAATAGCGCACTTGAAACATCGCTTCCATGGCGGCGCCTGTGACGTATTCCAGGGCGCTTGCGGCAAGCGCCCCGACAAAAAATATCGCGATTATATGATCCCGGAACGGGATTGTGACAAACAGGAGCAGCACGGCTCCTGATCCGTACAGAGGCAAAAATGGTCCCCTCATAAAGCCTCTGTTTACAAACTTTCGTTTCCGAAGTGAGACGAAGGCAGATTCGATGCACCATCCGATCAGACAGTACACATAGAAAAACAACATCCATTCTGAAACACTGTATTGATACTCCATTTTCTTTCGCTGCTCCCTCTCTTTTTCTTATTCCGTTCTCAGAGCTGTAACCGGATCCTTCTTCGCGGCCACTCTCGATGGAAACAGTCCGGCGATCAATGTCAGACAGATACTGATGACGATCAAAGTCAGTCCGCTTCCAAACGGCAGCACGGCGTTTACCGTCACTTCTCCCACAAGAGAGTGGATCACAGAATTAATCGGAATACACAGCAGGCTTGAGATGCCCACTCCGATCAGCCCTGCGCACAGTCCCACCAGAAACGTCTCTGCGTTGAATACCCGCGAGATGTCCTTCTTGGAGGCGCCGATCGCGCGCAGAATACCGATTTCCTTTGTCCGCTCCAGCACGGAAATATACGTAATGATTCCGATCATGATCGAGGAGACGACGAGGGATACCGCCACAAATGCGATCAGGACATAGGAGATCGCGTTGACGATCGTCGTGATGGAAGACATAAGCAGTCCCACATAATCGGTGTACACAATCTGATCTGTCTCGGAGGCTGTCTCATTATACCTGTCGATGCAGTCTGAGATTGCATCCTTGTCCTCAAAGCTGTCCGCGTAAATGCTGACAGAAGACGGGGCGTCCAAATTGACGGCTCCGAACATGCTCATATTTTCTTCATAAGTACCGGGCGAGATGTAATAATCATAGATCATCAGTATGCTTTCGTTGTCGGCTGAGGCAAGATACTGGTCAAAAAGCGCCGCCTGCTGTTCCTCCGACATGCTGCTCATCCTTGAAGCCATCGTGCCTGTACCTGCGCTTTCCATAGCGCTCATCATTTCTCCAAGCGCAGCGGCTTTTTCAGAGACGTCCATATCTGCAAAATATTGTTTTGTCTCCTCAATTTTTTCCTCATCGCTCTCAGGCGCAAATTTCAGCCCGTTCAATATGTTCGTCTGCGGATCTGCCTCCTGCGCCTTTACGACCTCGCTGTCGTTCGTATATTCGATCAGATAGTCGGTCAGCGCTTTCGTGTATCCGACCGGCGTCGATAAAAACGCCGTGTCTGCGTCTTCCTTTAAGCGGATCACACCGCTTATCTTGAGCGTCACGCTCTGCTCCAGCAGCTCTTCCATAGCCTGTTCATCGTCTGAGATATTCCGGAATGTCCCGTCATCCTGCTTCTGATAGTAATCGCATTCCGGGATCAGGTAAAATTCTCTGCTGCAGATCTCCTCATAGCTCCAGCTGTATTCTTCTGTCTCGACGCTCTCTCCGGCGCTGATCTGTTCCATCATCTGTTCGTATTCCGCTGCCGGCAGCAGTCCAAGCTCATACAGCGCGGAAGTTGAGATTTCATTGTTCTCATCCACAACCACGACGACCTCGTCGTAGCTGACGGGCCATTGCCCGTATAAAAGATCATAATTATCTCTGATCACCTGGCTGACGGCTTCCTCCTCTTTTCCGGGCAGAATCTCACTGAAGTTTCCGGTCCCCGTTATGCCGTACACGGACGCCATCTCAGACTGCATCTGCGTCTGGTCCGGGTGAATCGTGCTTCCGTCCGTATTGACCAGCGTTCCGTCCGGGTCATACGCATAGACGTCAAATTTGACGTCATATGAGTAGACGACTCCGTTTTCTCCGATATACGGCTGAATCTCACTGTCCGGATCGTCTAAATACTTTTTGAAATCCGTCAGATTGTTTTCCTGGATGCTTGTCGTCATCGTATTGACCATGTCAAGCGCCATCCCGTTGGAATAGACGGCGTCAGAGCCATGCGCCGTCTCCTGGCGGCTTTGCTCCGCGCCCGACTGCATCATGCCCGCCAGGTCAATCGTCTGGGCGCTGATCGTGATCGGGTAGGAGGACATTGTGTCTCTCTGGATATCGTTGATGTAATTGTTGACTCCTGTCGACAGAGACAAGATCAGGGCAATCCCGATAATTCCGATAGAACCCGCAAAGGCTGTCAGAAACGTTCTGGCGCGTTTTGTCATCAGGTTGTTCAGCGACAGCGACAGAGCCGTCTTAAAATTCATCGACGTCTTTTTCGGCGCGAAAACGGCGCTGCTTTCCTCCCTGCCGTCAAACGGATTGCTGTCGTCTAAAATGACTCCGTCTCTTAATCGGACAATTCTCGTCGAATATCTCTGCGCAAGCTCCGGATTGTGCGTGACCATAATGACAAGCCGGTCCTCCGCCACACGCTTGAGGATATCCATAACCTGAATGCTCGTTTCGGTGTCGAGCGCTCCCGTCGGCTCGTCGGCGAGCAGAATCTCCGGGTCGTTGACAAGCGCGCGGGCAATCGCCACCCTCTGCATCTGTCCCCCGGAGAGCTGATTTGGTCTTTTATAAAGCTGATCGCTCAGCCCCACCGCCGCCAGAGCCTCCGCCGCGCGTTTTTTCCGCTCCGCTCTTCCCACTCCCGACAGCGTCAGGGCCAGCTCTACGTTCGCCAGAACGCTCTGGTGGGGGATCAGGTTGTATGACTGAAAGACAAAGCCGATCGAGTGATTTCGGTAGGAATCCCAGTCCCGGTTCCTAAAATCCTTTGTCGACTTTCCATCGATGACCAAATCCCCGCTTGTATAGTGATCCAGACCGCCGATGATATTGAGCAGCGTCGTTTTTCCTCCTCCAGACGGACCAAGAATGGAGACAAACTCATTTTTGCGAAAAGAGATTGTGATTCCTTTCAATGCTTCTACTTTTGAACTGCCTGTCAGATACTCTTTTGTAATATTTTTTAGCTGCAGCATAGCTTTCTCCTTTCTCTCTTCTTTTTGCTCTCTGTAGTATATCACATTTCTTTTCTCTTAAAGATAAGAAAAAAATAAACTTTTCATAAAAATATTATAAGCGTTTCTCTTGTGAGCCTGCCTCCCGGAAGCAGTCCGCAGACGGGACCGCCTGCTCTTTCTGCCGCGCGCTGCAAAAAAATACCGCCGCCGCAAAATGCGGAGAGCGGTATTTTTTTTATTTTTTCGTGTATTCTCTGCCAGAAATTTACTGAGCAATTTCTCCCTTTTCTACGCTTACGAATGTCTCTAACTGATCAGCGCGAGCCTCTGTATAGGATTCTGCCTCAATGCCAACCAGATCTGCGAACTGGGTAGAGGATTTTACAACGTTCAGAATGTTGATTACACTCTTCTGCAGGTCGCCCAGTGTCAGAGTATTTTCATCCGGATCTCCGAAGATATCGGTTGTGGATGGTGTCTGATGTCCTGTGCTTACGTTGTCGAGTGCGGACAGTTTGATCAGCTTATAAGTGATCGTAACCTGACCGTCTGCTTCTGTATAGGAAGCTGTTCCGTCGTCTGCCATACCGTTGAGATGAGTTCCGTTGATATCTTTTCCATCGATGAGTTCGCAGATTGTCCACTCCTGGATCTCCTGCGTCGTCGTCACGCCCTGCGGGGACTGCAGATAGTAGTTGCCTTCTTCATCCACATACAGGCGAACAGGTCTTGTCTCTGTATCGAATGCTTCCGTCGTTGTCACAACGTCGAATTCTCTTCCTTCTGCGTTTGGCTGATAGTCGCCCCAGTGAGTAACGGTTGTGTAAGTTACGGATGTACCGCTTGCGCGTGTTGTCTGGGAAACGAACGGATATCCTCCGTCTGTTGCGACACCGTTTTCATCGTATTCGATTGCCGGCGCTGCGTCTGTGATGTATCCTGTGATGTTGGAAACGGTCTTTCCAGCGCAGATCAGATCGTTTCCTGCGTGCATAGCGCGTGCGTCAGAGTATCCGCCTGATCCGCCCCAGTCTGTCATAACCAGACCGTCGAATCCCCATTCTTTACGCAGAATGTTCTCAAGCAGTTCATAGTTGTTGGCTGCCGTTACGTTGTTGATGATGTTGTAAGAGGACATGATTGCCATCGGTTTGCTCATCTTAACAGCGATTTCAAATCCTTTCAGGTAGATCTCGCGAAGCGCACGCTCAGACATTACGCTGTTGCTTGCATTTCTGCTTGTCTCCTGGTTGTTTGCTGCAAAGTGTTTGTAGGTAACGCCGATTCCGCCGTTGGACTGTACGCCGGCGCCTTCTGATCCAGCCATCATACCGCTCAGCAGCGGGTCTTCGGAGTAGTACTCAAAGTTACGTCCGCAAAGAGGATTGCGGTGGATGTTCATACCAGGAGCCAGCCATAAGGTAACGCCTGCTGCGAGCATATCAGCTCCGACTGCTGTACCCATCTGGTAAGCGACATCTGTATCCCAGCTCTGTGCGATCATTGTTCCGACCGGATATGCGGTACAGAACTGATAGTACGTTGTTCCGTCTTCTTCATAGCTCTGGCTGACACGAAGTCCTGCAGGTCCGTCTGCGTTCGTCGTATTCGGGATCAGACGGCTTTCAATGTAAAGACCGCATGTCTCTCCTGCCTCGCCGCGAACCCACAGATCATCGATTGCCTGGGTTGCCGACTCGGTGATATATCTTGTGCTTGGAGAAGTTCCTCCTGCCGACTGTCCGTCTGCGTTCGGAGATTTGTTTCCGCCTTCTACAAAGTTGGCAAGCTCTTCGATGGTCATACCGGAAACGAACTGTTCCATTGTCAGAACGCCGTTGTATACGTCTAACAGTGTGTAGTATTCTGCTGTTCCGTCTTCCTCGCTTCCGCTCTTTACGCGGTAGTTTGCAAGCTCAGCCGGTTCTTCTGACGTTGCGTTTCCTTCTGCGTCAAAGTATACCGGATTTACATTGTAGTCAACGTTGTTCTCATAGTTATATCCGTTTACGTCGACGTCTTCTGTCGTAGCAGAAATGTAAACGTTAACGTCCTCGTAGGTTTCTCCCTCTTCGAGTTCCGGGTAAACAGGCTCTGTATTTTCTACGTCTGCGCCGGATAAGGTCAGAGCGATCGCATTTTCTGTCGTCTTTCCGTCATCATAAGCGGTTCCGGAAGCGCCTGCTTCGATGAATTCCTGTCTTAATCTCTCAAAGTTCTCTGCGTTTGTCTCTTTGTCGATGTCGATTGCCTGGTTGTATGGAGGCGTACCGCGTCCGCTTCCGTTGCTGTTGTCTGAACCGCCCACATTTGCGCCGTCGCCGTCAACTGCCATCTGGTTTGTCAGCTGCTCGGTAACAACAGTCTCATCCAGTGTGATGACAGCTGCCGGATTTGTGTTTCGTGAGCTGTTTCCGACACGGATGATATAATCTCCGGCTTCCATAATATAAGCTGCTCTCTCCTCGCTGTAGGAAGACATCTCTGTCGTCTTGAAGCTGAGCGTCAGAGTCTGGGATTCGCCCGGAGCCAGCGTATCGGTCTTTCCGAATGCTGCCAGTTCCTGATACGGTTTGTCAAGCTCTCCGTCCGGCGCTGAGAAGTATACTTCCACAACTTCTTTTCCGGAGTAGGTGTCGCCTGTGTTCGTAACGGTTGCCGTTATGGTTACATTGTCTCCGTCTGCTGTCACATCGTCTGTCACAACATCAAATGTCGTGTAGGACAGACCATAGCCGAATTCATAGTTTACTTTTTCCGGAGCAAAGGTATCAAAGTAGCGGTATCCTACATAAATGTCGTCCATATAATACTCGATATAGGAGCTCCACGGATCGTCCTCGTTGATTGCTCCGAAGTACTCGGTCGACGGGTAGTCTGTGATGTCAGACGCCCATGTGTCAACTAATTTTCCGGAAGGTGTCACGGTTCCGTTGATAACCTGGACGAGAGCGTCGCCGCTTAACATACCCGGATTTGACATTAACAGGATCGCGTCTGCTCCTGACTCTGCAAACCAGCTTGTGTCAACCGTCATGGTGTTCAGAACAACGACACATTTGTCGAATACGGAGCTTAACAGCTGAATGTTTGCAAGCTCGATATCGCTCAGATAGTAGTCGCCTTTTGTCGGTGTACGGTCTGCGCCCTCACCTGCGTTGCGGCGTACTACGTAGATTGCAGTGTCAGTCTGCTGTGCAGTCTCTGCGACGTCTGTATAGGTCAGCATCCAGTCTTCAGCCAGATTGCTTCTTCCCATTCCGCTGACTACCATAGAGTTTGTCTCATTGTATTCCTGCAGGTAGTCCTCTGTCAGAACGTTGTATCCGGCGTTCTTAAATCCATCCAGTACAGAGGATGCGATTGCAACGCCATTTACATAGGAGCCGTCCGGATAAACGATACGGTTGTTTACGGCGCCGGATCCTGTTCCTCCTTTGACAGTCTGAACAGCGCCCGCACCGTACAGCGCAACGTCTCCGCTCTGTGCGATCGGCAGCGCGTTGTTGTTGTTCTCAAGCAGAACCATACCTTCGGTAGCCATCTGCAGAGAAATCTTTGCGCTGTCAATCTCATGCTGCGATACTGCGTCCGTTGTAGCTGCACCTGGTCCAGCTGCGAATACGCTGCTGCCGGATGTCAGTACCATAGATGTGGTCAGTACCGCGGTCAGTACACGTTTGGCAATTTTTTTATTTTTATTCATTCTTATTCCCCCTCTCAATTGCCGATGTCAGTATTATAGTGGATTCTTTTTTAAATTTCTTTCACATTTTCGATTTGTTTTTTTACATTTTCGTATATAATTTTCTCTTTTTTCTGCTTTTTTTCTGATGCAGCCGAAAGCTTTTTGACGCCGGCGCGGCGGATTTTCCTTTTTCTGTATGAAAAAAAGATCTCCTCCCGCTTTTATCGCGGGAGAAAATCTTTTTAATCATATATCTATCTTGATATTTTTCTTTCTCTTCTGCAGCTCGCTGATCAGACGGTCTTTTTCTTTGACCGCCACCATCACATACCGGTCTTTTCCCTTTATAATCAGCTTTTCATGGGAAGGTGAATGCTTAAAGATCTTCGACGGCTTTCTCTTGACCTCTCTGACGCTGGAGAGACTGATCTTTTCCTTAAAAAATCCCATTTTCAGCCATACTGTCTCATTGTCAATCTCTACGACGTTTTTGATCACAATCGGCAGAAAGACAAGGTTGACCGCTACGAGTCCAAAGACAAGAGACTCTGTATTGTTCCGGTTAAAAATCAACTGGTGAAGAAAAATGGCGTTTCCCACAATCAGAAAAGCCCAGTACCAGATCGGAGATCTCCCTTTAATCTGCACCTTTTCCATCTTCGGCGCTTTCGAAGCCTCTTTCTTTTTGACCTGGTTTTTTTGCTCCCCCGTCTTTTTCAGCTCTGCTTTTTTGCTCTCTGCCTTCTTCTCCTGCGGCTTTTTTTCCTGCTTTTGTTCTTCCGTGTTTTCCCCGTCCGCCGCCTGGGTTTGCGCCATGACCTCTTCTTTCTTATCCTCTTTCTTATCTTCGCCCTGCATGTTTTTTCCTCCGTTTTTGTCTATCTTTTTTACATGATGTCTATTATACATGATATCCGGCTCAGATACAATTATCATTTCTTCTTGGGGACAACAAAAATACGCTTCTCCCCTGCCGGACTGCTCTGATTTTAAAACCAGTCTGCCAAAGGGAGAAGCGTATGGCTATGTCGTGCGGCGCCCCGGAGGCTGCCCTTTCTCTTTATCTGCTGTGATATCTCGCTTTTTCTGTCTTAATCTGCCCTTATTCTGCGGAAGCAGCCGTTGCGACAGGAGCGCCGTCAACCGGCTGATACGTTCCGAGAGTAATGATGCCCTCAAATACGTTTTCTGCGCAGCGTTCCAGTTCTCCTAAGGATACCTCGCCTGCCACATATCCTGTGACCAGTCCGGTGCTGTCGAGAATCCAGTTGGAGTATCCGACTACAATGTTGCCTTCCTCGTCGTAGATGTAGTCGTCGTCATGGGTGTATCCTTCCGGAAGCTCCGGTATTGCTGCCTGCTCATACGGGCGGTCGCAGGATTCTACCACGCCGTTTTCGTCGAAGCACGGCTCGGTTGCCGGAACGTACAGGTTGTTGATCTTAAACAGAGAGTAGTCGCCGTATTCGGTTCCGCAGTACTCGCAGTAAACCATTCCGGAGTGTACCACGCCGTACCAGCTTTCTGTTGCGCCTGTCGTCGTAAATCCTTCCGGAAGAACAGGGTCGGCTCTTCCTACAAGGCTTGGCATACACAGGTCGCCCTGAGCGCGGATCATGCTGGCATTTCCGTTGTCTTTTCCGGAAGCCCAGTCTGTCATAACGCATCCGTCAAATCCCCACTCGTCTCTGAGTACGGTTGTCAGGAGCTCATAGTTCGTTGCTGCATAGGAGCCGTTGATCTTGTTGTAGGAAGTCATCATAAACCACGGATCGCCTTCCTCTACCAGAATCTCAAACGGCTTCAGATAAATTTCTCTCTGAGCGCGCTCTGTGACGATGGAATCGCCGCCGCTGCGGTTGTATTCCTGGCTGTTTAACGCAAAGTGTTTCGGTGCAACTCCCACGCCCTGCGACTGAATGCCTCTTGTGACAGCTGCCGCGCACATTCCGGCAAGGACAGGATCTTCTGAGTAGTACTCGAAGTTGCGTCCGCAAAGCGGATCTCTGTGAATGTTCAGCGCCGGAGCCAGCCAGATGCTGACCTGATTATATTTTGCTTCTTTTCCGATCTCAGCGCCTTCCTGCTCTAACAGCTCCACATTCCATGTGCAGGCCTGCATCGTTCCCATCGGGAAGTACGTGTTTCCGGTGTCGTCCTCATTCATGGTAAGGCGAAGTCCGGCCGGTCCGTCTGCCATAACGGTGAAGTTTACGCCGCGGTTTTCGAGTGTCTGTCCGATGCCGCCTGCTGCTCCTGCTGCAGATTCCGGGAAGTAGTGATAGTTGTCAGTGCGCACTCCATAGATTCCGCCGAAGATCTGAACGAGTTCCTGAACGGTAAACTGGGAGATGAATTCCTGCATCGTAGCGTATCCCTCTGCGACGTGTCCCAGCTTGATTCCCTGATCCACGCCTGTCAGCTCATACGCTTCCAGATCGGTATCCCATTTGTCTTCAATCTTATTGTCTGCCGAGCGAAGAGCTGCTTTTGTCATGGTCAGCGCATAATTGCCCTCGTCGTCGATCGCAGCCTTTGCCACGTCAAAGGAGAAGGTCGGCGCCAGAACCTCTGTCAGCTCTTCTGTTACAACCAGCTCGTCCACCGTGTAGGTCGCAGCCGGGGTCAGCTCTTTGACAGTCGTTCCGACATAGATATTGTAATCTCCTGCCTCTAACACGTAGCAGCTTTCATGTCCGGTTGCGCCGGAATCATCGTAGGAAGCCATATCGTCCGTGTCAAAGGTCAGCTCCAGCGTGCAGCTCTCTCCCGGCGCAAGCTCCGGCGTCTTGTCAAATGCTGCCATCTCATACGCTGCTTTTCCGAGCGTTCCCATCGGAGCGCTGAAATATGCCTGGATGACTTCTTTTCCGCTGCGGTCTCCCGTGTTGGTCACATCCACGGAAATCGAAATCTGGTCGTCCGTCACGTTCGTCTCTTTGACTTCATAGTCAAACGTCGTATAGCTCAGTCCATATCCAAATTCATATCTTACGGCTTCCGGATCAAATGTCTCGAAATAGCGGTATCCCACATAGATATCCTCTCCGTAGATCGGGTTGACAACGTTCGTTCCAAATGAGGAGCTTGCAATCGCCTGTGTCGGGTAGGAGTCATACTCATATGCCCAGGTATCCATCAGGCTTCCGGACGGATTGATCTCGCCTGTCAGAATTTTTCCGATTGAGATGGAGCCGTATCCTCCCGGCTGCCATGCCTCTAACACTGCGTCTACTCCGTACGTGTCGATCCAGCTCGTGTCTACCATGCCGCCTGTGTTCAAAATGACGATCACCTTGTCGAACGACTCGCTGACTGCTTTGAGCAGCGTTGCCTCTCCCTCGGATAAGTACCAGTCGCCTTCGATTTCTGCGCGGTCGCTTCCCTCGCTGGAGTTTCTTCCGAAAATCACGACAGCCATGTCGTTTCTGCCTGCGATCTCATCCATGTTTAACGCGTCGATCGGCATCTCCGGCTGAGAAGCGCCGTTGCCCATCGTTCCGAATGTGCTGCTGTCTCCCTCTGCCGCATTTTCCGCGCACCATTTGGAGTATACGTCAAACAGCTCCTGGTCGTACTGGATGCCTGCCTCCTCAAATCCCTGGATAAAGTTGTAGGAAGCGCTCGTGTGAACGGTTCCTGAACCGCCGCCGCCTTTGCTGATATCGATCTGCGTGCGTCCGAACACAGCGACCTGCGTCTCGTCTTTCTGAATCGGCAGAACGCCGTTGTTCTCAAGAAGAACGGCTCCCTCTGCCGCTACCTCAAGCGCAACGTTCATTGCGTCTGAAGTCGGGTCTAAGTTTCCTGCATAGCTGACCATAGGTACGGCTGACACTGCCATTGTCATTGCTGCAAGCAGTGCGATGACTCTCTTTCTCTTCATCTTAAAAAATCCCCCTTGATTTTTTATTTTTTATGTTTCCTGTCTGAATCTTCTGTGGTTCGATGCCGCGCGCCCATCTCGTTTCCGTTTTCTTAATTAAGGTATCTACACCATAAAAGATTTTCAATGAAAAGTCAATTCTTTTGGGGGAAGACAAAAAGATTTCCGATAAAATCAAAAGATTTCCCACCATGCGGCGGGAAATCTCTTGATTTTTATCTGCTGATTATTCCAGAACTAACATGCTGTACGGCTGAATCTTCGCGTGGCTTCCTTCCAGGCTGCTCTGTGTGTCGTCGGAACTGCGGAATAAAATCTTTGTAAATTCTCCGTATTTCTCAGAAGGCTCCAGATCAAGCTCCTTCGTCTCGCCGGTAAGGTTGATCAGCACGAGCACGCTCTGACTCTCTGTCATGCGGACAAAGGAAACGATACCCTGATCTCCTGTGTTATACTCATCGATATCTCCTGTCCTTAAGACCTCGTTATCTTTCTTTAAGTTCAAGATTTCCTTGTAATACGAATACAGTCCGTTTTCTCCTGCCTGCGCGCTCTCTACGCTCATTCCTTCTCCGCTCCACGGCATCATCGCTCTTCTTTCTGTTGCCCCTAATTCTTCTTCGTAATATAAGAAAGAATTTCCAGGCATCATCGCCAGCATGGATGCGGCAGTCCGGGCATGATTTACATCGCCTTCGAGCTGGTTCATGACTCTGTCCTGATCGTGGTTTGCCAAAAACGGACAGTCAATATATTCTCCGTTCGATATTTCCTTGCAGCGGTCCAGATATGCGATCAGGTCGCTTACGATATTCAGATCTCCGTTCTGATTTTCTGTCAGCACTTCTTCGCCCTCTTTGTATTCATACGCCGTCGATTCGTTCTTTGCCGCTGTCAGCATCTTGCTGCTGAGGTTGAAGTTGTACAGGCTGTCCAGATATCCGCCTTCAATAAACGGAATCATGTTTTCGATATCCTTCTCCCACACCTCTGCGATCAGGTAGGCATCCGGATGCTCTGCGTGGACGCCTTCGCTGAATTCTTTCCAGAAATCCATATTTTTGGCAAAGATTTCATCGCTGTAAATATTTGACAGATAGTCGCCGAAAATATGGCGTGCAGCGTCGAGTCGGAATCCGTCGAATCCCAGATCCAGCCAGAAATTCGCGCACTCGATAAATTCCTCGCGCACCTGCGGATTGTCAAAATTCAGGTCCGGCACATTATCCTGGAAAATATCGATCCATGTGTAGTCAAATTCCTTTCCCTGATACGGAGAATCGTCCGGAAGCTGATCGGTCGTCCACCACACAGATTCAAATCTGCCGTTTGCATTGTCTCCGGAATACGTTCCTCCCGTCATCGGATACTGTTCTACCCATCCTTCCAGGCTTCCGTGTTCTTCCTCATAGGCGTTTCTCTCTTCCTGAATCTGAAGAGCTGTCTTGTCCACAAAATCTGCGTCCTTCGGGACAAAGTTAAACCAGCTGAAATATTTGTTTTCGCTTCCGTCCTCCAGGACAGGACCTTCCAAAGCCGCCTCAAACCATGGATTGTTGTATGCGCAGTGGTTGACAACCAAATCCATAATCACCCGGATTCCCTTTTCATGGGCTGTCTCTAAAAATGCCTTGAGTTCTTCCATGGTTCCATAATCTGAATTGATTCCATAGTAGTCAATTGTGCTGTACGGAGAAGCGTTCGATGTGTTGATCGGCTGAATCCAGATTCCGGTAACGCCCAAATCCTCCAGATAGCCAAGCTTTTGCTCTGCTCCTCTGAAATCTCCGATGCCGTCTCCATCGCTGTCCGCAAACGTTCTGATGTTCAGCTCATACCACACTCCGCCGTCCTGAAGATTTACATCCGTGTACGTTCCCTCCTGCGCCATAACGGACGATCCAGACAGCCCCATAATCATCGCTGCGCTGAGCGCTGCCGCCCAGTATCTTTTTCCTGTCTTTCTGTTTTTGTTCATAAAAACCAGCCCTCCTGTGTTTATTGTTTTCTGAATGTTGTGTTTTTCATCTCATTCACCACAGCACCATTGTAATTTATTTTCTGCTGTGTTTCTATGAGGGCTTGTTTTGAATCTTCTGTCTCTTTTTCTGTGATTTTTCTGTTTTTAGACATTTGTTTCAAAAATTTTCGCCAAATTTTACTGTTTTTAAAGAAACGCCTCAATTTCCTGTGCGATTGTCTCTCCGCCGTTTTCTCTCCACTGTTCCGCGAATTCGTCAAACGCTTCGATCGGCTTTTTCCCTAAAATGATCTGTGCGTACGTCTCGTCCTCCAGCGCCTCAAGCTTTCTCCATTTTTGCTTCATTGTCTGGGTCTGTCCGGAAAACGCCTGATACACAGGGTGATAATCCTGATCGGCGATCGCCGCGACGCCGTTTAAAATTCCGTACAGTCTGATAAAGCTATACGTGTTCCGCCCGTCCCAGTCTTCCATCCCAAAATGGTCATACGGCTCTTTATTCATCATTTTAAGTCCTTCTAAATCCTCTTCGAGCATTTTGTGCGCCGAAAAGTCCAGCTCCTGCTCTTTGCCGGACATCTCGTTTCTTAAGACCTGATACGTATATTCCAGTTCGTCTGCGTAGTCGATCTCCCATTCCAGCGGATACACCTTGATGCCGATTCCCTCCAGTTTTCCTTCATTCGACCATTCATACTGATTTTCAATCTCATAATTCAAAATCTCCATGACAGCTTCGGGATTCTGGCATCTTTTGTGTATGACGAGATACTGATTGACAACCGGCGGCATCGCGACAGTGTAAGCTCCATCTTCGTCCACCGGCGCGGCGTACGCCTTCCATTCGCTTTTGTTTTGCGTGATATCGCGTTCCAGCATCTCCGCCGCCCACCACGGTCCGAAAAAGATGCCGACTTTTCCGGCGTCGAGCACCTCCTGAATATCCATTCTCGAAAAAATCTGCTGATCCAGCACTCCGTCCTGATACAGATCTGCTAAAATCTGCAGAGCCTCCTTTGCCTCCTCCTGAACAGATCCATAGACCAGAGCGCCTTCCTCGTCCCGGAACCAGTATTTCGGGTACGCATGGCAGGCGCTGAAAATCGGGTTCAGCCCAAAGCAGCATTTTCCGACTGCCGTCAAGGAGTCTGAGATCCCCGGTCCCAGTATGCCGATCGTCCCCTCTCCTCCCATCTCCCGCTCCGCAAACGCCGCGCTCACCTGCTGGATTTCTTCGATTGTCCTGGGCACCTCCATGTCCAGCTCATCGAGCCAGTCCTGACGGATCCACATCAGGTTGATGCCGCTTGCCGTCAGATTCGGGAACGGCACTGCCATCATCTCCCCGTCTTCCATGACGCTTTCCATCATCTCCTCCCCTCCGCTCTCCACAAATGCCTTCATCTTATCCGACGCTGTCTCCCGGTAAACATCCGTCACAGGCTGGAGCTGACCGTATTCCAGCATCTGTCTGTACTGCTCCTCGTTGACCATCAAAGCGTCCGGCAGTTCGTCGCACTCGATATGGAGATTGATATTCCGCTGAAATTCATCGACAGAATAAATCCAGTCATACACAATCTGGATGTTTAGATCCTCCCGGATCCAGTCCAGAAAACGGTTGTTTTCCGCCGATTCTCCCGGTCCAAATCTCTGGTTTTCCTCCAGGACGGCACCCAGATGGAGATAGACGACGGATTCTTCCTCCTGTGCTTCCTTTGCCTTTCTGCCGAAAAACCCCAGATACAGCAGCGCTGCTGCCGATAATAAAAGTAATATTCCAAACCATATCAGCCATATTTTTTTTGTCTTCATTCTTGTCCTCTGTCTTTTCTTTTTCGGTATTCATTGGGGCTGCACTCCATTTTTTCGCGGAACACACGGTTAAAATAGTACACATCCTCATAGCCGCTCTGATATGCGATCTCTATGATGCTCAGCTTTGTGCGCGCAAGCAGCTCCTGCGCTTTTTGTATCCTGAGATTCTGGATAAAGTCTCCAAATGTGACGCCTACATATTTTTTAAATTTTACGCTGAAATAGCTTCTGCTGATTCCGATCTCCGACGCCACCTCCTGGGCATGGATGTGCTTTGTGTAATCTCTCTCGGCAATCTTGACGGCTTTCATAATGCTGACAAATTCATTTCCCTGAAACGAGTCATAATTTCTGTATTCCTCCCGCATCCGGTCCGTCCACTCCAAAATCTCCTCCGCCGACTGAAACCACGGGATATCCGTCTCGCGCCGCTCCAGCAGCTCGTCGATCTTTCCGATGCACCGGACGATCTGCCGCTCCAGCACCCGGATATCGGGGCGGTACGATCTTGTCTTTTCGAGAAGCTCCCTATAGAAAATCGTGTCGAACACCCAGTAAAGACTCTCCCACTGCTCTCTGAGTTCCTTCCACTCCTCCTCTTCCTTGCTGACGCTCTTGACAAGGTGCTGATTTCTCTCCTCATATTTTTTCTCGATTCTCTCTAAGATGGAATCGCTGTCGGTAAATTCCAGGGACGCCTTCGAGATATAGTCAAGCCCTCCCAGCCGGATCACAGACTGCGCGTAGGAAAATTCTTCATAGAATGTCAGAATCACGTAGCGGATCTCCGGGTTTTCCCGGCTGCACCGCTCCATAAACTCAATCCCGTCCATCTCCGGCATATCGATATCGACAAAGACGAGATCCACCTCATGCTCCTTGATAAATTCCAGGGCAACCTTGCCGTTCTGCACGTCCCCCACTACCTGCATATGGTGTTTCTCCCAGTTCAGCAGCGAGATAATTCCTTTTCTCGCAAGCTTATCGTCATCTACCACCAAAACCTTTATCAATGTTGTTCCCTCCTGTCATTCCGATTCCGTGCGGATCGGAATTAAAATGCTGATCTTTGTCCCTCTTCCCAGGGTGCTGTTCACATTTAAGATCGCCTCTCCGCCGTAGAATGTCTCCAGCATATACCGCACATACCGCAGTCCTATGCCGGAGCGCTTCTGTTCTGTGATCCCCAGCGGCTGATTGATTTCCCAAAGCTTTTCCCTGCTCAGCCCCTCGCCGTAGTCGCGCACGATGATAACGGCATACTGGCGCATAGGATCTTCAAAGATCCACATCTCCAGTCTGCCGCTCGTCCCCAGCCCGTACTGCAGGGCGTTTTCTATCAGCGGCTGGAGCAGCATCCGGATCGTCGGCGCGTCCAGGTAGCTGCCCTCCTCCACTTCCAGTCTCACCTCAAAATCGTATCGCTCTTTTTGAATTTCTATATACTTTCGCGCAATCTCGATCTCTGTCCGCAGCGTGCTGACGCTCTTTTCTTTTCCGAGATTGTAGGAGAGAATCGCCGTCAGGTTGTGGACAAACTCCCGTATCTGCGTCTTTCCCTCCCTCTGCGCCATCCACTGGACGGAGTACAGCGTATTCAGGACAAAGTGGGGGTTGATCTGGTACATCAGTTTTTCGATCTCTGCCTTTTTGCGCAGCTCATCGTCCGTCTTTTCTTTCTCCTGGAGCGTCTTGATGTCGGTTCTCATGCGGTTGATCGTCGCGATCACCTGGTTGAACTCTTCAATTCCTGTATCCTCCTCAATCGTCCCGAAATTTCCCTTTCCGGTCTCCTCAATCTCCTGTTTTAATTTCTGGATCGGCTTTCCGATCATATGGTAAATCACAACGACGATGCTGTAGAACAGAACAAGAGACGCCATGACAATCACAATCATCCTCATCTGCCACATATTCGTCTCTTTGTTGTAGACGGACAGCGGGATGGACAGCGCATAGTAAAATCCCATTCTGCTCTTGGAGAGCATCACATAGTTTCCATTTTGCTGGAACGTCTCATAGTTGTCTTCCTCGTTCCACTCTCCCTCTATCACTTCTCCTGTGTGAAAATCCTCCGACTCGGTATAGCGGATTCTTCTGTCTTCGTCGATCTGGAGCAGAGCGTACTCTGTCTCGCCAAAGCTCTCGATCTGCTGTTCCATATAAATGTCAAAGATCTCCTGCCCAAAATCCTGGTTTTCTTTCAGCATAGAGACGATGTATGCTTCTTCGTACTGGCTGTCGCTTTTTTCCAGGCAGAAAAAGAAATGGTCCCCCACTTTCTTAAGCGCCTGCTCCTCCTCCTTTTCCTGCGCGTTTGCATACGAGGCTCCGCTCCCGCAGAAGACCTCCTGGCTTTCCGGATCGATATAGTAAATCTCTCTGACGCTCAGGTTTGTAAATAAAATATTGGATAACGACTCCGCCAGAATCTCTCTTTTCACCGCTTTTTCATAGTTGTCCTGCTCTTCTAAAAAGTCGGTCACAATTGCCCCTGTGCTGCCGCCCGGCTCTAAGCTCTGCATCACATTGACCAGGTTGAGATATCCCTGATCCAGATAAGAAATCATCTGGTTCAGAGAAAAGCGCATATTTTTCTGGATCTGGTTTTTTTCCATCGAATAGATCGCCGTAAAGGATACCAGGCAGCTTGCTAAAATACTGATAATCGTACTGATCATAATAATCTGAAAAAGTTTGTTTTTAATCGATCTTCTCTTGTTCTTCATCTTGGCTTCCTTATTGTTTTTTTATTTGCAAGTCCTGTATTTATCATATCACAGCTGCCTTTTTGCAGGCACGGATAATTTTTTGAAAATTGTTCTGTATTTTTTAAACGTTTTTCCATTTCTTTTCTCTTTCTCCCTCCCCTGTTCAAAAAAAAGTGTTCTTCTCTCCATAGAGAAAAGCCCGTCAGGATTTTATAATAGACGCATGAAATCTGAAAAGGAAATCGAAATCGAAAAAAAGAAGGAGAGGATTTTATGAAAAAGAAAGTTTTTAATCGTCTGATCGCGCTTGGAATAGGCTCTTCCATGCTGTTTGCCATGCCGGCAACTGCCTTCGCTTCCGATCTGAGCAGCACGCGCTTCGAGGCAAAGGACGGCATCATCGACGAGCAGTCGGGAGATGTCTTCTATGAAATTTTTGTGCGCGCTTTCCGCGATTCCGACGGGGATTCCATCGGAGATTTCAAGGGTGTGGAGGAAATGGTTCCTTATCTGGCAGACCTTGGGATTACAGGCATCTGGCTGATGCCGATCACCGATTCCGGAAGCGAGCACGGATACAATGTCCGCAATTACTATGAAGTCAACAGCCAGTACGGAACAATGGAGGATTTCCAGAGTATGCTTGAAACCTGCCATGAATACGGCATCAAGGTTATCATGGATCTCGTCGTAAACCACTGCGGCTCTGACAATGTGTGGTTCCAGGAAGCCTTAAAGGGTCCTACTCTGGAAGACGGCAGCGAAAATCCTTACTGGGATTACTTCACCTTTGTCCCGTCCGACGCGAATTTCGTTGAAAAGACAGCGGATGAAATCCACAATGAGGAAGTTCTCTATGAGCAGGAACACGGCAGCTTAGAGGGATTTGAAAAAGAATATCCGTTATACGACAATGCGACGTATGGTCCGGAGTCCACCGTATGGAGAGAGGCTGAGGAACTGCCGGGATATAAATACATCGGAATTTTCAGCGGCTCGATGCCGGATTTGAACTTTGAGAGCGAAGCCCTGAAAGAGGATATCACAAATGTGGCGAAATTCTGGCTCGATATGGGAATTGACGGCTTCCGCCTCGACGCGGCGCGCCATATCTACGGCGACTTCTATTCCAACATTTACAACGATTATATCTCTGAGAAGAATCAGGCATTCTGGGAAGATTTCCGCTCTGACGTCATCGCTGAATATCCGAACGCTTATCTCGTAGGAGAAGTATGGGAGCAGAATACTGACAACATGGTTCCGTTCATCTCAGAGGGCGCATTGGACAGTACGTTTGACTTCAATCTCGCCACCCAGATTTATGAGACGGTCAATTCCGAGACGAACACTGACTTTATCTCCGATCTGATCAGCTTTTACAATAAATTCGGCGAGGCGTCCGGCTACAATTTCATCGACTGCCCGTTCAGCACCAACCACGATCAGAACCGTATCATGAGTATGTTTAAATACCAGTTTGATCCGGAAGCTGATCTGATCACGGCATCCATCTTAACCGACGAGGACGGACAGCCGCTCCTGCGCGAGGACGCCGACAAGGCGGAGGACCACGTAAGAGTAGCCGCTTCCCTGCTTCTGACCATGCCTGGAAAACCATTCATCTACTACGGCGAAGAGGTTGGTCTTGACGGCGCAAAACCTGACAGCAGCATCCGCGAGTGTATGCCGTGGTACATCGAGCCGTTCAACGAAGACGGTTCCGCAAAAGAAGGTCTTGCAAATTACAGCGTGCCTGTCTACAGCTTAGGAGGAGAAGCTTCCGTAGAAGCGCAGATCGATGATCCTGCTTCCCTGCTTAACCACTATAAAGAGCTGATTCATGCGCGCAAGAATATCCCGGCTCTGATGAACGGCGATATCGATGAATACTCTCTTGACTCCGACCAGGTTGTATCCTACATCCGTATGACAAAGGATCAGCGCGTTCTCGTCTTAGTCAACCTGACAGGCGAAACCGTAACGCAGGAGCTGCCAAAAGACGCCAACTATGGCTCCTTCCAGAAGGTATTGTTCCACTCTTCTCAGGATTCTGTCAGCCAGTTAAGCGATGACACTCTGACATTGGCTCCTTACTCTATGGTCGTTCTTGAGTAATCTCAAAATACTCATGCCCAGACAGTAAAATCTGCATGTTCTTCGCCGGCGCGGTATCATTTCCGATACTGCGCCGGCGATACTTGATAATATTTCTGAAACACACTGCTAAAATGCTTCACATCTTTATACCCTACCATCTCCGCGATCTGGGAGACGGTATACTGCGTATCGTCTAAAAACCGCTTTGCGTTCTCCATCCTCACGTTTGTCAGATATTCGCTGAAATTGACGCCGGTCTCTTTTTTGAATACCGTCGAGAGGTAGCTGGCGCTGACATAAACCTGGGAGGCGACGTTTTCCAGCGTCAGATGCTTTTCAAAGTTCAGGTCGATATACCCTTTCGCCGTCTGGATCAGCTTTCGGCACGACTCTGCCTGGGGCTCCGGTCCTTTTAATTTTTCCAGCAGCACGCTTAAAATCTTCACAAGCTCCGAGCGCCTGACCGGCTTTGGCAGAAAGTCTTCCGCCCCCAGCTGGATCGCCTTGCGGGCATACTCAAAGCTTGTGTGCGAACTGACAATCACAAACCGGGTCCGAAGCCCTGCCTCGAGCGTTTTTGCGATGATCTCCAGCCCTGAGCGCCCCGGCATTCTGATATCCGTGATCACAATCTCCGGGCGCTGCTCCAGAATCATCTGGTACAGCTCATCTCCGTTTTTAGCACATCCGGAGAGCGTCAGCCCAAAACGGTTCCAGTCGATCATGTGCTGCAGCAGCGTCAGGGCAAGCGGCTCGTCATCCGCCAAAATTACCTTTATCATCTCTCTCATCCTCCTCCATCTGTGTTTCCGCCTTCTCATACGCCGGAAACGTTACGATCACTTTTGTCTCCACATTTGGAACGCTCTCGATGGCGCAGCGCGCCTTGTCCTGAAAAAACGCGTTCATCCTCTGCATGATATTGTACATGCCGACCCCGTTCGCATCGTCATACTCTTCTTTTTTGAGCCTCTCCTCGATCTCCGCGATCCGCTCCGCCGAAAATCCAAGTCCGTTGTCCGCCACTGTCACCTCGATCCATCCGGCGCGCTTTTTTGCGCTCACCTCAATCCATCCTCCCTCCGTCAGGGGCATGATGCCGTGCATGAGCGCGTTCTCGCACAGGGGCTGCAGAATCATAGACGGAATTTTTGCCTTTTTGCAGCCGTCGTCGCATTTAAGAGAAAACGAAAGCCGGTCGGCGAAGCGCCGCTTCTGGATCATCAGATAGTCTCCCGCGTTTTTGATCTCTTCCTCCAGCGTCACAATCTTGTCCAGCTTGCTCAGCGAATAGCGCAGATAATCGGCTGTCTCAAAGATCATGTCCAGCGTCTTCTCAGCCTTTTCCTCCGCTGCCTGTCCCCCGATGACATTTAAAGCGTTAAACAGGAAGTGAGGGTTGACCCGCGACTGGAGCGTTCTCAGCTGCGCGTGTTCAAGCCTTGCCTTCATCTGAACCGCATACATCTCCGCTTCCTTCAGCTGTCTCTTCATCGCCTCCTGGCGCTTAAGCTGCTCAATCTGGCGGTGGATCGTATCGAGCATCCGGTAAAACGCCTTTGCCAGAACGCCCACCTCGTCCCTGATTTCAATCTGCGCAGGCATCTCCACATTCCACTCTCCTTCGCAGATTTTTTCGGCGCGCTTCGTCAAAAGCTCCAGGTTGCGCGTGATCCGCCTGGAGAACCCTGTCAGAAACAGCAGGGATACTCCGGTCAGGCATACGATCGCGGCAATCATGGAATACTCCATGATCTCCCGGATTCTCTCAAGTCTTTCCTGACCCTGAGCCTGGTTTTCATTGACCGCCATTGTATACGGCGTTATGAGCGCGTTGATGATCTCCAGATTTTCCGCCGATTCCTGATACAGTCTCAAAAACTGCCCGGTCCCGGCTCCCTGCGCGTCCAGCACCCGGTGCGCGCTCTCTGCGTACGTCTGCGTCAGATAGTCCAGATCCACAAAAATCGGCTGGTCTAAGAACTCAGACAGCTGATGCGCCGCGTTCTGGATCCCGCTTACGAAGCTTTCGCACTGCGCCTTTAAGGCTTCGCTGCGCGCCTGCGCGTACGCGTACAGGCTGCTGTCCGCCTCTCTCATCCCGTTGATCAGCGCAGAAAACTGCTGCTGCACCTCCAAAAGCCGTCTCTGCTGTTCAAACAGATAGCGGTTGCTTCCCCAGAACAAAATGCAGAACAGCAGAAAAAAGCTTGAGAGAAAAATGCCGAAGATCATAATTTTCCGGTTTAAGGAGCAAAATCTGTTTTTTTGTGCCATCTTCTCACTCCCCCTCTATGTCGTGCGCCGTCATCGGAATACACGAGAACAGGACGTCCTGCGTGCTTTCCATCTCCGGTTCTTCCGCCAGCGCGATCAGTTTTTCGGCGCACGCCTGACCGATCGCCTCCGTGTCCTGCATCAGCGTCACGTCAAGAGCGCCGCTTATCAGATCCTCCTCGATGTTTTGGTTGATGTCGTACGTGATGACCATGATCTGATCTTTCAGCCCCCGCTCCTCAACCACATCGGCAGCCGCCTGTCCCGATACCGCCTCGGCGCAGTACAAAACCTCGACATCCGGGTGTTCGTCGAGCAGCGTCTCGATCTGCTGGATCGCCGTCAGCGAGTCGTATGTCGTCTCACAGTATGCCTGTATGTCCAGCTCTTTCGACGGGGCGGCTTCTTTAAAGCCCCTGAGCCGTCCTCCCACGCTGCACAGCGTTGTATCAAGGTTCGGCGCAAGCACCGCGACGCTTGTCCCGGCGCCCTTTTTCTGGGCGATCAGATCCGCCGCCTGCACGCCGCCCTCATAGTTGTCCGTCCCCACATAGGCAAACCGCCCGCTGCTCTGAGCGTCTCCGTCCGCGAGAATGAGGCGGATTCCGCGGTCTTTGAGCATCTGGTATTCTTTTTTTGCCTCCTCTGAGTCAATCCCGTAAAAAATCATCACGTCCGTCTTCATGCCGACCGCCGCCTTGATCGCCTCTGTCATGGAAATGTTTTCCACGCCATAGCTGCTGAACGCGATCCCCGGATATCCGTCCAAATGCTCCTCAATGCTGTCCGCGATCTGCTGCATGATATTGATGTCCTGCACCCAGATCTGAGACTGGTAAAAAATCACAGCCCGCAGCGCTCCCTCCTTTTCGTTTTCCTCTGCCCTGCACGGCGCGCAGCAAACTGCCAGGCAGCCCGCCAGTCCGAATATAAACGCCTTCTTTCTTTTTTCCATTTGTTTTCCCCCGCCTTTTTCCTTTTTTCCGGTTTTTTCCGCATTTATGTATGATTCTTCTCACTTGAGCTTTCCGTAATACATGTCGCTGAAAATGCCGGGCGTCTCGATCAGCTCTTCATATTTGCCCTTCTGTTCAATCGATCCTTTGTTCAGCACAACAATCTCGTCGCAGTTTTTCAGCGTGGTCAGCCGGTGCGCGATCGAGAGGATCGTGGTGTGATATTCTGCTTTCAGCTTTTCGATCTCCGTCTGGATATATTTCTCCGACGTATTGTCCAGCGCCGAGGTCGCCTCATCCAGGATCAGAATTTTAGGTCTTCTCAGGAAAATTCTGGCGATCGCGATTCTCTGCTTTTGTCCCCCTGAGAGGTTGCCGCCTCCCTCTGCGATGACAGTGTCAAACTGTTTGGGCAGACTCTTGACAAAATCATACAGATATGCTTTTCTCGCCGCTTCCTCAACCTTTTCAAGCGGCGCCTTCTCCTCCAGACCATAGCAGATATTTTCGTACAGCGTCCCCGCGATCAAAAACGGGCTTTGCGGCACCAGCGCGATAAGCTGTGAGATCTCTTTTCTTGAGAGGGTATCAATGTCTCTGCCGTCTATCAAAAGCTTGCCCTGGCAGGGTTCCAGCCGGCATATCGCCTTGATCAGAGACGATTTTCCGCATCCGCTCGGTCCTGCGATCCCCAGAAAGGTTCCCTGTTCCACTTTCAGACTCACGTTATTTAAGACAGTGTCTCCGCCGTCATACTGAAAGGTCACGTTCCGGGCGTCAATTATAGGCTGTCGTTTCATGTCCGCGTCTTTGTTCTTTTTGTTTTTCTCAGGCAAAACCGCATATGAAAAATCGTTGGGCAGCTCCGTCATCCTAAAGAAGTCCTCCGCCAAAACCATGCATTCCGACAGCTCGTCCAAAATCCGGTGAAGCTCCTGCAGCGGCTTAATCAGCTGGGAGAAACACAGGTACGCCGTCAGCACGCTTCCGACGGTGATGATATGCTGCGTCGCCAGGTACGTCGAGATTCCGATCATCAAGACCGTAAACACCGCTTCGTTGATAAACTTAAAGCAGTCATATTTTGCCATCTGAATGTGGTGCCGCATCTCCTTCTTTCTGAGGAACTCTGATTTGCGGTCAAATCTGTCTTTTTCCAGGTCAATGCTGTCTGCGATCCGGATGACTTCGATGCCGTTCAGCAGCTCGACAATCGTCCCGTCCATCGCCGATTTTGTGTCCAGCAGCTCTACCCGGATTCCTCTCTGCGTCGAAATCTGCCTCAGCACGATCGCTGTCCCGATGGGGATCACCAGCAGCATCGGGAGCGCCAGGATCACGGGGAGCGTCGTGAGGATGACGAAAACCGCCGCGATGCTGTTAAAAATCGCGGGCGCAAAGTCCATAAACATCAGCTTTTCCAGCTTGACCGTCCCCTCCAGGCATCTGTTGAGTCTTCCGTGAATGTTTCCTGTCATGTTCTGTTTAAAGTAAGACAGCGGGGCCTTTAGAAGCGATACGATGACAATGCCTCTCGCTTTTTTCTCCGTCTTTGTCGCCGTGTCCTCCACCAGCACTCTTCTGGCGATCTTGATCAGCTCGTTTGCGATGTTGACTGCCAGGATCAGCAGCAAAAACGGAATCACCTTGAAAAATTCAATCCGCTCCTGCACCAGGATATCGTCCGTCAGCCATCCGATCGCCTTTGGCGTCAGCTGCGACAGAGCGGCCGATATCGCCATGATCGCGATGATGACCAAAAAGTTTATCTTCTGTTTGCGGTCCAGCAGAGCGTATATGTTTTTTAAAATGGCTTTTAAACTGTTTTTTTCTCTTTCTCTCATACGGTTGTGCTTTCCTTGTCTTTTCTGTCACAATTTTCCTCTTCCGATCCCTTTTGCGCGCGGCGCTTCCTCAGATAAATCATGTCCACAAGCTGAACGCCCGCCTCAAAAATCGGGTGGTCGTAGTGATCGATAAAAAAATTTTTTACTCTTCCAAATTCCTCAAACCCGCATTTTTTGTAAAACGGAAGCGTGAGCGCGCTCTCCCCGGTCCCCGCCGTCAGGGTATGGCAGTCCGCGCAGTGTGTGAACACATACTCTATCAGAGTTCTTCCATAGCCTCTTCTGCGGCAGTCTGGAGCGACCGCAATGTTTTTGATCTCATAGACGCCGTCCCCCTCCTTCGTCACGACGCACTCTGCCTTTATCCCATCCTCCTCCAGCAGGAACATCTCGCCCCTTTCCAGATACGTGTCGATCCTGCTTTCCTGCTCGTCGCCGAGCAGCAGCAGATCAAGAAATTCTTTTTTTCTGTCGGTTCGCTTTGTGATCTTCATCGCACCATTCCTTTCCCGTGATTCCGCCCTCTGCGGATCACCCGTTCTTTCCATTTGGATCTGTCTTATTTTACCACAAAAAATAAGAACGCGGACCTTTTTGCTGCCGCGTTCTCATCTTTTATGTTAAAAAGTTACCGTTCCATCATACTGATCGACTCGATGCCGACGCTGCCCCCGCGCACGACTTCAATGCACGCGAACTCTTCCTTCATCAGCTTGATCACGGCGTCGTTTTTCGTCGCTGTCTGCACAAACTCCAGCAGCAGGCTGTCTTTTCCGTAATCGATCACCCTCGCCTTGAACGTCTCCGCGATCTGGAACAGCTCCGTCTTGTCCTCCGGGGTGCATCTTTTGACTTTGACATATAAAATTTCTTTCATTCTCACGAAAATATCCGTGAAATCGATGACCTTGATAACCTCTACCATTCTATTGAGCTGCTTTTTGATCTGCTCAAACGTCTCGTCGTCGCTGACGGTGGCGATCGTCATTCTGGAGATGGTCGGGTCTTCCGTCGTGCCTACTGTCAGGCTGTCGAGGTTATAGCATTTTCCGGAAAACAGCCCGGAAATCTTTGAGAGCACACCTACCTGATTTTCCACATAAAGAGAAATCCATCTTTTCTTCATACCTTTTTCCATTCTTTTATCCCCCTAGCAATCCATAATCATATCTTCCAACGTTCCGCCCGGCTTAATCATCGGATATACCATCTCTTCCGGATCGATAATAAACTCGATCAGGGTCGGTGTCTTTGTATTCTTTTTCGCCTCCTCAAACGCGGCGGCGATCTCTTCCTTCTTTGTGACGCGGATTCCCTTTGCGCCGTAGCTCTGGGCCAGATTCACAAAATCCGGCGTGTACTCCGGATATTCCTCACCCTGCGTCCGCCTTGACAGTGCGCCGGCGCGCAGGTTCGTCATGCTGTACCGTTTTCCGTAAAACAGCTTCTGCCACTGGCGCACCATCCCGAGGTATTCATTGTTGAACACGCACGCGATAACCGGCAGCTCCTCCAAAACGGCTGTGGCGAATTCCTGGATATTCATCTGCATTCCGCCGTCCCCTGAAACGGCAATGACCGGCTTGTCCGGATTTCCGATTTTGGCTCCGATCGCTCCCGGAAAGCCGTATCCCATCGTGCCCAGACCGCCTGACGTCACAAGCTGCTTCTTGTCGGTGATCTCGATGTACTGGGAGACGAGCATCTGGTGCTGTCCTACGTCAGTCACGATGATTGCCTCGTTGAACTGCCGGTTGATTTCCTCTATGATGTCCATCGGGCTCAACACGTCGTTGGGGCGCATCCGAAGCGGATGCTCCTGTTTCCAGCCGGCGATCCTTGACACCCATTTCTCCGTGTCGCATTCTTCTACGTACTCGACCATTTTTGAGAGCGCTTCCTTTGCGTCCGCCACAATCGGGACGTCGACATGGATATTCCGGGAGATCGAGGCCGTGTCGATATCGATGTGGACGATCTGCGCGTTCGGCGCGAAAGCGTGCAGCTTTCCGGTGATCCGGTCGTTAAATCTCGTTCCGATCGAGAACAGGACGTCGCACTCGCTGACCGCCATGTTCGCGGCATAGGCACCGTGCATACCCAGGTTTCCGATAAACAGCGGATGGTTCGTCGGGATTGCTCCCCGCCCCATGATCGTCGTCACAACCGGAACCTTTGTCTTATCGACAATCTCTCTGAAGTATTCGTTTGCATGTGCGATGTTGACGCCGCCGCCTGCCAAAAAGAGCGGTTTTTTTGCCTTGTTAAGCATCTTGATCGCTTTTTTCAGCTGACCCATGTGAACGCTTGTGTTCGGCTTGTATCCCCGGATATTGACCGTCTTTGGATACTCTGCGCTCCCCAGCTCCGCCATTACGTCCTTTGGAAGATCGATCAGAACCGGTCCCGGTCTTCCGGTGCGTGCGATGTAAAATGCCTCTTTTAAAATTCTTCCCAGATCCTCTCTGTTTTTCACTGTCACGCCGTATTTTGTGATGCTTCTCGTGATGCCGACGATGTCGACCTCCTGGAACGCATCGTTTCCGATCAGATGGCGCTCTACCTGCCCGGTAAAACAGACAAGGGGAACACTGTCATAGTTGGCTGTTGCCAGCCCCGTTACCAGGTTCGTCGCACCAGGTCCGCTTGTCACAAGGCACACGCCCACCTTTCCGGTTGTCCTCGCATACGCGTCCGCCTCATGGACCAGAGCCTGTTCATGTCTTGGGAGAACGACCGCTATATCATTCTGCTTGTACAGCTCGTCGCTCAGATTGATCGTGCAGGCGCCCGGATAGCCGAAAATCACTTCCACGCCTTCTTCTTTTAACGCCTTTACCAGCAGTTTGTTTCCTGAAATCTGTTTCATCTCTTTCAAACCTCCTATCCCAAAAATCCTGGATTTTCTGCCGCATCTTTTCAGAGCTTTTTTGCGGGAAAGACCCAAAATCTTCCTCCGAAAAAAAAACACCCTAAGCCGTCAAGCTTAGGGTGAATCAAAATCCACGGTACCACCTATTTTCAGAGAATCCTCTCTGCACTCTGCCAATACCAAAACGATATCGCTTCCTTGTAACGCAGGAATTACGTTGAAGCCTACTGAGTAATCTGCTCCATTCAGACTTACCGTTCGGTTCACTGCTCAAGGGCTACTTCCACAGCTCTTTCACGAAGATTTCCACCGCCCATCTTCTCTCTGTGCATCCGGAAACTGCTTACTCCTCCCTGTCACTGCATTTCTCACTGTTTTCTTTTTAAAGAGTTATCTCCATTATAGAAGCGAAAGCGCCTCTTTGTCAACAGATATTTTCTAAGAAATCTCCGGCTGCCATTGAGCGCCGTCCGCCTCTTTTGCGCAGACGCCGTTTTTCTGCGGCGCGGTCTCCCCCGAGAGACGTTCTCTGAGCATCGTGTTTCTCTTTGTGACGGTCACGTTTTTCACGGCATAGGCGAGCGCTTTTTTTGTCCCCACGATCACCAGAACCTTCTTTGCCCTTGTGATTCCGGTGTAGATCAGGTTTCTCTGAAGCATGATAAAGTGCGTCATCAAAACGGGCATCACCACAATCGGGTATTCGCTTCCCTGCGCCTTGTGGATCGTCGTGGCGTACGCGTGGACAAGCTCGTCGAGCTCCGTCACATCGTACTGCGCCGTGCGGGCGTCAAACTGAACCGTAAGCGTGCGCTCCTCCAGGCTGATCTGTGTGATAACGCCGATATCTCCGTTGAATACCTCTTTGTCATAGTTGTTTTTGATCTGCATGACTTTGTCGCTGACCCGGAAGACGCAGCCTCCCCGGTGCAGACCTTCCCCTGAGGGATTCAGCGCCTCCTGCAGCGCGGTGTTCAGATTCGCGGCGCCCACCACGCCTCTCTGCATCGGCGTCAGAACCTGAATCTGCGACGGCGGCGTCCTGTAATAGCGCGGCAGCTTCTCTCTGACCAGATCCACAATCTCCGCGAGCGCCCGCTCCGGCTCCTCCTGTTCGATAAAAAAGAAGTCGGTATCCCTGCCGTTGGAGAGATCCGGCATCTTTCCATCGTTGATTCGGTGCGCGTTCATGATAATCCGGCTCGTCTGCGCCTGCCTGAAGATTCTGGTCAGGCGGATCACCGGAAAGCATCCCGAATCGATGATATCGCGCAGAACGTTGCCTGCGCCCACGGACGGCAGCTGGTCGATATCGCCCACCAGAATCAGCCGCATTCCCTCCGGAATCGCTTTGACCAGGGCGTTCATCAAAATAATATCGATCATCGAGCACTCGTCCACAATCAGGACGTCCCCCTCCAGAGGATTTTCTTCATTCCGCTGATAGCCGTCCGGCGGCTTGCACTCCAAAAGCCGGTGGATCGTCTTTGCCTCCAGACCGGTCGCCTCCGTCATTCTCTGCGCCGCGCGCCCTGTCGGGGCCGCCAGAAGAATTTTGAGCCCGTAGGCGCGGAATGCGGCGATGATTCCCTGGGTTGTCGTCGTCTTTCCCGTTCCCGGACCGCCTGTCAGGATCATGACCTTTGAGACCGCCGCTTTTCGTATGGCGTCAGTCTGAATCTGGTCGTATTTCATTCCCACTCTCTTCTCGATGTGCGAGACGTCCACGGACAGGTCCGGATTTCCCGTCTGTATCCTCGCCTGCGTCAGCCGCTCCCACAGCCGGTCGGCTGCCGGAGCGTTCTTAAGCCTCTTGAGCCTGCCCGCCGTTCCGATCTCCGCATAGTAAAAGGGCGGCAGATAGACCGCGTCAATGCGCGCGCCGTCTCCCGCTTGCTCACTGCAGACAATCTTCGTCTCCTGGATCAGATCGCGATCCTTGATCATCTGATCCATCGTCATGATCACGCACGCCTCCTCCGCCTCCAGCAGCTCTGCCGCGCGGCTTACCAGCTGGTATTTTTCTCCGTAGACATGTCCCTCCTCCGCGAGACTGCTCAGAGCGTACATGATCCCGCTTCTTAAGCGCACAAACGCCTCCTTCGAGACGCCCAGCTTCTGCGCGATCGTGTCCGCCGTGCGAAAGCCGATTCCCCAGATATCGTCGGCGAGGCGAAACGGATTTTCACTGACAATTTTGATGCTCTGATTGCCGTACTGTTTGTAGATTTTTGCGGCGTAGGAGGTGTTGACGCCGTATTCCTGCAAAAACAGCATCACATTTTTGATTTCCTTCTGCCTCTCCCAGCTCTGGGCAATCTGATCGACTCGTTTCTTTCCGATCCCTTCCACCTCCAGGAGGCGGCCGACGTCCGTTTCTATAATGTCCAGCGTGTCTGTTCCAAACTGCTGCACAATTTTTTTTGCAAACTTTGGTCCGACTCCCTTGATCAGACCGGAGCCAAGATATTTCTCAATTCCGTATATCGTCGCCGGCATCGTCTCCTCCCACGAGTCTGCGAGGAACTCTCTTCCATACCGGGCGTCTATCTTCCAGCTGCCCTCCGCCAGCAGAACGGAGCCGACATTCACGTCAAAAAGATTCCCCACAAGGGGAATCAGATCGTCATATCCTTTGATGCGCACTTTCAAAACAGAGTATCCGTCGTCCGGATTCTGATACGTGATTCTCTCTACTACACAGCGGATTTTCATCGTCATCACTCCCCTGTGTTCACTGTTTTTTCATTGTCTCCGCCCGTTTTCTGATATTTTCCTGAAAGTTGATCACCTGATGCTCATATTCTTCCTGCATATAAGGAGAAGAAATCATAAAATCCGCGCTCGCCTTATTGTTTGCGATCGGGATATCGTACACCTGCGCGATGCGCAGCAGCGCCTTGACGTCCGGATCATGCGGCGCCGCAGTCAGCGGATCTGAAAAGAAAATCACCAGATTGATCTGTCCTTCTACGATCTTAGCTCCGATCTGCTGGTCTCCTCCGAGCGGACCGCTGTTGTACCCCTTGACCGGAAGGTTCGTCGCCTCCGTGATCATCCGCGCTGTCGTTCCCGTACCGCACAAAAAGTGCTGGGATAAAATTTCCCTGTGTTCCGCGCACCATGCGATCAGCTCCTGTTTCTTAGCGTCGTGCGCGATCAGTGCGATGCTTTTTTGTTTTGGGATAGTCAATGTCAGTTTTTCCATGCGTCTCTTCCCTTCTTTTTTTTATTTTTTATCTTAATGTTATCATTTTTTATCGCTGTTCTGTGTCTTTTTTTCTTTGTCCCTGCTAGTCTAGTATACTGTCAAATCAGGTCAAATGCAACGAAAAATCAGCGCTCTAAAAAATTAAATTTTCCGAATAAAATTCTTGGAAATGTCAAATCACTATAAACACATGCTGTTATTCACATCATGCCGGGCTGAGGAGACGCGGGGAGCAATGATCCGCAATTTTAAGCCTGGCCCCGTTTCACCATAAAGGAGGGTTTCAACATGAAAGGTTATGCCATGTTAAAGATCGGAGAATCCGGATGGATCGAGAAGGAACGTCCGGCGTGCGGACCGCTTGACGCTGTCTGCAGGCCGCTGGCCGTCGCCATCTGTACATCGGACGTCCACACGCTGTGGGAGGGCGCGATCGGGGAGCGCCACAATATGATTCTCGGCCATGAATGCTGCGCAGAGGTTGTGGAAGTCGGCTCTCTTGTCAAGGATTTCAAACCGGGCGACCGCGTTCTCGTCCCCGCCATCACTCCGGACTGGAATTCGCTCGAGGCGCAGGCAGGCTACCCGATGCACTCAGGCGGAATGCTCGCGGGGTGGAAGTTCTCGAATTTCAAGGACGGCGTTTTTTCCGAATATTTTCATGTCAACGATGCTGACGGAAATCTTGCGCACCTCCCATCCAACCTCTCTCCTGTCGATGCCTGTATGCTCTCTGACATGGTTCCGACCGGATTCCACGGCGCAGAGCTTGCCGATATCCAGTTCGGCGATACCGTCCTTGTAATCGGCATCGGTCCTGTGGGGCTGATGTCCGTCGCAGGCGCGAACATGCGCGGCGCTTCGAGAATCCTCGCAGTCGGCACGAGACAGGTGTGCATCGACGCGGCGAGGGGATACGGCGCTTCTGACTTTATCAGCTACAAGGATGGAAGCATCGAGGAGCAGGTTCTCGCCATGACAGACAAAAAAGGCGTAGATAAGGTCATCATTGCAGGAGGCGGATGCGAGACCTTTGCATCCGCAGTCAAGTGTTTAAAACCAGGCGGAAAAATCGGAAACGTCAACTATCTCGGCGACGGAGACTACCTCCATATTCCCCGCATAGAGTGGGGCGTCGGGATGGGTCATAAACAGATCAGCGGCGGTCTGATGCCTGGCGGAAGACTCCGAATGGAAAAGCTGGGCGCTCTCGTCTCCGCCGGAAAATTAGACATCCATCCCCTTGTCTCCCATGTGTTTGAGGGGTGGGAGCATCTTGAGGAGGCTCTGTTTATGATGCGCGACAAACCGAGAGATCTGATCAAGCCGGTTGTCAAGATCGAAGAGTGATTTTAAAGACTCCTCAGATGATTTCTAAAAAAATGGGCTGTGAAAAAGTGATTTCTCATTTTTTCACAGCCCATTTTTTTATGTCATTTTTAATCCCACAAATCGCTTTCCCAGCCGATCAGCCTTCCCGTCTCTGCGTTGATTTCAAACTCATACTCTACATTTTCAAAGAGGATGTCGCCCTCATAGATTGCTCTTCCATCGTCGTAATCCAGCTTGATCCGGATATCTGCCTCAGACGCTCCCGGCACTTTCTCCAGCGCAATCTGCGCTGCCTCTTCCCGTGAAATCACAGACATTTCGCCTTCATAGGAGTCCCTGAAATCATCATCGATCTCATAATCCTTCGCCAGGATTTTTCCGGTAGAGGCGTCGATCTCATAGTCGTATTCCGTGCCGTCCGCATAAAATTCCACCTCATATTTCAGGATTCCGTCGTCGTAGTCCAGCTCTATGCGTGTTCTTCCCATTTCCTCCTCAGATAGTCCTGCGTCCTCTCTCGCAATTTCCACAGCCTCCTCCTCGGATATGACTGCCTCTGATCTGCCGGATCTGTCTGATCTTCTGAAATCTTCCTCGATTTCAAAGTCTTTTTCCAGAATCTTTCCTGTATTGGCGTCGATCTTATAGTCGTACTCGCTGTCTCCAGCATAGAATTCCACATCGTACTCCAGTCTTCCGTCGTCATAGTCCAGCTTTACGCGCGCTCTGCTGATCTCATCTTCTTCCAGCTGCGCATCCTCCAGCGCAATTTCCAGAGCCTCTTTTTCTGAGATTTCTGCTTCTCCGATCTGATAGGAGCGGCTGAAGTCTTCCTCAATCTCATAGTCCTTCGCGATAATCTCTCCTGTATCGGCGTCGATCTCATAGTCGTATTCGCTGTTTCCGGAATAAAATTCCACCTCATACAGCAGCAGTCCGTCGTCATACTCTAATTTTACGCGGAGTCTGTCGATCTCGTCTTCTGTCAGCCCTGCGTCGTCCATTGCGATTTCCACGGCGTCTTCTTCCGAAATTCCTGTCTGCGCCGCCGCTGTGTACACTCTGTCTTCTTTTTGGATATCTGCCCCTGCTGAAACGCTTCCGGCAAGCGCCAGAACGGATGCCGCCGCTAAAATCCCTGTAATCATTCTTGCTTTCTTATTTTTCATTGTCATTTCCTCCTATCTTGTTTCTTTTGTCTGTTTTGCTTTGTTGAGTTCATTATAGAGAGCAAACATTAAAGCAAGATTAAAGAGATAAAATTTTTTTATATTTTTTTTGGAAAAGAAAATTCAAATTTTGTTCCTCTCCCCGGCTCGCTCTCAGCCCAGATTGTTCCCCCGTGCGCCTCCACAATCCATTTCACCATAGACAGACCTAAGCCTGACCCCTGATCCTTTCTGGATGTATCTGCCTGATAAAATCTCTCCCAGATGTGCGGGAGCGCCTCCGGCCCGATTCCGATGCCGTTGTCCTGCACAGAGCCTGTAATCATTCCGTCCTTCTCAGACAGTCTTACCTTAATCCATCCGTTTTCTTTTCCGTAGCTGACGGCATTCCCGATCAGGTTCATCCACAGGCGGATAAACAGTGTCTCATCGGCCTCGCCGCAGACGCCCTCCTCAATCTGTGTCTCGATCCGGATTCCTCTGTGCGCCGCGATCTCCTGCTGTTCTTCCGCCGCGATCTCCGTCAGCGCTGAGAGATCAAGCCGCTCTTTCTGGAGAGTCTTCCGGTTTTGATCTGCTCTGGAGAGAAACAGCAGCTGGGCGATCATGTTCGCCATGTTCTGCGCCTTTCTCTGAATGACTTCGACCGCGTTTCTCTCTTCCGCGGACAGTTCCTGATCCTCCAGCAGATATTCGCACTGCGTCAGGATTACCGTGACCGGCGTGCGCAGCTCATGCGATGCGTCCGACGTAAATTTCTTTTCCCGCTCAAACGACGTCTGCAGCTTCTCAAGCATCTGGTCGAACGTCCCCGCCAGCTCATAAATTTCATCCTTCCCGTGCCTTAATCCAATTCTCTTCGAGAGATCCTCCTTATCATAAATTTCTCTCGCTGTCTTTGTGATCTGCGAGACAGGGCGAAGCGCCCTGCTGCTGAAAAAATATCCCAGTCCTGCCATCAGAAGCACCATCACCGGAAACAGAATCATCGAAAAGCGCAGTGCGACTCTCAGACTGTTTTCTGCCTCTGTGACGGACATGATGCCCCGGATAAAGACGGTTCCGTATCCCTCAATCTCTGAGGAGGCGTCAAAGACGTCCCACCGGATTCCTCCTGCCGAAAGGCTGCGCAGCCCCTCTTCCAGCTCCAGCGTCACATCAAAATCGTACGGAATTCTCCCGCCCAGCAGGATTCTGTCCCCGTCGTACACAGACAGGTACACGCCGTCCTGCGCTTGGAGGATATCTGAGTTGATGCGCAGACCGCCGTTTCTGACAGTGATATCGTCAAAAGAACTTAAGACCCTGTGTTCCAGAGTCCTCCCTACTGACGCCAGAATCTGCCTGCTGCTCAGCGAAAACAGCACCCCTATCATACCTGCCGCCAAAATGATCATAAAAATCGTATATAAGACAGTCAGCTTCCACTTAATCGACAGCCTGCTCATGACTCCTCCCTCAGCACGTATCCTGCTCCCCTGACGGTATGGATCAGCTTTTTCTCAAAGGGATCGTCGATCTTTTTTCTCAGATACCGGATATAGACGTCAATGACGTTAGACGCCCCTGCATAGTCATAATTCCAGATATGCTGCTCGATTTTGTCTCTTGAGAGGACGATTCCCTGGTTGAGAGAGAGATAGCGCAGAACAGAAAACTCTTTGCTTGAAAGCTCAATCTCTTTTTCTCCCCGGAATACTCTGTGCGTATTGAGATCGACGGTCAGGTCCGCCACCTTCACCACATTTGTGTTCATGGCGACGGACGACGATTTGCGGATCATCACCCGGATCCGCGCCAGCAGCTCCTCAAAGGCGAACGGCTTTACGAGATAGTCGTCCGCGCCCAGATCCAGACCGGTCACCCGGTCCGTGATGCTGTCCTTTGCTGTCAGAAACAGAACCGGTGTGCGGTTTCCTTCCCTGCGAATGCGCGCAAGCACCTCCAGTCCGTTTACCTTCGGCATCATGATATCGAAAACCGCAGCCGCATACTCCGTCACCTCCAGATAGTCAAGAGCCTCCTGCCCGTCGCTGCAGGCGTCTACGCTGTATCCCTGCTTTTCAAGCCGCTTTTTTAAAAGAGCGTTCAGATCCCGTTCATCCTCCGCAATCAAAATTCGCATGGTCTTTCCCCCTTTTTTCTATCGTTTTTCGGTCTTATTGTATCATTTTTCCGCAAAATGAGAAAGCTCGCGCTCACTGCCCCTGCGCTTTTTTCTGCATCCGGTTCCAGCCTGCCGTCAGGATTCCCAGCAGGATCAAGATTTCCGCAATCAGAATGACCTCCACATGCCTGATTTTTCCATAGCAAAACAGCGCCGTCACAATCTCTGCCGAGACAAAGAGGCAGCAGACGGCGTTTGCCGCATAGTCTGCGGCTGTCACACTGCCGAATCCCTTTGACCACAGCCGCGCCCGGATCGCCGCCCGCAGCGCAATCCTCGCGCCGATGCAGGCTGCGGGATAGACAAAGAGAAAGGATTTATCCCGGAAGGAGACAGCCGCTCCCTTACTCCACTGTACAGGAATCTGCTGCGGCAGAACGAAAAAGAAAACCGCAGCGAACAAAAGGCTGAATGCCGTCAGAGCCATCCACGTTTTCCGGTGCGCAATCCTTTCTGCGAGGCTGAGCGTATCAATGCGAAGCCTCTTGCCGTTTTTTCTCCAGTACTCCGGCAGATCAGCTGCAAACTGCGCGATATCGAGATTTTCAAAATCAAGCTCCGGATACGCCATCATGCTCCGGCACATTCTTCTCGCCTGTTCCATCTCCGAAATCTGCTGTTCCAGAATCTCCGTCTGTTTTTCTATGACCTCATGCAGGCAGATCTCCTTTTTCATGATCTTTCGGATATCCTCCAGCGAGATTCCCAATGTTCGCAGATATGCGATTTTTTTCAGATTTTCTACATCTTTCCCGGAATATTCGCGGTATCTGTTTTTTTCATTCCGTGTCGGACAGATCAGCTCTTCCTTCTCATAAAACCGGATATGCGAGCGCGCCAGCCCCGTCCGTTCCTCCACTTCCTTGATCGTCATTTTTTCTGCCTCCTTTTTTTCTGCATTATAAGGGGTAAACATTGTTTACAGTCAAGCATTTTTTCTCTTTTGATCCCCACGAAGGCAAAAAGAGAGACTGCCGAACGTCAAATCGATTCAGCCGTCTCTCTCCCGTGTTTTTATTCCTCTTCGTTCTCTTCTTCCTCTTCGGTTTCTTCTTCCTGATTGCGTTTTTTCTTTAGTTTTTCGAGCACCGTACAGATCAGAATGCTCAGCTCGTACAGCGCCATGATCGGAATCGCCACCATAATCTGGGATACGACGTCCGGAGGTGTGATGACCGCCGCAATGAAAAAGATCACAACGATGATCACTCTTCTTCCTTTTTTCATCCAGCTCGTCTTGATCAGCCCCAGCTGTGTGAGCAGGACCGATACGACAGGCAGTTCAAAAATCACGCCGAAAATAATAAAAATGGTGAGCAGAAATGAGATATAGCTCTGTACGCTGATCGCCGCCGAGATGTCGCTCCCCGCACTGATCTGAATCAGGAAGCGAAGCATGAACGGCATCATAATTTTGTACGCGAAAATCACGCCGATCACAAAGCATACCAGTCCGCACAGCAGGGCGGATATCAGTAATACATTTTCACTTTTTTTCAGTCCTGGCCGTACAAATGCCCAGATATTGTAGAGAAGTACCGGAAGCGTAATACAGATTGAAGCAATCAGAGCAATGCTGAAATGCTGGAGCAAGAGCTCCTGCGGAGCAATAAACACATAAACATAGCCGTAAGCTTCTCCTATTCCCGTCAGCTGGTCTATGATGCCCGGCGCGAAGTACAGTCCTGCTATAAACGACACGAAAATGCAGACGATACAGACAACCAGCCGATTCCGGAGTTCCCGCAGATGTCCCGACAAGGTCATGTTTTTTTCAGATGTCTGTTTCATGCTTATTCCATATGCTCTGCCTTGTCAGACGCATTCTCCGTATTTTCCTCTTCTGACATTCCGCTGCGGAAATTCTTTACGCTTTTTCCGAACATTTTGCTCAGCTTCGGAATCTGCGACGGTCCGAACAGTACCAGCACAATGGCTAAAATCATAAGTAACTCAGTAGTTCCAATTTTCATTTTTCTTTTCCTCCTGTTATTTTTTTCTTATCCGTCTGCCTTACCTTTTTGCCTTTGTTATATTCTAAAGTGGCACAGTCTCCTGTGCAGCCGCACTCTCTTTTTCCTCCCGGACTTCCGCGTCTGGCGCCGGATCTGCTTTTTCTTCTTTTATATCCACGCCGGTCTGCTCCTGTGCTGTCTCAGCGCTTTCCTCTGCCTGCTGTCCACTTGCTTTCTGTTCATTTTCTTTTTTAGGTTTTTCGATATTCACAAACGATTTCTTAATATCCTTTACATTTCCCTTAATCTCTTTATTCAGTTCTGTGATCGGCTCCATCGCCTCTTTCAGCGGCCGCTGCGCTTCCTGAAGCGGCTCTACAATGTTTTCACGGATATCCTTCGTCGCGTCTGAGGTGTACTTTTTAAACTGCGCCACAGCCTGTCCCAGCTTTTTTGCGTAGTAAGGCATTTTATCCGGTCCCAGCACGATCAGCGCGACAATAAAAACGACAATTAATTCCTGAAGACCAATTTTCATAAAAAATCTCCATTCCCCGCTGACGCCGGCGGCACAAGTAGTAAATGCTTAAGATGCGCGTCTTTCATCCCGATGATTCAAGAATCCCCGGCTTTTTCAGCCGCACGCCGCTCTGTCTGCGTGCGGCCGGAAACCGCCGGAGATTTTGCTCAAAGTCTTATCTTTTTTCTTCTCTCACGTTTTTGTAAACGGTACAGATCTGTTTGTCCCCTCTGATCTGTGTGAAAGAAGACGTCTTTTTATTTTCCGGCCTTCCTATTCGTCCAGCCCTGCATACTCTTTCATCGCGTCAAATGGTCCTGTGATCGCTGCCGCAGACGTCAGAGTTGTCCCGAAATAGCATGTGTAGCGGGTGTTTCCTTCCACTGCTTTGAGGGTTATGTATCCCTGTCTCATCCAGTCTTCCAGGCTCAGTCCGTCTACACCGTCATATTTCCATTTGCTTCCGTCGGACAGATTATGAATCAGGTTCTGCATACTTTTTGCATACTCGATATCCATGTTCATCGTGCCGAAACGGTTTTTGTACTGCCATCCGTGACCGCCTAAGAACAGCATTTTCGCTCCGCTCTCTTCTCCTGCTCCCAGTCCTGCGTCAAACGTCGTATAGCTCTCAAGAGCTGCCACTGCCGCGTCAATCTGCTCATTGAATAATTTCAGACCGTCTGTGCTGAAGATCCAAACGCTGGATCCTGATCCGATTGCGTCTCCGATCAGCGCTATGTACGTAGCGGTTGCGTTCGATGCGTCATAGTTGTACGTGATCAGCGGTGTGTTGATGACATAGATCGTAGACGCCGTCGTATGACCGCCGCACAGAATTGTGTCGATCGTGATCTCGCCTACCGGGATCTGGAATTCTCCTGGAACAAAGGTCTGGAAGTCATACTCTGCGAAACGCTCTTTAATGCTGTCGTTTACATCTCCTTCCGGGAAGTAAACGGTATATCCCATGCCTGCAAACGCTGTGGAATATCCGACATGATCTCCGTGCTGGTGTGTGATGGCGATTTTCAGATTGCGGTTTTCTGCAAGGGAAAGAACAAGATTGCGGTATTCCTCATCGATTGCTGCACAGACAGCCTCGTCCGATCCGTCCTCTCCGAAATGGCTTGCCGTGGAAGCTGGTCCATTTCCCATGTCAACCAAAAGCGCATCGTTTCCGGAAGTAATCACATACATACTTGCCGTGTTGTTGTCGTTTGTCGCGCCGTTTGCGTCTGTACTGTCAGCGTACGGAACCGCCGCCGTATAGTCCATGATATGGTAAATGCTGAAGGAAGGATTGCTGTTGAAGTCTTCGCTGTTTCCGTTGATTACCGTCGCTTCCACAGTAAAATGACCATATTCATATTTGCTTCCGTATCCGTTAAATACCGGTGCCAGACCAGCCTTGCTTGCAGAGCCTGCTGTCTGCTCCTCTGCTCCTGCTACGATTCCTGTCGCGCCTAATACCGCTACCCCCAAGGTACCAGCCGCTGTCGCTTTTAAAAAGTCTCTTCTGGAAATTGACTTGCCCATAATATTACCTCCTGATTTTAAAAATTTTGTGTTTTTGTATCATAAACTTTAAGATCTGCGAGACAGAAATCCAGCCCTCCAGCAATACAAAGCTATTTTCCGTCTTCATTTAAAATCCTTAAGTCTATCTCATCCCCTGATTCTGCATTTTGCATAATATCCATTCTTTTCCTTTTTGTTTTTTGTCCGTTTTCTTTTTGCCATGCCAGAATCTCACAAAGTTTTCTCTCTATTTTCCCTATGTTTTATTGTATCAAAACGTATTTTATGGGACAATCGCACAATATCCAACTGTTTTTATAAAATCTTTTTTCTTTCTTGTTTTTTCACCATTTTTATAGATTTTCTATAATATTTTTTCGAAAAATCATCTAAATAAAGAAATTTCTAAAATTTTATCCAGCGTCTGCCATTCTTTTTTTCTTTAAATCCGGAATTTTTTCTGAACCTCCTGGATAAATTCTTCCCGCCGGAAAATAAAAAGCCACACAAGCACAAGGAAGCTGATTCCCCCGCAGATAATGGAAGGATATGGAACCGACACCGCCTTCGCTGCCAGCAAAATCAGCGGAATCAGCCCGAAAGCGCCTGCCTGTACGAGATAAAACAGGTATTCCTCCTGTTCCAGATGGCGCACCTTCGCAATCACAGGCATCGAACACAGAACGGCGAGCGCCGTAAGCGGCACAATAAAGTTGACCGACCACCCTCTCCATCCGGTATACGAATCCCACAAAAGCGCGATTCCTGTGAGGATCAGCAGCTGCCACATGCTGTTTTTGAGCAGGTTTCTCCTTTTTTTATATCCGACCGCCACGACAAGCCAGGTGCAGAAGCATCCCGCCGACACAAAGCCTGCCCATCCGATCGTCTCGTCGAGCATATAATTGAGCATTCCGCTTAAGACCGCAAGCGCGATGCAGAAAAAGGAAAAGCTCTGGAAGATCTTTTTCCCGGTCTTCTTTTTTTCTCCGCTCTGATCCGGGAACTGATTTTTTTCCTCCTGGTAGGAAAGATCCTGTTTCTTTAAAAGATTCAGAAAATTTCTCTGGATATTGGCGCTGCGGATTTTTGAAGTGAATCCGAGGACAAGGCGGTCCTGAAACGAGCAGCTGCAAAGCTGCAGCCCTCCCGTGCTCGTAAAAATGCCAAACTGTTCGATCAGATCTTGATACGGTTCCGGCATCCGGATCACGCCGATGTTGGAAAAGACGGCCGTAATGCTCTTGCCTCCGATATTGGCTCCAATCTGGAGGCAGAGCGATTTCACCTCAAGCGGCACAATCCGCAGAAGCGGATGCCGTTCCAGTCTGACCCACTCATTCATCCTCATGCCTACCCGCTCTTTGACCAGCTCCCGCTCAAACTGTCTTTTGACCTCTGCAATGACGTCCTCCAGGCGGGTATGTTCTGCGAACTGATACCCGACTTCAATCCATCCAAAAAAATTCGTCATAGACTGGGACGGGAAATAATTTCTCAGATTGACCGGAACCATAAGACCTACCCATTGTCCCATCTGGCGCTTGGGCAGCTCTTCCTCGATCGCGCACAGCAGAATCGCCGTCAGAAAAACCGTCAGCGAGACGCCGTATCCTTTTGCCTTTTCCAAAACTTCTTTTACGGACAGCACGACTTCTGTGATCTGCATCTCATCCTGAGACAGTCTGCCTCCCGGAATTTTCGCGGCAGTCTTTTTCTTTTCTTTTTTCTTTGGACGCCGTTGTGAATAGTACTGAGAAAAGCTGTCCTCCTCCTGATCGCTCTCTGTCACATCCTCTTCCTCTTCCAGTTCCGGAAGCTCCGCGTCAGGGTGCGCCATTCTCAGATAATTTTTTGTCAGCTCCTTTAAAAATTTCATAGCGCCTGTCCCGTCGGTCAGCGCGTGAAACACTTCAAAGTTGATTCGGTTTTTATAATAGGACACTTCAAACAGCAGGCTCTTTTTATCTGGAATATAAATTTTGCTGCACGGCAGACGTCTCTCCGGCTTTGCCTCAGGGTGAAGGGCTCTTTGTTCCAGGTAAAACCAAAACAGCCCCTTTCTCAGCACCGCCTGATACAGAGGATATTTTTCCATCGTTCTCTCAAGCGCTCTCTGTAACGTATCGCCGTCTACCGTTTCTCTCAGCTGAGAGTAAAACCGGAAAACTCTCGTATCCTGCTTTCCTGTCACTGCCGGGAAGGCAAGAGCCGCGTTATCCAGCTTTCTCCATTTTGACCGTTTGGAAACTAACAATTTTTCGTCTCCCCCTTCAAAAATTGATTGATGTACCCAAAGCTCTCCTGAACATGCCAGAATCGGATTCCCAGCGCAAAATATCCGTGCAGCGCGCCCTTAATTCTGTGCAGCTCCACTCTGTTTCCCGCCGTTTTTAATCTTTGTGCATACGCTTCGCCCTCATCTCTGAGCGGATCAAATTCTGCGGTTAAGATCAGCGTGTCGGGCATCCCCTCCAGGCTGTCTGCCAGAATCGGCGCAAAATACGGGTTTTGGCGGTCTTTCGGACTGCTCTGGTACAGCTTTAAATAGTCCTCCATCTTGACGCTCGTCAAAAGATAATCCCTTCCGTTTTCCCGCACGGATGCAAAGGGCGATGCTTCGGTGTAGCAGTTATACAAAGCCGGATAGATTAAAATCTGGCGCTTCGGGCGGAATTCTTTTGTATCCCTCGCCATCAGGCAGACTGCCGCCGCTAAATTTCCGCCTGCGCTGTCTCCTATCACCGTAATCTGGTCTGGATCCGTGTTGAGCAGGAAGCGGTCTGTATACAGCGCCTTTGCGGCCGCATAGCAGTCCTCCAGCCCTGTGGGGAAACGGAATTCCGGAGCCAGCCGGTATCCCACAGACGCCACAATCTGGTTTGTAGCTTTCGCCATTCTCGCGCATACGCGGTCATAGTTTTCCACACTCTCCGTCACCCATCCTCCGCCGTGGAAAAAAAGCAGAATCGGAAAAGCGTGTCCTTCCTTCACGCCTTGTCTCATCGCCTCCTCTGAGGGAAAATAAAGCCGGATCGGGACTTTATAATCGTTATGATAGATTTCCGCGTCCAATTTTCTGCAGAAGATTCTCATAGGGTCTAATCTCTTTAAATCTGCCAGACGCCTTGCCCCCTCCGGTTCAATGTTGCCATAGGAAAGAGCCTTTAAAATCGCGTGCATCGTTTTCGTCATCAAAAAACTCCTCTTTTCCTGTTTCTTTTTTTCTATTATAACATGTCTGTCTGTTGCCTTCTATCTCTTTCTGAAAACCATTGGAACGTCTGTTTCGCATAGACGCCGCCTCATTGAAAAAGCTCTCTTTCCGTCCGAGTCAACGGCAAAGAGAGCTTTGTGTTCTTTTTTTATTTTTTCTGTCTTATTCCGCAAGCAGGGCTCTGTGGAACACTTTTTTTCCTTTTTTGATCTTGACGCCGCTCTTTAAGGCTTCCGCCGTGATCATCTCCTCCGGTCCTTCTACTTTTTTGCCTTCTACGCTCACGCCTCCCTGCTGGATCAGACGTCTTCCCTCGCTTTTTGATTTTGCCAGACCGCATATCGTCAGCAGATCTAAGATGCTGACCGCTCCGTCCGTCAGGTCTGACGGTCTGATCTCGGTCGAAGGCATATTGCTGTCATCTCCGACGCCGGAAAACAGGGCGATGGAAGCCTCCTTTGCCTTCTGCGCCTCTTCTTTTCCGTGAACCAGCGCCGTCAGCTCATAAGCGAGCAGGTCTTTTGCCTTGTTTAGCTCCTCTCCCTCCCAGCTGTTCATCTGGTCGATCTCTTCTACCGGGATGAAGGTCAGCATCCGGATACACTTTAAGACATCGGCGTCGTCGACGTTTCTCCAGTACTGGTAAAACTCAAACGGAGACGTCTTGTTCGGGTCAAGCCATACGGCTCCCTTCGCCGTCTTGCCCATTTTCTTTCCCTCTGAGTTCATCAGCAGCGTGATCGTCATCGCATACGCGTCTTTTCCCAGCTTCTTGCGGATCAGCTCCGTGCCCCCGAGCATGTTGCTCCACTGGTCGTCTCCTCCAAACTGCATGTTGCAGCCGTAATTTTTAAACAGATAGTAGAAATCGTACGACTGCATGATCATATAGTTAAACTCCAAAAACGACAGTCCTCTTTCCATGCGCTGCTTGTAGCACTCCGCGCGCAGCATGTTGTTGACGGAGAAGCAGCTGCCCACCTCTCTGAGCACTTCAATATAGTTTAATTTCAGCAGCCAGTCCGCATTGTTGACGACAATCGCGGCGTTCTCGCCTTCAAAATCGATAAAGCGCTCCATCTGCTTTTTGAAGCAGTCGCAGTTGTGCTGGATCGTCTCCGGGCTCATCATAGAGCGCATGTCGGTTCTCCCGGACGGGTCGCCGATGTACCCGGTTCCGCCTCCCAGCAGAACGACCGGCTGGTTTCCCGCCATCTGAAGGCGTTTCATCAGGCACAGCGCCATAAAGTGCCCTACATGGAGAGAGTCTGCGGTCGGGTCAAAGCCGATGTAAAATTTCGCCTTGCCGTTGTTGATCAATTCTTTGATTTCCGGTTCGTCGGTTACCTGGGCAATCAGTCCTCTTGCCACTAATTCCTCATAGATTTTCATGATGTTTCCTCCTGATCAAAATTTTGCACTGCAACAAAAAACCCCTGCAGCTTTCAAAGCTGCAGAGGGCAAATTCTGCGGTACCACCTCTGTCTTGAACACTCCTCGCGGAGTCCTCCTCATAAAGTGTCAGTCAACACTTCCGCGCTGTATCGGGCGCCCCCGTCTTACCCTACTGTCTTTCAGGCAGCTGCTCCAGAGTGTATTCATACTGCCTTTTCTGTATCCTCCCACCTGCCGGATACTCTCTGCAAGAAAAACTGCAGTACTACTGGTCTCCTTCTTCGCATTTGCTTTTTGTCAGTCTGATTGTATCATTTTCTTCCCGCGATTGCAAGCCGTAAAATCGTCAGATGACCTGGTATTCTTTTAACAGTTTCTCGATGTCGGTGCCGCGCAGTTTTTTGAGCGCTTCCTTCAGCGCGATTTTTTGTTTCAGGCTTAAGTCCATATCTGTCAGCTTCTTTCCGTCCCGAAGCTGCACCGCTGCATTGAGGAGATCCCGGACGTCGTAGACGCTTCCCCACACCTCCGGCACGCCGCGGTCGATGTCGAGCAGCGTGTAGACTGCCTCCATCCCCGTGCGGATCGAATACTCCGTCGTGAAAATCGTGTCGCGTTTCGTCTCGGCGAACTGCCCGATGAAGGCAAAGTTGACAGCTCCCTCCGGCACGACGTCCGGCCGGTCCCCATAGGCGCGCGGCATGAAAAACGCGGTGATGTACGGCATCATGCACGGAACCGTGTTTGCGGAATGCTCCGCCATCTCTTCAATCTCCGCGACCGGCACGCCGATATGGTACAGCCATTCCATGCAGATCTCCTTTCCGGTGCACTCCCGCATCGGCTTTTTGACAAAATCCCCCGGTCTGTCTGAGAACAGTCCGTATACCCAGACAAGGAGCTGATCCTTTGGCTGTTCTTTAAACTGGGGCTGCCGGTTGACCGTCCAGCTCAGCAGCCAGGAGGAATCCTTGGCGGTGACGATGCCTCCTGTCACGACTTTTCCGCTGAACGGATCTCTCCTGCAGATCTTCTTGATATAGGGCACGATTCTCTGATCCAGCGTCTGGACCGTAGCGCTCATCCAGTTTGTCTGCTCCGGGTCTGAGCAGAACTTGTCCGGATGACCGAACGACTCATCCTGCGCCGCAATCTTTCTCCACATATCCCAGCCTCCGCCCGGTCTGATTTCCGTCTGGAAGCGGGCAGGCGTGTGCTGGCTTCCCAGGGAAGAATTTTCCACACATCCTCCGTTTGTGACAAAGACGAGATCGTTCTCTGTCAGACCGATCCATTCCCGCTCGCCGTCGTGCGCAATCTCTATGGACACGGCAAGCTTTCTGTCCTTTCGCGTGCAGTCAAACTGTATGTTTTCCACCTTGACGCCGTAGTGGAACTGCACGCCGCAGCTTTCCAGATATTTTACCATAGGCAGGATCATCGATTCATACTGGTTGTATTTCGTAAAGCGCAGCGCCTTAAAATCCGGAAGCCCTCCGATGTGGTGGATAAAGCGCTGGATATAGAGCTTCATCTCCAGGGCGCTGTGCCAGTTTTCGAACGCAAACATCGTCCTCCAGTACAGCCAGAAATTCGAGTCCAGAACTTCCTCGTCAAACACATCGGTAATTTTTTTATCCTGCAGCTCCTCATTCGGCGTGAAAAACAGTCTCATGATCTCCATCGCCCCCTCGTCGGAGATGGAAAATTTTCCGTCTGTGCGGGCGTCCTCCCCGCGGTTGACCGTCGCGCGGCACAGGGAATAATTCGGGTCTGCCTTATTGAGCCAGTAATACTCGTCGAGGACGGATACCCCCTCCGTCTCGATGGAAGGAATGGAGCGGAACAAGTCCCACATGCACTCAAAGTGATTGTCCATCTCTCTTCCGCCTCTCATGACGTACCCGATATTTTCATAGTGATAGCCGTCGCAGGCGCCCCCGGGAATCGGATCCTTTTCCAGGATGTGGATTCTCTCGCCCTTCATCTGCCCGTCGCGCACCAGAAAACATGCCGCTGCAAGCGCCGCCAGACCGCTTCCCACCAGATAGGCTGATTTTTGTTCCACTCCCTCCGGTTTGAGAGGACGCGCAAATGCTTCATAGTTACCGCTTGCATAATACATAAAAAAAACCTCCTTACAAATGGTCCGCTCTTCTAAAAGAGCGCTCTGTCTTTTGATGGCTCCATTGTAAGGTTTCCCGTCTGTCCCCGCAATAAACAATCAGCCCCGTGTGATTGACTTTTTATCATTCGGGGCTGATTGTCTATATTTTATCCTCCTGTTCAGGGAATCGAAAAGCGCTCAAGCGCTCTCTCGATCTCGCCTGAGAGCAGCGTGTTGAGCTGGCTTACGATTTTTTCCGGTTCCTCTCTCATGTCGTTTTTGATCCATTCCAGCATGACGCCGACAAACCCAAACTTGTAAAAGTTGGCGATAAAGCGCCGGTCGGATTCCTTTACGCGGAACGCCTGCGCTTTCTCCTCCACCACATCGATCAGCAGCCGGTACACCAGCGGATACAGATACCGCTCCACCTGCTCTGTGCTGACGCATCGGTAGACGTTGAGGATAAACGGTCTGTTCTCGCGGACAGCCTCGAAGATCTGCAGAAATCCCTGCTGCCATGTCTCATATGTCTTTTTTCCGGCGATCGCCTTCGCCGCGTCCTCCGCGCAGATCCATTCCACCAGATCATAGATGTCCCGAAAATGATAGTAAAACGTCATGCGGCTGATCCCGCATTCCTCTGTGAGATCGCTGATCGTAATTTTGTCGAGCGGCTTCTTTGACAGCAATGTCTTAAGCGCCGCTTCCAGCGCGTATTTTGTCAGCTGCGTCATGGCTAAACTCCTTTTTTGTACTCCGCCAGAGTGTGCTCGGTCAGTTCAGATAATATCTGCAGTTTCTTGTTGATCATCTCTCTCATACAGTTTGGCACATGTTCCTGGTGCGCGCGGTGAATCGCAACGCATTCTTTGCAGTTTCCGTGATATCGGCACGCCTTTGTACAGGGACAGTGATCCTTTTCCCGGTATTCTTCCCGAAATCTGGAGGCAAATTCCTCTTGAATCCTCAGTCCTTCTTTTCTGTTTCCCAGATGAAATTGTCTCATCGCTTCTTTTTCTGTCTCGTTTCCGTCAATTACCATCGTATCTTCCATCTCCTATCTGCATTTTTACCCACTGCGCGATCGGCTCCGCCACCGCGGCCGCCAGTCTGACGGGCACGGCATTTCCGATCTGCTTATACACCAGATCCAGCTTTGCGTTTTCATTCCGGTTTCTGGTCCCTCTGCTGAATTCGTACCAGTCCGGGAATGTCTGGATTCTGGCAATCTCTTTTGCCGAAAGTCTCCTGTTGTTTTCTTCCCCGTCCGGAAAGATATACCGGTCCTTTCCCACATGCTCCATCGGCATCCCTGCCGGGTGAATCGGCGCCTGCCGTCCCGAGGCCTGAATCGTAAAGCTTGGCTCGTCCCATCTCTTTTTTCGGTTCCGCGACATAAAAATAGAGGAGTACGATCCGGTAAAATAATCCCCCGGGTCTTGCTCCAGATCCTTGATCGCGTCCCGCAGCGTCGCGATCCGTCTAAGCCCCTCTGCCTCGGAGCCGTGCGTCGGAGCCGGGTACTCGTATGAAAACGCCGTCCCCTTTTTCACGCCGACTAAAATCACCCGCTCTCTAATCTGCGGAACCCCGTATTGCGCCGCGTTGAGCAGCTTATGGCACACATGGTATCCCGCCGCGTCAAAGTCCTGGACAATCTGCCGGAAGACTTCTCCCTTTCCCAGCGTCATCATGCCTTTTACGTTCTCAGCCACAAAAATTTCCGGCTGGCTCTGCATCAGACACCTGATAAAGTGCAGGTACAAAAAATTTCTCTCGTCGTCGATCAGACGCGGTCCTCCCTCGGAAAATCCGGGGCACGGGAATCCCCCCAGGACAATATCGGCTTTTGGAAAATTTTTGATTTTCCGGATGTCGCTCTTGTCCATATAGATCTCATACCCCGCGTTTTTCTCGTAGGTCTGCCTCGCCTCGTCAAAGATATCGTTTGCGTAGATTGTGTGGAACACATTGTTGTCTGCATTCTCGTCAAAAACCTTTTTGTCTCTGAACGCAGCCTCCATCACCTCTTCGCCCATCACAGCTTTCAGCCCGGCCAGCTTAAACCCGAGATCCAGACCGCCGCACCCGCAAAACAGCGAGAGCACGTTATATTTGTTTTTGTCGTAGCGCAGCCTCGAGACGTCGATCTCCGCGCTGCACTGCGCAAACCGCTTCCGCTCCTCCTCCATTTTTTCCCTCAGCAGACTTTTGATCTCTTCTATCTGCGAATCCGGGGCAGGTCTGTATTTCCCGCGCCCTCTTTCCTGTAAAATCACTGCCATGTCCTCACCTCTGTATGATTGTGTCCGTTTGCGCGCATGTGTCTCACAGAGCTTTGATCCATGCAAGCAGCTCCTCCATAGAGCCGGCGTACTCGGAGTGTATCGCAAGATTGTCCCTGTTTTCCATCGTGTCTGTCAGCAGAAATGTCCTGACCCCCAGCGTCCGGATCGATAAGTCCTCCGCCACATCGTTTCCCACCATCACGCACTCCTGCGGATCAAGCTCATACGTTTCCAGAATGCTCCGGAAATACTCCGGGTTTGGCTTGCAGAAGCGGTTGTCCTCATACGTGGTGATCACCTTAAAATCCTCCGCGTCAAGCCCCGCCCACTTAATCCGGTTCAGCGTCGCGATCCTCGGAAACACCGGGTTCGTGGCGAGATACACCTCGATCCCCTTTTGCTTTGCCGTCTTTACCGCCTGATCTGCCAGCGGCGTAGGGGAGGCGATGCAGACGGTCCGGTTAAAATCGCCGTCATAGAATTCCAGCGCGATCTCTTCCGCCTCCTCCCTCGCAATCGGCAGCGCCTCCTTGAAATGCTCCCAGAATGCCTCCCGGTTCGTGCGGCTTCCATCGTTTTTTACCATCGCCTTATAGCTTTTCCAGACCGCGCCGATAAATTCTTTTTTGTCTATCGCAATCCCTCTGTCCGTGTATGCCTTTGCCAGCAGCGGCAGATAGTATCCGGTGAAATCATCCTGCTTCATCGGGAGCAAAGTCCCGTCCAGGTCAAATAAAATATGTCTGATCGTCATGGCTCTTCCTCTGTCTCTTTCATTTTTCTGTCTATTTTACCATTTCTTTCAGACCTGGGCAAGTCTTGCGGCGATTGTCAGGGACGCCCACGAAAAGTGTGCGCCGGAATCGAAAATCCTACCACGGTTTTGACGTACGGAATACTTTCTATACAGACGTCTGCCTGACCGGAAAAATGAAGCTGAATGCGTCTAAAGACATTGAGCAGTCCGATTCTTTCCTGTTTTCCATCCCGCTTCGGATCCTTCCAGATATCTTTTAAATGCTCTGTCTGTTCCTGTGACATTCCGGGACCGTCATCCGTCACGTACAGCCAAACGCGTTCTCCCCTCATCTGCGCATTGCAGCTTAAGCAGATATGCCTGGCGCAAATGTCAATTCCGTGCGTAAAAATATTTTCGACTAAGGGCTGGACAATCATGAATGGGACATAAAGCTGCCCGCACTGCGGATCACAGTTGATTTGATAGGTAAACCGGTCTCCGAAGCGCATACTCTGCAGTTCCAGGTAATGCTTGACCTGCTGCATCTCTTTTTCTATGGTCGCCGTCTCGTCCGTATAATCCAGAACGCTTCGCAGATAGCGTGCTACAGCCTCTGTCGTGTGCTGTGTGTGTGCCGCATCTTCTATATACGCCTGTTTCGCTATCATATTCAGGCAGTTGAAGAGAAAGTGAGGATTCACCTGATTTTGCAGCGCTTTTAATTCAAGCTGTACATTCCGGTATTCCAGCTGCAGCTTTTTTTCCTCTTCCTCTTTTCTTTGCAGTTCCAGTCTCCTTTGTCTCTCCAGCTTTTCCATCTGCCGCCTGATCGTCTCCACCATATGGTAAAACGAATTCAGAAGAATTCCCGTCTCATCGCGCCCCGGATGCTCCCATCTTGGCAGATCCCATATATTCTGTATGACAAGGTGCGCCATCTCCGTCAGATGCTTGATCGGGCGTATGATCTGTCTGATTCCCAGCCATGACAGCGCCGTCAGACATGCGGCAATGCCGCAGAAAATAAACAGCATCATGCGGAAATTTTTTTCCTGTCTGCTGTTAATCTGCTGAATCTGCAGCGACGAAACACTGCCGACTGCTTTTTCCACATAAAGCATATATTTGTCAAGCAGTCCATAATTTCGGCTGAAGTCCGAATACGCCTGCCGCGCAGCTTCTATCTGTCTTTTCTGCGTGCAGTCTGCAACGCTCTTTCCCTGTTCCGTAAGGCTTTTCGAGAGATATACAAGGTTTTCTGTGTAGGGGTCGGGGAACGCCGCCCAGAGTTTTTCGGCAAGGTCATTTAAGATCTTCGCATTTTCTTCGTAATGCTCGGCGCTTTTTATATCTCCCAGCGAGTTTGTAAACATGATCAGGTCGTCCCTGCACTCTGCCAGCGTTTTTGAGTACTGCGACACCAGCTGGCGGTGGTCTACAAGCTGAATATAGCTCTGGCTGGTCTTCTTTTCCAGCGCATAATTTCCAAAAAAGAAAATGGTTAAGGTTAAAATGAGGAAGCTGACAAACAGCGTCAGCTTTCCCTGCAGCGTGCCGGTCAGTTTATGCTTCATATTTTCTCCTTCTTTGATACTCGCTTACTGTCATACCCGTTGTCTTGCGGAAAAGAGCGCAGAAATATGCTTTGCTTGTGTATCCGCACAGGAGAGCGAGTTCTTCTGCCGAAATCGCGTCCTTTTCCGCTATCAGCTGTTTTGCATGTTCCATCCGGATATCTGTCAATACAGAGACAAAATTTTTTCCTATCTTATTTTTGAACATTCTGCTGAAATACGGCTGAGTCATTCCCATTCTGCGCGCCACATCCGCCTGCGAGAGGCTGGAGGCGTATTCTGTGCGCATGATATGCAGGATTTTGTCCATGGAATTTTGTGTGTCGTCTGGAAGCTGCGATTCACACAAAAAAAGCGATTGGCGGATCATGTCTGAGAGTGCGCTCAAATCTGTGATCAGATGAGAATCTGATATGTTTTTTTCCCAGGCAGAAAAGTCTGGGCATCCTTCAAATATCGTGAGAGCATCCATAAAAATCCGGAGCAGCTCCCACGCCTTGCCTCTGTCTTTTTCGGCATACTGTCTGATTTCTGCCAAAAGAGTATGTTCCAGCTGTCTGCGTTTCTTATCCTGAAGCAGGCGAAGCATCCGGTGCATAGTGAATACATACTGTTCCCGCGCAAAAGCGCGCGCAGGCTGATCGAAGAAGAGATTCGCCGTGCAGCTGCATGTCGTCTTAAAGTCCGGCAGATCCTCGGGAATCCTCTCCCCCGCCGACCTGCTCTCCTGTATCGAGCGGCACATTTGACTGACATAGCAAAAAACAGGCTGTTTCTCGCTGAGGCACTGCCGGAGTCCTTCCACTTTGCAGCGGAGAAGCGCATAGAGCTGAAAGACGTCATAGGAAGTTTTCGGCTGAAGAAAGAGAAGAATCCTGCCTTTTGAGCAGCCGACAAAAGCAAAAAATTCTTTTTCAAGCGCAGAGCAGACGTCTGCATCCATTTTGCCGGAATCCTCATAGGAAAAAGAGAGCCAAAATGACTGCCACTGTCCGTCCTGCGGAAATCCTATCTCCTGCATCCTTGGAAGAAGATTGGAATCTGCGTTCAGCACCCGCTCTATGATCCAGGCGTCTGCTTCGTGCTTTGCCTGGCTCATATGTTCCTTCCACTTTTTTTCTCTTTCTTCAAAGCCTTTCTCCTCGTCAAGAAGCGATGTGCAGCGGTCCAGCACACCTAAAATCTGTTTTTCCTGCGTCGGTTTGAGCAGATAATCGACGGCTTGGAGCTTGATTGCCTGGTACGCGTAGTGAAACAGAGGATACGATGTGCTGATGATCAAATATCCTTCGTATCCCTCTTCCCGAAGGATGCTGCATAATTCCAGACCGGAAATCTCCGGTATTTTAATGTCCACGATCAAAATATCGGGGGCATACTGCCTCGTCAAATGCAGCGCTGTTTTTCCGTCAGACGCTGCAAACGCCACCTCTAAATTTTGTCTGTTTCTGCTTATCATCAGAGAAAGCGCTTTTTGTTCTATCTGCTCGTCTTCCACAATCCCTACCGTATATCTTTTTTTCATGTCAGGCTCCTCCCTCCCTTTTTTCAATCAAAGATAAATTATTTTTATGGAGAATCAGACAGTCAATGTATACCGTATCCTGTTCCAGCTTCTCCCCCTTTAAGAGCTGATTCGCCGTGCGCGCGCTCTGATAGCCGATCTCATAGCTCTGCTGCACAATGACGGCGTCGATCACATCTTCGCGCAGAAATTCCACAATCTCGTCTGAAAGGTCAAAACTGATGAGCTGAATCGTATCCTCTAAATGCAGCTGTTTTAAAACCTGGGCATATACTGTTGCTTCCGGCTCCATCAGTCCGAAGATTGCCTGGAGATCGGGGTAGGAAAGGATCGTTTCTTCCAGCCCGGAATTGAAGGTTCTGTCTGCATACCATGGAATCTGGGCGTCTCTCATGTATACATCGGGATAATTTTCACTTAAAGCCTGCGATATTCCTTGCACTCTCTGGGAGACTGCCTGGATATTTGCATTGTCCTGAACCATCACAGGTCCTTTTTTGACGCCGCAGATCTCTTTGAGCGCCTGAACGGCAAGCCTTCCTGCCTGCACATTGTCTGTCCCTACATACGCGTCGCGCAGATATTTTTCTGAGTCGGAGTCGACCAGTACAATCACAATGCCCTGATCCCGCGCCTTTTTGACAATCTCATCGTCCGGAAGATTTCCATCCGCTATAATCGCATCTACATCCGAGAGCAGCGCAAGATTCCACGCCTCCTCCGCTGAGAAGCTCAAAGCGTCTCTGTCCTGGAGCGAAATGTCCAGAACAAAAAAAGACATTTCCCATTGTGCGCACCCGTCTTCTATCCCTTTTATCATCTGTGACCAGTAGGTAGATTTCGTGGAAATGATGCCCGCAATCCGGAATGGTTCCTTCTCCCCTCCCTGCGTCTGAAGCGCAAACATCAAAAAAAGGCAGACCATTTCCATTATCGTTTTGAGTGCGCCGGTCCATTTTCGGTTCATTTTCATTTTCTTCTCCTCTTTTTTTTGTATTTCGTATAAATTTTAACACACAAACTGAAAAAAATTGATGGGCTGCCGTTTCGTTTTTTTGCACTCATTTAAAAATTGTTTTTTATATTTTGTACATTTTTCCGAATAAAATCGGCGTTTTTTGTCAGCAATACACAAACAAACAGACAGAAATGGAAAAAGCGGTTAAAAAAACAGGTTTGTATTCTGTCAAAAAAGCACTTAAGATATAGCTGTGACAAGGCACAAATACATTGTCCGGCACAGACACATTTCAATTATTTCAATTCATCACTAAAGGGGGAAAGAAAATGAAGAGAACAATAGCAATGCTGCTGGTTATGGCGATTCCGTTCAGTATGACCAGCTATGTCAGCGCAGAGGAAGCAGTTCAGACGGCAGATGTCGGCGAGGTCACGTTCGAACACGTACCGTACGGCATCCAGCAAGTCTATTCGATCGAGGTTGTCGATCCGGTAACGGCTGTCCGCAATCCGACGACGCCTCTTGCCGGTCAGGAAACAGAAATTTATGTTTCCGCCAAGGTCGACTCCGACGAGTATATGATCCGCAATGTAACGATGGAATGGACCTTAAACGGCGAAGCGCAGGAACCTTTGAAAATGGGACTTGTTGAAGACGTCTTCAGCCTTCCGTTCGCTATACCGGGCTTTACCGCCGACAAAGCCGACCAGGTAGATTTAAGCAAAGTAAACCGTGAAATCTATACCTGCAATCTTCCAAAATTGGACAAGGACGACGTCGTGACCTACCACTTCCGTGTGGGAGATACTGTCAGCGACGATTACACCGTAACCGTTATGGAAGATAAGACATACACGCAGATGGCGCTCAAAGAGGACGCGCAGGGACTGATTTTGGAAGCGGACGATGGATTCCACATCCAGTTCCTGTTCGGCGAGGATGAAGGAGTTCATCTGAATACCGGTTTTGGAGAAATCATTCCGGATGAAACAGTTCCTGAAATTACCGAGCTGCAAAACGGTGTAACCGCAAAGACAGACGATTTTTATGTAGAGATCGATTACAATCCGCTTAACATCCGTTTCTACGACAGCGAAGGCAGCTATGTCACAGCGATTCAGTCCGTCTCTGCCATTTCCGACTCGGCGGGCAATGTCGAAGAGATCCGCTATGACCTGGATGGTCAGGAAGATGAGCAGTATATGGGATTCGGCATGCAGTTCGCAGATTTGGATCAGAGAGGAAATACCGTTCATATCCAGACTATCAACTGGTATCTCGAACAGTACAAGAGCGGCGCTACGTATGCTCCGGTTCCTTACTATACGGTTCCGGACAAATATGGTCTGTATATCGATGAGTCTGATCAGATTTCCTTCCAGATGGCCTCCGAAAACGACGATATCCAGATTATCGATCTTGTGTCTTCCAGAAAAGAGAATCAGACCGATCTCCATCTCTTTATCGGGGACAACGAGGAGATTTCCCAGCAGTATGCAAACGTAGGCGGACATGCCGTTATGCCTCCGGACTGGTCGTTCGGCACATGGCTGTGCGCAAATGAGTGGAGCTCCACCGCTGAGATTGAAGACGTTATGGAAAAAGCGGAATTGTACGGCATTCAGTACAACACGATCATCACAGAAGGTTGGAAAAATAACTTCTATCTTTTCTACGACGCTCAGTATGAACCTCAGGCAGGCGACTACTACTTCAGCGTTTCTGACTTTATCTGGGGCGACCGCTGGACTGACCCGGCAGCTTTAGTGTCAAAGCTTAAAGAGAAGAATGGACATTTCCTTTTGTGGATGATTCCTTCTGTCAGAGAACCTGCCCTGGATGAAAACGGAAACAGCACGAACCCTCAGCTCAGCGCCGATATCGAATATCTGATCGAGAACAAAATGGTCATCATGAATGAGGATGGAACGCCTTACCGTCAGCCAAACGACTGGTTTACCGACAATATGATCCTTGACTTTACCAATCCTATGACAAAAGAATGGCTGAAAGGAAAAATGGGCTATCTCTTTACGGAAATCGGAATCAGCGGATTTAAGACAGACGGCGGTGAATTCTTATGGGGACGCGACGCTGTCGCATTCGACGGACGGCGCGGAGATGAGCTTCGCAACGACTATCCTGACTTATATGCGCAGGTTCTGTATGATATTGCCAATGAGCTGACTGACGGCAATGCGGTAATGTTCAGCCGCGCGGCAGGACGCCACATGAATCAGCATCCGTGGATGTGGATGGGCGACCAGCTTCCTACCTGGGAGGAATTCCGCGCCGTACTCAATGCGCAGATGAATCTCGCCATCACAAACGTGCCGTTCAACACGCCGGATATGTCCGGTTTCGGCGGAGATCTTCCGGGATATGAATATAAAGAGCTGTATCTCAGAGCTATGGCGCAGGTTGCGTTCTCTCCGGCTATCCAGCTTCACTCTGAGGGAAGAAACAGCAATTCTAACTTAAGCCGTACCAGAATGCCGTGGAATCTTGCAGAGAGATATCAAGACGACAGCATCATCGATATCTTCAAGAAATTTAACGATATTCACTATGATCTTCAGGATTATATCTTAGAAAATGCCCAGAAAGCATCTGAGACGGGATATCCGATGATGCGCTCGATGGCATATGAATATCCGGATGATGAAAATGCCAGAGAAGCTCAGACACAGTATATGTTTGGCGATAAATATCTTGTATGCCCTGTAACAGAGCAGGGAGCAACCACATGGGATGTCTATCTGCCGGAAGGAACCTGGCAGCATTTCTTCACAGGAGAGACGTATGAAGGCGGACAGTGGTACACAGTAGACGCTCCGCTTGATGAAATTCCTGTTTTTGAATTGATGGCTTAGTTTTTAAATATAGAATAGAAACATGCACTATTTTCACAGGCAGCTTCGGCTGCCTGTGACTGTTGAAACGGCAGATTATATTTTTCTGCGTCCATTTCTGTCAAACCGCTTTCTCAGAGCAATCTCTGTCGGAACGATGACGCCGGCCAGAGGAATCATCTGGATGAAACAGACGATTCCCCCTATCTCTCCCACCGTATCTTTGTCCTGCCCGATCACGGCAAGCATGGGGATTACCGTCAGCGGTATGAGAACCATTCCCCATACATGCCACAGTTTTCCGCAGTACTGATGGGCAAATTCCCACGTCTCTCTGTTCTTCATCGACATACTTGTCCGGTATCCGGATACCCAGTTGATCTCCTTTGGAGGATGCTTTTGGAACTGCTTGCCAAGCCCAATCATCACGGCCGGGATCAGCAGATCCATGACCATCATAAAAATCCAGAATCCCATGTCACCGCTCCTCCTTTCTCTCACAATCCCATTCCGGGATCGTCACCGGTTTCTTTTGTCTCCGGCCCCGAAAATCCGGTTTAGGTCCTTCATTGCGCTTTCATCGGCGAAGGCCAGAATATACTGCCCTGCCCGGATAACGGTCTCGCCGTGCGGAATGATCATCGTGTCGTCTTCATAAATCGCAATCAGCAGGGCATGGGCGGGAAGCTTGATCTCGGCGACCGATTTTCCTGCGTTCGGCGAATGGTAATCCACATGGACGCGGACAATGGAATATTTTCCTTTTGAGAGACGCATCAGCGTCATAATCGACTGATAGTTCATTTCATCCGCAATCATATGACCGATCAGATCCGCCTGATTGATTTTTACGTCGACTCCCATCCCCGCGTTGAAGAGCCATGCGTTCTGCGGGTTATTGACCTTTGCCACGACCTTTGGCACATCGTATTCAAATTTTGCCATCATCGCCGCCGCCAGGTTTGTCTCATCGTTTCCCGTTGCGCAGACCAGAGCGTTGCAGCTGCGGACTCCGGCTTTTTCCAGAAGCACAGCGTCCGTTCCGTCGCCGACTAGAATATTTTCTTTCCTGACTCCGTTTTTTTCCAGAGTCACAAGGGATTTTCCTCTTTTTTCTATCACGACGACACTGTTTTTGTTCTGTATGAGCAGGTTGGCGATGTATGCTCCAACCTGACCGCCGCCGATAATAATTACTTTCATCGTGAATCTCTCCTTTCCGTCTACAGCTGCAGCATATCTCTGGCGCGCGTCAGATAATCCGCGCTGACCGCCAGATACAGGATATCCTTATATTCACAGCACATATCGTCTTGAGGCAGGAAGGAGGATCCCTGGCGTTCCGCCGCCACCAGACTCATTTTTCCTTCCACTTTCAGGCTGGAAAATTTTGTCCCGGCCAGCATGAGCGGAACATGCACCTTCACAAGCTGAACGTCATTGCCCAGCTTGCTCACAACACGCCAGCTTTTATTTCCTTCCAGATATTCCATCACGTTCTCCAGACCAAGCCGGGTAATCGACACCGTGTAAATTCCCATCGACTCGAACATTCTCGCCCGAATCGGATCGTACATGCGCGCAATCACGGTTGGAACATGGAATACATTTTTTGCGATATTGGCCACGACCGCATTTAAAGAATCGCTGCTCGTACATCCAATCACCACATCCGCTGTCTTGATGCCTGCCTTCTCAAGCACATCCTTGTCGTATCCGACTCCGCATATCATATGTCCGGTAAATTCTTCGCTCAGCGCGTGAAAGGTTTCCGGATCGTTGTCCACCACGATCACTTCATGGTTTTTTCTGCTTAAGTACTCCGATATCCGGATTCCAAATTTTCCGCATCCTATCACTAATGCCTTCATCTGTTTCAGCTCCTCTCCGACTTATATTTCCGCAGCAGTTTTTTTCTTCCTTCTTCAATTCCAAATACAAGAAACGGAATACAAATCAAATAAATCCATTCTATCCACGTAATCGGCGCTGTGTTGAAAATACGGTTTAAAAATGGAACATACATCAGCGCCGCAAGAATCAGGACCTCGATCACCAGACCCGCATTAATGTAGCGGTTGCTGAAAAGTCCTCTCTTCCATACAGATTCATAATCTGTTCTGTTGTTCAAAACCATTCCCATCTGCGAGAATACGACGCCCGCCAGCATCATCGTTGTCGCCTGAGCGTACCCTTTCGTTCCCTCAGCGGCCAAAGAGATCTCCGGCCATCCGTTCAAAAAGTTTGCCAGGAAATAGCCTCCCACTGCAAACATCGTTCCGAGCAGTCCATACCACAAAAATCCGACTAAAATGACATTGCGGTTGAGCAGCCGTTCCTTTGCGGAGCGCGGCGGCTTTTTCATCACATTTTCTTCCGCTTTTTCCGCTCCCAGTCCCAGGGCCGGAACCATGTCTGTTCCGATGTCGATCGTTAAAATCTGCAGAACCGTCAGCGGAACGGGGATCAGTCCGCCGGAGAGCAGATACAGCGTCGGCGCGGCGGCTTCCGGAGTATTGCTGTCAAAAATATAGCGCAGAAATTTTCGGATATTATTGTAGACGCTTCGTCCCTCTTCAATCGCCTTTACAATTGTCGCAAAGTTGTCGTCGCTCAAAATCATATCTGCCGCTTCCTTCGCCACATCCGTTCCGGTAATGCCCATAGCGATGCCGATGTCGGCTTTTTTCAGAGCCGGCGAGTCGTTTACTCCGTCTCCGGTCACAGCCACGATGTTTCCCATTTCCTGCAGTGCGCATACAATACGGTATTTTTGTTCCGGAGCCATGCGTGCAAATACAACCTCTCCTCTGAGCGCTTCCTTCAGGGCGCTGTCGTCCATCTGCGCCAGCTCTGCGCCGGAAATCACTTTTGCATCCGGGCTTTTTATAATTCCGATTTTGCGCGCAATACTCTCCGCCGTCAGTCCATAATCTCCGGTGATCATAATAATCTTGATTCCGGCGCTGCGGCACAGGCTTACCGCCTCCTTCACCTCGCTGCGCGGCGGATCCTGCATCGCCACAAGACCGAGAAACGTCAGGTCTCTTTCTACCTTTTCAGCGCTGTACTCGCGGATCGAAGCCGGAAGCGTCTCGTCGTTCTTTCGCAGCGGACGGTACGCTACTGCCAGAACCCGCAGCCCTTCTCTTGCATAGCGGTCGTTCGCCTGCATAATGCGTTCCCTGTCCTCCTGGTTTATCGGTCGGGAAGACGATCCGTCATAGCAGCGTTCGCACAGCTCCATCACCTCTTTTGGCGCGCCCTTTACAAAGGCGATTCGGCTGCTGCCTTCAAATGATTCCCGGAGCTGATGAATCGTAGTCATGCGCTTTCTCCTCGAATCGAAAGGAAGTTCCATAATTCTTGGAAAATTCTGGTTCAGCGTCTCCAGGTCGATGCCGCCTTTCTGCGCTGCTACGCCAAGGCACGCCTCTGTCGGATCGCCTAATACAGTGTAGCGCTCTTTTCCCTCTTCCGGCGGCAGCAGCTTGGCGTTTGAGCACAGCGCGGCGCCGCTTAAGAGCAGTCTCAGCGCGCTGCTTTTCTGAGCCGTCACTTTAATATCTCCGTCCCGTATTTCTCCCTGCGGCGCGTACCCTTCTCCGCTGACCGTCATTTCCGCTCTCACATTCCACAGGTGATTGACTGTCATTTCATTTTGCGTCAGCGTTCCTGTCTTGTCCGAGCAGATCACATTCGTGCAGCCCAGTGTTTCTACCGCTGAGAGCTTTTTGACCAAGGCATGTTCCTTCGCCATTTTCTGAACTGCCAGCGCAAGAGAAAGCGTCACGGCCGGAAGCAGTCCTTCCGGGATAAACGCGACAATCATACCAAGCGCAAACAAAAAGGATTCCATCCACGGATCTTTCACGAAGAATACCGCAATCAGGAAGAAAACAAGTCCGATGCTGAAGGCGATCACTGCGATCTGCTTTGTCAGTATGTTTAATTCCTTCTGCAAAGGAGAAAGACTTTTCTCTGTGCTCTGCGTCAGGTTTGCGATCTTGCCGAATTCGCTTTCCATGCCGGTTGAGACTACGACTGTCCTGCATGTGCCCGCCGCCGCTGAGGTTCCGGAAAACACCATGTTTTCCGCCTCCAGATAGCTGCGCGTCTGTCTGAGCGCATCTGAGCTTTTGCGGATGGGATTGCTCTCTCCCGTCAACGTCGACTGGTCTGCGCTGAAATCATTGCTCTGCAGAATCCGTGCGTCCGCGCTGATGCGGTCTCCCTCCTCCAAAATCATGATGTCGCCAGGCACAAGCTCTGAGGCGAAAATTTTCTTTTCTTCGCCGCCGCGGACCACGCGCGCATACGCAGGCAGCATTTTCTGGAGAGCTGCCGTGGCTTTTTCCGCTTTAAATTCCTGAAAGAAGGAGAAAAATCCGTTAATCAGGTTGACGCAGAAAATAGAAATTCCCAGCTCTAAGGCTCCGGAAAGAATCGCCATAATTCCGCCGCCCCACAGCAGCAGAGCCATAAGACTGGTAAAATTAGCCAGCAGCTTTTTGACCAGGCTGCTCTCTTTTTTTTGTGCCAATTCATTTTTTCCGTATTGGGCAAGACGTCTGTCTGCTTCTTCCTGGGAGAGACCGTGAATGTTAGAATTCATAAGTCTGCACGCCTCTGACGGGCTGGAAGATAAGATTTTTTCTTTGACGTCCCCTCCACCGGGGTCCATATTATTCTTTTCCATTGTTCCTTTCCACCTGTTATATATTTTTGCGGGTTCAGGCAGAAAAAGCATTTTTTGTCCCCAGCTTTCTCCCCCGATTCCGTGTCCCCAATATATATTACCCTTGTAGAAAAGTCAATGTCAGCCTGGAAAAGCTGCTGTCATTTTTCGTCTGTTTTCCGATTTGCCGGCGGTCATTCTCACTCATTCTCATGGATTCCGGTCTATTCTCTTTTTTTTGCTCTTTTCATCGTCATTTGTCTTTTTGAATTTTCGGAAAGATCAGCGACGCTTCAAACCCTTTTCCCCGCTCAGACCAGATCTCAAGCCCGATGCGCAGATCATCCGCCATCTTTTTTGACAGGTACAGCCCCATTCCCGTCCCTTTGCTGCTGCGGTTATCCGAATCGCCGGTAAATCCCTTCTGGAAAAGACAGGGCAGATCGCACGCCTTCACCCCGACGCCGTTGTCGCGGATCTTAAGCCTGTCCTCTTTTTGCGTCTGTTCCAGAACGAATGTCAGTTCCGGACGCTCCGAGCTGTACTTGACGGCGTTGCTCACGATCTGGCTGATGAGAAACACAATCCCTCTGCGGTCGGTAAACACCTGCGCACAAGAGAAATTCACCCGGACCAAAAACTGTTTTTCTTCCAGCAAAATCCGATAATCCTCAAGGATTTCCTCCACGCACGCGCCCAGATCGACAAACTCAAACAGGTAGCACTTGTGAGGGCTTTTCAGACGGGCATAATACAGCATCTGCCCGATCTGCTCCTGGATCTGGCTGCGGATATAGTCGAGCTTGAAGTAGACGGCGGGCGGAATCTCTTCCCGCTGATTGTCAAGGATCATCGTAAGAAGAGAAAGCGGCGTTTTGATCTCATGCGCCCAGGCTTCCACATATTCCTCGTACTCCTCCGCCTCACAGTCCGCCCTGCGGCACGTATCCTGCCAGGCTCTGAGCGCTCCCGCCAGTTTGCGGATGGAATCGCTCTGCGCCATCCCCGCGGCTCTGATCAGATGTTCCTCCTGCCATTTATCCGGGTGATCCAGAAATTCCTCAAAAGCCTGCTCCTTCTTTTTTTCTCTATGGTCCAATGCCAGGACAAGCCCCGCAGCCGCCAGCGCCGTCAGGAGCAGAATCAGCGGTGCCATCACGAAAAACGCTCCCGCCTCGGAAAGCCACAGCAGGAGCGCCCAGACGGCGTCCATCGCCGCCAAAAACAGCAGCCAGGGCAGGTGGCGGGACAATCTCCGCATTCTATTCTTCATGGCGTCTCTTCCCGCTTTCCCAGCGGTATCCCTTTCCGCGCACAGGCACAATCTTCTGCTCCATGCCCAGATCCGCCATCGTCTTTTTCAGTCTTGTCAGGTTGACCTGCAGCGCATTCTCATCGATAAACTCTGCTGTCCCCCACAGCGCCCCGCACAGCTCCTCCTTTTCGACTGTCTGGGATGGGCGTCCAAGAAAGAGTTCCAGCAGCTTTCCCTGATTTCTGGGGAGTACCGTCGAAGTGTTGTGGATGTACAAGGTGTATGTCTGGCGGTCCAGCAAAAATCCGTCCCCTTCCAGCAGATTGGAGCGCCCCTCGTACCGTTTGAGCACGTTTGATACTCTGGCTAAGAGTCTCTCCCTGCGGCACGGCTTTGTCAGATATTCATCGGCTCCCAGCTCAAGCGCGCGCAGTTCGTCCTGCATCTGATCCCTCGACGTCAGGACAAGAACGGGAAACCCGTTCATCCCTTTTACCTCCCTGCACACCTGAAAACCGCTCCTGCCCGGCAGGTTGAGGTCGAGAATCACCAGATCGGGCGCAAGAGCTTTGAGTCTTTGCGCCGTATCGTCAAACTCGCAGATCTTATCGACCTGATATCCCGCCTTTTCGAGCATCTGTGCCAGCTCCTCCCGGATCAGCGGTTCGTCTTCCACCACAGCAATCCGCTTCATCATTTCATCTCCTCCTCTGCGCTGCTTTGCTCATTCCTCCCGCTCCGGAACCATAAGGGTCAGAAGGTAGCGGCAGCTGGAACGCTTGACCACAGCCATATAGCTATATTCTACCACACACAGCGCCGCAATGACAGCGGCAGATACGATCATCCGCTCTGGAATCGCCCCCTCGACTCTCGCCGAGAGAATGCCGGAAAACAGAGCCCGCACCGCGAACAGGCTGCTCACTGCGGCCGCCGCGACCGGAATCCCGAAATACCAGTTGATCTGTTTTTTTGCCGACCTGCACAGCGTCTCATAGTCGGCGCCAAGCCTGATCAGCGTTCTGTATCTCCTGTTTGTCTTCTGCTGATTCATCAGGAACTGAACGCCGATGATGGTGTTGGCCGTGACCAGAAAGATGACTGCCAGATAGATCGTGATATAGCTGGCTGCCACAACATAGAAGAGCTGTCTTCCCATATTCTGCAGATAGCTTTCATACTGCAGTCCCGTCTGATCCAGCCTTTCATTCATCCGCACGATCGCCCTCATCAGCCCCTCCTCCTGCACAGCGCTGTCATCTAAAATGCCGTTCAGATAGATTTCATAGCGATTCTGGGTATAATACTCAAACGCCTCGTCTGGAAGAATCAGGGCAAACGCCAGCGTGATTGACCGATCTGTCACGAGGCTTGCCGTCTGCACCTCCTGCGTCAGATACAGCGGTTTTCCGTCCAGCTGCGTCTGCGGTCTCTCAGCCAGAATTTCATTCAGAATCTGCCGCTGTCCGTCGGAGGTATATTCCCGGTCCATATAGACTGCCGCCTCGCCCTGCGCAAGCTCCAGCTTCTCAAGCCCTGCCGCCTCAAGGAGCTCATTGTAGCCGCTCAGGGAAATCAGATGCGGGTACGTCTCATAGCCGAGCCTATTCAAAAGACCATCTTTTTCTTCTGATTCCGGAAGCTGTGCGATCTGATCAAGCACTGCGCCGAGGGAGTATGCCCCCTGCATATCCTCTGTCGTCCTGATATAGCCGGTTTTGATCTCGATCAGCCTCGAAAAATCACTGTCCAGCTGATGCCGCCTCAGAGTGTCCAGAACATTTTTCACACCCGCCTCCCTTTCCTCCTCCCTGTCTGAATAGGAGGGAAGAAACGTATAGTCCAGCACATGGGGTTCTGACTTCCCGTAAAAACGCGTGATCGCAACTCCCGCGCCAAAGCAGCACAGCGCGGTCAGAATCAGGAGCGAGCTGACCGCCATTGTGCCGGACTGGCGGATCACATTTTCCTGGAGCTGCCGGATCTGAAACACGCGAAGCCGTACATCCCGCCTGCCTGCTTTGAGAATCAGCGAAAACACAATGCGCAGCCCGTAAAACAAAAGCAGCGTGCCTGCAAACCCCAGCGCCAGCGTGAGCGCCATCCACGAAACCTTCTGCCACGAGGTCCCTCTGACCGCCAGCGTGTACGCAGCTCCGAGGCACAGCGCGCCTGCGGCAAAGGCTGCGGCGTACACGCCTGCCGGAAGCTGTTTTTCCCGCTTTTCTTCTTCCCGTCTCTGCGCCAGAAGATCCCCTATCTCCTGCCGGCTGATCTTCGCGCTGAGGATTACAAATGCCGCCAGCTTGATCGCCAAAAAGCCTGCCGCCGTCATAGCGACAGCCCACAGGGACAGCGAAAAGTGATGTCCTATGATCCCAAGCCCCACCATTCTCGCCGTTATGAGGCTGACCAGCTCAGAGAGCGCGGCGGCGGCCGGGAGACCGAGCGCCATCGCAAAGATGCTCCCTCCCACATCTTCAGCCAGAAGAAGCGCAAACAGCCTGCTCCTGCGCATTCCCATCATCAGAAGCATTCCAAACTCATGTCTTCGCCTCTCAAGCTGAAATTTCGTCGCAAAATAGATCAAAAAGAACAAGATGACGAGCGTCATCCCGTAAAAAAGCGGGATCATCGCCATGAGACGGTCGACCGCGTCGCTCTCCATCTCTCTCAAAAAGTACATGACGTCCTGCTGCGACAGGGACAGGATCATATAGAAAGCTATGATGGAGAGAAGCAGCGATCCGAAAAACAGACCGTTCTCCTTTCGGCTGCGCCTGCTGTTGCGTTTTACCAATTTAAAGAACATTTGCGCTTCCTCCTCCCAGCTGCGCCACCACTTTCAGGATGCGCTCATAAAAGTCCTGCTGCGTCTCCCCCGGGATATCCCGCCTCAGCTCATGGAAAATTTTTCCGTCCTGGATAAAAAGAATTCTTCTGCAGTAGCTCGCCGCGTTCGAGTCATGCGTCACCATCAGGATCGTCGCATGGCGGTCACGGTTCAGTCCCGCAAGCTTTTCCATCAGTGTCTTTGCGTTTTTCGAATCCAGCGCCCCCGTCGGCTCGTCGGCGAGAATGATGTCCGGATTCAGAATCAGCGCTCTCGCCGCGGCGACTCGCTGCTTTTGCCCGCCTGACATCTGTGAGGGAAATTTGTCGAGGGCATCCGTAATTTCCAGGTAGCGTGCAAGCTCCAAAACCCGCTTTTTGCTCTCTTTGTCTGAAATGCTGTGCAGCGACGGCGGAATCATGATATTTTCCTCCCCTGTCATATGGTCGAGCAGTTCAAAGCTCTGAAACAGATAACCGATTTTTCTCCCGCGGTACCCTGCCAGCTCTTTTCCTCTCAGAGACTGGATATCCCTTCCCTCCATCATGATCGTCCCGCCGCTTGGCCGGACCACCGTCGCAATGCAGTTTAACAGGGTTGATTTTCCCGATCCGCTGCTGCCCATGATGCCGAGAAACTCCCCTTCCATCACCTGAAGCGAAATGCCGTCCAGCGCTTTTGTCTCATTTCCGGATCTGCCGTAATATTTTTTTAACCCTTCAATCTCAAGAACTGTTTTCATTCTGAAACCTCCTCGTCTGTTTTCTGGTCTTATGATACCACACGCCAGCCCGTTATGACACTTACAGCTGTTGTAAGCTTTTTCCCGCAGGCGCGTTCCGCGGCGGAAAAACTGACTTAAAAACTGGTCTCAAAATGGAGGAAAGCCCCTCCGCCAGCTGTTATCTTGGCAGAGGAGCTTTCTCTTTCATTGTCAGCCAATGTCCCTTCCATGTATAGAGGATCATCAGGCACATGCCGATGAGCCACGAAATCGGGTAGATGCAGAACACGCCGTCGATCGAGTCAAACATCGGAAGGATCAGCTTAAGCCATCCAATTCGAAACAGACAGAGCGAGATCAGCAAAACCGCCATAGGCGGAACCGTTTTTCCCGTCCCCCTGACAGTCCCGGCAAGACCGTGCAGAATGCTGAGCAGGAAATAAAACGGGCAGAAATAGCGCATCGTCAGTTCTCCATACGCGATCGCCGCAGTATTGTCGGTGAACATCCTCATGAGAGGGTCGGAGAATACGAGAAGCAAAATGCCGGTAGCCACCGTGTAGACAACACCCATCGCCAGAGTGACCCACATCCCCTTTTTCACGCGGTCTATTTTTCCCGCGCCGAAGTTCTGCCCTGTAAAGGTCGTGACAGCCAGGCTGAAGCTGGTGACCGGCAGGATATTAAATCCGTCGATTTTCATGTAGGCGCCGAAGCCTGCCATGGCGTCCGTGCCGAATCCGTTGACGCTCGACTGCACCAGCACGTTTGAAAATGAGATGACCATGTTCTGGATGCCCGCCGGCAGTCCAATCTGGACTATGCGCGCAGCCATCGCTCTGTGCACGCGGATTTTTCTCAGCCTTACCTGGTAGTCCGCCTTCACTCTCATCAGATAAGCGACCGCCAGCACGCTCGAGACAAGCTGGCTGATATCCGTCGCGATCGCCGCCCCTGCGACGCCCATGTGAAAGACTCCCACAAAAATGAGATCCAGCACGATGTTCGTCGCGGAAGCCCATCCCAGATACAGCAGAGACCGCTTGGAATTTCCGACAGCGTTTAAGATGCCGGACGCCATATTATAGATGACGTTAAATACCACGCCCCCGAAATAGATACTCAGATAGAGGGCAGAATCCGCAAATACCTCCTGCGGCGTATTCATCCACGCAAGCAGAGGTCTCGTCGCTGCCACGCCGCCGACCGTGAGGATCACTCCCAGAATCACCGCGATAGCCATAGAAGTGTGCACCGCCTCATGGACCTGCTTTGCGTTTTTGGCTCCCAGATACTGGGAGACCACGACGCCCGCTCCCACGGAAGCTCCCTGGCTGAACGCAATCAGCAGATTGATCAGCGCCGTGCTCGACCCGACCGCCGCCAGCGCGTTGCTCCCCACAAAATTTCCCACAATGATGGAATCTGCCGTATTGTAGAGCTGCTGCAGCAGATTTCCGAATATCAGCGGCAGAGAGAAAAAAAATATCTGACGCGCAATATTCCCCTCTGTCATTAACCTGACTTTTTGATTTTCTAAGCTCATCTCAACTGCCTCCCCGCAGGTTGTCCTGCCTGTGTATTTTTCATTCTCTTTCCGACTCGTCTGCGAGTCTTTCTGTCCCGTCGGCAGTCCAGGCTCTGCAGCTGCGAATCATCCTGTATTCCGCATTGAATTATAAACTCATTTTTTCCAAAAATCAATGATGCTTTCCCACTTGGTGATCTTAGAATTTCTATCCGCTGCAGGATTTTATCCATAATCGTCTCTTGACAAATCTTATTCTCCGCCATATAATAACATTGTTATATAACACTGTTATATGGGGGATTTTATGGAAGACAAATCATCCGCAACGCTTGAAAGAATCTTGCAGACCGCCCTGGAGGAATTCTCTGATAAAGGCTTTCTCGGGGCATCTCTGCGGCAGATTGTAAAAAAGACCGGCGTGACGACCGGAGCCTTCTACGGCTATTTTTCCAGTAAAGAGGCTTTGTTTACCGCCATTGTCGAACCTCATGCCGCCGCTCTCATGGGCCGGTATATGGAAGCGCAGACTTCCTTTGCTGAACTTCCTGAGGCGGAGCAGCCTTCCCATATGGGAATGGAATCCAGTGCATATATTCATTGGATGGTAGATTACATCTGCCGCCACCGGGAACCGGTGAAGCTGCTGCTGTGCCGGTCGGAAGGCACAAGCTATGAACATTTTGTCCACAACATGGTTGAGGTGGAGGTAGAATACACGATGAAATATATGGAAGTCCTGCGCCGCCTTGGGCAAAATATTCCGGATCTGGATGAGCAGATGTGCCATATCATCGCCAGCGGAATGTTCAACGGAGTGTTTGAAATCATCGTACACGATATGCCAAGAGACAAGGCTCTTCGATATGTGGATCAGCTCCGGGATTTTTACACAGCCGGTTGGATGAAATTGATGGGGCAATAGCCCCCATCTTTTTTCCATGATAGTTAGTTTTATCTAACTTTATAATAAAAATCTATAAGAGGAGGTATGTTTTTGAAACCAAAAAAGCAAAGCAGTCTGTCCCGCATTCTGGGTTATGCGGGCAGGCACAAAAATCTCACCCTGCTGGGCTGTATTCTTTCAGCCTTCTCTGCAGTGCTGGGACTGATTCCTTATGTATGCGTCTGGATGGCGGCAAGGAATGTGCTGGAGACTTGGCCCGATCCCGGCATGGCGTCCGGTCTGAGCCGCTGGGGCTGGATGGCGGTATGGACTGCCGTTGGCAGTATCGCCCTGTATTTCGCGGCGCTGATGTCTACTCATATCGCCGCCTTCCGTACCGCCCGAAACATCCGGCGTACCGCTATGATCCATGTGCTGAAGCTGCCTTTAGGGTTCTTTACGGGGAATCAGTCGGGGCGTCTGCGCAAGCTCATTGATGACAACGCTGGACTTACGGAAGATCTGCTGGCTCATAAGCTTCCCGACTTGGCGGGAACCGTGACAGCGCCAATCGCCGCCATTGTGATGCTGTTCCTCTTTGACTGGAAAATGGGGATTTTATGCCTGCTCACCATGGCGCTGGCGCTTCTTTCCATGTGCCTGATGATGGGAGGCAAGAACGCTGGCTTTTTCCATCGGTACCAGAAGGAAATCGAGCGCATGAGCGGTGAGGCGGTGGAATATGTCCGCGGTATTCCCGTAGTAAAGATGTTTCAGCAGACGGTCTACTCCTTCAAGGCTTTTTATGCCGCTATCAAGGACTACAGTGATCTGGCGAGCCAGTATGCCATGAGCTGCCGTGTCGGTCAGACCTGCTTCCTGACTTTTATCAACGCAGCCTTCGCCCTCTTGATCCCCGCGGCGCTGCTGCTTGCCTCCAGCGGGGATGTGCGCACGGTGCTTGTCAATTTTATCTTCTACGCCCTGTTTGCTCCCGCCTGCGGTCAAATGATCAACCGGATCATGTACATGAGCGAGGCTGTCATGGAGGCAGACGAAGCCGTTGATCGTCTTGACGAAATTCTTGGTCAGAAGCCTATGGCAGAATCGAGCGTGCAGAAACGTCCAACAGACGAAACCGTATCCTTTGATCATGTGACCTTTACTTATCCCGGTGCGGATCATCCGGCTCTCACCGATGTGTCCTTTTCTGTCCGGCCAGGTCAGGCGGCGGCTCTGGTGGGACCGTCCGGCGGCGGCAAAACCACAGCCGCCAGCCTGATTCCCCGCTTTTGGGATACGGACAGCGGTACGGTTTCGATTGGAGGAGTCAATGTACGGGAGATGGACACAGAAGATCTGATGAGACAGGTTGCCTTTGTCTTTCAGGATACCCGGCTTTTTAAAGAGAGTCTCCTAGAAAATATCCGGGCCGCCAGACCGGATGCTTCCCGCGAAGAAGTCCTTGCTGCCGCCCGCGCCGCCCAGTGTGACGACATTCTAAAAAAGCTTCCCCATGGTCTTGATACTGTGGTGGGGACAAAAGGCGTTTACCTCTCCGGCGGTGAACAGCAGAGAATCGCTCTGGCGCGTGCCATTTTAAAAGACGCTCCCATCGTAGTGCTGGACGAGGCAACCGCTTTTGCCGACCCGGAAAATGAGCATCAGATCCAGAAGGCTTTTGAAGCGCTGACAAAAAATAAAACCGTGCTGATGATCGCCCACAGGCTGTCTGCCGTACAGAATGCCGATTCTATCATTGTCTTAAGCGGCGGAAAGATTGCCGAGCAGGGCAGCCATGAAAGCCTGCTTGCACATCATGGCGTTTATGCCGCCATGTGGGAGGATTACCAGCACAGCGCGCAGTGGAAGGTTGGAAAGGAGGAGGAAGCCGTATGACAAAGAAGTTACAGCACTTGTTTGCTCTCAGCGAAAAAGGGGCGGAAGATCTGGTGAAAGCCGTTATCTGGTGCTTTGTGTGCAACTTAAGCCTGATGCTTCCGGTGGGAGCTGTCCTGTTTACCGTGCAGCATCTTTGGGATTCCATGGAAAACGGGAGCAGTCCTATGGATAGCTTTTGGATCTGTTCGGGGTTTGCCCTGTCTGTTCTGATCCTGCTGTTCATTCTTCATTGGTTCCAGTATGCTTCTCTGTATCTGGCAACGTACAAGGAAAGCGCCAGCCGAAGGGTCAGCCTGGCAGAAACTTTGCGTCGGCTTCCCTTAAGCTTTTTCGCAAACCGTGACTTAAGCGACCTGACGTCAACGATGATTGCGGACTGCTCCAGCCTGGATCAGATGTTTTCCCACTATGTGCCGCAATTGTTTGCCTCCCTCTTCTCCACTCTTGTAATCGGCATCGCCATGTTCCTCTGCGACTGGCGGATGGCATTGGCTGTGCTGTGGGTAGTGCCTGCGGCCCTCCTGCTGACAGCAGGGAGCAAAAAAGTTCAGGATTCCTTCGGGACAAAAAATATTTTAAATAAGCGTGCGGTGACCGACTGCATTCAGGAAGGGCTGGAAACCATACGGGATATCAAGGCCTGCAGCCGCCAGGAAATCTACATAAGAAATCTGGAAGAAAAGCTGGCTGCCATGGAGAAAGGCTCCATCCATTCAGAGCTGGCAACCGGTGTGTTTGTCTGCTCTGCACAGGCTTTCCTTCGTCTTGGACTGGCTACCACGTTTCTGACGGGCGGGGCGCTTCTGGCAGCCGGAAGGCTTTCTTTCCTCTATTTTCTGGGATTTCTCTTTGCCGCCGCAAGGCTTTATGACCCGATAGGGCTTGTGCTTCAGAATATCGCCGCCACCTTCAATACTAAACTGCAGATCGAGCGGATGCGCTCCATTTTGGAACAGCCGGTGCAGGAAGGCACACAGGAATTTACACCGCGAAACTACAGCATTGCCTTTGACCATGTGTCCTTTGCCTACCGGGAGGGCGACGGCGTGCTGGAGGATGTAAGCTTCACCGCCCGGCAGGGAGAAGTGACCGCTCTCATTGGTCCCTCCGGAGGAGGAAAGTCCACTGCGTGCAAGCTGGCCGCGCGTTTTTGGGATGCTGCCAGAGGGAAAGTTACCCTTGGAGGTACTGATGTGTCCGGTGTGGAACCGGAGACGCTGTTGAAATACTACTCTATGGTATTTCAGGATGTGGTTCTGTTTCGGGATACCGTGATGGAAAATATCCGCCTTGGTCGCCGGGGAGCTACTGACGAGGAAGTCATCGCGGCAGCCCAAGACGCCCAGTGCGATGAATTTATCCGAAAACTCCCTCATGGATATCAGACCATGATCGGAGAAAACGGCTCCACTCTTTCCGGCGGTGAGCGTCAGAGAATCTCCATAGCCCGCGCCCTTTTAAAGGACGCGCCGATCGTTCTCCTGGATGAGGCGACTGCCAGCCTGGATGTGGAGAACGAAAGCGCTGTCCAGAAAGCTCTCTCCCGCCTGCTCCAAGGCAAGACCGTGCTGGTCATTGCCCACAGAATGCGTACCGTCGCCGGGGCAGATCACATCGTTGTGCTGGAAAATGGACGGATAGCCCAGCAGGGCTCGCCGAAAGAGCTGATGGAACAGGGCGGTCTTTACCGGCGTATGGTGGAACTCCAAAGTGAAACGGCACAGTGGAAGTTAGGAATGTAATCTCCTCTTCCATTATCAAGAAGAAAACTGGAAACGGCTCGTATGCTTAAGAAAGGATTTTATTTATCAATCGCCATACGAGCCTCCAGCCCTTAAGGAAAAACTTTCTTATATTTTCTTGACAAGTTTTCAATTCCAATATATAATTATGTCATGCAGTTAGTTTTTACTAACTTCGATTCAAAACCGCGCTTTATTTTTTTCAACGTATGTTAGTTATAACTAACTCATATAATAAAGAAGCTGCTGTTCTTTCAGTAATTTTTCAAAGGGAGATGCCTATGTCAGAAGATTTAGTGATTCGCCATTGTTCCCCCACCTTAGCGGGGATAAAATCCGGCAGCCTTTTTTCCTGTGCCTGTCCCTGCAGGAAGGAGTTGACGAAAGCTTTATCCAGTTTAAACAGAAAACTCGTTCCCAAGGGAATCCGCATCCTGCCGCTCAAGGTTTGCATGGGGCGCGCCCTGATTTACGTTTACCGCCCCAATGCGCTGGAAAGTGATCTGGCAGATCACCGCGCCAGGGATCTGCTGCTGCAATACGGCTACCTGCCGGGAGATCTCAATGCCTGTGTGCTGCACCTGATCCGCCGTCTCAGATCTGCGGAGGAATTTCCTCATGAAATCGGGCTGTTTTTAAGTTACCCTCCGGAAGACGTTCTGGGTTTTATCCTAAATAAAGCATGTAACCATAAGTGCGTCGGCTGCTGGAAGGTGTACGGGGATGAACAGGAAGCAAAGAGCATCTTCGAAAAATACAATGTGTGCAGCAAAATTTATTTTCAGCAGTGGAAGCAGGGGAAGTCCATCGAGCAGCTCGCTGTAGCTGATGGATGCTTCTGCGGGAATCAATCAGAAACAATCATAAATTTAGATGGATAATTCCTTACTGACCGTAAGGGATATGAGCCATATTTATATTGTAATAGAAAGGAAGGTTTTTTGTCTTATGAGTAAAATTGCAGTTGTTTATTGGAGCGGTACCGGAAATACCGAGGCTATGGCCTCGGCAGTCGCAGAAGGCGCGAGAGATAAGGGAGCGGAGGTATCCCTTCTCACTGCGTCTGAGTTTTCGGCAGACCAGGTTGGCAGTTATGACGCGATCGCCTTTGGCTGCCCTTCCATGGGAGCGGAGCAGCTTGAGGAAAGCGAATTTGAACCGATGTTCACCGGATGCGAGCCTAGTCTGAGCGGAAAGAATATCGCCCTGTTCGGGTCGTATGGCTGGGGTGATGGCGAATGGATGCGCAGCTGGGAGGCACGCTGCAGCGATGACGGAGCCAGCCTTATTTGCAGCAGCGTGATCTGCTGCGAGACTCCGGATGATGACGCCCTGTCGGCGTGCCGCAAGCTGGGTGCAGCGCTGGCTGAAAGAGGATAGAGACGCAGCTTTGCATTCCCAGCATCCGCAGCCGGAAATCGGTTCCGGCTGAACCGTGAAGTAATATCAGATGCAGATCCATTCCCGTCTGAAAATTTCCATAAGTTTTCCTCTCTTCTTCAAATCTTACCGACCCTGGATTTTTTGATTGCCCGTGCTCCAGACGTGCTGCTCCTTAGCGGCGGCTGGAGTGTTCTGGGCCATGACGCCCACCAGTTTGTGGGGAACATAGGGTTCTTCCAGATAATCCATCTCCTCCGGCGTCAGGGTAAGCTCTGCCGCCTTGACAGCGCCCTCAATGTGATGCCGTCTGGTGACTCCTACCACCGGAACTGTCCCCTTAGCCAGCAGCCACGCCAGAGAAATCTCCGTCATGGAAACACCCCGTTTTTCCGCCGCCTCTGCCACCCGGTCAATGATAATCTGGTCCTGCTGCGCTGTGGCATCGTATTTAAGTCTGGCGTAGCTGTCCTCCCGCAGGCGTTTGGAACTCTCGCCCGGATGTTTGGAAAGACGTCCGCCCGCCAGAGAACTGTAGGGCGTCATGGCAATGTTGTCCTCGGCGCAGAGTTTTGCCATCTCCCGCTCCTCCTCCCGGAAGATCAGATTGTAGTGACCCTGGATGGAAACAAACTTGGGGAAGCCCTCCTTCTCCGCCAGGGCGTTGGCTTTGGCCAGCTGATAGGCAAAGCAGTTGGAAATGCCGATATACCGAACTTTGCCTGCCTGCACGATGCGGTTCAGCCCGTCCAGGATGTCATAGAGGGGCGTTTCATAGTCCCACATGTGATAGATGTAGAGGTCCACATAGTCCATCCCCAGATTTTTGAGGCTGGTGTCGATCATATTCTGGATATGTTGCTGATCGGAGATGCCGGCGGCGATTTCCTCCTGTGTGCGCGGGAGGAACTTGGTAGCTGTCACCACCTCATCCCGGTGAGCAAAATCCCGCAGGATGCGCCCCAGATACTGCTCGCTGGTGCCGCTCTGATAACCGACGGCGGTGTCAAAGAAATTGACGCCCAGCTCTAGTCCCCGCTGGATGATCTCGCGGGAATGCTCCTCGTCCAGCGTCCAGCTGTGCTGACCGTTTTTTGGATCGCCAAATCCCATGCAGCCCATACATATACGGGAAACGGTCAGATCGGAATTGCCAAGTTTTGTGTACTGCATTCTGCTCCCTCCTTACTCCAGCCCGTTATAAGCTGCATCGTCCACTGGTTCGCACCACTCGTTGAAGGTTTCCTCGCCGGGGACTTCCACCGCAATGTGGGAGAACCAGCTATCTTTTTTTGCCCCGTGCCAGTGCTTGATCTCTGCCGGGATGGTAATAACTGTGCCGGGAGTCAGACTGACGGCGGGTTTGCCCTTCTCCTGATACCAGCCTTCCCCGGCGGTGCAGATAAGCAGCTGACCGCCGCCGCTTTTGGCGTGGTGGATATGCCAGTTGTTCCGGCAGCCCGGCTCGAAGGTGACGTTTGCCAGGAACACTGGACACTTGCCCGCTTCCGTCAGGGGATTGATGTAGGAATTGCCGATGAAGTACTGGGCATAAGCCGTGTTGGCACCGCCAAAACCGAACGCATTTTCTTTTTCAAATACTTTTTTGTTGTCAATACGCATATCATTTCCTCCTTACTCAAATGTAAAACAGCTCATTATCTCATTGATTCTTTTCCCGCACATGAGGGTATTCTCATACCTGCGTTGGGATTGTTCTCATTGAATTTTATATCATTTTGAGAGAACCATTCTTTCAAAAGGCGGGCTGGGGCTGTTTCTGTCTCCAAAATTCCCAGCGCGTTCCGCACTTCCGCCTTGGGGCATAGCCGGGCAATATCCCGGCTGAAATCGCAGGGGACGCCGCCGCAATGGGAATAAAACGGCAGGATGATTTTTCCGGATAGATCGTTTTTAGTCAGCCAGGAAGCCAGCGGTGGCGCTATCGTCCCGCACCAGTTGGGGGAACCCACAAAAACCACCGGATATGGTTTCGGATTTCTGAAACCGGGAAGCAAGCGGGGATGATACCCCGTCTGTACTTCTTTTCTGACTTGATCAAGCAGCTCCGGAAATGCCATAGGGTAAGGCTGCCAGGGATAAATCTCGCACCAGTCGCCGCCTGTGACAGCGCAAAGAACCTGTGCAGCCTGATGCGTATTTCCGGAATACGAATACGATATAATCAGGCAGCGGTTTATGGCTTCTGTATTGTGATACTGCATAATTTTATTATTCATTTTTTTACCGCCCTTTCCTATACCTCACATATTCAAATGTCTGCTTCCTTGTCAAAAGACATACACTTGCCGATGACATCGCCGGTGCGCAGATATTCGTAAGAGGGCATTTCAAAGAGCACGGGCTTGAGGGCTCGGCAGCTGAGCTTACCGCCTTCGTTCAGCGCCTTCTCCTGCCGTGCAATCTCCGGCAGTGTGTTATAATCATCGGTGTACGGCGCGGCAGGCTCAATCTTGAAAAGACCGCCGCCAATTTCCGTCTGGATCGTCTGCGCCATTTTGTTTCTCTCTGTATTCAGTATAGCGGCAATATTTTTCTATGTAAAATACTTATCGTTTATCTTTATCAATGTGTTTTACGTATGAATATGAGATTAGAACAGCGGGACGGTTAATTGAATTTCTAAATACAGCATTGAAGTTGTAAATGCACCCTTATTTGGATGATCTTTGCCCCGCTTTTCGCTGTTCTGCCCTTCTATATGTTCTTGCGGTTTACTTCCGTAATGCCGGTGTCAGATAAATGGATTCGGATGGGATGTTTTTTTCCGTCAGAGTATATTGCCAAAGTATATTTTGAAAAATAATTGTCAAATTCTCTTGACTCTCACGCTGCGTAATACTGTATTCTTTTCTCAAGGAAAACATAACAGATGTGACCGGTCATTCCTATTTTTTCCTGCAACGAGAGGAGCTGTTTTGATGAAAAGCATAAGTCAGGCTGCCAAACTGGCCGGCGTCAGCATACGGACGCTTCAATACTATGATGAGATTGGTTTGCTTAAACCAAGCGGACTTACCGCATCCGGTTATCGGATGTATGATGATAACGCATTACAGACCTTGCAGCAAATCCTATTTTTTAAGGAGCTGGGATTTCCGCTGAAAAAAATAAAAGAGATTTTAGAGAAACCAGATTTTGACAGGATCGCTGCTTTCAAAAAGCAAAAAGAACTGTTCCTGATGAAACGTGATCGCCTCAACCGGCTTATACAGCTTCTCGAACGTCTTGAGAAAGGAGAACCATGTATGAGCTTTAAAGAATTTGACCTGTCGGACTATATCAACGCCCTGGAAGATTTCAAATCCAATCAGGCAGAAACCATTATCCAGCACTGGGGAAGCATCGAAAATTTTGATCTGTTCATCCAGAAGATCAAAGATGATGAAGAACATGTGGCAAAACTCGCCATCCAGCAGTTTGGAAGTATTGAGAAATATACCGAAGAGATGAAGCATAATTTGGAGCATTTCTCTGAAATTATGGAAGACTGGTATTCACAGATGCCGGAAGAAATGCGGACAGAAGATAAATTTCTAAAGCTGGCTTCTCATAAAGAGGAAGATGTGGCTTCGGAACCGGTGCAAAACATCGTAAAAGAAATCATAGCCAACGCTCAGGCCACTGCCCCCAAACTTCTGACCGGAGGTGCAGAAAATTATTGCCGGATGATGATCGACACCTATTCTAATGATTATCTAAGCAAAGTATTTGACACAAAACACGGTGCAGGAAGCAGCGAATATATTGTGAAAGCCTTCCGCTATTATTCCGAAAATAACTGCACAGAAAACAATTAGAGCTATTTTAGAGCCGGCGGACATAAATCAACCCCGGAAATGCACATTTTATCGGCATTTTCGGGACTTTGGCTGTAATTCGAACGGGGTTCCTTTCTTTCAAACTTAAACAAATTTGTTTGAGTTTTATGGGTTTTTCGATTTCATTTATCTCATAGCAAAGACTATTCCAATAAACCGAAGGTATCCCGTAGAGTATTGATGATATCTGCTTGCTTGATACATCTAATGGTGTTAAAGTAAAAGTAAATCCTGATAATTCTTTGAAGTGAAAACTTGTTATAAGGAGCATATATGTC
>CAWVKK010000058.1:0-31902 GCA_963929865.1 uncultured Eubacteriales bacterium | reverse complement strand
TTCACGATGGATGAAAGAAAAAGAAACCAGCTGCGGCGGCAGACTTCACAGGCGATCCGCCGCGGAAAATATAAGCAGATGCAGTACCGCAAAAGAAAGAAGCGCCGCCTTTCTCCCAGCCAGAGGAAGCGCAGAAGAAGGCGGAAAAAGTATGCGCTCTTAGGTCTTGCCGCCGCCTTTGTCGTCCTGACCGCCGTCGCGCTCGTCTCACTGATCCGGTTTGTCTTCTCTCTTTTTTCTCCCTCTGTGCCGGAGCAGACCGCCTCTGCAGTCCCTCTGACTGAGGTACAGTCTGAGACTGCAGCCCCCGCTGTGTATCCGGAGGTCGATTTTACGATCGGATGCACCGGCTGTTTTCTCCTGCACTCGCCTTTTATGACTTCTTATCCGGATGAGAACGGCAATTACGATTTTTCCAGCATTTTTCGGTATATTGCGCCCTACTACAGCGAGCCTGATTTTATGACGGCAGAGTTTGAGGGTTCCCTGGGCGGTCCTGAGAGGGGGTATTCCGGTCATCCTATGTTCAACGCTCCGGACGTCATCATCGAAAATATGGAAGAGAGCGGGATCGATCTGCAGTTTTTAGCCACCAACCACATCTATGATTCTCTCGAAGACGGATTTTTCCGGACTCTGTCCGTCTATGAGGAAAAACAGATTGCCCATACGGGGGCGCGCGCCTCTCTCTCGGAAAAGCCTTACTATATCGCACAGATCTGCGGTGTCTCCGTCGGTTTCTTAAATTATGTGTACGAGACGCCGGGCGACGGCGTCCATCACTACCTAAACGGAATGCTCCTGGACGACCGCTCTGCCGCCCTGATCAATACCTTTCAGTACGACAGCCTGGAGCCGTTTTACCGTGAGGTCGAACAGAGCATCGCACAGATGGAAGAGGAAGGCGTGTCCTTTTTCGTGATGAACATCCATTGGGGAGAGGAATACCAGTTAGTTGAAGCGCAGTATCAAGATGAGATCGCCCAAAAGCTGTGCGATCTTGGCATAGACGCCATCATCGGCGGTCATCCGCACGTCATCCAGCCCATCGATGTTCTGACCAGCACAGACGGCGCACGCAAGACGTTCTGCATCTACTCCACCGGAAATGCCCTGAGCAACCAGCGCACGTATCTGATGGACGAGATGCCCACCGGCCACACGGAGGACGGCGTGATGGTAACGCTGTCCTTGCACCAGTCGGCGGATGGAACCGTATCGATCACAGATGTCAGCGTTCTGCCCACCTGGGTCTACCGTTTTCAGGACAATGGCTCAAAATATTATATTTTTCCTCTTGACGACGTCGCGCATCTTGAGGAAAACACAGGCGTTTACGGCATTTACGCGGAAGCGCAGGCTTCCTTTGAGAGAACCATGGATATTCTCTCCGATGGACTTGCCAAGTGTCAGGATCAGTTTTCTTCTCCGCCTTCTTCTGAGAATCCTGCTTTCCCTTCTATCGATCCCTCATAGCCGCGTCCAGACAATATCCGCACAAAAAGACAGCCCGGCATATCGCATTGAAATGCCGGGCTGTCTTTTTGCAGATCCCTATGATTCTGATATCACATATCCTGCCAGATTGTACGCATGATCCGAAATTCTTTCCAGATTGCTGATAATATCCAGGAACACGACGCCGTTTGTCGGTGTACACAGCTGTTTGGAAAGGCGTTCGATATGCATCTCCCGCAGTTCCTCCTCCATGATGTCAACCTGATCCTCATATTTTGCCACCTTGTTCGCCGCGTCGATGCTGTGCTTTTCTCTCGCCTCCACAGAACACGAGAACGCTTCAAAGACGAGATCCATGATCTCCTTAAGTTCCTTGCGCGCCTGCTCAGAAAACGAGATCGGTTCTTTTCCCTTGACGTCCACAAGCTCTACGAGGTTTTCTGTATGGTCTCCCACACGCTCAATATCGCTGACCGAGTAAAACAGATCGTTGATGATATTGTGCTGCTCTTCATTGAGCGACAGGTTGCTGATTTTTACCAGATACTCTGTGATCATCTTTTCCATATTGTTGATCGTCTTTTCCGTTTTATAGACGCTTTGGATTTTCTCCTGATCATAGTTTAAGATCGCCTCGTAAGCGCATTGAAGATTCTGCTTTGTGATTTTCCCCATATGCACTACTTCCAGGATCGCGTTCTCCACTGCAAACGAAGGACTCTCCAAAATACGGTCGTCGAGATGGCGCAGCGTCAAATGCTCGTCCGTCTCTTCCACGTCTTCCTCGTCCTTGCCTCTGACAATCAGACCGGACAATTTTACGAGATAGTTTGACATCGGCAGAAGCAGTATCGTGCAGATGATGTTAAAGACCGTGTGGAAGATTGAGATTCCTACGCTTCCGATGCCTGACGAGGCAAAGTCTGGGTTGAGCTGGAAGAAGAGGAAGCCTCCCACGCCGAAGAGGATCGTCCCGATCACATTAAAGGACAAGTGCATCACCGCAGTGCGCTTTGCGTTTCTTGGCGCTCCCATACTGGAGAGCAGCGCCGTAAAGCAGGAGCCAATGTTGGATCCCAGACTGATATACACAGCGGAACTCGTCGTCACGACGCCTCCTGTCGCGGCGAGCGTCTGTAAAATTCCCACTGACGCTGAGGAGCTTTGCATAATTCCAGTTACCACTACTCCAATTAAAATTCCCAAAAAAGGATTGTTTCCGAACAGGGCAAACGCCTGTGTAAAGATCGGAAGCTCGATGTAGCTGTTCGCCGCGTCCTGCATAAAGTCAAGTCCGATAAAGAGCAGACCAAGACCGATCAGGATATCTCCGATGTTTCTTTTTTTCTGCTTTTTGGAAAACATGATCAAAAGCGCGCCGATTCCGACCAAGAGCGGTGCGTACAGGGAAGGAGAAATCGCCTTAAAGCTGTCTCCCAGCTGTCCCAGCGATACAATCCACGCCGTAATGCAGGTGCCGATGTTCGCACCCATAATGACGCCGACCGCCTGTCCCAGGCTCATCAGTCCCGCGTTTACAAATCCTACAATCATAACCGTCGTCGCGCCGCTGCTCTGAATGATTGCGGTCACCAGCGCTCCGACCAGCACAGCCATCACCCGGTTATTCGTCAAAATACCGAGCAGTTCCTGCATTTTGCTTCCGGCGCTCTTTTGTACGCCGTCGGACATGCTGTGCATTCCGAACAGAAACATACCCAGACCGCCCACAAAAAGAAATAAATTCTCAATGTCGTTGATTGACATACGTCTGTATCCTCCATCCTAATAGATTCTGGACCTTGCGCGGCTGTCCCAGCCGCTGTCTTTTGTGTAAAACAGATCGAAAAAACTTTCAGAGCAATCTCCAATCTAAATCTCCTCTGTCTAATCCCAAAATCAGAGATTCTGCCGTCGCGATGTTCGTCGCAATCGGAATATTATACTGGTCGCAGCATCTGGAAATCTCATAGATATCCGGCTCCTTGCGATTAATCATAGCTGGATTGTAAAAAAACAATACCATATCAAGCCCGTTTCTCTCGATCATCTCCATAAACTGTCTGTCTCCTCCAATACTTCCCGGAAGAAATTTATGTACCTTTAAATTTGTCGCCTCTTCAATTCTTCTTCCCGTCGTCCCTGTCGCATATAATTCATGCTTGGCGAGAATTCTCTTATATGCGATGCAAAAATCCTCCAGCAAAGCTCTTTTGCTGTTATGCGCAATTAATCCTATATTCATTTTCACCATTCTCCTACTTTATAGTTGCTCCAATTATATCACACTCCGCCGCACATTTGAAAGATATTTTTCATTATTTTTCTCAAAAAACGGAATTATTTCATAAAAATTCCAGTTTATTTTCTCTATTTCCTTCATATAATACCATTGCAACAAAAAATTGCAAAAAATGAAAAGAACAAAGGAGGCATTGATATGTCAAATAACTCATCCAACAAAGCAGCGGTGCCGGAAGCAAAGGGCGCGTTAAACCGTTTTAAATTTGAAGTTGCAAATGAACTGGGCGTTCCCCTGACGGACGGATATAACGGAAACCTGACTTCCAGACAGAACGGCTCGGTAGGCGGATATATGGTGAAAAAAATGATTGAAGCGCAGGAAAAGCAGATGACAGGAAACATGGGCAGCATGAACACCGGCAATATGGGAAATTCCAAATTCTAAACAAATCAGATCCTGCTGATCTCTTGTTTTTCTTTTTCATACCCGCCATGACAGCGCATCCAGGTAGGCGCTGCGCTCTATGACGGCAAAGACGGGGCGTTTTTTCTTTTACAGCCGGCCATCGCGGCAGACAGCACAGAAGAAAAAGCGCTCCGTTTTTCTGTTTTCCATACTTGTCCTAAAGCATCATATAACAAATTTTGACAAATTACAACTGTTTTTACAGGTTGAGATGCTCTGTATGCGGCCCATGTACGCGTCCGCCTTTTTTTTGAGTTTCTGATGCCCCTCAAGCGTCAGCTGCGGGTCTGTCTCCAGAAGGGCGCCGACCGCTTCATTGGCGTCCTGAAGAATTTTGGCGTCCTGAAAAACATCTGCGATTTTAAATTTCATCGCGCCGCTTTGCCGGATTCCAAACAGATCGCCGGGACCGCGCAGCTTTAAATCCTCTGCCGCAATAAAAAATCCGTCGTTTGACTCATTTAAAATTTCCAGTCTTTTTTTTACGGCGTCTCCCTGCGCTGCATGTACCATGATGCAGTATCCCTGATCTTTTCCTCTTCCGACTCTTCCTCTGAGCTGATGAAGCTGCGCCAGTCCAAAGCGCTCCGCGTTTTCGATCATCATCACAGTCGCGTTTGGGACGTTGACGCCGACTTCGACTACCGTCGTGGATACGAGGACATGAATGGCTCCTGCGGCAAATTTTTCCATAATCCCGTTTTTTTCTCTTGGCTTCATTTTTCCGTGAAGGCAGGCGACCGATATTTCAGGGGAGAGCGTCTCCTGAAGCTGTCTGGCATACGCCGTCACATTTTCCGCCTCGATCGCTTCGCTTTCTTCTACCATCGGGCAGATCACATACGCCTGATGTCCGTTCTTTACTTCCCTTTCGATAAAACGGTATGCCTTTTGGCGGTACGCCGTATCCACCACGCAGTTTTTGATCGGGAGCCGGTTCGAGGGCATCTCGTCGACGACGGAGATATCCAGATCGCCATACACAATTACGGCGAGGGTCCTTGGGATCGGGGTGGCGCTCATGACAAGCGTGTGAGGATACATTCCTTTCCCGAAAAGTTCTTCTCTTTGCCTGACCCCGAAGCGGTGCTGCTCGTCCGTGACGGCAAGAGCAAGATTTCGGTAGACGACCCTTTCCTGGATCAGCGCGTGCGTTCCCACGATCACGGAGGCTTTTCCGGATTCGATTTCCTCATACGCCGTCCGCTTCTCCTTTGCCGTCATCGAGCCAGTCAAAAGTGTGACGCGGTACGGATATCCGTTTTTTTCAAAGAGCCGCGCAATCGATTCGTAATGCTGTCTTGCGAGAACCTCCGTTGGAACCATCATCGCCCCCTGATAGCCGTTCTGCGCTGTCATCAAGAGCGCCATAACCGCAAGCACCGTCTTCCCCGACCCGACGTCTCCCTGGATGAGTCTTGCCATCGCCGTCTTCTTTTGCAGATCATCTTCGATTTCCTTCCAGACTTTTTTCTGGGCGTTTGTCAGCTCGTACCCTAAATTTTTTTGAAAGCGTCCGATCTCCTCCGTCTTTTTCATCTGATAAACCGTAGTTTCTTTCTCTTTCTTTTTTTTCATCCGGCGCACCGATAAGAGGAAAAGAAAAAACTCTTCAAATACCAGCCGTCTTCTGGCCGTGTGCAGCGCATACTCGTCCTTTGGAAAGTGGATCTGGCGCAGGGCATATCCCGTCTGGGCAAGCTGATAACGGCTTTGAATCTCTGCGGGCATCCATGTCTCAAAGTCGTCCGCCGACTCCAGGGCTGTCTTCACACTTTTTTTGAGAAGCGTTTCTGTTAGCCCCTGCGTCAAAGGATAGACCGGCTGCATTTCCTTTTGCAGCTCTTCGTATTTTTCCATCTCAAAGACTGCCGGCTGCGTCAGGAGCAGCTGTCTTCCCTTTCTTGTGATTCTGCCGCGGAAGATATACGTTTTTCCTCTTTTCAGCGTATTTGCCAGAAAGGGCATAGCGTACCAGTTGACCGCTATCGTCCCGCTCTTGTCCGCTATCGTCCCGACCGTAACCGGAAAATTTTGGGATCTCCGTACAGCCAGACTCCCCTGCAGCCATGCGCAGACCGCAGCCGTCTCCTCTTCTTTCAGAGAGGCGATTGCGCACGGTCTGTCCATGCGCTCGTACCGTCTCGGATAATGCTCCATCAAATCTTCTACCGTAAAAATTCCCGCTTTTTCAAAAAGTTGTCTTGTCTTGGGACCAATGCCCTTTAATGTCTCAATCGGAGCTGTCTCTTTCATGTCTTTTTCGCTTTTCCATTTCTTTTTTCTTCGTCTTGCGCAAAACGGACCATCGCTTCTGACCGTTTTGCTTTCGTCAAAATCAGCCTGATTTTTCTGCGTATGCCGTGAAAAACCAGGCTTTGCTTTCTATTCTACCGATATAACGTAATAGTAAATGGGCTGTCCGCCGTTTTGAACTTCCACGTCGCACTCTGGATACAGTGTTTCGATTTCTTTTGAAAACTTCATGGCTTGCGCTTCCTCTGTCTGTGCCCCGTAGTAGATGCTGATCAGTTCCGAGTCGTCCTCCACCATCGCTTTTACTGTGTCCAAAGCCACCTGTTCAAGGTCCGTTCCGACTGCAAGCAGACAGTGGTCTCCAAGACTCATGATATCGTCTTTGTGAATCTCTCTCTCGTCGATCTTCGTATCCCTCACCGCATACGTAATCTGCGCTGTCTTCACCTGCATGATTTCTTCCAGCATCATTTCCTCGTTCTCTTTTGGCGTCTTTTCCGCCACATACGAAATCATAGCCGTGATCCCCTGCGGAACGGTCTTGGTCGGAATCACCAAAATATCCTTGTCTTTCGTCAGCAGCTTCGCCTGGTTTGCGGCGAGAATGATGTTTTTATTGTTGGGGAAGATAAAAACGTGATGGGCGTTGACATGGTCAATCGCTTCCAGAATGTCCTGCGTACTCGGATTCATCGTCTGTCCGCCTTCAATCAGATAATCCGCGCCGAGACTCTTAAAGATTTCCGCCATCCCTTCTCCTGCGCAGACACAGATAAATCCGGCTTCCTTTCTGGGCATCTGCCTTGCCTGTTCCGCCGCAAGCCGCTCCGCGTCCTTGATCAGTTTTTCGTGATGTTCCTCTCTCATATTGTCAATCTTGATGCGGCTTAAAGAGCCGTACGTCAGCGCGCGCTGCAGGGCAAGTCCAGGATCGTTCGTATGTACATGGACCTTGACAATCTCATCGTCTGAGACCAGTACAATCGAATCTCCGATAGAGTTTAAGAACGCTTTAAATTCCATCTCCGTCTCATCGTTGTATTCCTTTTCCAGGTTGATAATAAATTCCGTGCAGTATCCGAACTTGATCTCCGCCTCTTCCTGCACCGTTTTGACCGCGCGCTGCTGCTCCTTTGGTTTTCCAAGCTCGATCCGATACGTCAGCTCTTTTCCGAGGAACGCGTCGTACGCTCCCTTCATCACCTCTAAAAGTCCCTGCCCGCCGGAATCTACCACGCCGGCTTCCTTTAACACCGGAAGCATTTCCGGCGTCTGGCTCAGCACATATTCCGCCTCAGTCAGCACTTCACTGATAAAGATAGACATGTCCTTGATAGTCTCCGACAGTTCTCTGGCTTTTTCCGCCGCTCCTTTTGCCACGGTCAGAATCGTTCCCTCTTTTGGCTTCATGACCGCTTTGTATGCAGTCTCTACCGCCTTTGTCAGGGCTTCCGCCAAAATCTGCGTGTCGATCAGCTCATGCTCTGCGATCACTTTTGTGAAGCCTCGAAACAGCTGGGACAAAATGACGCCCGAATTTCCTCTGGCGCCCCGCAGAGAGCCGGATGAAATTGCCTTGGCAAGACGCTGCATCGTGATCTCCTCCATCTCGGAGACCTCTTTCGCTGCTGCCATGATCGTCATCGTCATGTTTGTCCCTGTATCGCCATCCGGAACCGGAAATACATTTAATTCATTGATCCACTCCTTCTTCGCCTCCAGATTTTTCGCTCCAGCCAAAAACATCTTCGCGCAAAGCTTGGCATCGATTTGATTTGTATCCACTGCAAGTTCCTCCTTAATCAATTACTCTTACGCCTTCTACGTAAATATTTATTTTTTCAATTTCCATACCGGTAAACGCTTCCAGTTTATATTTGACATTGTCGATCAAATTGTCTGCCACTGCTGAAATACTGACTCCGTATGCAACGATTACATGGAAATCAATCGAAATTTTATTCTCTTCTATCCGAATAGAGATCCCGCGTCCCAGATTTTCTCTTTTAAGCAGCTTTACAAGCCCGTCTTTCATATTTACCGCTGCCATGCCGATGATTCCAAAGCATTCTACTGCTACGCTTCCGGCATATGTCGCAATCACATCTGTGTCGATTACAATAGAACCTAATTCATTATCCATGCGTCCTTTCATATCGGTCCCTCCAAATCTAATTTTCCATCCTGCAAAAAATCGCTTTTTTGCAGAATACTCTATGTTTTATTATACCCTGTTTTATGCGAAAATGAAATAACTATTTTCTGATTTCTAAAATAATTTCATAATTTTCTATTTTTCGCTTGCAAAATAATTTTCCATCTGATAATATATAAGTGTTGCGAGTCTGTCTGCGGAAAGACAGACGATTATAGGGCAAGGAGGTGCTATCATGGCAAAATGTGCTATTTGTGAAAAGGGCGCTCATTTTGGAAACAATGTGAGTCATTCTCATAGAAGATCAAACAAAATGTGGAAGTCTAACATCAAATCTGTAAAGGTCAAAGTAGACGGTGGAGCTAAAAAGATGTATGTATGTACTTCTTGTTTAAGATCCGGAAAAGTAGAAAGAGCATAAAAAAAGGGCGTTGCTTTGCAGGGAACAGCTGCTTTCCCGCAAGACAGCGCCTTTTTTTGTCCGCGGCTTTTGCCTCTTATCGCTATCTGCCGCAGAAGCAGTGATAGCCTAAGATCAAGAGCAAAAAGATCAGAAGGACAGATATGGCGTCCGAGGGCACTAAAAAGCCGATCACCATTCCAATTCCGACCCAGAACAGCGTATACCCGATGATTCTGCGCATATCTGTCTCCTCTTCTTCTTTTTTTATATATATGCTTTTTTTCCTGTTCTGATTCCTTACGGCTGATCCTGTGTCTGTGTCTCGTCCTTTTCTTCCGCCGCAGCTGTCTTGTCATCCCGTGCGGAGGTAAACCGATCTACAAAGTCCGGAACCATATCTAAAATCTTAGTCAGTCCGTCCTGGTTTTTGATATTCACCAGCTTTGTCGTGCCATTTTGAATCACCAGAACGGCAGAGGGAGACATTTTTCCTCCCATCCCTCCTCCTCCGTTGTTTTTTGAATTTTCTGTCACAGCTTTTGCCGCCACGCCAAATGAGACGTCCATCAAAGGGAGAATGATCGTGTCTCCCACTGTGATCGGCTCTCCTACCACTGTTTTTGAAGTCATAAAGCTGTCCATCCCTTTAAACAGAGAATCGACGGTCGATTTAAAATTATTTTCTGATGCCATTTTGCTCCTCCTTTATGGTATCTCAAAGTTTTAATCGTTTTATCAATCTTTTTAACTCTTTTTTGCGGAACATGCGCCAGGCCGCTGCCAGGAAGCAGCAGCTGCGCGCTTTTCCTTCGGCCTGTATTTCTCCCTCTAATATTTTTTGTTCAAAATCAGGCTCCAATTCTACCGAATAAGCGTACGCGGGCAGCAAGACGCTGAGTATCCCCATCAGCTCTCCTGTCGCGGCAGGATCCCCCGTTCCAAACCGGATCTCCCCTGTCAGTTTTCTCGGCGATATCCTGCGAAGCAGCCACACAATCTCTCCCTTTACAAACCGCATCGCTTCCTTTGTGCTTTCCTCCTGATACAGCCTGCAGTAATACCGCGCTTTTTCCAGGATTGTGTGCAGATTTCTTTTTCCGTTTTTCCATCGCCTTTTTAAGCTTTGCCAGAACTGTCTTACTCTTTTCTCCCGCATTTTTGCGGCTTCCCATATTCTTTTTAAAATTGGTTCCTTTTTTTTTGCGGGCGCCGTTTTTTCAGTCTGCTGTGTTCCTTGTTTTTGTGTCTCCTCTTGTCTGACCGTGACCGTGCCTGTCTGCCGTGCACGTTTCGCCGCCGGTTCCGGCTTCCCCGGCGCGGTCTTTTCCCGGACAGGGCGCGGACATTCCTCAAAAGTCTTCCCGTTCTCTTCGCCTGCCCCGCGCTCCTTAGAGGAAGTAGTCTTCTCTTTTTTCTCTTTTTTCTTTGTGAATCGGTTCACTGTTTTTTTCCACTGCTCCGTCGTTCTGCCAAAAATCCAGATTCTCAGGCGTCTTTCTTTTTTCTGAAAAGTCATCTCCGCTCTCAGGCTCCGGAGCATCCAATTTATCTTTACCGTGACCGAAATCTCCCTGTCTCTCTTCCACCCTTCCGCTCGGTAGCGGACCGGGACAAAAAGTATACACGCGGCGGCAGCCAAAAGAAGCAGGAGAATCAGCCCTGCCGCTATGCCGATTATTTTCAGTACCATGAACACGATATGTAGCATTCCTTCACCTCTGCCGCTTTCTTTTCTGCTCAGACTGTTCCGTCTTTTGTTCCAGATATTGTCTGATCTGCATGCTGCCCGTTTCCCGGTAAATATCTTCTATGATTGCCACCGCCAGATCTACGGCTTCCCAATAGCTTCCTGCAATTCCTATAATCATGGGACAGTTTCGGGATACCGCCGGAAAAGACAGATAGACGCACGAAAAAATGTCAAAAATATCTTTTCCGTTGGAAGACAGCGTAATCAGGTAGACACCGCAGATTTTTTTATGGTTTTCAATTCTCCATACGATTCTTTTCTTCTTTTTTTCGGCCTGCTCGCCGACATATAAATGCGGATACCATTTCATTGTTTTTCTCTCTCTGCTTTTTCAGTCTCTTCTCCAACACTTTGTCTGTCTTTTAGTATATCACAGATTTCATCTTTTAGACAATGCGAAGTTCATGTTTTCTTTTCGCCCTCCAAAAAAATCTTGGAGACAGAAAAAGAGCTGCTCTGCGAGCAGCTCCTGCGCTTTCAAAAATATTTGTGGCTTCCCCAGAGGTTATTCTTTTTCAGCTCCAAATATTCATTATACGCTTTTTCTAAGATTACCTTTTCATTTGAGAATTTCAGAAGATGATAAGCTTCGTGAAACTTATAGTACCCTGAATCCACAAAATACTCTTCCCGCTGCGGTTTGCTGTAATAACTGTCTGCCATCATCAAATACCAGTGTACATCCTTAGAGACCGTATCCTCCGGAACGTTAAACGTATACTGACTTTTCCCGATATATTTAATGATGGACGCGCGAGCACCCGTTTCTTCCAGCACTTCTCTGATTGCTGTGTCCTTAAATTCTTCACCAGGCTCTACAGTTCCCTTGGGTAAAACCCATCCTTCATATTTGTTTTTATAACTTTTATAAAGAACCAAAATTTTCCCACGAAAAATTACCACTCCGCCACAGCTCGTTGCCTCGATCATTGCAATTCCTCCTGTTGGCTCTGGTTTTCACTTATTATTAGTATACCTCTTTTTTATGGATCGCGCAACCTTATCTTTTCTTAATTCTTTTTGATTTCACGGAAAGCCTTTTAATATCCGCCGTACATATTGTCATAATTATAATAGTAAGAGTCTAAAATCTGCTTTGCGATCGGCACCGCCGACTGGCTTCCCGATCCTCCGTCTTCTACCAGAACGCTGATCACAAGTTCCGGATTGTCTACGTTTGTGAAGCCGACAAACCAGGAATGGGTGCCCTCCCACTGACCGTTGTCATATTCCGCCGACCCTGTCTTTCCGGCGCAGCTGTATGTGGTGTTGTACAGTGCGGTCGCCGTTCCGCTTAAAACAGTTTCCGTCATATATTCAGTCAGTACCCTTGCCTCCTCTGCCGACATGACGGTCTTATACGCGGTAGGGGTTGTCTCTTTTACGAGATCGCCCTCGGAGGTCACAACCCGGTCGATCAGATACGGCGTCATCATAACCCCGCCGTTTGCCACTGAAGAAGCGATCATCGCCATATGAAGCGGCGACACTAAGGTCTCTCCCTGCCCGATCGCGGTCGTCATCTCCTCCCCGTACGAAGAATTCGCTTCCAGATTAAACTGGCTTCTGCTGTACTCCATATAGTTAAGCGGAAGAGAATTGTTAAATCCAAAATCGCTGCAAAGGTCGATAAATTCCTGGTTGTCCAGCTCTAAGCCGATATTGCAAAACGAGCTGTTGCACGAATGGGCAAACGAGCTTTTTAAGTCTTCCCAGCCATGGACCTCGCTGTTGTAGCACGTCACCGTCACGTCCTCTTTCGTGATGTATCCGATGCAGTCGTAGGTGTAGTCCTGATAGTTTGGATTCTGCCGCATAAAAGCGAGCGTCGTCAAAATCTTGAATGTGGATCCCGGCGGATATAGTCCCTGTGTGGCGCGGTTCAGCAGCGGGCTGTCCGTCTCGTCGGATGTGAGGTATTCCCAGTTTTCCCCGATCGTGCCGGGATCAAAATCCGGTTTGGAAACCATGGCAAGGATTCTTCCTGTGGAGGCTTCCATGACTACGACTGCTCCCTGGTTGTCTCCCAGCGCGCTGTATGCCGCCTGCTGCAGATCGGTGTCCAGCGTCAGGTAGATGTTGTCTCCGAGAACCTTTTGCCCTTCCGCTGTGAGTTCCAGCTGTTTTAAAAACGAAATGTGGGAGTCTGTCAGGTCGTAATCGCATTTTGCTTCCAGCCCTGATTTCCCATTTACATAGTATCCCACTACATGAGAAAAGATTCTGCCGTAGGGATAGACTCTTTGCTCCTTTCCCTCTGTGTCGTACGTTGTCGCCGCCAGGATTTCACCGTCTGCGGAGAGAATCTGTCCTCTTTGGATATCGCTTTTTCTGTCGTTTTGTTTCGTGTTGTATGAATTTGTATTGATTTCTTCCGCTTTAAAAATATTAAAATAGATCAGATACGTACACAGCGCCAAAAACATGGCGATAAAAATCCATGTGACGCGCATAAATTCCCTGTTTCTCTTGCGCCGCTTTTTCGGTTTTTTATCTTGTTGACCGATATCCGTATTCTGATTGTCCATATTGATCCCTTCCATTGTCTCCTGTGGTTTGTTTCCCATATTGCTTTTGATATTGTTCATAGATTCTTGCTCTCTCAATTTCTTCATCCTCATCTTCTTTTATCAGATATAAGCCCTGCACAATAAAGAAGATCATCAGCGTACTCATCACGGAGCTTCCTCCGTAGCTGATCAGGGGCAGTGTGACGCCCGTCGAGGGGATCATCTTCATCGCGCCTCCGATCGTCAGAAAAATCTGTACGGTGAGCATACATCCAAATCCCAGTCCGATAATGCGGTAAAATTTGTTTCTCAGCCCCATCGCCACATTTAAGAACATCATAAAGCAGTTTAAATAGACGAGAATCAGACAGATGCAGAAAATTCCGCCCAGTTCTTCTGCAATCGCAGAAAACATAAAATCCTGCTCCACAATCGGGATCATGCCGGGCGAACCCTGAAACAGCCCTGTTCCAAACCATCCCCCCGCCGCAATAGAAAAGAGAGACTGCGCAATCTGGTATCCGCTCCCCTCATAGGTCGCAAACGGATCTCTCCAGATTGCCACGCGGACGCTGACATGGGAAAACAAAAAATAGGCCAGCACTGCCGCCGCGCAGCCCGCCGCAATCCCCGCCACTGTGTAGAGCGGCTTTTTCGTAGCGGCGTACAGCATCATCAGATATGTGCTGAAAAAGATCAAAGCGCCTCCCAAATCCGTCGATACGACCAGAATCAGCACATGCGCCGCAGCGAGGACGGTCGCAATCACAATCTGTCTGAAATCACTTGCTTTTGCAAACATGCTCGCAATGCAGAATACAAAAATAATTTTTACAAACTCAGATGCCTGCACGCTGATCGGTCCAATCGAGATGGAAAGCTTTGCGCCGTATGAGGTTTGTCCTATCACAGCGACTGCGGCGAGAAGTCCGATTCCTATCGCCGCGTACAGCCATGTCCCCTTTTGCAGAAATTTCCACTTTCTGATAATGACGGGGATAAACAGGGCAATCACTGTAGAGACCGCCAAAATCTGGAACTGTTTGATCGACTGATCATAGGAAAGCCGTGTGATCATGATAAAACCGACCGCGATCAAAAGGCACATATTGTTCAGCAGCAGCTTGGACGCCTGCGGATACAGATTTCTCACCAGCACCTGGACGGCGAGCAGGTAGATCACCTGAGACCCCCAGAAAAACATCAGCTGGTCTTCTTCCATTTCCAGATACAGCACCATAAAAGCGATAAAATGAATCAGCAGAATCATCAGCACCTGCCTCAGGTACAGGAATTCCTGCGCGCTCTCGCTTTTCTTTATAAATACCGTAAAAGACTCTGCCGTGTAAATCACCATAAAAATAATCAGCAGATATTTTGATATTTCAATAATCACATTTGTCACATTTTCACCTACTCTACTCCTCTTTTGAAATGACCCCTTGTAAATTCCTGATTCCTTTTTTCCGGATTTTTTCCATGGAAGATACGCGCCGCAAACGTTTTTGCAATCTGGGCGATCTCCTCTTTCGATTCTGTCGTAAAGCAGAGACGCACTGCCGCGGGGGAAAGCTGGCGGACGTCTTCCCACTCCTCGAGCAAGGAGAGCGGAACCGCATTGTACAGGATATTATAGCAAAATCTGCACACCGTCTTTACCGGAAATCCCATGTTTTTTCTGTCCTTCAAAAGAAGCCATTCCGTCCTCTTTTCACACCCTGCCGTCGTCTTTTTTAAGCACTGTGCGGACGTCATAAGAGGAATCCTTCCGTAAACCATTATTTCGCTCTCTTCGCATCCCCTTTTTGCAAGCTCCTTTTTGTTTAATTCCACGGGGACCGTATCCCGGCTGATTCCAAACGATTTCAGGAAGCGGCGCGCCTGTCTGTTGTACGTATATAGATTATGGTCGGCAATCCTTTCCCCTTGATACGCGCGCTCTCTCAAGAAGTGAAGCTCCTCGAGATTGCGCACAAGCATTCCGTCGAATCCGGAATCCGCAATCTCATCCCAAAATTCCTCATATTTCTTTTTCGTCTCCATGCGGAACACAGCGGGCATCACATAAAAACACTTTTTTCCCGCCTTGTGGCAAAGATCGGCTGTCCATTTTCTCTCTTTCCCGCCGCCAAGCTCCTCCCAGGCGGAATCATGGATGTAAAATCCGCTGATCTCTTTTATTTGCAAAAGCTCTGTCAAGCCTTCCAGACCATCCAGCTCTGCAAAAAGCTCTGCGCCGTGTCTTGGCTGCGCCGTCTCCTCCCGCTCGGGCAGAGGCGGTCTCTTTTCTCTGCGGTACGATAAAGTGATCTCCTCTTTTAGCCTTTCCAGCCCTTCCCGCCGCAGCTCGTTCAATCTCTGCACGGTCAGAAACACGCCGCCGTCCATATCGATTTTCAGCGTCTCAAAGCGAAAACTGCTGTTGCCTGTTTTCTCCATCTGCCTTTTGACTTTTTCCTCCGTCAAAGGCTGATTCTGCGCCTCCATAGGCGGTTCTGACTCGACTCTTACTTTTCTTTCTTCTGTGCCAAGCTCAAGTATAACAGGTTGATTTTTTAAAATCTTTAATCTTCCATTAATTTTTTCTTGGTAATTGCCATATACATACTCTCTGGAAAGCTCTTCCAGCAAAGCCTGGTTTTTGGTTCTGTAAAAGATCTGCCCCTTTTTCAGTTTTGCTGACGCCGGCATTTTGACGGTAAAGCGTTCCTTCTTTCTTCGGCTGCTTCCCACCGTAAATTCTGTCTGTCCAGCATTTTGCGCCTCCAAAGCTTCCAGGACGTCTCCGCTGGAAAGCGCTTCTTCCGCCTGCAGCTGCACTTCGCTCTTTTTTGCCGCCGTCACAACCGCCGCCGCGACGCCGCAGTGATTTGGTCTTTTTATGGAGATCATCTCTTTTGCGTTTTTTGTCTCATAATATCCCTCGCTGAATCCGCCGCGGTTATACAGATCCATCAGTTCTCTTTTATCGTCCCGCGCTGCCCTAAAGCGGTCTCCCCCTCCGCTCAGTAGGCACCGGTCGAGATACCTGCGGTAAATTCTCACGACTCCAGCCGTATACTCCGGCTTTTTCATTCTTCCCTCAATTTTCAGAGAATAGACGCCGCTGCGCAGAATCTTGGGCAGCAGCTCTAACGTACACATGTCCTTAGGGCTTAGAAGGTATGGACTTTCTTTCGACGAAATCTGCCGTTTTCCTCTGTACAGTTCATACGGAAGCCGGCATGGCTGGGCGCATCTTCCGCGGTTTCCGCTTCTGCCCCCGATCATGCTGCTCAAAAGGCATTGACCGGAATAGCAGTAGCACAGTGCGCCGTGAATAAAGCTTTCTATCTCCATCCCTGTCCGGTCAAAAATCGTTTTTATCTCTTTTAGGGAAAGCTCTCTGGCTGTCACAATCCTTGTGACGCCCATTTCCTTCAAAAGCTGCGCGCCGCCTGCTCCTGTCACAGACATCTGTGTGCTTGCGTGAATCGCAAGATCCGGGAACTGCTTTCGGATAAAAGAAAGAACTCCAAAATCCTGAACTATCACCGCGTCGAGCCCCTGCTCATACAAAGGGGCAAGATAGCGGTAAAGCTCCTTTTCCAGCTCTTGTTCTTTCAGCAGCGTGTTGACGGTCAGATACAGCCGTCTGCCATGGACATGGCAGAAATCGATTGCCTCTTTTAATTGCTCCTGATCCGGATTGTCTGCGTATGCGCGCGCGCCAAAGCGGTTTCCCCCTATATAGACAGCATCTGCCCCGGCGTTGACAGCTGCTCTTAAGCTCTCCACCGATCCTGCCGGTGCCAATAATTCTGCTTTTTTATCCACGTATCGTTTTCCTTTCTAAATCTGAAAAGGCCGTCTTCCCTAGACAGCCCCTTCGTTTTCTTGTTTTCCCTCTTTTTCCGCTTTTCTTGCGTCTTGCAGTTCTGTTTCTAATTTTACAATTCTCTTTTGCTGTTCGGTCGATTCCAGCTGAAGAGCGGAAAGAGATTTCTCTGCTGCTTCCAGCTTAATCTGCACATTGATCAGTTCATGCTTTAGCTCATACAGCTCTTTTTCTTTTAACGCCAGTTCTTCTTCTATATTGTCTGCCTGCTTTTTTGCCTTGAAGTAATCGTCGGCGACATTTAAGTCGACCAAAATGCTTTTTGTGTCTGCCGAGAGATGGTTATAGCCTTCCATCTTTTTTAGCTCGGCAAGCTTGTTGTTGATATATGTAGCCACCTTCTGCAGATATTCCTCACTCTCATAGCCGCTTAACGTATAAATTTTCCCGGCAATCAGTACCTGTGTTTTATTTTTCGATGACATGCTCAGCCCGTTCCTTTCCCCTTATTGCACTTTTCTACCTTGATTCTATTATAAACAAAATTACGGGAATTACAACCTTATTTTTCACTCCCTTTTTGCGGTGCCGTCTGTGCCGGTCTTCGCCACGGTTAAGAAAGTTTCATCATAGATTCCAGTCCCAGATGGCGGTAGGCAAGCTCCGTCGCCATCCTTCCTCTCGGAGTCCGGTTTAAAAAGCCGTTCTTGATCAGATACGGCTCATATACCTCCTCGATAGTGCCTGCGTCCTCTCCTACCGCAGCCGCAAGGGTGTCAAGTCCGACGGGTCTTCCTGCGAACTTTTCAATGATCGTGGAGAGAATCTGCCGGTCCGTCAGATCAAGACCATATTGATCTACCTCCAAAAGATCAAGCGCATAGACTGCCGCCTCTTTCGTAATTTTTCCGCTGTATTTGATCTGTGCAAAATCGCGTACTCTCTTTAGCAGACGGTTTGCCAGCCGCGGCGTCCCTCTTGATCTTTTCGCCAGCTCGTACGCTCCTTCCCGGTCAATCTCCGCTCCCAAAACTTCTGCCGACCGCTCGATGATCGTCACCAGTTCATCCACATTATAGAATTCCAGATGCTGGATAACGCCAAACCGGTCCCGCAGGGGGGCGCTCAGCATTCCGGCGCGTGTCGTAGCGCCTACCAGCGTAAATTTCGGGAGATTGAGCCTGATAGAACGTGCAGCCGCTCCTTTTCCGATTACAATGTCAATCGAAAAATCTTCCATCGCCGGATATAAAACCTCTTCCACCTGTCTGTTCAGCCGGTGGATCTCGTCTACAAACAGCAGGTCTCCCTGCTGCAGGTTGTTTAAAATCGCCGCCATCTCCCCGGGCTTTTCGATTGCCGGACCAGAAGTGATCTTTAGGCTGACGCCCATCTCATTTGCGATAATTCCGGCCAGCGTCGTCTTTCCCAGCCCTGGAGGACCGTAGAGCAGCACATGATCCAGAGCGTCGTTTCTCTCTTTTGCAGCCTGAATATAAATCTTTAAATTTTCTTTGATTTTTTCCTGTCCGATATACTCGTCCAGAGACTGCGGTCTTAAACTTGCCTCTGTCCGCTTATCGTCCTCCAAAATCTCTGTCGTAATCATTCTCTTTTTCATTCTTATTCTCCGTCCCGCCCTAGAAGAAGACCATCGCCTTAAGCGCTTCTCTGATCACATCTTCCGCCGTCCACTCTTCTTTGATTTCCAGGCTGCGCACTGCCTTAAGCGCCTCGGAATTTGAATAGCCAAGGGAGACCAGCGCCAAAACCGCCTCGTCTGCCGCATTTTTGTTTTTTGATTCTGTCTGATTTTGCTGTACCGTATTTGACAGTTTCTTTTCGAAGGCTTCCTCCAGACAAAGCTTGTCCTTTAAATCGAGAACTATCCTCTGCGCCGTTTTCTTTCCGATTCCCGGAGCCTTTGTCAGCGTCTGGATATCCTCCGAGAGGATTGCAAAGCGCACATCGTCGGCGGAGAGCGCGCAGAGTATTCCCATCGCCGCTTTCGGTCCGACCCCGCTGACATTGATCAGGAGCTGAAACAGCGCCAGATCGTCGCCGTCTAAAAATCCATACAGCTGCAGGATATCCTCTTTTACATACAGATGCGTAAAAATCTTTACTTTGTTTTCAAAATCCGGAAGCTTTGCCAGATCTTTCGCCGACATAAAAATCTGGTATCCGATCCCGTTTACCTCCACCACGGCAAAGCTTTCGTCTGCAGAAGAAACCTGTCCTATTACATATGAAATCATGTTGTTCCTCCAAATTTATGTTCTGATTTCCAGCCGGAATCTATCTGTTATCATATCATACGGTTTCTCTTTTTACAACCAAATGTTCGGTTTCTTTTCGCAGATCCTCAGACAATCTTCTCCTGCAGGAAAAATCGTCCCCCTTCTTCCCGTATGCGGTATCCGCATCCATTCTCGGTGTGCCACTCATAAAAACTTTTCGCAGGCCGTATCAGCGCTTCCATGATGCTCATGATCGTTCCGCCGTGAACCACAAAGGCGATCCGTTCCTCCTGCGCCTGCCGCACGATTTCCAAAAAGGTCTGCACGCTTCTCTCTCTAAAATGCCTTGGGTCTTCTCCTCCGGGGAACGGCAGGCTCCCGCCGCTCTCGATCCATTTTTGGTATTGCGGTTCTTGGCTGAGTTCCTGATAATTTTTGTTTTCGAATATCCCAAAGTCACACTCCCGCAGCCCCTCCGCCACTGTTCTCGCCGCTTGCGGAAAGAGAATATCTGCGGTTTCCAGACATCTCTTTAGAGGACTTGCATACACATGAGCGATGCCCTGCGCTGCTCTCCTGCCTCTGCTTTCCTCCAAAGCCGTCCTTCCGCTTTGGCACAGCGCCTCGTCCGTCACGCCGATATATCTCTTTTTTTTATTTCCCTCCGTCATACCGTGGCGGATCAGAAAAATGTCATGCATGTTTTATCACCTGCCCGATCCCGCACAATACCCGGTGTACCTCCTGCGCCTCTTTTGCCAGTTCACAGCAGATGCGCCCGCATCTTTCCCGGTACTGCCGCTCAAACGGGTCCATCGGCACGATCCCGCACCCAAGTTCATTTGTCACCACAATCAGCTCCGGATTTTCCTCTTTTAAAATTTCGCACAGATCCTCCGTCTCCTCCGCATTTTCCATCATTCTTCTGACCAGAAGGTGAAAATGAAACAGGCAGCGGCACGAACGGATCTGCTCCCATCCGCATGTCTGACCGTCAGCCATCTCCTCCCGCAAAATTCCAAATGTGTCTGTCACGTACGCCTTCTTTCCCTGAAAGGCTCCTCCCGTCACTAAGATCATCGCCATTCTTCTCCTTTTTCTGTGTATGCCCTTTTCTGTTTCTGCCGGACCGCTCTCTCCCGTCTTTTGTATGCCGCCGTCCTTTTGACGGTCAGATCAGATACTTTGCGAACACCATAAGCATTCCCATCGCCAGTTCTGAGATCTGAATATAAAATCCTGCAAGGTCCCCGGTAATTCCTCCAAATTTTTCATAAGCCATACGGCGGTAATACAAAAAGCTCAGCGCCGCGCCGCAGACGGCGCACATGCCAAATACGGGGTGAAGGGCGATCATCGCCGCGCTGCACAAAACGGCATACCCGATCATCACATTCCGGACCCGTTTCTTAAACGCCATCTCCGAAAAGGTGGCGGCCAGCCCTGTCTTTTTTGCCATCCGAAAAGTGACGACTGAAAGTCCTCCCAGCGCTCTTGAAAGCATAAAGCCGACTGCAAAGACGGCCGTCATGCTTTCCGTCAGCTCCGCGCAGACTCCAAACAGGAGAAAGAAATAGCACGCTCCCGCAATAACGGCAAATGCCCCGGCATGGGAATCTTTGAGGATTTCTAATTTTTCTTCTCTTGATTTGTAGGAGCTGAGCGCGTCGGATGTGTCTAAAAATCCGTCCAGATGGATGCCTCCGCTTACCGCCACCGGAATCATCATCGTCAAGACGGCATGAAACGTTCCATTTCCGGCAATCCTGCCGCCGTACGCCCCGAAAAGATAGAAAATCGCTCCGATCACCGTGCCTACCAGGGGGAGAAAGCAAAACGCATATTTCATGTTTTCCTGATTCCATTCTATTTTCGGCATTGGAATCTTCGAATACATGGCGAATGCGATCACACAGCTTTGCAAAAGCTTTTTCATCTTCTGATTCCCCCCTTTCTCCTGAGCGGAATGCCAAAGACGATCTCATACACTTCATCTGCCATCTTCGCCATCTCACAGTTGATTTTTCCAAGATAAGAAAGATAGCGCGCCGTCTGCGCGTCATATTCCTCTCCGTCGGAGAAAACTTCGTTCGTCACGACGCATACGTGTTCTGCCTGCATGGTTAAGCTGCGGATTCCTCTCAGAATTCTCTCCGGCGTCTCTTCCCCAGCCCCCAAGGGATCGTACATTTCATTTGCCGTCAAATTTGACATGCATTCCAGCAGCACCGCCGCTTTATGCGGAATCACCAGATTTTCCAGCCCGACATACCATTCGATCGTCTCAAAATTTTTGCTCTCGCGCATTTTTCGATGCCGCGCAATTCTCTGCCGGCTCTCCTCGTCAAAGCACTTCATCGTCGCAAGATAAATGCGCTTTCCCTTTGAAAGTTTTACCGTCTGCTCCTCCGCGAAAGCCGATTTCCCGCTTCCGCTTGCACCTGTCACTAACAAAAACATCGTTCTTCCCTCACGCCAGCGGTTTGTACGCTTCCATTTCAATGTCCTGGAAAGTACTCATGGTATTGTAGATCGTCTGGGCGAGGTCCAGGATCGGGAACAGGGTTACCGCGCCTGTCCCTTCTCCCAGGCACATGTCGCAGTGGAGGGGCGCGCTTAGACCCAGCTCTTTTAAGACCATCTCTCCTGCCGGCTCTTTGGAGACATGGGAGGGAATCATATAGGAAACGGTGTCCGCGCAGATCTTTTTCGCCGTCAAAGCCGCCACAGCTGAGATAAAACCGTCAAGTACAATCGGAATCTTGTAAGCTGCTCCGCCTAAAAACATCCCTGCAAGTCCTGCGATGTCAAACCCTCCGACTTTTGCCAGCACATCCACCGGGTCTTCTCTGTCCGGTCTGTTTTTTTCGATCGCGCGCTCGATCACTTCGATTTTCCTCGTCAGTCCTTCCGTGGAAAGTCCGGCTCCTCTGCCTGTTACTTCCCTTGGCGAAACATTTAAAAAGACGGCTGTCATGGCGCTGCTTGTCGTCGTGTTCCCGATTCCCATCTCGCCGGTGGCAAGAAGCTGATATCCCTTTTCTTTGAGTTCTCCCACCAGATTGATTCCCACTTCCAGCGCGCGCACTGCCTGTTCTCTCGTCATCGCCGGTCCTTTCGCCATGTTCTGCGTTCCGTATGCGATCTTTCGGTTCCACGCGCTGGTGTCGGCTGCGACTCCGATGTCGATCGGGATAATATCTGCCCCGACTTTGCTGCACATCACGCTTGCGGTGCTCTGCATTTTAGAAAAATTTTCGGTCACAAGCGCGGTGATCTCCTGTCCCGTCTGCGTCACCCCTTCTTCAACCACTCCGTTGTCAGCGCACATCTCGACTAACGCCTTTTTTTTGAGGTCGATCTTGCTTGTTCTTGTCATACCTGCAATTTTTACAAAAAAATCCTCCAGTTTTCCAAGGCTGTGAAGAGGTTTTGCGATGCTGTCCCATCTTCTCCTGCACTGCTCCATCGCTTTTTCATCCGGTTTTTCAATTTGTCTGACTGCTTCCTCCAGTGTCATTTTTCTTTTCCTCCCTTGTCTTTTTTGCCGAATGCGCTTTATCGTAAGAGAGAAAGCGCAAGATTTTTTTCTGTGAGATATCTGCTGCGGTAGGCAGGGTACTGGCTGCTGCGGTATTGATACAGTCTCTCAATCAGCTCGCTGTCCGGCGTCTCCTGCGTAATGCCCGCTGCGATCACAGCGCCGGCAGCGTTATAGGCTCCGTGCTGAATGGCGTAGCTGAACACCGCTCCTTTGACTGCGTCCGGTCTTCCCGAGAGATCGATTCCATAACGCCTGAGCATCTGTTCCGCGGCGTCATAGAATTTCTGTTTTGCGAACGTATCCTGGCAGCGCTTAAATTCCTCCGGGCTGTCCCTATAGATTTTTTTCCACGCCGCATAGAACGACCCATTCTGGTACAGCGACCATTTGCTGCCGCTGAGGTAGGGGCGAAATGGCGCAAACGTTTCCGGGTCGGTATGGTAACAGTATGTCACAAATTCGAACAGACACCACTCCACGTCAAACTGATATCTGCCGCATGCTCTTCCCCCGTCGCCTCCGGTCTGACCGTAGGAGGCGGAGCCAGATTCAAATTTTGTAAAAAACAGCATCTCATCGCTGGGTGTCTCCCCAGAAGAAGAGGTTCTTGGCGTGCAGACTCCATTTGCGCTGATGTCGTATGTAATCCCGTTTACCTTTATGACGGCAGACGTAAGCTTTCTCCCGTCGCTGTCAAAATAATACTGCTTTCCCTCGACAGTTTTCAGCCCTTTTGCCAGAATGCCGTCCTCATCTGCATAGCGCATCGTCCCGACCCACGTCTCTCTCAGCAGTTTTCCGCTCGACGTGCTAAGCGCGTACGTTTCCCCGCCGATCTGCGTCAGCCCCTTTCTCATGGCGCCTGTCTCGTCAAAATAGTAATCGTCCCCGTCAAAGGTCAGCCATCCTGTCTGCATGGCTCCGTCTTTTGAAAAATAGTACGTTTTCCCGCCGATTGTCCGGATTCCGCGGCACATCCTTCCCTGGCTGTCAAAATAATAGCGTTCTCCTGCGATCGTATAAAAGCGTTCCGCCACAATACGCCCTTGTCCGTCCACATAAAAATCTCCGACCCATCGATTTCTCAGCATCCCGTCTGCCGCGCGACCGGGAGCGGTGGTTGCCGTCTCCTGTCCCCATGCCGCGTCTGCTCTGGCTGAAGCGGCAAAGAGAAAGCAGAGCAGGCACATCATGGGCCATACGGATCTCTTTCTTTTCATCTTCTGTCCTCCTGACTGGTTCTGCAGATTGTATCCGATCTGCCGTTGCCTTTGTGCTTTTTATTATAGTTCATCGTTTTTTTTCTGTCAATGCGGCGTCTCTGGCCCCTTGCAGGCGCCCTGTGTCTCCTTGCCGCTGCCCCTTTGCCGCCGCGCAGGGCAAAAAACGGGATTCTTGTTTTTTCTCCCTGCGGCTTATACGCTCTTCTCTCAGATAATAATGCAGATCAGTCCGCCTTTGGAGTCGTTGACGATTTTTTTCATGGTCTCTTGCAGCTTCGTCTGGCTTTCTTCCCCAATCATAGACAGCTTTGCCCGTATGCCGTCTTCTACAAGCTGCTCAATCGATTTTCCAAAAATGCTCGTGTTCCAGATTCCTTCCTTCTCTTTTTTTCCATTCTCTTCTATGTAGGCGATCAAGTCTTTTGCCTGCTGCTCGCTGCCTACAATCGGAGCGATTTCCGTCTCGATCTCCGCCTTAATCAGGTGGATGGAAGGACTTGCCGCTTTTATCTTCACCCCGTATTTGCTTCCCTGCTTGATCACGCTCGGCGTTTCCAGCATAATCTCTTCTTTTACCGGGGTAATCACTCCGTATCCGTTTTGGCGCACCGCTTCCAGAGAGTGCTTCACCTTTTCATATTCTTTTCTGCTCTCGGACAGCTCCCGAATCATGGAGATGAGCTGGTATTCTCCCCGGATTTCCACGCCGGTCATCTGGCTGAGCTGTTCATAGTAGTAGCTTTCTTCCATCTCGATTCCGATTTTTGCCGTGCCGTCCGCCAGATTGATTGCCTCTACCTTTACTTTTCTTATGAAATCTTCTCTCAGCTGCGCCGCTTTTTCTGCGACCTCACGGATCTGATGAATCGATTTCATCAGCTGTTTCATATGCTTCATCAGCGTCTCGCGGATCGGATGCGATATCGGGAGCATCTCCACCCATTTAGGCAAAAAAAACTGAAGCTGCACCAGAGGAAATTCTTTTAAAATCATCTCCATCATGCGGTGAATGGCTTCTTTCCCCAGCTGTTCACAGTTGACAGGCATTGCCGGGACCAGAAATTCAGAGCGGATTTTCTGCGCCATATTCTCTGCCTCAGCCGCCGAGGGATTTTTAGAATTGACAAGAACCACAAACGGCTTTCCAATCTGTTTTAATTCTTCTATCGCTTTTTTTGTTCCCTCATAAAAACTTTCCTTTGGAAGTTCTCCAAAAGAGCCGTCTCCGGTCACGACAATCCCGATCGTCGCATGATCCTGGATCACTTTTTTCGTTCCAAGCTCTGCCGCCTCTGCGAAGGGAATCTCTTTTTCCATCCACGGCGTCTTGACCATTCTCATTTTTCCCTCGTCAAAGATCCCTGCCGCGCCTTCCGCCGGATATCCGACGCAGTCTACAAGACGCACTTTCATCTGTGTGTCCTCTCCCAGAGAAATCACAGCCGCGTTTTTCGGAATAAATTTTGGTTCTGCGGTTGTGATGGTCTTTCCCACTCCGCTGGTCGGCATTTCATCGACCGCCACTTTCTTTTCCTGTCCATTGAGTCCCGGCAAAACCATCAATTCCATAAAGCGGCGGATAAAAGTCGATTTTCCGGTCCGGACCGGTCCTACCACTCCAAGATAAATCTCACCCTTTGTGCGGCTTTGAATATCCTGATACAGATTGTATTCCTCCATGAAAAACCTCCCTGTCTTTACTTCTATACCTTATGCAGACAAAGAGGTCTCTTAGAACCGGATCTTTCTTTTTTTGCCGTAAAGGCGGATTGCGGATGTTTGATCGTTTTCCTTCCTCCCCCGCACGTTTTCGGTTCTTGTCATAAGTTTGCGGCGAAACCTTTTCTTTTGCTTGACATTTACATAGACAGAATATATAATCTTTGTATAAAGGCTGAAAAAATTCCGGATCACAAATATGGAAAGGAAAATCCTATGGCACGACCGAAAAGCGATAACGTACAGATCAATATTTCTATTCCCAGCGAATGGAAAACCGAGCTGGAAAACCTGGCCCGTATCTATTCTGTTGAGGAGGGTAAAACTATTACGTTTCTTGACTTGATGCGCAGAGGTATCCAGGAAAAGTACCAACTAGGCAGAAAAAGCAATGAGTGAGGGAGCATACGCTAGGCTTCGCACTGCAAATGCCTGATCCAAATACTCAAATAGAATTGCGCTCATATATCCAAAGTCCGAAAATGGTATGCGATTATGAGCGGCACTGGCAGAAACCCTTGTTTCTGCTTCCATTTTCTACATTATTTACAGAAAGAGGGAACAAAATGCGTGGACTCAACACACCTATCACTAAAATCCGCCGGAAAGTTTTTGCCGCCATTGCCAAGGTCGGCTTTAACTCCACAGAGGAAAGTTTGATCGCCGATATCGAGGCGATCCCCTATGAGATTGTCCAGGAGCGCGCTACGTACCGCGAGAGTATTTACCGCGAACGCGCTGTGGCAAGCGAGCGCGTCCGCCTCGCCATGGGCATGTCTCTGCGCCCGGAAAACAAAGCTGTTCACATTACTTCCGGGATTGAGGCGAGCAATATCAATGAAAAATATTATGAGCCGCCTCTGATGCAGGTAATCCCGTCTGCATGCGACGCCTGCGAGCCAAACCAGTACGAAGTCACCAATATGTGCCGCGGCTGTGTCGCGCATCCCTGCGCGGAAGTCTGTCCAAGAGGCGCGATCCGTATTGTAAAAGGGCGTTCTATCATTGACCAGGAAAAATGTATCCAGTGCGGCAAGTGCAAATCTGTCTGCCCTTATGACGCGATCGCAAAAAAAGAACGCCCCTGCGCAAAGGCGTGCGGCGTCAATGCGATTGAGAGCGATTCTCAGGGACGTGCCGTCATCAACAATGAAAAGTGTGTCTCCTGCGGAATGTGCATGGTGAGCTGTCCTTTCGGCGCAATCTCGGACAAATCGCAGATTTTTCAGCTTGCGCACGCACTAAAGGAGGGACAGGAAATTGTCGCGGAGCTTGCCCCATCTTTTGTCGGTCAGTTTGGTCCTAATGTCGACTCGCGCAAATTAAAGGCGGCTCTTTTGCAGCTCGGATTCTCAAACGTCTATGAGGTGGCAATGGGCGCTGATATCGGAGCCGTCTCGGAGGCTCACCACTATGCGGAAAAAGTGGCGACCGGCGAGCTTCCGTTTTTGCTGACTTCGTGCTGTCCTTCCTGGTCTATGATGGCAAAGAAATTTTTCCCAGACATGATCGGCAACATTTCCCAGGAGCTGACGCCTATGGTTGCGACTGCCCGCAGCATTAAAAAAGACCATCCAAACGCCCACGTCGTCTTTATCGGTCCCTGCGCCTCGAAAAAGCTGGAAGCGTCAAGAACGGATGTGCGCAGCGATGTGGATTTCGTCATCACATTCGAAGAGCTGCTGGGAATGTTTGACGCCAAAGGAATCAATCCGGAATTGATGGAAGGCGATTCTTCGCTCCACAACGCCACAGCCGCCGGACGGGGCTACGCAGTCGCCGGAGGGGTTGCCCATGCGATTGAGCAGTGCCTAAAGGAATATTATCCTGACGTGCCGGTTCATATTGAACACGCGGAAGGGCTTACCGAGTGCCGGAAAGCTCTGATGCTCGCAAAAGCCGGAAAGCTCAAGAACTGCATGATCGAAGGAATGGGATGTCCCGGCGGATGTATGTCGGGCGCTGGAACAAATGTCGCATGGAAGGACTCTTCCAGCGCGCTGAAGAAATTTGTCGCTTCTTCCAGCCGCAAGCTTCCTCCGATTGAGCTGTCAAATCTTCATTTGGATTAATAAATATTCATAACTGCCCGAAAAAATTTGTTTACCATATTCCGTTTTTCCTGTATAATAGACACAAGATTATTTTACGTGAAAGGATTAAGCATTTATGAATTCTCATCCACAGTTGATTGTAATGTTGACACACCATGATCTTACGGTAAAAAATGCTTATGAGGTTTTTGACCTGTGTAAACATTCCAAAGCAAAATTTTGGGGATTTAAGGAAGCGCCTCTTCCATTTCCCCAAATGAAATCATTATACACTTATATGAAAGAATATGGGAAAACTACGTTTCTTGAGGTGGTGGCATACACAGAAAAGGAATGCCTTAGAGGCGCCCGCATGGCTGCTGAATGCGGATGTGATGTTTTGATCGGCACGATGTTTTTCGACTCTGTCAATCAATTCTGCAAAGAGCATCGCCTGAAATACATGCCCTTTGTCGGGAAAATTACGAATCGTCCGTCTGTCCTGGAGGGCGGTATCGAGGAGATGATCGACGAAGCTTACCGATACCTGGAAAAGGGCGTCTACGGATTTGATCTGCTGGGCTACCGATATACAGGCGATTCCGTGACGCTCAACAAACGGTTTGTCTCCAGCGTCGATGCTCCCGTCTGCATTGCCGGCAGCATCAACAGTTATCAAAGACTCGACGAAATCAAGGACGCGTCTCCTTGGACCTTTACGATTGGCAGCGCTTTCTTTGAAAATAAATTCTGCGGAACGTTTCCCGAGCAGATCGATAAGGTATGCGACTATATGAGCTGCGTGTGAGAAGCCTCTCCCTTTCTTTTTCCGGAGGACGCCCGCCAGATGGAACGCCGCATTGCGCCCATAGACGCAAATAAGAAGCAGAACACTGCAAACCGTTTTTTCATGGTGTTTTGTTTCTTATTTGTTCTTTTGGAATCAGTGAATAGTCGTACATCACTTCTGAGTGGTTGTCCAAAATAAGCTCTTTTTTTTGAACCGTCTGTGTGGCTTTGTCGATAACATTTCTGTAAATTTTGGAATTTCTGTAATATTTATCCCCTTCTTTTGCGAAATGGTGGTTTTCTTCTACCAGCTCATAGCGCCACGGATATTCTCTCTCGCTTCTCAGTTCTGCATATAGTTTTTCATTTTCGCACCACACCAGGAGCTGTACGTTCTGATCCGTATTGTTTTGGAAACGGTAATCAATGTGGTTATAGCACACAGAAGTTCCGGCGCTGAACGGAACTCTCTTCCCCTCGTCCGGCGCCAGCGCATCGGAATGCTGATGAAATTCTGCCACATCCAGCGGACTGTGTAAAATCAGCCAGTGTATCGTGTTTGCCAGGTTGCACAGACCTCCGCCGATTCCCGGTTCAATCTTATCCTTTGTGATGACTCTCCCTTCCTGATATCCTCTTCTTTTTGTCGTTTTTCCTACGGTTCTCCAGAAAGAAAAAATTTCTCCGGGCCGGATGATCATTCCATTTATTTTGCTGCATGCCAGCATGATGTTCGTCGCTTTTCCCTGCTGGAGCCGGATATCGATTCCCTTTCCCCTCTTAATCAGGTTCGAGCTGCGGCTTGCGACAATGTTGGGCAGTTTTTCTTTTTTTCTTTCTTTTGCAAACATTTCATGGCTGCATGTGTCTTTTATATGACGTTTTAAAATTTCTTTTTCCCAGGCAATTTTATAGCAAAGCGGATTAATCTCGCAAAACAATTTCTTTCTATTCCATAGCATCTTCTAAGATCCCCCTTTTTTGAATACCTCCTATCCGGTTTTGACACGATTTATTCAGGCTGTACATTTTCAGCACAATCTTTTCCAGATTCCTGCGAATTCCTATCTTAGTCTCCACATCATATCCGATAAATCTGACCAGGATATTGTCCATTCCGCTCTTATTTGCCCCATAAATATCGGTAAAAATCTGGTCTCCTATCAATACGGTCTCTTCTTTCTTTAGTTTCAGCATATCCAAGGCTTTCAGATAGCCTTCCGCCGCCGGTTTCTGGGCGTCGCAGATATACGGCGAATCAATATTTTTCAGAAATCTTCTGACTCTTTCTTCGTCATTGTTCGTCAGCAGCAGCGTCTGAAAGCCCAGACGGTGAAGAGTTCGGAACAATTCGTCCACCTCTTTTGTGGAATCGGCTCCATGGGGCACTAAAGTATTGTCGATGTCAAATAGAATGCCCCGGTATCCTTTCCGGTACAGTTTTTCATAGTCAATCGAAAAAACGCTTTCCACGTATTCACAGGGATAAAATTTTTTAAACATTTTCTTTCCCTCCCTCAACCATTCTCTTTTCGAAAAAAAGAGGATGTTATCCTCCGCTATGAATTGAAAAGTCCATAGTGTTCAAACACCCTCTTTTTTCTGTGCGGCACCTCGAACGAACATGTTTGTGCGTCACGTAAAGTCTGCCATCACATGACCGCTTTTTTAAAGATATTTTCTCTTTGCAGCTTCTACTACATGTCCGACCAGTACAGAAGTCGTCACGCTTCCAACTCCGCCTGGAACTGGAGTGATCGCTTCTACAATCGGCTCTGCCTTTGCGAAGTCGACGTCTCCGCAGAGCTTGCCTTCTGCGTTTACGTTAATTCCGACGTCAATCACAGTCTGTCCTTCTCTTAAATAAGAATCGTCGATCACACCGGCACGTCCTGCCGCTACGATCACAATATCCGCTTCTTTTACAACTGAAGGCATGTCGACCGTTTTTGTGTGGCAGATCGTAACTGTCGCGTTTTTCTTAATCAGCATCATAGCAGCCGGTTTTCCAACCACTAAGCTTCGTCCGATCACAACCGCTTTCTTTCCTGTACAGTCGATTCCGTAATGATCCAGAATTTCCATGCAGGCCTGCGGCGTGCACGGCGGAAATCCTACTTTCTTTCCCGTAAACACACCGGACATGGAGCCGTCTGTCATGCAGTCCACGTCTTTTTCCGGATCCAGCGCATTCTCGATCACAGACTGATCCAAATGTCTTGGAAGAGGACGGAACAGCAGCACTCCATGGATGTGGTCATCCTGGTTTACTTTGTCGATGACGGAGAGCAGTTCCTCCTGGGAGACGTCGGCCGGGAGCAAAATTTTCTCACATGCAACGCCCAAGGTCTCACATCTCTTGGTTGCGCCTTTCTCGTAGGAGATATCGCTTCCGTTTTCTCCGACGCGGATAATTCCAAGCGTCGGTGTAATCCCTTTTTCTTTGAGCAAAGCGACGTCCGCCTTAATTCTCTCGTTTAAAGCGGCTGTCACTTCTTTTCCTAATAACTGTTTCGCCATTGTATGTGTTTCCTCCCTATTTCAATCTGCCCAGCACGCTTTCGAATACTTCGTCTGCAATCTTTGTGTATTTCTCCAGCATAGCATCGCATTTCGCGTTCAGCTGAGCTGCATATTCCTTATCCGCCATCGATTTTGTATTGATATATACGTTTAAGCTTGCGCCTTTTAACGCTGCTTTGCAGAATGCGGCGCCTACGCCTGCATCGCTGATGGCAAGAGCGGAACCTTTTGCCGCAAATTCCACAATGATATCAATTGCCTCGCAGCATTTTTCCATGATTTCCATCGGGACGGAGCATGCGTCTTTCAGTACAATCTCCATCACACGGGCTTTTTCTGCTTTTTCTTCTTCTGTTGCTCTTGGCATTCCATATGCTTTCGCCAGAGGTTCAAACACCTCCGCGTCTCTTTCCACCAGATGCAGAAGATCCTTCTGAAGCTGATCTGCTTTCGCCTTTAACGCATACATCTCCTCTTCTACTTCCGCATATTTTTTCTTTCCGACTGTCAGGCTTCCCACCATATTGCCAAGCGCAGTTCCCACTGCTCCGACTAAGGCGGACGCGCCGCCGCCGCCTGGCACAGGGGCTTTCGAAGCTAACACTTCTACAAACTCATTGCACGGTACTGTTGAAAATCCCATTTTTGTCTCCTCACATTCCTACGTTTTTTCAGACTGCCTCAATTAGAATAATCCGGAAATCTTTCCTGTCTCGTCTACGTCGATTCTCTCTGCAGCCGGAACTTTCGGCAGACCTGGCATCGTCATGAT
>CAWVKK010000057.1:0-12074 GCA_963929865.1 uncultured Eubacteriales bacterium | reverse complement strand
CCGCATCCACCTCCTGAAAATCCGGTTATACCGGATCTTTACCTCGCTGGAATCAAGCTTGCAAATCTGTTTCGCAATTACCTATTTGTCTTGATATTCATCATTATATATCCAGGTGCCGCGTTTCCGCAAGGAGCTTTCGTCAAAGTCCGGACAGCCGCAGTCTTCCTTTGAAAAATTTTTTCTGATGTAGTATACTTTTTTATTATGAGCGAAAGAGCCAGAGGAGGACTTTTTTATGCAGCTGAAACTTGAATCATCCAATCCCTCATCCCATTTATACACACAGGTCTACCAGTACTATAAAGATCTGATTCTGTGCGGAAAGCTTCCCTGCGGGGCAAAAATGCCGTCCCTAAGGCGGTGCTCGAGGGAGCTGGAAATCAGCAGGACAACCGTAGAGTCAGCTTACCTCCAGCTGGCCGCCGACGGATATATCATCTCGCGCCCGCAGAGCGGCTACTATGTGACGGACCTCTCCGTCCGGCAAAAGCCGTTCCGGCAGACGGTTTCCGCGCCCCAGAATCCGATTGCCTATAATTTCGCCTCCTCCGGCGTGGACCGTGAGAGCTTCCGCTTTGACCTGTGGAGGCGGTACATCAAAAGCGCTCTGCGCCAGGACAGCCGTCTCTTGAGCTACGGCGAGCCTCAGGGTGAAAAGGATTTCCGGGAAGTTCTCGCCTCCTATGTGCGCACGGGCAGAAATATTCTGTGCAGCCCGGACGACATTGTCGTCGGCGCCGGCACCCAGAGCCTCCTGCACATTTTATGTCCGCTTTTAAGAGACAAAAAGACAGTGTCGTTTCCCAATCCCTCCTTTGTCCAGGGAATCTCTGTCTTTGAGGACTACGGCTTTGATGTGCGGTACAAAAACAAAGACTGCGGCGTGATCTACGTCTCCCCGGCTCACATGACAAAATGGGGCGACATCATGCCCGTCTCCCGCCGTCTGGAGCTGGTTCACCACGCCGCCGCAAACGGCAGCGTCATCCTGGAAGACGACTTTGAAAATGAATTTGTCTATCTCCAGAAGCCGACTCCCTCCCTGCAAAGTCTTGCCGGGGGACAGGGCGTCGTCTATATCGGGTCCTTCTCCAGACTTTTGCTGCCCTCCATCCGAATCAGCTTTATGGTGCTTCCGTCCGATCTCGCCAAAGCGTACCGCCTTGTGGCGGACCACTACAACCAGACTGCCTCAAAAGCAGAGCAGATTGCGCTGTGCCAGTTTATCCGCGACGGTCATCTCGGCGCCCAGACGAGAAAATTAAAGAGACTGTACGCCGCAAAGCTGAAAGCGCTTCTGGGAGCCGTCCGCCAGACCTTCGGGGAGAGCGTCTCAATCCGTGTCGGTTCGGGCGGAATCAACCTCGCGCTGCGCCTGCCCTGCCCCGTATCCGGAAAGGAATTCCTCTCCTGGGCGAAAAAAAAAGGAGTTCTCGTGGAACTCCTCGGGGAGGGCGAAGGCTTTGTGGAGCTGATTCTCTCGTGCTCCACCATGCCCTCCGACCAGTTTCTCCCCGGCTGCCAGGCCCTCGCCGCCATCCTTGATCTTCTGCGCTAAAAGCTTCTGATCTGGTCCGTTCCGTCGTCCCCTGTCTTTTCGATGGAGCGGATCTCTACGTCGTAGCTGTAGGACTCGTTGACTTTGACGGTCACTCTGTCCCCGACCCTGTGCCCTTTGATCGCTTTTCCGAGCGGGGATTCAATGCTGATGTATCCCTTCAGCGAATTCCCGCGGATTGAAGTGACGAGGCGGTATGTCTCTTCCTCATCGTCGTCCTCCACATAAATTTTTACAGTATCGTTGATGCCGATCTCTCCTTCTCTCGACTCATCCGATACGATCTCCGCCGTTTTCAGCATCCGTTCCAGATAGCGGATCCGGCTCTCATTTTTGTTTTTATCTTTTTTCGCGGCATAATACTCAAAATTTTCGCTCAGATCTCCCTGAGCGCGCGCTTCTTTTACCGCCTCGATCGCCTCTTTTCTCACGACCAGCTTGCGGTATTCAATCTCTTCCTCAATCTTTTCGACGTCTTTTTTTGTCAAATGTTCTCTCATATATATGTTTCCTCTTTTCTGTGTGCGCTGCGTTTCTTCTCTCATGCACGGCTCTCCTCCGCCTGACATGTTCCGGCATACCGTCATTCCGGCTGTGTTTCGATATCGCGCTTCATCATCTCGACTGCCAGGGGGAATCCGTGCTGCGCTGCTTTTGCCATCCACATTCTCGCCTTTGCACGGTCTTTTTCCACTCCTGAGCCGTACTGGTACATAATGGCCAGATTGTACTGCGCTACCGGAATCTCCGCCTCCGCAGCCCGCTCAAAATAGGAAAATGCTTTCTTTTCATCCTTTTCCACGCAGATTCCCGACATATAATACATTCCCACACAGCAGACCGCGCGGTATTCCTTTTGTTTTGCCGCCTTTAAAAACCAGGAAAATGCTTTCGATTCATCTTTGTTCACGCCAAGTCCCTCTTCGTAGCAGCGCCCCATATTGTACTGGGCGTTTGCGTTCCCCTGATTGGCAGCGCGGCGCAGCCAGCTGACAGCCTTTTTGTAGTCCTTTTGTACGCCCTTTCCCTGGGCGTACAGAAGTCCTAAGCGAAGCTGTGCCTCCTCATGTCCCTGCTCTGCCGCCTTTTGATACCACTGCGCCGCTTTTTCTAAGTCGACTGGATTTTTAACTCCGTTTTCATAGTAAAAGCCCACCGCATACTGAACATTTCTCTGTCCCTTCTCAGCTAGAATCAATAATTCATCCAGATTAAAATCTATCGGTTTCTGACTCATGTTGTCTCCTCCATCTCTCCGTGCTTGGAACTTTCTTTGTCCAAATTTTAACACATATTTTTCCTTCCTGCAATCGCAACACCGTTGACACCTCTTTCTTTTTTGCTATAATAGGATGATATTGTATCATTCTGAAAGGAGGCCGCTATGAAGCAACAAAAATCTCGCTGGCTGTTGTCTGCCGTTTTTCTCCTGCTCGCAACGGTATCTGTTCTTTTTCTTCTTCCCTTCCTTCTGCGGGAAGCGTCTGACGCTGGGGATTCCCAATCTCAGAACGCTCACGTCGTCTCGTCTGACTTTATCCGCTCAACCGGATTTTACTTTGATACGGTCGTGACGATCACGATTTACGATTCAAAGGACGAGACTTTGCTTGACCAGTGTATGGAGCTTTGCAGCGACTATGAATCGGTATTCAGCCGTACGCTTCCGACCAGCGAAATATACAGGCTGAATCACGGGACGCTCCCAAAAGACGGCGACTATTATATCCTGTCCGATGTGTGCGCCGACCTGATTGAAAAGGGTCTGACCTACTGCCGCCTCTCAGACGGCGCGTTCGATATCACGATCGCTCCTGTCTCCGCTTTGTGGGATTTTTCTTCTGAAAACCCAAAGGTTCCCGATCCTAAAGAAATCGAAAGCGCGCTTTCGCTTGTGGGGTGGGAAAAGGTAGATCTGCAGGGAAACCGGATCCGTTTTCAGCAAGAAGGCATGGAAATCGATCTTGGCGGTATCGCGAAAGGGTATATCGCAGACTGTCTCAAAGAATATCTCCTCTCATGCGGGGTCGAAAGCGCTTTGATTAATCTGGGAGGAAACGTCCTGTGTATCGGATCCAAAATGGACGGCGCGCCGTTTCGGATCGGCATTCAAAAGCCTTTTGCCGAGCAGAACGAAATTCTCGGCGCTGTGCAGATATCAGATCAGTCTGTCGTCTCCTCCGGAATATACGAGCGAAATTTCGAGGCGGACGGAACGCTGTACCACCACATCTTAAATCCTCAGACCGGTTATCCCTTTGACAACGGACTGACCTCCGTCACGATCTTCTCTGAACGCTCCGTGGACGGGGACGGGCTGAGCACGTCATGCTTTGCGCTGGGTCTTGAGCAGGGCATGGAGCTGATCGCCAGTCTTCCGGACGTCTATGCCATCTTCGTCACCCAGGACGGCGCGCTCCATTACAGCGGCGGTATGCCGGATCAGTTTTCGTTTGTCCCGGCGGACGAATGAGTTTCCGTCTGCCGCATCCCATGCAGCGGCCGGGTTTTTGTCCATTCCAAAGGCAATGCAAAAAGCATCTGAAAATCCGCTTTTCCAAAACAGCGGGTTGTCAGATGCTTTTTTGCTGAAACGTCAAAATATGCTTAATAGATGTCTAAGATCATATAGATCAGCCCCATAGACAGCAGTTGAGCAGGAAGTCCCCGCCACTGCGGCGCCGCCGCGCAGAACATCTGGCTTTTCTGCACCGACCAGAACAAAAACAGCGCGGCAAAAACGGCAGCTCCAATCCCCGCCCATTCCCATTTTCCAGAAAATTCAAAGACAGCGGGCTGTATATAGCACACAGCCGGGAGAATGACGTACAGCGCTTCCAGAGGCGGTCTGTTTTTTTGATACTGCTTTGTCCGAAAAATGTAGTTTGCAAAACCAAGCGTCATGCCGGAGGCTAGAAATCCGAACATGACATTTTGAAACTGCGGGCTTTGAATCTCCCAGGAAACGATTTGTCTTCCGAAAACCGTTCCGTAGGAGAGCCATTCTCTGATGAATCCCCATGCTGTCCAAAATCCCCATACCGCCGCTGACTGCCCGCACGGAAGATCATCTTCTCCCTCTTTCCATAGAACGTATCTTGCGCACAGCAGTCCTAAAATGAGATACATTGCCCGCTCTTTTTGGGTTGTCTCCCATCCCAGAAACGCGCAGGCAAGTTCCGCAGCGCTGGCGCAGACGATTCCTGTCAAAGTCAGAACAGAAAGAATCCCGCTCCATTCCGGAACGATTCGTTTTAATATCCGCTTTGTCTCCCGGGCGAAAGCGCAGGCAGACACTGCAATGCTTCCTATAACCATCGCCTCTGCCATCGTTCCTGAAAACAGAGTGATTCCCAGGGCAGCCGCCTCTGCCGGAAATTTCGCTTTTTTCAACTTTTTCCCTCCATCTGCCGGTTTTCCTTTAAAAACTCCCAGGCCTGATTCACCGCCTTCACAACAGCGGCCGAGGAGACGGTTGCCCCTGAGACGCCGTCTATAACGCTTCCTTCTTCCATCTGCGCTTCGGGAACAGTCTGACCCTCAAGCTGCGCCGCCTGCGCCAGACAGCTCCTTGTCAGAGACGCAAATTTCCAGACTGAAATGCTCACTCCTGCAACCGTGTCGATTTTTCCCGATCCGTCGGGCACAACTCTCTCAAGAGACTGATCCTCCACCACAGCTTCTTCCACTGCCTTTGCCTGTTCTGCCCATGTCAGACCATCCTGCGTCATCTGGTACGCGCCTTCCTCTGACATCTTGCGCTTCGACTGTCCGTCCGCCGAGAGGCTGTCCCACAAGACGCTGTGAATGCGTCCTCCTTCAATGACGACGCGCACCTGATCTTGAAATCCGTTTTCATCTGACGTCTTCCAGACATTTTCATACGTTCCGTCGGCAAAAACCGTGCCCTCCGGGAATCCCCAGTCCGCCTCTGCCGTCGTCCCCATCAGTGATACGGGAGGCGCTGTGCCCGAAAACTGCGTCAGAAAGGAGTCTTCCGTGATCTTCGAACCTACTCCCGGCGTCTCCTCTTGTTCTTTGACCGCGGCGTTTAAAATGGTGTCCGCACTCTCGTCAAACGTGACCTGGACCGTTATCTCGCCGCCGTATCCCTTTGCCTTCGACGTTACCTGATACGTATGGTCTTTTGTCCTTGCGGCATGTACGATTCCCTCGCTGCCCGTCACATCCAGCTCTTCTTCCCAGTTCTTCTCTCCTTGCGTACCGGCTGATTCTTTTTGGATCTGCTGCGTCAAAGCCTTCGTTCCTGCTACTGTTCCAAAGGAAAGCGCCGCTGTGACTATCAGTGATACAATGCCTTGCAGCTGTCTATTTTTCACCCTTTTGCCCTCCGTCTCCTATTTTTAAGCTGCGGCGCCGGGCGGCTGTCCCGTAAACCCGCCGGTTTTCTGCCATCGCCAAAACGCCCGCCAGGCAGTTTGCCGTCACAATCCCCAGGCAGACTCCCTCTGGATATGGACCGAATATGCGGATCCATGCCGTGATGACGCCCGCCGCAAGCGCCGACAGCAGCCTGCCCCTCTGCGAGACAAAGGCATAATCGGTAAGCATATAGCAGCCTCCTAAAATCAGACCTCCTCCGAGCAGATTTCCCAGAAAGTCTCCGGCAAACAAGCCTTCTCCCCCGAAGACGAAGGTCAGAACCGACACCGACCCTATATAGACGAGCACCGCCTTTGCGTTTACGATTCCTTTCCGGCACAGGTACAAAAAACCGATCAAAATCAGAATCTTGCTTGTCTCTCCGATTGCTCCCGGGATGTCGCCCAAAAACATCTGCAGATAGGTATAGCCGCTCTGCGTCTTGTCTTTCAGCGCGGCAAGCGCCGTCGCCGAGGAGACAGCGTCGCTGTGCGGCATAGTATAGCGCATGATTTGCCCCGGCCATACTGTCATCACAAAAAGTCTTCCCATTAATGCCGGATTGACAAAATTGCACCCGATGCCTCCAAACATCTGCTTTACGACCAAAATCGCAAACAGATCTGCGGCGAGCAAAACCCACAGCGGCGTCGAGACCGGCATGTTAAAAGCAAGCAGCATCCCCGTTGCCGCCGCGCTGAAATCCCAGGCTGTGATCTGGCGTTTTGTGATTTTCTGCCAGGCATATTCCGATAGAACACAGACCGCCGCGGAAAACAAAGTCAGACCAAGCGCGCGGATCCCGAAGAAAAAGACGGATCCGCAAAGCGCCGGCACAAGAGAGAGGACAACGTTTTGCATGATTTCCTTTGTGCTGCCGCACGCTCTGAGATAAGGCGCCTGATACCGTGTTTTCACATTATCACGCTCCTCTCTTTTCGCTTTTGGCGCAGTCTGTCTCTCGCTTTTGCGATCCGGTCCGTCAGTTCTCTTTTTGCCGGACACACATAAGAACAGCATCCGCACGCGATGCACTCCGAAGCGTACAGCTTTTCGCACAATTTTTCGTTTTCATCCAGCCAGGCTGCGTCAATCCGAAATGGGACAAGACCGGCGGGGCAGACCCTGGCGCACGCTCCGCAGCGGATGCACGGTGTTTCCCTCTCTTTTCGAAACAGCATCGCAATCACTGCGGACGTTGTCTTTTCGACTGCCGGGAGCGGTTCCCCGTTCCAGTTTTCCGCAACGCACTTTCCCGTCATAGGTCCTCCTAAAATGATCTTGTTTTCTCTCTCAGAGACGCCGCCGCTTCTCTTTAGCAGCGTCTCAATGGGCGTGCCAATCGGGACCAGATAATTTCCGGGATCTTCTACAGCCCCTGCGACCGTCACGACGCGCTCCAGCAGAGGACGATCCGCAAAAACCGCGTCGGCTGCTGCTTTTGCTGTCGCAACGTTTGAGACGATCACCCCGATGTCGGCCGGAAGCCCTCCAATCGGAACTTCTTTGTTTAAAACTGTCTCAATCAGCTGGCGTTCTCCGCCCTGAGGATAGCGGGTCGGCAGCAGAAAAATGTGAATCGGCTCCTCATCCCGCTTTTTTCCGGGATCGTCTTTTTGTTCCGCCTTGCCCGCAGCGCCGAGCAGCTCCTTAAGATGCCGGGCGGCTTCTTGTTTATTATCCTCAATGCATAAAATCGCTTTTTCCGCTCCCGCCGCTTTTTTCAGCGCCAGAATCCCATTTAAGACGGCATATCCGTTCTCCCTCATCAGCCTCTCGTCGCATGTCAGAAACGGTTCGCACTCAGCTGCGTTGATCAGCAGATGGAGGATCTTCTTTTTCGTCTCATATTTCAAAAACGCCGGAAATCCGGCGCCTCCCATCCCGACGATCCCTGCCTCTTTTATTTTTTGTCTGATCTCCTCCCCAGACTGCGCAATGTTTTCCATCAGTTTTTTCTCATAGGGCAGAGGAGGCGCTTTTTCTTCCGCTTCCCCCGCCCTTTCCCCGCCGAGGATGCACCATGTCTCTCCGACTTCTTTTACTGTACCTGCAATGCTGGCATGGAGAGGCGTCTTGCGCAAATCCTCGCCGATTTTCTGACCTTTTTTCACATACTCGCCCTTTTTTACGAAAAAGCTTCCCTCTATCTTGACTTCATCGGGCACAAAAATCCGAATCGGTTTATCTTTTGTCGCCTTTTTGTCTTCCCCGGACGTCGGATGAATCCCGCCTCTCATATCGTCACTTCCCTGTCAAATGTTTTCCTTAGTATCTCTCACCTCTCAAAATTTATGCGCAGAGGGCGTCATTCCCGGAGAAAATCATGAGAACTCCTGCGATCGCAAAGCGGTATCCTGCGGACAAAATCTGCGTCCCGCATCGCCGGACGGGATCGGAAACATTTCGTACCCGATCTTCATGCACAAAAACGCGCTGCCCTAAAAAGCGCAGCAAAATAAAGCAAGAACAGCCACAATCCAGCTGTTCTGCAAATAGGTCTCTTTTTTCATTTTTCTTTTTCCTTGCTTTTGTGTTGTCTTTTTTCGTTCCGGGATTCAGATCTGGAACAGTCTTTTCGCGTTCTCCGATGTGACGCGCTCCACCTCTTCCTGCGCAATCCCTCTGATCTGCGCAATCTTCTGCGCGATCACGCAAAGCTGGGTTGAATCGTTTCTCCTGTCTTTGCAGTTGGGGAGAGGGGACAAAAACGGGCAGTCCGTCTCCAGCACAATTTTAGAGAGCGGCGCTGTCTTCACCGCGTCGTTTAGCGCCTCGTTTCCATATGTAACCGTTCCGCCGATTCCCAGATAAAACCCCATCTCCAGATAAGCCTCCGCCTGCCTGCTGTCGCCGCTGAAGCAGTGAATCACTCCTCCTCTTAAGAAGTCGGCGTATTCCCGCATCATCTCAATCGTATCTTCCTCCGCACTTCTTGAATGGATGATCAGCGGCAGCTTCAGCTCCCCCGCAAGCTCCATCTGTCTGCAGAACCACCATTTCTGATTTTGACCGTCGTACTCCTGCCGGTGATAATCCAGCCCTGTCTCGCCGATTGCCACAACCCCGTCTACCAGGGCAAGATCTCTAAGCTGATGCACTCTGTCAAGATCCGGATTTCCCACACACTGCGGATGAATTCCCACAGCGACATAAAACGTATCGTAGAGCGGCCGGATCTTTTTCGCATACTCAATCGCAGCTGCGTTTGACTCAAACGAAATCGCCGCTTCTATCACTGCTTCAATTCCAGATTTTCTCAGTTCCCTGACGATCTCATCCCGCCCATTATCAAATCTCTTATGTGTGTAATGTACATGTGTGTCAATCATCTGCCCGTTTCTCCTTTCTGACATCCCTTTGAAAGTGTTCTGAATCTGCTTTGCTTCCTCCCTTGCCAACAGTATAGCACGGTCTGCCTCTTTTGGCTACCTTGCGCCCAACCCCGGCGAAACTGCCGCCTCCTTATGTCTCGTCCATCAGCAGCACATTGATCTTCATTGTCTTATCTGTCGCGTCAATCTGAATCATTCCCTGATATTTTTCCGCCACATTTCGGATGATCTGCATCCCAAACCCATGAATTTCTTTATTTTTTTTCGTGGTGACAAAATTTGGATTTTCCTTGAGCGGATTTTCTCTCACGCTGTTCTGAATCATAATCTGAACATACGCTCTGTTTTTTTCCATCGTCAGCTCCACCTTTTTCTCTTCCGTCTTAGACGCCGCGTCTACCGCGTTGCTGCCCAGATTGAAAAGAAGCATGTTCAGGTCATACAGCGCGATATTTCTGATCTGCGCGTTTTTGATCTCCATCGTCAGCTCCACCTCTTTTTTCTCGGCCAGATAGCGGATCTGATTTAAAATGATATTGATCCTGCCGTCCTTTGCGTACATCTGAAAGTGATCGTACTTTTTTTCCATATCGTGGATATTCTGCAGGTATTGGTGAAGCTCTTCATAGTTTTGATCCATCAAAAGGTTGTCCATGCAAAAAAGATGCGCTTTATAGTCATGTTTAAACTTCCGCAGAGAATCCTGCATGTTCATCAGCTGCGTCATGTACTGCTCCTGCGTGTCGATATAGTTTTTCTGACTGATTCCGATCTGAGTCCTCTTTAGATTCGTCTCCATCAGATAGATCATACAGTAAAACAGGATCGGAACCAGGCAGCAGAAGATTGAGATTACTAAACATAATGTCATCTCTTTTACACTATCTTTATATCTCCGAATAAAAAAGAGCATCAGATATTCAAAAAAACAAGTGCTCCCTAGCAGATACCAGTGTCTTTGCAGTTCATAATGGCTGTCATAAATGGAATAATTTAACAGAAATTTCACTATCAATAACAGAGGAATTTTTAAAATAATCCTTCTGAAAATGTACATAATTAAGAATAAGATGTAATTCATTGTTACAACTTCATTGACCATTCTCATTGCAGTCACGCCAAGTGTCTCTAATGAAAGCAAGATAATGTACGGAAGCCCACACATAAGGAACTTTATCAATAAACTGCCATGTTCAAATAAAACTGTATATAAAAACGGAATAAAGAGCAAAAGGAACTGCCAAACATTCACATTATTTCCTGAAATATAATCTCCAATCTGCGTGGCTGCTGTCATAAAGACAGCTGCAATAATCCATAAATGTTGACATTTTGGTATCTTTGGACTAAAAAATTTATGTAAAAAATAAATACTTATCAGCGCGTCTAAAAATTGACCGCATAAATTTATGATCAGAGACATTAGATACGTTGGATATTGCGCATACATTGTACTGCCTCCTTTTATTCTTGCTTCCAGATTATTCTACTAAAATGCCGCATAACCTCTCCTTCAAACATGTCACCATTCCTCTGCGGATCGGCAGTTCTGTCTTATCCAGCATTACGAGATGATCATACTTTACAGCAAACACTTTTTTTATGTTTACAATATAAGATTTATGGCAACGAATCATTCCATATGGCTCTAATTTTTTTTCTACACTTTTAAGTGAACACCGTAATAACTTTTTATTGTCCTCAAGTACTACATTGATATATTTTTCTTTTGCCTCTAAGTAGTAGACAGAATCTGTTAAAAAAATATGCTTATATCCTGCTTCGTCTACAATCTCAAAAGTCTGTTTCTGCTCTTCCTTATCACATGCAAGGCTGGAAAGATCTCTGATCGTTTGATCCATGTCATCCTGAAAGCATGATTTACGCACAAAAGAAAATGGATGAACGCGAAAGCTCTGAAAAACATACTCCTCTTTTGCGGACACAAAAATAATCCGGGTCTGCGCATATTGTCTGCAAATCTTTTCCGCCAGATCAATTCCGTTCATCTCGGGCATATCAATATCCAGAAAACACAGATCATAGGTGTCTTCTCTCATCTCCTTCATCATAGTCCTGACGGACTGAAACATATTGATTTTGAAATCGATCCCATATTGAAGAAAACTCTTTTCAACATATTTTTTGATTGCGGTCAGCGACGCTTTCTCGTCATCACAAACTGCCACTTTCTGAAAATTCATCTGTCAACCCCTCCCTCTTCACAGCATATCAGGACAGCCATTTTGTGCTATTATTATACCAATGTTTCTTCTTATTGACAATGTTCCTCTTTGTAGCAGAAGCCGCAAATTTCTGTGCACTTTTATTAGCAACTACCTTTTTGCAAGCTCTGTTCCGGTTTTCCTTTGATAAAATCACTTCCATAAGTCCGTCCTTCGGCTATCTCCCCAAATACCTGTGACTGGACTTTCAGCAGTAAGATTAATGCTATGCTCGGCACACATAGAAATGGGCGCTGCCCATACAGCAGCGCCCGTACATTTTTCACAACAAAGTTTCTATCTTTCTGCCTTCCATCAGGTGTCTCATTACTGATGTATCTTTGAGAAAAGGTTGTGTCTTATTCTACCACGATCGTCTCGCTCATATCGCCGACGGTAATCACATGCTCTCCTGCCTCTAAGGTCAGCTCAACTGTGATCACGCGGAACTGATCTGCATCCAGCGCCACAAATTTTTCAGCGGCTACTGTCTCGCCGTCCATAACCGCAACGGTCACATGTCCGTCTCCGCCGTGATTCTTTGCGACAAAGCTGATCTCAAACGGAACG
>CAWVKK010000056.1:0-34763 GCA_963929865.1 uncultured Eubacteriales bacterium | reverse complement strand
CGCGGAAGTGGCGGAATTGGCAGACGCGCAGGCTTCAGGTGCCTGTGGTAGCAATATCGTGTGGGTTCAAGTCCCATCTTCCGCAGTAGAAGATCACGGTGTCCGGAAGATAGGACGTCAGTGATCTTTTTTTGTTGAAAAACGCACAGATCAGAAATGAGGGCATGGCTTCAGAAAGTATAATTTGACTGTTTTTTGCCGCTAACCTCGAAATCTTGCAAAGTATGGTATTGACTTTATACCGTCAAATAGGCATAATAGAGAAAGCGGATGTTGTAAGTTCCCATTTGCGCGACAGAAGAAACTATCAAAAAATGAAAAGATGCCGGGAACAGAGATTCTTTTTATCCAGGCGTCAATCAAAACGAACAAGAGAAAGGGAATCTAGTTATGGAACTGAATCAGGTAAGGAATGATGAAGTTGAAATTGATTTGAAAGAACTATTCAGTGTTTTATGGAAAAAAGCCTGGCTGATTTTGCTGGTTGGAATTGCTCTCGCGGCGGGCGCCGGTTATTATACAAAAAATTATATTACGCCGCAGTATCAGTCATCCTCTATGATTTACGTTTTGGGAAACAGCTCAAGCCTTGTATCTCTTTCCGACCTTCAGCTCGGATCGCAGCTGACAAGCGATTATATCGTATTAATCGAGAGCAGACCTGTCGTGGAGGAAGTGATCTCCAACCTGGAAATGAATATCAGCTATGAAGAAATGCTTGCCAAGATTTCCATCACAAATCAGACGGATACCCGGATTATTACGATCACCGCAACTGATTCAGATCCGGCTCAGGCAAAGGTAATCGTGGATGAGTTTGCAAATGTCGCCAGAAAGAGAATGGCAGAGATTATGGGAACAGACGAGCCTACGATTGTGGAAGAGGGACATATCAACGAAAATCCCGTCAGCCCCAGCACGATAAAAAACTGTATTCTTGCAGGAATGATTGGAATATTCCTGGTGTGTGCGGTTCTGATTGTGCTTCATCTGATGAACGACACGATCAAAACGCCGGATGATATACAGAAATATCTCGCTATTCCCACTCTGGGCATTATCCCCATAGATGGAAGAAGAAAAAAGAGAAAACATAAACGATAGGAGAAGGCATGGAAAGAGTAATTATGGATGAAATCCCGGAGCTGACGCCGCAGGTGGAAGAAGCCTATAAGACGCTGCGGACCAATATACAGTTCAGCGGGGAAGATATCAAAACGATCAGTTTTACAAGCTGCATTCCAAATGAAGGAAAATCAGTCGTCTCTCTTCAGCTGGCAAAATCGATGTCGGAGCTTGGGAAAAAAGTTCTTTTTCTTGACGCCGATATCCGGGGTTCTGTGATGGGAAGCCGGTTTAATGTCAGAGGAGCTGTAGATGAATTCGCCATGAACAATGGAATGATGCTCCCTTCGTCTAGCCGGTATGGAAAAATGAAGATAATACACGGTCTGACAGAATACCTGACCGGACAGTGTACACTGGAGCAATGCATTTACAGAAGCAATTTTGAGGAGATGGATCTGATCTTTACAGGGATGAGTTCTCCCAATCCTTCAGAGCTGCTCGGCGGCGAGAGATTCCAGGAGATGATTAAGATTGTCCGGGAAGCATATGACTATGTCTTTATCGACTGTCCGCCCCTGGGAAGCGTGATCGACGCGGCGGTGGTAGCGGCTGCCTGCGACGGGGCTGTCTTAATCATCGAGAGCGAGGCGATCAGCTATAAACTGGCACAGAGAGTTCAAAAACAGCTGGAAAGCAGCAAATGTAAAATTTTGGGCGCAGTTTTAAACAAGGCTTCAATAAAAAGCGGAAGCTATTACTCCAAAAATTACGGCAAATATTATGGTCATTATCATAACAAAAAGGGAAGAAAAAATTAGAGAAAAAGGCGTGAAGGGCTGTGAAGAACGCAAGGTCAAAAAACCGGAAGATGAGAGCGGATTTTGGCACTGTGCGGATATCGCAGCCTTTTTTTGCAGGCATTCTCCCTTTAGGGGAAGCAGACGGCGGTAACGTTTTCGCTTTGGCGTCATATCATAGAAAAAGAAGCAAATCAGGAAAATCTTTACTCAAATTTGGAATACTGATATAATACAGAGGAAAAAGCAGGCAACAGACAACTGACGGGGGAATATCCCCTGCTGTGCAAGTCTTGAAGATTTAAAGGAGATTAAGATGGGAAAATATTTTGGAACAGACGGTTTTCGCGGAGAAGCGAACAAAACATTGACAGTAGAGCATGCCTATCAGGTAGGACGTTTTTTAGGATGGTACTATCGAAATCAAAATCACAGAAAATGTAAAGTGGTAATAGGAAAGGATACGAGACGTTCCAGCTATATGTTTGAGTATTCTCTCGTGGCTGGACTGACTGCTTCCGGAGCGGACGTGTATCTGCTGCATGTGACGACGACGCCGAGCGTCTCCTACGTCGTAAGGACAGAAGAGTTTGACTGTGGAATTATGATCTCCGCCAGCCACAATCCTTATTACGACAATGGGATAAAGCTTTTGAACGACAAAGGCGAAAAGATGGATGAGGAAACCATTTTGAAGATCGAAGCGTACATTGACGGAGAGGCAGGGGAGATCCCCTTTGCGGTCCGCGAGGAAATAGGCTGCACGATCGATTATGCGGCCGGGAGAAACCGCTATATCGGATATCTGATTTCTCTTGCGACGCGTTCCTACAAAAATATGAAGGTCGGATTAGACTGCGCGAACGGAAGCGCCTGGATGATCGCCAAGAGCGTGTTCGACGCTTTGGGCGCAAAGACGTATGTGATTAACGCAGAGCCGGACGGAACGAACATCAATACAAACTGCGGCTCCACTCACATCGGAGTCCTTCAGGAATACGTAAAGCAAAACCATCTCGACGTCGGATTTGCGTACGACGGGGACGCGGACCGGTGCATCGCGGTAGATGAAAACGGAAACGTCGTGGACGGGGATGCGATTCTGTATATCTACGGACGCTACATGAAGGAGAGAGGAAAACTGACGAACAATACCGTTGTGACTACGGTCATGTCAAACTTCGGGCTGTACAAGGCCTTCGACGCAGCCGGCATTGACTATGAAAAGACGCAGGTGGGAGACAAATATGTCTATGAAAATATGATGGCAAACGGACACCGCCTGGGAGGAGAGCAGTCAGGGCATATTATCTTCAGCAAATACGCGTCGACAGGAGACGGAATCTTAACCTCGATCAAGGTGATGGAGGTAATTCTGGAGAAAAAAATGACGCTGAGCAAGCTGGCGGCTCCGCTTAAAATTTATCCTCAGGTTTTGAAAAATATCCGCGTCAAGAGCAAGCCGGAGGCGCAGAATGATCCGGATGTGCAGAATATGGTGGAAAAGGCGGCAAGAGAACTTGGGGACAACGGGCGGATTCTGGTCAGAGAGAGCGGGACAGAGCCTGTAATCCGCGTGATGGTGGAAGCGGAGAGTCTTGAGACATGTGAAAAATATGTAGACGATGTACTCAGCGTGATTCGGGAAAAAGGACATGAGGTGATGTAAATGTGCGGAATTGTAGGATATACGGGACACGAACAGGCAGCGCCGATTCTTCTCGACGGACTTTCCAAGCTGGAGTACCGCGGATACGATTCGGCAGGACTGGCCATAGAGGGAAAGGAAACGATTGAGGTCGTCAAGGCAAAGGGCAGACTGCGCGTCCTTGAGGAAATGACGGACAACGGAAACGCATTGTCCGGAACGTGCGGCATTGGGCACACGAGATGGGCAACGCACGGAGTGCCGTCTGTGGTGAACGCACACCCTCACTGCAACAAAAAGAGGACGATCGCAGTCGTCCACAATGGAATTATCGAAAACTATCAGGCTTTAAAGGAGCATCTGATCAAAAAGGGATATGAGTTTGAATCGGAGACAGACACTGAGGTGATCGCGCACCTTTTAGACCGCTATTATGACGGGGATCCGATTGAAGCCATCACAAAGGTGATGGTGCGCCTCAACGGCTCCTACGCTCTGGGAATTTTATTTGAGGATCATCCCGGAAAAGTGTTCGCAGTCAGAAAAGACAGCCCGATGATTGTGGGAAGCACACAGGAGGGCAATTTCATCGCATCTGACGTCCCGGCCATTTTGAAATACACAAAGACGGTCTACTTCGTCAACAATATGGAGATTGTGTGCATGGAGCCGGACCATATCAGTTTCTATAACCTGGATAAAGAGCCGATCGAAAAAGAAAGCACAACGATCCAGTGGGACGCAGAGGCGGCCGAAAAGGGCGGATATGAGCACTTTATGCTCAAAGAGATCTATGAGCAGCCCAAGGCAGTTCAGGATACGATCTCTCCAAGAATCAAAGATGGTCAGGTTGTGCTGGAAGAGCTGGGCATGGCAGAAGAAGAGATAAAAAAGCTGAGGCGCATTTACATGATCGGCTGCGGATCGGCGTATCACGTCTGCATTTCAGCGAGGTATGTTCTGGAAAAACTGGCGAAAATTCCAGTGGAGGTAGAGCTCGCCTCCGAATTTCGATACCGGGATCCTATTTTAGAAGAGGACTCTCTTGTGATTGTGATCAGTCAGTCCGGGGAGACGGCGGACTCCATAGCAGCCCTGAAGGAGGCAAAAAGAAAAGGCGTGCGCGTTCTTGGAATTGTCAATGTAGTGGGAAGCTCAATCGCAAGGGAAGCCGATTCCGTGCTGTATACGTGGGCCGGACCGGAGATCTCCGTGGCGACGACGAAGGCGTACAGCACACAGCTGGCAGCGTGCTACCTGATCGCCATCTATTTTGCGAAAATCCGCCAGACCGTATCAGAAGAGTCGTATGAGAAGCTGACTGAGGAACTGGTGAAGCTGCCGGAGAAGATTCAGCGCGTTCTGGGAGATAAGGAAAGAATTCAGTGGTTTGCCAACAAATTTGCGGCGAGCAGGGATATCTTTTTTATCGGAAGAGGATTGGATTACGGAACTTCCATGGAAGGCTCTCTGAAGCTAAAAGAAATTTCCTATATCCATTCAGAGGCCTATGCGGCGGGCGAGCTGAAACACGGGACGATTTCCTTGATTGAAAAAGGAATTCTCGTCGTCGGGGTGGCTACTCAGCCGCAGCTGTATGAAAAAATGGTCAGCAACATGGTGGAGGTAAAATCCCGCGGCGCCTTCTTGATGGGGCTGACTACGTACGGAAACTATTCGATGGAAGACACGGCAAACTTTACCGTCTATGTACCAAAGACAGAGCCGTATTTCACAACGTCTCTGGCGGTAATTCCGCTTCAGCTCTTCGCCTATTACGTTGCGATTGCGCGGGGACTTGATGTAGACAAGCCGAGAAACCTGGCAAAATCAGTTACAGTGGAATAAAAAAGAAAAAGCAGCTTATGGAAAATCCTCACAGCCTGGAGAGCGGTCTGTGAGGGTTTTTGCGTTTTTGCGAGAAAGAGCCGGATGAAACAGATTTCGTTTTTGTTCTTGTATTCGTCAGAATTTATGATAAAATAAAAAAAAACAACGGACCGGGACGAAGATGGTCTTTGTGCCGGATAGAATTGGAGGAATTTATGAAAAAAACAACTCTGGTAATTATGGCGGCAGGCATCGGCAGCCGGTTTGGAGGCGGAATTAAGCAGCTGGAGCCGGTAGGGCCAAACGGCGAGATTATTATGGATTATTCCATCTATGACGCACTGGAAGCAGGATTTGACGATATCGTGTTTATCATCCGCAAAGACCTGGAAAAAGATTTCAAAGAAGTGATCGGAGACAGAATTGCAAAGGCGGCGAGCGTATCGTACGCTTTTCAGGAGCTGGACGATCTGCCGGAAGGCTTTCAAAAGCCGGAGAACAGAAAAAAACCGTGGGGAACCGGGCAGGCGATTCTGGCGTGCAGAGACATCGTAAAAAATCCGTTTGCCGTGATCAATGCGGACGATTACTACGGAAAGGAAGCCTTCCGAAAGGTACACGACTATCTGGTGGAGGAACACCCTGATACCGGAAAGATGAATTTCTGCATGGCGGGCTTTATCTTAGGAAACACCTTAAGTGAAAACGGCGGAGTGACGAGAGGAATCTGCCAGGTCAATGAGCAGGATATGCTCACCGGCGTGATCGAGACGTCCAATATTGTCAAAACCGGGACAGGAGCGCAGGTTCCAGATGAAAAGGGCGGATACCGTCCAATTGACTGCGGCAGCCACGTATCGATGAACTTGTGGGGCTTTACGCCGGAGATTTTAGGGGAGCTGGAGAGAGGATTCGTATCGTTCCTCAAATCTCTGCCCGAGGATCAGACAAAGGCGGAATACCTTCTGCCCATGCTGGTGGACGAGCTGATCCAGACGGGCAAGGCGCAGGTCAAGGTGCTTGAGACAAAAGACAAGTGGTTTGGCGTGACATACAAAGAAGACAAGGAATTTGTGGTCCGTTCCTTCCAGAAACTGATAGAGGAGGGCGTATACAAAACGCCTTTGTTTGGGAACAGATAGGACTGTGTGAAAAAAGGAGAGAGTACATTGAATCAGATCGAAAAATATATCAGAGCCATTCCGGATTTTCCAAAGCCAGGCGTAATGTTTCGGGACATCACGTCTGTTCTTCAGGACGCGGACGGTCTCCGCGAGGCGATCGACGCGCTGCAGAGACTGATTGAAAACGAGGAGGTAGATGTGATTGCGGGAGCGGAATCGCGAGGACTCATTTTCGGAATGCCGCTTGCCTATAACCTGCATAAACCGTTTGCCATGATCAGAAAAAAAGGAAAACTGCCGTCCGAGACCATCTCAGAAAAGTATGACTTGGAGTACGGACATGCTGAAATCGAGATGAACAAAGACGCCATCAAGCCTGGTCAAAAAGTTGTCCTGGTGGACGACCTGATTGCCACAGGAGGCACGATGGAGGCGGCTGTCAAACTGGTGGAGAGACTGGGAGGAGAAGTCGTCAAGATCATTTTTCTGATCGAGCTTGCCGGACTGAACGGCAGAGAACGGCTGAAAAATTATGAGGTAGAGTCTGTAATCTGTTACGAAGGAAAATAAGAAAAGGCAGAGAGTGGAGAAGGATGGTGATGCGGGTATGAGAGAACAGACAGAGCTCGACAAACAGAAGGCGATTGCACAGGCAGACGCCAGCGTAAAAAAGATGGAGGATTTTACGGATCCTGAGGTGCTTCATAAAGAGCTGATAGCCAGTGTGAAAAAGTACCATCCGTCAACAGACCTTTCGATGATTGAGAAGGCTTATCAGGTCGCAAAAAAAGCGCACGGAGGACAGATGAGAAAATCAGGGGAGCCTTATATCATTCATCCCCTGTGTGTGGCGATTATTCTGGCGGATTTGGAACTGGATAAGGAAAGCATCGCGGCGGGTCTGCTGCATGATGTGGTGGAGGACACGCCGTGGACAAAGGAGGATGTCGAAAGAGAGTTTGGAAGCGAGGTCGCGCTCCTGGTGCAGGGAGTCACAAAACTGGGAGAGAACATGGGAAAGGCTTCCAAAATCGACCGGCAGGCGGAAACGCTCCGAAATATGTTTCTTGCCATGGCTGAAGATATCCGCGTGATTTTAATCAAACTTGCCGACAGACTTCATAATATGCGAACCTTAAAGTACATGAGACCGGAAAAGCAAAAGGAAAAAGCGCGCGAGACCATGGACATCTACGCGCCGATCGCGCAGCGTCTCGGTATCTCAAAGGTAAAAGTAGAACTGGATGATTTGTCGCTGAAGTATCTGGAGCCGGAGGTTTACCGCGATCTCGTCGAAAAGATCGCGCTGCGCAAGGCTGAGAGAGAAGCGTTTGTCCAGGAGATTGTAGAAAATGTGAAAAAGAAGATCGCAGAGCAGGGGATCCACGCAGAGGTCGCAGGGCGCGCAAAGCATTTTTTCAGTATCTACAAAAAAATGGTCAACCAGGACAAGACGCTCGATCAGATCTATGATTTATTCGCAGTCCGGATTATCGTGGACACGGTCAAGGACTGCTATGCGGCGCTGGGCGTGATCCATGAGATGTATACGCCGGTTCCCGGACGGTTTAAAGACTATATCGCAATGCCAAAGCCCAATATGTACCAGTCCCTCCACACTACCTTGATCGGATCAAACGGACAGCCGTTTGAAATCCAGATCAGAACGTTTGAGATGCACCGCACGGCAGAGTACGGTATTGCGGCGCACTGGAAATATAAAGAGGCGTCAAACGGAAACGGAAATCCGTCTGATTCAGAAGCTGAAAAGCTGACGTGGCTGAGACAGATTCTGGAATGGCAGAGAGACATGTCGGACAACAGCGAATTTATGAGCCTGCTAAAAAGCGATCTCGACCTGTTTGCGGAGAATGTGTACTGCTTTACCCCGACAGGAGAGGTGAAGGATCTGCCGAACGGGTCGACGCCGATCGACTTTGCGTATTCGATCCACAGCGCGGTCGGCAATAAAATGATCGGAGCCAGAGTCAACGGAAAGCTGGTCCACATTGACTATGTGATCCAGAACGGAGACCGGGTGGAGATCATCACATCCCAAAATTCAAAGGGACCGAGCCGCGACTGGCTCAACATCGTAAAAAGCACGCAGGCAAAAAACAAAATCAACCAGTGGTTTAAAAACGAACGCAAGGAAGACAATATCCTCAAGGGCAAAGAGATGATGGCGCAGTACTGCAAAATGAAAGGAATCCAGATGAGCAATCTTCTCAAACCGCCCTACATGGAAAAAATTATGAGCCGCTACGGCTTCCGCGACTGGGACTCTGTTCTGGCGTCGATCGGTCACGGAGGGCTTAAGGAGGGACAGGTTGTCAATAAACTCCTGGATGAATACGAGAAACAGCACAAAAAAGAGATCACAGACGAGAAGATTATTGAGACGGTAGAGAATCAGGGCGCCGTAAAGGTGGCAAAGTCAAAAGGCGGCATCGTGGTGAAAGGGATCGACGACGTTGCGGTCCGCTTCTCAAAATGCTGTTCGCCGGTACCGGGAGACGAGATTGTGGGATTTGTCACGAGAGGGCGCGGCGTCTCCATTCACCGGACAGACTGCATCAATATCATAAATCTTCCGCAGGAAGAGAGAGTCCGTCTCATTGAGGCAGAATGGCAGCAGCCCTCTGAGGAGGAAGAAAACAAAAACACACGCTTCCTCGCCGAGATTCAGGTTTACGGGAATGACCGAACAGGTCTTCTGGTCGATATCTCAAAAATTTTTACAGAGCGAAAAATCAGTCTGCTTTCTCTGAACAGCCGGACGAACAAGCACGGAATGGCTACGATTGCAATGAGCTTTGAGGTGACGGGAAGAGAAGAGTTAAGCGCAATTGTAGAGAAAATCCGCCAGGTAGAGAGCGTTTTGGACATCAAGAGAAAAACCGGCTGATCAGATGGGAGAAGATGAGAGAAGATGGGTAACTTACAGATAGAAAAAATGGTTTTAGGTCAGGTATCTACCAACTGCTACCTGGCCGTCAATACACAGACAAAAGAGGCGATTTTGGTCGATCCTGCCGCCGACGCGCGCAGGATTGAAAAAAAAATAAAAGAGATGGCGGTTAAGCCGGTTGCCATTTTGCTGACGCACGGTCATTTTGACCATATCGGAGCCGCTCAGGAACTCGGGACGCTCTATGACATTATGATCTATGCCCATGAGGAGGAGCAGGAGGTCATGCAGGACAGTATGCTGAATTTATCGGCAAATTTTGGCGAGCCGTTCCGCGCGGAGCCCGATATGCTCTTAAGCGGAGGGCAGGAGCTTGTGCTTGCCGGGATGAAGATCCGCGTCCTGCACACACCGGGGCACACAAAGGGCGGCGTGTGCTACTATCTTCCGGAGGAAGGCGTGTTGTTTTCAGGAGACACGCTATTTTATTGCTCTATCGGGCGAACAGATTTTCCGACGGGAAGCATGTCAAAGCTGGTGCGGTCGGCAAAGGAAAAGCTTCTGGTCCTTCCGGAGGAGACAAAAGTCTGCCCGGGACACGGAGAGGAGACGACCATCCGCTACGAAAAAAAGTACAATCCATTTTTAAGCTGACAAACGAAACGGGAGAAAAATCATGATAGCAGTATTGCTCAATAAACAGGATTTTGAATATGACGTCCATTCCCTGATTAAGGCATTTTATCCGGGAATGGATGTTCATATCTTCTATGAGGAAAAAGAGCTGCAGGAAGCTTTTGAAAAAAAATTCTGCATTTTGTATGAAGAGCAGAAAATCCAGATTTCCATCTGGGAAAAGGACGGGAGCTTACTGCAGCGGGATGAGGCGGATGTAGATTACTATGCAGACAGAAAAGAGACAAAAAACCGGCTTAAGCAGCTTTTATACCGGATGATCAGCGCTCTCACGCACAAAACGCTTCCATGGGGAACGCTGACAGGAATCCGCCCGACAAAGATTCCGATGGCGATGCTGGAGCAGGGAAAGAAAAACTCTGAGATTGCGCAGTATATGAGAGAGACGTACTATACGAGCAGGGAAAAGACTGCGCTGAGCATTGCGATCGCAAACAGGGAGAGACATCTTTTAAGAGACGTCGATTACCAAAACGGCTACAGCCTCTATGTGGGGATTCCGTTCTGCCCGAGCATCTGTCTGTACTGTTCCTTCAGCTCCAGCCCGATCTCTGTGTGGAAAAATCAGGTAGACCGTTACCTCGGCGCCCTGATGAAAGAAATGGAATACGGCGCGGAGGAGTATGCGGACCGGAAACTCGACACCGTCTACATCGGCGGCGGGACTCCGACCACACTCGAACCGCCTCAGCTCGACCGTCTCCTGACAAAGCTGGAAGAATGCTTTGACATGGAACATATTTTGGAATATACTGTAGAAGCTGGAAGACCGGACAGCATCACGAAAGAAAAGCTGCAGGTGCTGAAGAATCATCATGTGAGCAGAATTTCCATCAATCCGCAGACGATGAATCAGAAAACGCTCGACCTGATTGGAAGACGTCACACGGTGGAAGAGACGAAAGCTGCTTTTTTTATGGCCAGAGAAATGGGATTCGACAATATCAATATGGATCTGATTGTAGGACTGCCCGGGGAGGAAAAAGCAGAGGTGGAAGAGACGATGCGGCAGGTCACGGCTCTCGATCCGGACAGCATTACCGTTCACTCCCTTGCCCTAAAACGCGCCGCGCGCCTTACGATGTTTAAAGACCAGTACAGGGAAATGACGTTTACGAACAACATGGCGATTATGGACATGACAGCGCAGTACGCCCAAAAGGCGGGAATGTTTCCGTACTATCTGTACCGGCAGAAAAACATGGCGGGAAATTTTGAAAACGTCGGATATGCGAAAGAGGGAAAAGAGGGAATGTACAATATCCTGATCATGGAAGAGGTGCAGAGCATTCTGGCGCTCGGCGCAGGGGCATCCACAAAAATGGTCCTGGCAGCCGACAAAATAGAGAGAATTGAAAATGTAAAAGATATAAAAAATTACATGGAACGTATCGATGAAATGATAGAACGCAAACGGCAGGGTTTTATGAAATATGGAAAATAAGACAACCTCAGAAAAAAAAGAATATAAAAAAAGATATCAGATTTTGCAGCTGAGTCTCGCCGATGAGATCGCCCACGGGATCCGCGTCAGCAATCTTGCCTATTATGTCTCAAAGGAGATGAATTTTGCGCAGGATTTCTGCTATGAGATGGCGATTGCCGGGATGCTGCACGATATCGGAAAGCTTGAGCTGGTAAAGCACGTCTACAATCAAAAGGAAACTCTGATCGTAGAGGAGATCAAATATGTAAGGGCCCACTCGACAGCGGGATATGCGATTTTAAAAGAAAGCGACTTTTCACAGACTGTGCGGGAGGCTATTTTATACCACCATGAAAATTATGACGGAAGCGGATATCCAAGCAATCTCAAAGGAGAGGAGATTCCGCTCGGCGGGAGAATCTTAAGAGTCTGCGATGTGTTCGCGGCGCTGACCTCAGACCGCCCTTACCGGAAAGCTTTCGACGAAGAGACGGCTGTCAGCCTGATGATTGAAGAGATTAAAAACTTTGATGTTCAGATTTTTCTGGCTTTTTTGCGTATTGTTCACGATGAGACGATGAAGGATCGATGGAAAAACAATAAAATTCAGATAATGGAGGGATCAAACGTATGATTACACAGGCTCCAAGAGGCGTAGAGGACTGGTATGGACAGAGGATGCATAAACGTGCCGTTGTGGAGAAGATCGCAAGAGATCTGGCAAAGACGTATCATATCAGCGAAATCATTACGCCGATGTTTGAACACACTGTGCTGTTTCAGCGCGGCGTTGGAGAGACCACGGATGTGGTGCAGAAAGAAATGTATACTTTTACGGACAAGGGAAACCGCAGCATTACGTTAAAGCCGGAAGGAACGGCAGGGGCGATGAGAGCGTATCTGGAACACAATATGTATGCAGATCCGGCTCCGACGAAGCTGTACTATGTGACGCAGGCTTTTCGGTATGAGAAGCCGCAGAGCGGCAGACTGCGCCAGCACCATCAGTTCGGAATCGAGTTTGTAGGATCGAAAAGTCCTCTGGCAGAGGTGGAGCTGATCTGCTTTATCACGACCTTGATACAGAAATTCGGGTTAAAGGACGCCAAGCTGCATATCAACAGCATTGGATGCAAAAACTGCAGAAAGACATACAACGAAGCTCTGCTGGCATATTTAAAAGAACATGAGGATCAGCTCTGCCCGACATGCCGGGAGAGAATGCAGAAAAATCCGCTCCGCGTCATCGACTGCAAAGTGCCGGAGTGCCGGGAAATCGTGGCGAAGGCTCCGCGCACGGTCGACTTTTTGGATGAAGAGTGCAAAAGCCACTTTGAGGAGCTTAAATCTCTCCTCGACGAGCTGGAGATTCCGTATGAGGTTGACACCGGAATCGTAAGAGGACTCGACTATTACACGAAAACGGTGTTTGAATTTGTAAACTCTGAGGGATTTACCTTGTGCGGCGGAGGAAGATACGACGGACTGATCCATGAGATTGATGAAAAGCAGGACATCCCTTCCGTCGGCTTCGGAATGGGAATCGAGCGCATTTTATATTTTATGGACAAAGAGGGCGTAGAGCTTGAGAGCGAGGAGCCTGTCGCGCTTTATGTCGGAATCCTTGGAAAAGAAGCGCGCGGAAAAGCATATAAGCTGGTCAGCGATCTGAGAAACCGCGGGATCATCGTCGAGACAGACTATATGGACCGGAGCGTGAAGGCGCAGATGAAATACGCCAATAAAATCGGGGCGAAAAAGACTGTTATCATCGGGTCGGATGAGATCGCCCAAAACTGTGCCAGAGTAAAGGACATGGACACAGGCGAGCAGACAGAGGTCGCTCTGGACCGGCTTGCAGATCTGTTTTAAGACATCTTCATTCTCCGACCGGCGCGCCGGTCAGAGAATGTTTCAGATAAAAGGAATCATGGAGGAAAGAAAAATGGCAGAATCAATGAAGGGGCTGAAACGGTCCCATCGATGCGCCGAGGTGGTGAACGCCCCGGTCGGTTCAACCGTAACCGTAATGGGATGGGCGCAGAAAAGAAGAAATTTAGGAAGCCTGATTTTTGTCGATCTGAGAGACCGCTCAGGACTCTTGCAGATTGTGTTCGATGAGAACGATATCGGGGCGGAAGGCTTTGAGAAAGCCGGAAAAATCCGCAGTGAGTTTGTCATTGCGGTCGAAGGAAGACTGGAAAAGAGAGGCGGAGCGGTCAACGAAAACCTTGCCACAGGCGAACTGGAGGTCCGTGCGCTCAGCCTTAGAATTTTATCGGAGTCAGAGACGCCTCCGTTTCCGATCGAGGAGCATATCCAGACAAAGGATGAACTGAGGCTGAAATATCGCTTTCTCGATCTGAGACGTCCCAATCTTCAGAGAAATCTGATGCTCAGAAGCAAGGTCGCAACAGAAGTGCGCGCCTTTCTGGCAGAGGAGGGATTCCTGGAGATTGAAACCCCGATTCTGATCAAAAGCACGCCGGAAGGCGCGAGAGATTACCTGGTTCCGAGCCGGATCCATCCGGGAAACTTTTACGCGCTTCCGCAGTCTCCGCAGCTGTACAAACAGCTTCTGATGTGTTCCGGATACGACCGGTATTTCCAGATCGCAAAATGTTTCCGCGATGAAGACTTAAGAGCAGACCGCCAGCCGGAATTTACGCAGATCGATATGGAGCTTTCCTTTGTGGATATCGACGACGTGATCGACGTCAACGAGAGACTGATCGCGCGGATCTTTAAGACGGCGATCGGCGTGGACGTTCCGCTGCCCATTCCGAGAATGACGTGGCAGGAGGCGATGGACCGCTACGGCTCAGACAAGCCGGATATCCGCTTTGGCATGGAGCTGAAGGATGTCTCAAAAATCGTGGAAAACTGCGGCTTCGGCGTATTTAAAAGCGCGCTGGAAGCAGGAGGAAGCGTGCGCGGCATCAACGCAGAGGGTCAGGGACATATGCCGAGAAAGAAAATCGACGCGCTCGTCGAGTTCGCGAAGGGATACGGCGCTAAAGGACTTGCCTATCTGTCGGTCAATGAAGACGGAACTTACAAATCTTCATTCGCCAAATTTATGACAGCTGAGGAGCTGGACGCGCTCGCAAAAGCGATGGACGCAAAACCGGGCGACCTTTTGCTCTTCGCCGCAGACAAAAACAAGGTGGTCTGGGATGTACTCGGAAATCTCCGCCTGGAGATCGCGAGAAATCTGGGACTGCTAAAGAAGGATGACTATAAGTTCCTCTGGGTGACAGAATTCCCGCTGCTGGAGTGGTCAGAAGAGCAGAACCGCTACGTGGCGATGCACCATCCGTTTACGATGCCGATGGACGAAGATCTCGACAAGATCGACACGGATCCGGGTTCCGTGCGCGCAAAGGCCTATGATATCGTACTAAACGGCACAGAGCTTGGAGGCGGAAGCGTCAGAATCCACCAGGACGACATTCAGGCGAAGATGTTTGAGGTTCTTGGATTTTCAAAAGAAAGAGCCGAAGACCAGTTTGGATTTTTGATGCGCGCCTTTGAGTACGGCGTGCCGCCTCACGCAGGACTTGCCTATGGTCTGGATCGCCTGATTATGCTGATGGCGAAGGAAGACAGCATCCGCGAAGTCATCGCATTCCCGAAGGTAAAAGACGCATCCTGCCTGATGACAGGTGCGCCGGGAACCGTAGAGGAAAAACAGCTTGAGGAACTGTGCCTGAAGGTTGTGACAGAAAAAGAGAAAAAAGAAGAGCAGGAATAAACGCTTTCGCACCGAAAGCGCAGAACTGCCGCAAAAAAACTGCCGTGCGGGGAGAAAAACCCGCATGGCAGTTTTTTTAAAAAGATATGCGTATAAGATGCGCTCAGGCGGCGCAGACGTGTCATGAGGCAGGCTGAATCACGGGAATCAGTTCCGTCTCAGACTGGTCTGTGACGGCCGCTTCTGTCTGAGCGGAGGTCTCTGCTGAGAGAGATTCCGTGTGCAGAGCCGTTTCCGAAAACTGTCTGGCTGCCTCTGAAATATTGCCAAGCAGCGCGTTTGTCAGCTGCGTCGTATTTTTGATCTCCCAGACAAGCCCCGTATTTTTTAACTCCAGCTCAAGAGAAGAAGTCGTCACCGCAGAAGAATTTTCCAGGGATTCCACAAGAAGCTGCGCCATCTTCTCCGTCCGCTCCTGCTCGCCGTCGAGAATGGCGTCCGCGGTTTCCGCATACTGCAGCAGGCGCTGCTTGTAGGATTCCAGCACAGAAAACAGATCAAGATGCGTGATTTCCAGCTGCACCAAAGCCGAGGCATCGTCATTTTCAGAGGAGACAATGTGATATTGAAAATGCTCCAAAAGCTTTTGCGCAAAGGCAAGATCAATCTGGTCAGAAATACTGCTCGAGGAAGAGAAGATATCTTCAAGATTAAAATAGGAGACCAGCTCCTCAGGCGTCATATTCTGAAAATGCTCCAGATTCAGGTCCACAACCTCCTGCGCCGATACCGTATTCGGATCTTCCAGATAAGAGATCAGACCGCTCACAAGTCCGTCCTCCAGCTCGGCAGAATTGACAATCGTCCAGACTCCATCGACTTTTTCAAGAGGAATGACAAGAGAAGTAGTCTTCAGCTCATACTGCGTCTGACTGAGCAGGTCTTTTAAAAGACCGGAGTAAAATTCCAGCGGCAGATTTTCCGATTTGTCCGTCCGCTCCAGAGACTGCAGGATAATAGCGCGGCAAAGATCGTTCGCCAGAGCCTGTGTGTCGATATTGGTGATCGATACAGTGACTGACGCCTGATCCTGGTCAAGCTCAGAATCCACAATTTTGTAAGAAAAATTTTGGAAAAACAGTTCCATGGCGTCCGCGGTATCCTGCTTAAGCTCCTGTGAGAAAGCGTCGGCAGAGGAGAAAAAGTTATAGGAAAAATAAGAGGCGATGGTCTCCTCGTTCAGATCCTTGAGAAGATTTAATTCTCTTTTGACAACCCCTTTCGGAGAATTTTTCCCGGTCTGTGAACAGCCGGTCACAACAGAAGCGCACATGGCAAACAGAACGAGAAAAAATAAAATCCGACGCAATGATTTTTTGCACATAAGAAATCTCCTTTAACATATTTTGAATCTTCACCAAACAAATCACAACGGCTGAAAGGACGCAATACCATGGCTGTTCAAGAAAACGACAGCCGCGGCTAGGAGGATCTGAAGCAGCAGAATAATCGGAACTCCGAAGCGAAAGAGCGGTTTGCGCGTCTTGTGACGCAGCAGATGCATCCCGATATAAATTCCGATGCTGCCGCCAAATACAGCCAGACCCAAAAGCGTTTTTTCAGCGATCCGCCAGGTCCCTTTTTTGGCTCTCCTTTTGTCAGAAGCCATAAAAAGAAAAGAGATAAAATTTAAAAGAAAAAAATAGCAAATAAGTACGTTTAACATAGATAACCTCTAAAAGAAAAAGACAGCAAAGAAACAAGAAGATAAAAATATGTTTCCAGTTTAATAGAAAATTAAGAAAATGTCAAATAGTTCTAAAAAAATAGAAACAGATTCTCCATAAAGAGCCAGAAAACCGCACAAAATCCCGTTGAGGAAAAAGTACTTGACATGAAATTACAGACAAAGTAAAATAATGATTATTACGTTAATGTACGAAAGAATATTGGAGGTCAAAAAAATGTATTCATTAGAAGATGTCAGAGCGGTTGATCCTGAAATTGCGGAATGCATCGAAAAAGAACAGAAACGCCAGAACAGCCACATCGAGCTGATCGCTTCCGAAAACTGGGTGAGCAAGGCGGTTATGGCGGCAATGGGAAGCCCTTTAACGAATAAATATGCAGAAGGATATCCGGGAAAACGATTCTACGGAGGCTGCGAGTGCGTCGATGAGGTGGAGACGATTGCGATTGAGAGAGCAAAACAGATTTTCGGATGTACCTATGCAAACGTGCAGCCGCATTCCGGAGCGCAGGCAAATATGGCCGTATTTTTCGCAATGCTTAAGCCGGGAGATACAATCATGGGAATGAACCTTGCCCACGGCGGTCATCTGACTCATGGAAGCGAGGCAAATATGTCCGGATCCTATTTCCATGCCGTTCCGTACGGCGTAAACGACGACGGCGTAATCGACTATGACAAAGTACGCGAGATCGCGTTAGAGTGCAGACCAAAGCTGATCGTGGCAGGCGCAAGCGCTTATGCGAGAACGCTTGACTTTAAAAAATTCCGTGAGATCGCCGACGAAGTGGGAGCTTATCTGATGGTCGACATCGCGCACATTGCAGGACTCGTAGCGGCAGGCATCCATCCAAGCCCGATTCCGTACGCGGACGTCGTGACGACAACAACTCACAAGACACTGAGAGGACCAAGAGGAGGACTGATTCTCTCCAGCGAGGAGACGGCGAAGAAGTTTAATTTCAACAAAGCCGTATTCCCAGGCATTCAGGGAGGACCGCTGATGCATGTGATTGCAGCAAAGGCAGTCTGCTTTAAAGAAGCTTTATCGGATGAATTTAAGACCTATCAGAAAAATGTGGCAGCCAACGCGAAGGCGCTGTGCAAAGGACTGATGGACCGCGGCATCAAGATCGTATCGGGAGGAACCGACAATCATCTGATGCTGGTAGACCTGACAAACTTAAACCTGACAGGAAAAGAAGCGGAAAATCTGCTCGATCTCGTCAATATCACGGCAAATAAGAACACGATTCCAAACGATCCGAAATCGGCATTCGTGACAAGCGGCGTGCGTCTTGGAACACCGGCTGTGACGTCAAGAGGAATGAATACGGAGGATATGGATGTGATCGCAGAGGTGATCGCTTCCGTTTTGAAAAATCCGGATGCGGACCATGAGAAAGAAAAAGAGATGGTAAAAGGGCTGACCGACAAGTATCCGCTGATGTAATCCAATATAGATATAGATCCAATATAGATATAGATTGAAAAAAATCAGACAGGGGGCTGTGGCAGAACTGCTGACAACATGCAGTTTTGCGCAGTCCTTTTTTTTCATCGCAGCAGGCATCGCAGGCAGAAAGATGTTAAAAGGAAATTAAGACAAATTTAATTTGTCTGAAATAGGTCCTATGTTATAATAGTTAAAAATTTGAAGACAGGGTGATTATCATATGAAAAAATTTTTAGTGACGCTTCTGATCCTGGCAATTCTTGGCGGAAGCGGCTATGCGGCCTGGCGCTATCTGGGACCGGGAGGCACGGGCGGATCGAACGCCGACAATGTTGTTTTCGTAGATTCCGTGGCGATGATCACAGGTCTGGAAGGCGGAAACGGACTGACAAACCGCTATAACGGCGTTATTGAGTCTCAGGAGACATGGAGCGTGGAGCAGTCGGAGGATAAGAAAATTCAGGAGATGTATGTGGAGGTCGGCGATATCGTCACCACCGGACAGCAGCTGTTCCAATACGACACAACGGAAACGCAGAACAGTCTGGCGCAGGCGCAGATTGACCTGGAGCGGATAGCGAACGACATTCAGAATACGAACGCGCAGATTGAGGAACTGAAAGCAGCGCAGGCGCAGGCCGGGCAGGACGAACAGCTCCGGTATACGATCGAAATCCAGACGGCCCAAAATACGGTGAAGCGCACGGAATACGAGCAGCAGAGCAAGCAGGTGGAAATCGAGCAGCTTCAGAAAACAATCAATAACTCGATTGTGACAAGCGAGATCGACGGCGTCGTGCAATCGATCAACACAAACAGCTATAGCAGCATAAACTCTTACACGGGAGAGCCGCAGCCTCTGATTACCATTCTCGCTACGGGGGATTACCGGGTAAAAGGGACGGTAAACGAGCAGAACATGGCGTCTTTGACTTTGGGGAGCCGCGTCATCGTACACTCCCGCGTAGACGAGAACCAGATCTGGAGGGGAACCTTAGACTCAATCGATATGGAAGCGCCTTCAAAGAATTCGAACAACAGCTACTACTACGGCGATTCCTCTTCAAACAATACAAGCAGCGTATATCCGTTTTACATAACGCTGGACAGCGACGTGGGGCTGATGCTGGGGCAGCATGTGTACATCGAGATGGACAACGGGCAGGCGGACGTCAGAGCAGGCATGTGGCTGGAGACGTACTATATCGTACAGGAAGACGGGGAGACTGCGTATGTCTGGGCGGCAGACGACAGAGACAGACTGGAAAAAAGGGAGCTGACGCTGGGAGAGTTTGACGAACAGACTCAGAAATACGAGATTTTAGACGGCTTAAGCTCGGAAGACTATATCACGTTCCCAAGCCAGGGACTGGAAGAAGGATTCCCTGTCACCCACAACATTGACGAGGCGACATTTGGAATGGGCGATACGGCGGACGACTATGATTACAGCGAGGACTACGCCACAGACGGCGATCTCTTCGGCGGCACGTATGACGACGGGGTGATTGCGTCCGACTACGATGCGCAGATGTACGGCGCGACGGCGGGAGACGCCTTCGCGGATGACATCATAGAAGGAGAGACTGCGGACGAGGGGCTCCTCTCGGAGGATCAGTTTTTGGCGGAAGGGCAGTTCAGCGACAGCGACTTAAGCGACGGCGGTTCCGTGCTGATCGGGGGAGCGGACACAGAAGTATAGAGATGGAACGGAGTGAGCAGCTGTGATCTTGAAAATGGAACATATTTATAAAGACTATATTCAGGGGAAAATGATTGTTCCTGTCTTAAAGGACATTAATCTGGAAGTGGAGGAAGGAGAGTATGTCGCGATCATGGGACCGTCCGGTTCCGGAAAATCAACCCTGATGAACATTATCGGGTGTCTTGACAAACCGACAAAAGGCACCTTTTTGCTGGACGGACAGAGAGTTCTGGAGCAAAAAGACAATCAGGTGGCGGGCGTGCGCCTGCGCAGCATTGGATTTGTGTTTCAGAACTTTCAGCTTTTGCCCAGGCTTTCGGCTCTGGACAATGTGGCGCTTCCTCTGATCTATGCCGGCGTCAAAAAAAAAGAGCGCAGAAAACGCGCCAAGCTTGCACTGGAGAGGGTAGGGCTGGGAGACCGGCTCAACTTTGTGCCGAATCAGCTCTCAGGAGGGCAGAAGCAGCGTGTGGCGATTGCCCGCGCCATGGTGAATAATCCCAAGATTCTGCTCGCCGATGAGCCGACAGGAGCGCTGGACTCGAAGTCGAGCCACCAGGTGATGGAGCTGTTTGAGGAGCTGAACAAAGAGGGAGTGACCGTGATCATGATCACGCATGACGCCAATGTGGCGCAGTGTGCGAAACGGATCGTAGATATTTTTGACGGAGAGATTTCAGAGAGACCTCGAAAGGAGGAAGCAGTATGAAAGCGAAGACGATCATCGCAGTGACCTTGAGCGTCTGCCTGGTCTGCACCGGCGGCGGATATGGAATCTATTACTATATACAGAACAGCAAAACACCGGTGGAAGTCATGCCGGTTTCTTATCTGTCCACACAGTATTACGGAGGCAGCTCTTCGATATCCGGGACTGCTTCCTCGGACGTCAGCCAGCAGGTACAGCTGACAGGAGAAAACAGCGTAAAGGAAGTATATGTTGAGGCAGGAGATCAGGTGCATGTCGGGGATAAACTTATGGCATACGATATGACGCTGACGGAGCTTGATCTGGAGATGGAGAGACTGAACAAAGCGACGCTTGGGCTGAGACTGGAATCAGCGCAGGAGGAGCTGGACAAATTATATAGCACAACGCCGGTGGAGCGAAGCGATACGGCTCTTGTCGTTTCCAACGACAGCGCCGTATCGATGGCTGCCGGGGATGAGACCGCCGCGGAACAGGCAGACAGCGAAGCACAAAGCGCGACGCCCGATCCGCAGACAGAAATTCCGACAGAGGCGCCGGTTGAGACGGAAGCACAGACCGAGGCGGCAGAGACGCCGCAGACGCAAGAGAATCCTCAGCCGGCTTTCGAACAGACGGAGGCAGAGACGCCGCTGGTTATTCCCCTAAACCCTCAGGAGGAGATGCCCGTCAGCGAAGGCGCGCAGCCTCAGCAGGGCGGGCTGCCGCAGACAGGACAGACAGAGACAGCGCCTGAGACGCTGCCGCAGGAGACGCAGGAACTTACGCTGCCGGGATATGGTCAGGATACGGTTGTGCCGGTCGATACGCTGGACTATGATTCAGCGGCAGACGACGGAGAAGGAACAAAAGAAAAACCATTTATCTTTTACTGCACGGAAAATGCGGTGATAAAAGGAAGTTTTTTAAATCTTGTCCGCGGATGGGACGAGGACGGGACAAAACAGATCGCAGGGGGCGCCTATGTCATCGTCGCTGTGCGCGCGTCAGACGCGTCAGACCAGAAGCAGAGGCTTCTGTATCTGGACGGAACCAGCGATAAAAGGCTGAAAGGATACCGGGCAGACTCAGAATGGAGATTTACGCCGGAAGGACTTGAGATTCTGGTCGACCAGGAAGGAAACCGCACCCCGGAGGATCAGACGCCGGAACGGATTTCCGCAAAGGAATTCGAAAAGGAATTTGCCGACAAGAAAGACGAAGGGCAGACAGAAGAGATGACATGGCCGCAGCCGGAGACGCAGACAGAAGGACTGACGCAGCCGGACACAGAAACGGAGCTGCCGCCGCAGTCAGAGACCATGGCGGAGACGGAAACAGACATGCCGCCGCAGTCAGAGGCGCTGCCGCCTGAGCAGCAGGTGACAGAAGGCGCTCCTGAGCAGCCGCAGACAGAAGCGGAGACGCCGCCTGGGCAGCAGCCCACACAGGAGACTCCGGGCAGCGAGAGTGAGAGCCAGGAAACAGAAGAGAACCAGCCGCAGACAGCTGTCAGCCAGGAAGATATAGAAAAGCTGGAAAGTATGATCATGCAGGAGGAGACTGCTCAGACAGAATCTGAGACAGAGACACAAAGCGAGAGCGAGAGCGAGCCGCAGACAGGACAGACAGAGAGCGAGAGCGAACCGGAAACAGGAGAGACAGAGACGGAATCTGAGAGCGAACCGGAAACAGAAGAGACAGAAAGTGAAAGGGAGCCGCAGACGGAAGAGACGGAGGCAGAATCCGAGACAGAGCTGTGGATTGACCTTGCCACGCTGCCGAACGCATCCGTGACGGTCGCATCGGAGCTGGTGTACGCATCGATTGACAAAGGGCGCTATTACACCGGAAGCGGCACAAAGGAGGATCCGTATGTGTTTGTCTGCGAGGAAAACGCAAAGATTACAGGCGGTTTTTTAAACCGTGTGATGGGATTTGACAAGCAGGGAAAGACACGGGATATGGAAAAGAGCTGCTATGTCCGGCTGGAGATCAGGGAAAACGCAGAAGGCGGCTATACGGACAAAGTGATCACGAGCATTCTCCTGGACGGAACGGTCGAGGGAGAAGCGGGCTTTGTCAGCACTGATATCTGGACGTTTGGAGCGATGGGACTGGTGAAGCAGGAAAGACCGGCAGAGCCGGAGATGGACGAGCTGGTGGAGCTGACGTATGAATCGCTGGGAGACGAGGAGGCAAAGGGCGGAACGTACTACAAGGGAAGCGGCACGAAGGAAGACCCGTTTGTCTTCCGGTGTATGGAGGGCGCGACAGTTTACGGTTCCTTTATCAACCGCGTGCTTGGATACGATGAGACAGGAGAAAACAAGATTACAGACGGATACTATGTCGTTTTGGAGATAAAAAATACAGACCCGGAAGCGGAGGAGGAATTTTTCCAGTATTCCATTGACGGACCGGAGCTTGAGCATGAACCGTACAGTGTTGAAGCTTACTGGTTCTTGACGCGGGAAGGGCTGGTCGCCGACGAGACGCCGCCGATCGATCCGGGATGGGACGACGGATATATCGACGACGGAGGCATGACATACACAGCTGAGGAATTAGCGGCAGCGATCCGGGATCAGGAATCTCTGATAAAAACGCTGATGCTCGATGAGAGGGAGGCGGAGCTGAAAATCGAGCAGTATGAAAAGAAAGTAGAGGAAGGCGTGGTCTTAAGCTCGATCAACGGCGTAGTCAAGACAGTAGGAGATCCGGAAACAGGAGAAAGCAACGGAGAAGCCTTTATTGTCGTGACGAGTGATTCCGGCATGTACATTGTCGGAAACATCAGCGAGCTGAACCTGGAAACTGTCGATGTGGGAGACGAGGTCTCGGTACAGTCTCTGGAGACGGGAATGCAGTACAGCGCAGTGATCACGGAAATTTCTCCGTACCCCGACAATTCTAACTCGTACTATGGATATGGAACAGAGAATATGAATGCTTCGTACTATCCGTTTAAAGCGTATGTGGAAGAGGCGGAAGGGCTGTCGGACATGACGTCGGTGACGATCTCGATCTCAGCAGACCCGGCTGACATGGATACGATCTACCTGCAGATGCCGTATATCCGGACAGAGAACGGTCAGAGCTATGTATATAAGGCAGGGGAAGACGGAACCTTGAAGAAGCAGTATGTCAAGACGGGACAGATCATCTACTCAAGCTATATGGAAATCAAAGAAGGACTGACAATGGACGACAGCATTGCGTTCCCGTACGGCTCAGACGTAAAAGAAGGCGCGAAGACACAGGCGTCGGATATCGGCTATTATTATTAAAACGTTAGGGGGAGACAGATGTGATTGAAAATATACGGTTATCGTTCCAGGGAGTCTGGTCGCACAAGATGCGCTCCTTCCTGACAATGCTCGGCATTATCATCGGAATTGCCTCGATTATCTCGATTGTCTCCACAATCCAGGGGACAAATGAGCAGATCAAAAAAAATCTGATCGGGTCTGGAAACAATACGGTCAGCATCAAGCTCAGCCAGGGAGAATATGACTATGAGATCGCGTACAACGGAATCCCGAACGGGGTTCCGGTGATCTCAGAGAATACCCGGCAGGAGATCTTGGCGCTGAAGGAAGTGGAAAATGTTGCGCTGTACACATCGAGAACGTATGCGGACGGTGTTTTTTATCAGAACACGCCCCTGCAGGGAGCCAATATCTACGGCATAGACGTCAATTACTTTGACACGGCGGGCTACATTGTCCGGACCGGAAGACAGTTTATTGAGAGCGATTACAAAGAATTCCGGAAGGTGGCGATCGTGGACGACATCGCCGCGACCGCGCTGTTTCAGGATGAAAATCCTCTCGGAAAGACGATAGAGATCAACCAGGAACCGTTTATCGTAGTCGGCGTGGCGCAGCAGCTGGAGCAGTTTGAGCCGGTCATCAACTCGATCGACGATTACTATATGTATACGACACAGTCAAGCGGCACCGTCTATCTGCCGTCGGCGAGCTGGTGCATTATCTATCAGTACGACGAACCGCAGAATGTTCTGGTAAAGGCGGTCAGCACAGAGGATATGAGCGCCGCGGGCAGCAAAGCCGCGGATATTTTGAACAAATACGTCTCGGCTGACAACAGCGATATCCAGTACAGAGCGGCAGATGTGCTGGAGACGGCGCGAAATCTTCAGGAGCTGAGCAATGCCACGAACAATCAGCTGATCTGGATTGCCAGCATTTCCCTTCTGGTAGGAGGAATCGGCGTCATGAACATTATGCTGGTCTCTGTGACGGAGCGCACAAGCGAGATCGGTCTGAAAAAAGCAATCGGAGCCAAAAAGAGGAGAATTTTAGGTCAGTTTCTGACAGAGGCAGCCGTTTTGACGAGCCTGGGAGGCATCATCGGAGTGGGAGTCGGCATCGGGCTGTCACAGGCGATCAACCGGATTTCCGGGACGCCGATCGCCATCAGCGTTCCGGCGGCAGTCGGATCAGTGCTTTTCTCGATGATGATCGGGATCATTTTTGGGCTGCTGCCCTCGATCAAGGCGGCGAACTTAAACCCGATCGACGCGCTGCGCCACGAGTGACGAATCGCAAGGAAAAGCTTGACTTTCCGGGAAATCCTATGATATACTACAAAAGTTAGCAAAAAACACGTATGTGGATTCTGAGAATGGTGCCGGAGAAAGGTCTTCGAGGAAAAACGAAACATACGGAAGAATGAACCAAAAGGAGAAAAAATCATGAGCGTAATTTCAATGAAACAGTTACTGGAAGCAGGTGTTCATTTCGGACATCAGACAAGAAGATGGAACCCTAAGATGGCTCCGTATATCTACACAGAGAGAAACGGAATCTATATCATCGATCTGCAGAAATCAGTCGGAATGGTAGACGACGCTTACAAGGCAATCTCTGACATCGTGGCAGACGGAGGAACCATTCTCTTTGTCGGAACAAAGAAACAGGCACAGGACGCTGTTAAGACAGAAGCAGAGCGCTGCAACATGTTCTATGTAAACGAGAGATGGTTAGGAGGTATGCTGACCAACTTCAAGACGATCCAGAGCAGAATCCAGCGCTTAAAAGATATCGAGACAATGCAGGAGGACGGAACTTTTGACGTTCTGCCAAAGAAAGAAGTTATCGCGTTAAAGAAAGAGTTAGAGAAGCTGCAGAGAAACTTAGGCGGAATCAAGGAAATGAAGAGACTGCCTGACGCAATCTTTGTCGTAGATCCGAAAAAAGAGAGAATCTGCGTACAGGAAGCTCATACTCTGGGAATCACACTGATCGGTATCGCAGACACAAACTGTGATCCGGAAGAATTAGACTATGTCATTCCAGGAAACGACGACGCTATCAGAGCCGTAAAATTAATCGTTTCCAAGATGGCAGACGCTGTTATCGAAGCAAACCAGGGCGCAGAAGCAGACGTGACAGCAGAGGATTTTGCAGCAGAGACAGCAGACGAGGAAAAAGACATCGAGGAAGTAGCGGCAGAAGCAGACGCTGAATAAGACAGACGGGATATTTTCCCGGTCAGACATAGAGCCTCCGGCGTATTACGCCAGAGGCATATGTTTTTCCGATTCTGAGAAAACGCAGAGAAAAGTAAGAAGTGACTGTGCCCGGAAGCGGGACAGTGTGAGAATCAGTTCAAAAACATGATGGAGGGAAAAACGATGGCTATTACAGCAGCAATGGTAAAAGAGTTGAGAGAGATGACAGGCGCTGGCATGATGGACTGCAAAAAAGCGCTGACAGCAACAGAAGGAGATATGGACAAGGCAGTGGAGTTCTTAAGAGAAAAAGGACTTGCCACCGCACAGAAGAAGGCAGGAAGAATCGCAGCAGAGGGACTGTGCAAGGTATTAGTGTCCGATGATGCGAAGAAGGCAGTTGTCGTTGAAGTCAACTCTGAGACAGACTTTGTCGCAAAAAATGAAAAATTCCAGAACTATGTCGCAGAGGTTGCCGCACAGGCTCTTGACACGACAGCAGCTGACATGGACGCATTTATGGCTGAGACATGGAAGGCAGATCCGAGCAAGACCGTACAGGAAGCTCTCGCAGCTCAGATCGCAGTGATCGGCGAGAACATGAAGATCAGAAGATTTGAGCAGGTTGCAGAAGAGAACGGATTTGTGGCAGACTATACACATATGGGCGGAAAAATCGGCGTTCTGGTAGACGTTGAGACAGACGTGATCAACGACGCAGTCAAAGAGATGGCAAAAAATATCGCAATGCAGGTAGCAGCGATCAAACCGGTATACACAACGAGAGCTGAAGTAGACCAGGCATATATCGAGAAAGAAAAAGAAATCCTGACCGTACAGGCTAAAAATGAAAAACCGGACGCAAATGACAAAATCATCAGCGGAATGGTAATGGGACGTATCAACAAAGAGTTAAAAGAAATCTGTCTGATGGATCAGGTATACGTAAAGGCAGAGGACGGAAAACAGAGCGTACAGGCTTACGTTGACTCTGTGGCAAAAGAGAACGGAGCAAAGATCACAATCAAAGGATTCGTTCGCTTTGAGACAGGAGACGGACTGGAGAAAAAAGAAGAAAACTTTGCAGAAGAAGTTGCAAAACAGATGGGAATGTAATCCCGGTTTTTGCAGACGGATAAAAGAACGATACTGGATAAGCTCGCCAAAAGGCGGGCTTATTCTTTTCTGGGGAGCCGGATACCCGCAGGGGGATTAAGCGGCAGAGCCGTATTTCGGGACTCATACATGGTTCCATACGAGAGGCGGGAAAATCATTGTCCCTCTACCGCACTGAAAAAAGAAAGGGGAATGAGATGGGAAAAGAAGAGAGAGTTTTTCGTCCTATACCGGGGCTGAGCAGAGAAGAGGAGGAAAAACAGCTTGCGCAGATCATCGCCACAGCGCAGGAAAATTTAAGAAAGACGAAGGAACAGATCCGGAAGCTGTCGGAGGAGCTGTACGATCTGATGGAGACCTACGGCACAAAGGACAAGGAGGCTCTGGCTCTTCTGCACAACACCCAGTCGCAGCTGCGGGAGAGAAAGCGCGATCTGATGCGCGCCGAGAAGGCGAGAAAAAAGCCGTATTTCGGTCGGATTGACTTTAAAGACGCAGCGCAGCCCTGTGAGGAATCGTACTATGTAGGGCGGGTCGGGATCTCAAGGGACGGGACAGAGCCGGTCGTGATCGACTGGAGAGCTCCGGCGGCGTCGGTCTACTACGAGAATACGGTCGGACCGTGCAGGTACACGGTGAACGGGGAGACGGTCTATGACATCGATTTAAAGCGCAAGCGCACGTATGAGATTGCAAACGACCGGCTAAAAGATTTTTTTGACTCGGACGTCGTGGCAAACGATGAGCTGCTGACGAAATATCTGGCGAAAAACAAGAAGGCGGTGCTCGGGGAGATTATCGCGACGATACAAAAGGAGCAGAACGAGATTATCCGCAAGTCGCCAAAGACGAACCTGATCGTCCAGGGCGCGGCGGGGTCCGGCAAGACGACGGTGGCGATGCACCGCATCTCTTACATTCTGTACAATTATGAGGAAGAATTCCGGGCGCAGGATTTTTATATTATCGGGAGCAACCGGATTCTGCTCAACTATATCACAAGCGTGCTGCCCGACCTGGATGTGTACGGGGTATCGCAGATGACGATGGAGCAGCTTTTTGTCCGCCTTCTCTATGAAGACTGGAATCCGAGAATCCACCGCATCCGTCCGGTCGAGCAGACAGACCCGTCCGTCTGTCTTAGAGGAAGCTCTGAGTGGTTTTGCGATCTGGAACAGTTCTGCGAAGCATATGAAGACAGCATGATCCCAAAGAGTACGGTCTGTCTGGAAAAGACAGGGGCGGTTCTTCTGGAGGAGAAGACAATCCGGACATACCTGGAGCAAAATCCAAAAATGTCCATGCAGAGCAAGACGGCGATGCTCAATGAAATGCTCCTGGCAAGGCTGGAAAATGAATGCGCGGGAAAAGAGATTTCCTATACGACGGAGGAGAAAAAAGAGTGGAAGCGCGTCTTTGGGCAGCACTTTGGAAAAAAAGTCTGGAACGGTTCTGTCTTTGAGCTATACCGCGACTTTTTGCGGGCGCAGGCAGAAAAAGGGAAACCGGAGGAGGAAAAAGAAGAGTTTGATCTGTACGATCTGGCGGCGCTCGCCTACCTGTACAAGCGGATCAAGGAGACGGACGGCATCCGGGAGGCGAGCCATGTCATCATCGACGAGGCGCAGGACTTCGGGATGATGGCGTACGCCTGCCTGGCATACTGCCTGCGCGGCTGCACGTACACGATCATGGGGGACGTCTCGCAGAATATCCACTTTGGACACGGCTTAAACGACTGGGAGGAGCTGAAGGCTCTGATCCTGACAGGTCCTTTCGACGGCTTTGGACTGCTTCAGAAAAGCTACCGCAATACGATCGAGATCTCTGAGTTTGCGGCGGAAATTCTGCGCCACGGCAGCTTTGCCGTCTATCCGGCGCAGCCCATCATCCGGCACGGAAGAGACGTGCAGGTGACGGCGTGCGCGGACCAGGAGGAGATGGCTGAAAAGACGGTCAGGATAATCAAAGACTGGCAGAGGGAAGGCTATGAGACGATCGCGGTCATCTGCCGGGATGAAAAAGAGGCGGACGAGGTGAGCAGCCGTCTGAAAGGAGAGATTGAACTCTCAGATGGCTTTGCGGAGTTTGCGGAATTTGGCGCTGGGGTGATGGTACTCCCGGTGGAGTACACAAAAGGATTGGAATTTGACGCGGTACTGCTGTATAACCCTTCAAAGGAACAGTATCCGCAGGAGGACGCATATGTAAAACTTTTGTACGTCGCGGCGACCCGCGCGCTGCATGAGCTGAGCGTCGTCCACCAGGGAGATCTGACCGATCTGATCGGCAAAAAGGTCTCCAGAGAAAAAAAGATGCCTTTCCTGCAAGAGACAGGTCCCAAAAGCAGCAGCGTGCGCAGACAAAAAGAGGAAGCCGGAGTGCACAGGACGGCAGAGGCGGGAGAGAGAGAGGGCGGATCCTGCAAAGCGGCGAGACAAAAAATCACAAGAGATGATCCCGCCTCCACCGCTGTCAATCCCTCGCCGCACCGATTCCGGGACTGCCCGGACCACAGCGCGCTGCGCCCGATTCCGCCTGGAAATGTGGACTTTTCCGTGCAAAGTCTCAGAAAGACAAAGCGGTATCTCGATGTGATCAGCCCGTGCGGGACGGTGCGGCTGACGCCTGTGGGGGCGGAGATCATCCGGGTGCAGTTTCGAAAAGGGCAGGCACCAAAATTTGATCCCGGCTATTGGAATTACGAGCCGGAGCGCCCCGTTTTGTGGACGGCAAGGCAGGGAAGGGATCTGGTGGAGATCGCCGCAGGGAATCTCACGGTCCGGGTCGACAAAAAAACAGGGGCGGTGATGTTCTTTAATAAGGAAGAAAGACGGCTGCTCGCCGAGAAGGCAAACCTTCCCAGACAGACGCAGGAAGAGGAAACGCCCAGGACCTGGACGCACTTTGACTGGAAAAAAGAGGAAAAGCTCTGGGCAAAGGGGAATCTGCCCGGCGACTTCGAGCGGATGAATCAGAAGGCAAGATACATCAGCTTCGGGGGCAGAAAGCTGCGGATGCCGCTTTTGATCTCGTCATACGGATACGGGATCGCAGTCGCAGCCCCTCAGACTGTGATGTGCTGCGATATCCCGATGTACGGAACATACGTGTACACAGACGGGACGGGACAGATCGACTACTACTTTCTCTATGGGAGAGAGGAAAAAAGAATACTGGAATTGTACGGGAAGCTGCAGTGATCTGCGGCTTCTTTTTTTGCGCAGGGACGGCGCACAGAAAAATTTTTTGCGCACTGCCGGAAATTTAACAGAAAACATACGCAGATTTTACAAAGAACAGGTAGAGTAACTAATAAGAAAGAATTTTGATGAGAAAAGGAGAGAAGGCGCGGAATGAAAAATATAAAAAGAAGATGGCTCTGCATTCTGGCAATTTTTCTGTTTGCGGCGGGATGCGCAAGGCAGGAGCAGGAAAAACAGGAGGAGGCAGACAACGCCCAGACCTGGACAGGCGCACAGGGAGACGGACAGACGCTCCGCATTTTATCCGGGTCAGAAAACCAGGAGCTGGAGGAAATCCTGGAGCAGTGCAGCAGGGAGACAAATGTCGAGATTGAGATGGAATACAGAGGATCGGTGGACATCATGCGGGAACTCGAAGACGGCGCGGCAGAGTATGACGCTGTCTGGCCTGCGAGCAGCATCTGGATCTCGATGGGCGATGCGAATCATCTGGTTAAGCACAGCGCTTCCATCTGCGTGACGCCGGTCGTATTTGGAATCCGCAAAAGCCTGGCGCAGGAGCTGGGAATGACTGGCAAGGAGGTGTCTGTCAAGGACATTCTGGAGGCGATCAAGGAGGAAAGGATGACATTCTGCATGACAAGCGCCACCCAGTCAAACTCCGGGGCGAGCGCTTATATCGGCTTTCTCTACGCGCTTCTTGGCAAGCAGGAGGGAATGACCGCGCAGGATCTGCAGGGAGAACAGCTGAGAAAAGAAATCAGAGAACTGCTCGGCGGAGTCGAGAGAAGCTCCGGAAGCTCAGACTGGCTGAAAGATTTGTTTTTGGAGGGCGGCTACGACGCGATGGTCAACTATGAATGTCTGGTGATCGACGCAAATTTTGAATTGGAAGCGCGGGGAGAGGAGCCGCTGTATGTCGTGTATCCGTACGACGGGCTGTCGATCGCGGACTCGCCTCTGGGATATCTGGACCATGGCGATGAAGAAAAAGAGGAAGCCTTCCTTGCCGTCCAGGAATACCTGCTTTCGGAGACGGTGCAGAGCCAGATCGAACAGACAGGGCGGAGAATCCGCATCAACGGCGTCTCGGAGGAAAACCAGGGCATCTTTAAGAGCGAGTGGGGTATTGACACAGAGAAAATCCTCTCTCCGATCCGGATGCCGGACGCCCCGGTTCTGCGGGAGGCGCTCAACCTGTACCAGGGCAGCTTGAAAAAGCCTTCGCTCAATCTGTACTGCCTTGACTTTTCCGGCAGCATGAGCGGGACGGGTGAGGAGCAGCTCAAAGAGGCGATGGCGCAGATCCTGATCCAGGAAAACGCAAGGGAAAATTTCCTTCAGGCAAGCGAGGGGGAGGTCAATGAAATCATTTTCTTTGACGATCAGATTATAGAGACGGCAAAAGCAGAGGATGATTCCGACGAGGCTTTGGAGGAGCTGTACGAGCAGGTGGAAGCATTTCAGACCGGAGGCGGCACAGACATTTACAGCGCCGTCACGGCGGCACTCTCGATTGCGGAGAAGTATGATCTGGAGGCATATACGCCGGCTGTGATTCTGATGACGGACGGAAAATCGATCGACCGCTATGAGAGCTTTGCGCAGATGTGGGAGGAAGCAGGCGTGGATATCCCGATCTTTTCGATCACATTCGGCAGCGCCGACTCCACACAGCTTGAGGAGCTGGCGAAGCTGAGCAAAGGGCGCGTCTTCGACGGGACAGAGGATCTGGCGGCGGCGTTTCGGAGCGTGAAAGGATACAATTAAGATGAAAAGAAACAACAGAAAGGAAGAGGGCGGAATCGCCGTCTCAGTGCTGCTGGCGCTCGGCGTCTTTCTTGTCCTGCTGATCGGGCTGCGGTGGAATGTGTTTTTGTGTATGGGTCTTGCCGCCGCATCGTACGCCGGATTCGTTCTTGTGCTGAGACCCTCCGGCGACGACGGCAGAGCGCAGACAGAACAAAACGGCGAGGGGGAGACGCCTCTGGAACGGCTTGAGGAGGCAGGGGCGGATTACAGGAGACTCAAAAAAGCGGCAGAGCAGATTCACGATGCGCAGCTTCGCGGGGACGCGCTGAAGCTGGCGGGAACGGCAAACAGCATTTTGCAGTATCTCAGGGAAAATCCGGACAAGATACCGTCCGCGAGAAGATATATCGATTACTACCAGGAGACGGCGTCCAATATCCTGGAGCGCTACGTAGAGCTTCAGGGGAGCGGTCTGCAGACAAAGGAGACCCAGGCGCTTGCGCGGAAAACAAAAGAGGCGGTGCAGACCTTAAGACAGGCGTTTGCCGTACAGCTGGAAAGACTGATGCAGAACAAGCTGATAGATATGGAGACAGACCTGACGGTGCTAAAACAGATGCTCCGCACAGAAGGCTATATCGATCCGATGGAGAGAAAACAGGAAGGTGAGTAGATGAAGAAAAAGATAACAGGGTTTCTGATTCTGCTGTGCGTGATGGCAGCGATTGGAGCCGTCTGCGCCTTGACAGGGCAAAAAGGCGGGAAGGAAGAGACCGTGCAGGTGAGAGGATATATCGGGGGAGAAAAGACAGGGTTTCTGGAGGATGAGGAGGTGCTGGACATCCTGGCGGACCGATACGGACTTGACATATCGTACGCAAAAGCCGGGTCTCTCGACATGATGACAGCAGACCTGGACGGGAGAGATTATCTGTTCCCATCAAGCAGCATCGCGCTCGAGTATTACGAGGAGCTCCATGGCAGTCCCGTGCAGAGCGACATTGTGCTCAACACACCGATCGTCTTTTACACATACCAGACGGTGCTGGAGGCGTTTGAGCGGCAGGGCATGATCGAGAGAGACGGGGATGTGTGCTATCTGGACATGGAAAAGCTGACGGACATGATCTTACAGGACACCGCATGGGAGGACATCGGCGTGCCTGAGCTGTACGGGACCGTCGCGGTCGACACGACAGACCCGGTAAAGTCAAATTCCGGGAACATGACTGCGGCGCTGTTCGCAAACGTGCTCAACGGCGGAGAGACTCTCACAGCCGAGAAGGTGGACGATGTCCTCGAACCGCTGCAGAAAATTTTTAGAAGGCTGGGATATATGGAATCCTCCTCGTCGGATCTGTTCGCGCAGTTCCTCCGGATGGGAATGGGAGCTACGCCGGTGGCGGCAGGCTATGAGAGCCAGATCATTGAATACGCCAGGATGCACCCGGAGGAATACGAGACGATCAAAGACGACGTCGTCGTCCTGTATCCAGTGCCAACCGTGTGGACAAGCCACGTCCTGATCGCACTCGACGAAGGCGGTCAGAGGCTCCTTGAGGGGCTGCTCGACGAGGATGTGCAGAGACTTGCGTGGGAAAAGCACGGCTTTCGAACAGGAAACGGGCAGGAGACGGCAGAGGAGGAAGTGAGAGGAATTGCAGATACCGTCACACAGGTGACGCGGGTACCGGCATACCAGGTGATGAGCAGACTGATGGAGGGGCTGCAGTAGAGCAGAAAAAGCAGAATAAGAGGGAGATTCTCCTTTTTGTTTGATATGATAAGAGAGGAATTTCGCAGAAACAGTACGGCTGAATGTTATGGCTAAAAAAGTCTTTTTTTATCTATAATATAGAATATTTTTCTATTTTCCTCTAACTTGATTATACAAACTAATACAAAGGAGAAAATTCTATGAAAAAAACGAATAAGTTTTCATCGATTCAGGTTGCGCTGCGCACAGTCGGAGTCTTTAAGCATTACCGGGGATACTATTACTTTGTCTCAGCAGTGGAGCTTGCGATCGAAGAGCCGGAAAAGCTTCAGTCAGTCCGAAAAAAGATTTATCTTCCTGTCTCTGAAATGTACCATACCAGCCTTTCTAATGTAGAAAAAGATATCCGCACGGTGCGCGACGTCATGATGAGAAACGACGGAAGAGTCCTGCTTCAGGAAATGTCCGGCGTTTCATTCTGGGACAATAAGCTTCCGTATCCGCGCGAGGTAATCGGAATTTTTGCGGAATATTTCAGCGTATAATAAAATGGGAAATAAAAAAGACAGAGAGCGGAAAAGCGTCGGCTTTCCCGCTTTCTTTTTCCCCTTCTTCGTAAGCGCCAAATATTAATGCGGTCAGATACAAAATTACCCCAGCCCTTTGCGAGTTGGAGTAATTCACTATAATTCACATGCGA
>CAWVKK010000055.1:0-6635 GCA_963929865.1 uncultured Eubacteriales bacterium | reverse complement strand
TTGCCCCTGAGCCTGCCTGCAGGCGAATTTGGCAAAGCCGCCGTTAATCGATCGCGCAGCAAAATAAGAAAATCAACGAGTCTGCGGCTGGAACGAAACTTCCGCCTGGCTTTCAATACCTGCATTTCGCCATTCCATCTGCTCTGTTCGATTTTCATTTTGTCATTCTATTTATTCTCTGTACCCTATAATTGAATCGTCTCCACCACTCTCTTTAAGGTCTGCGCCGATTCCGCCAGCTTCTCTTTCTCCTCTTCATCGAGCGAGATCGGCACTTTTGTCTCAATCCCGTCTTTTCCGACAATCGCCGGCATACTCATGGAAATCCCTTCGATTCCGTATTCTCCGTGCATCATGCTTGAAACCGGCAGAATAAATTTCTCATCTCTGACGATCGCCTCACAGATTCTCTTTACAGACATCGCAATCCCGTAATAGGTGGCATGTTTTTTCGCGATGATATCATACGCCATATTTTTGACGGTATTGGCGATCTCTTCTGTCGCCTCCTCGTGGGAAAAATGGCCTCTCATCTCGCAGAACACATCGAGCGGCACGCCGGAAATGTTGGCGCTGCTCCACACTGCGATCTCGCTGTCCCCGTGTTCTCCGATGATAAACGCGTGGACGCTTCTGCTGTCCACACTGAGGTGTTCTCCGAGCTGATAGCGGAGTCTCGCCGTGTCCAGAACCGTCCCGGACCCGATCACGCGGTTCTCCGGAAATCCGCTCAGCTTCAGCGCCGCATACGTCAAGATATCCACAGGGTTGGAGACAATCAGAAGAATGCCTTTATAATCTCTCTTTGCAATCTCGGGGATAATCGACTGAAAGATCGCTATATTTTTATGCACCAGGTCAAGACGCGTCTCGTTCGGTTTCTGATTCGCTCCCGCCGTGATGATGATCATCGCCGCATCCACAATGTCGTCATAGTCCCCTGCGTAAATCTGCATCGCTTTTGCAAAGGGAATCCCATGGCTGATATCCATGGCTTCCCCCTGCGCTTTCTTCTGATCGGCGTCTAAGAGCACCATCTCGGAAAACAGTCCGCTCTGCATCAGGCTGAATGCCGAGGCAGACCCGACAAACCCGCATCCTATGACGGCAGCCTTTCTCAAATTCAGTTCCCGATTCTTTTCCTGCATATTCCTGACCTCCTGTTTCTAATATCCGCTTCTTAAAGATATCACAGCGCCAAGATTTTGATCTTTTTATCCTGGCGCTGTCTTTATAATACCTCTATTTTTCCCCGATCTGTGCGGTATTAGTCACACTTTCCCGTGAATTTTTCTCAGTTTCTTCCAGTGCTGTCTGGACAGAAGGCTGTTTTTTCTTCCATTTATATAAAAATGCGGCAATCAGCACGGTGAACGGAACGCTCAGAACAATGCCGAAGCTTCCGGACAATCCCTGCATGATCGCAATTCCGATGTTGTTGGAATTGATGATCTGCTGATACGGCAGATCATACGCATAGTCCAGAATCAGCATACTCACGCTGCTTCCTGCGAATGCGAGGATCAGAGTATTGCTGTCTGTCCCCATCATATCTCTTCCGATCTGCAGTCCCGCCTTTAGGAGCGCTTTTCTGGAGAGAGAAGGATTCTGATTGACAATCTCCGCCATCGAGCTGCTGATCGACATCGCCACGTCCATCACTGCTCCCATACTCGAAATCAGAAGTCCGGAGAACAAAAGACCGCCCACCTGAATTCCATTTGTATTCCAAAGCGTCAGCAGACTTTCGATGTCTGACACATTGTATCCGGTAATGCCGGAGGCAAGGCTGAACAGCTGTGCCGCGATTCCTGCGATCAAAACTCCGACCATGGTTCCTCCGATCGCCGCGACTGTCTTTCTTGTGCTTCCTCCGATAAAATACATTGTCACAACCGTCGTGATCATGCATACAAACACGGCTGCCCAAAATGGGGAGACACCCCGGTAAATACAGGGCAGGTATACAAAAATCACGCAGAAGAATGTAAAGATCAATCCGGCGCTTCCCTTGATTCCCTGTTTTCCTCCGATGAGGCAGAGCGCCAGAATATATAAAGCCGCAAAAATGTAGATCACCCATTCGCGGTCCTGAGAGTAGACGCTTGCGATCACAGTATCCCCGGCGACGCTCTGGATGATGATGACGTCCATCCCCGGCGTACATCCTGCTCCGAACAGATACCCGGAGCTGCTTGTGACAACGAGTTCTTCACCTGCACGCTCTCCTGTTTTAATCTCGACGCGGACTCTCTGCTCTCCCGCCCGCGACCCGTCCGGCTGCAGATTATCCTGCAGGACTTCCAGTACTGTGGCCTTTTCAAATGTCTGACCGTCCCTTGAGACGATCTGTGTCTTTTCTACTTGATTTAATTTTACGACAAAAACGGCAAAAAGGGCTGTAAAAAGAAAAATGCAGAGCCATTTGACAGCTCCGCCCCTGGAGAGCTGTCGTCTCTGCTTTGTATCATCCTGCTTCACGCGTATGACCGCCTTATTCTGCTGTCTTCTGGATCGTGAAGGTATCGTCGATCTGTTCTACTGTGCCATCGTCTGTGATCTGATACGTATCGATCTGGAAAGTTGTCGCATCCATCGTGATAACGGAGTAGGACGGAAGCCAGTTCTGGCTGCGGTTTGCGATGTAGTCCTGCTGTACGCTGATCAGCTCATAGAATTTTGATCCTGTGGAAGAGTTTGCTGTCATGTACAGAGTTCCAACCGGATCTGTCACAGTATTTCCTTCTACATCTTCGATTGTGTAGCAGTTGTTGTCCTCTACGAATGCCTCGTACAGCGCGGTAGCGTCCGCGTCGGTTGCTTCCGGTGCGAATGCGATCTTCTCATCTGTGTCGATATTGTAAGCGTGATCCCAGTCATAATCTGTTCCCTCTTCATTTAAGCGGAACTCATATCCGGAATGTGTCAGACCGTCGCTGTAGAGTAATTTTGATCTGCTGTATGTATGGTCATGTCCCTGAAGAACAACGTCGATATCGTTCTCGTCGAACAGCGGCGTCAGCTGTGTGCGCAGAATCATACCGTCTGTGTCAGAGTGGTCTAATCCTGAGCCGTAGATATCCTGGTGAATCGTCACGATTCTCCATGCTGCGTCCGGATCGGATGCGATTGCTTCCTTGATCGTCTCTGCGTGTTCTGCCACATTGTAGTTGTTTGTGTTCAGAACGATGAACAGTCCGTCTCCATAGGAATAGTAGTAGTCGCCGCCTGCCTCTGTCGCTCCGTTGTCGGTTGCGTTCGGATTATAGAAGTGATACATATAATCCGGATTTAAGGAATCATGGTTTCCGATTGTCGTTGCCACCGGCAGAGATGCCAGTACTTCCGGATCCAGATAAGCTGCATACTCTTCTTCCTTTGGCTGTCCTGTCTTATTGACCTGGTCGCCTGCTGAGATGACAAAATTTAAATCCGGCGTCTGCTCCAGTGCAATGTTTAATGTTCTGTTCCATGCAAATCCATCGTTGCATGCTGCTGTGTTGGCTGCGCCCTCGTCTGCTGTCAGCTCTCCTCCGTCCTGAGGCTGTCCTTTGGAAGCTCCGATCTGCGGGTCACCTACGTACAGAATTTTTACACTGTCTGTATCCTGTGTCTGATATTCAACGACTTCACTCTCTTCCCCGTTTCTCTCCACCGTATAATAATACGTGGTGTTCGGTTCCAAGCCTGTCACGGTTACATGGTTGTATTCATATTCTTTTCCGCCGGTTAAAGAAGTATCGACATCTCCGTATTCTCCCTCGAAAACTTCCAACGCATTCTGGTCTGTTCCAAAATGGACAACCGGGGTTGCCTCTGTATCCTGTTTTTCACTGTACCACGCAAAATTCAGCTCTGTTTCATCTTTTCCAGGTGTTAAAGATACTTTTGTATAATCTTGTGCAATCTCACTCCAGTTTTCTTTGTACTCTTGCCATTCTTCTGCTGATCCTGTCTTGCTGCTGTCGTTGTAGTGTTCTGTCGCTGCAAAAACACTTGGACAAGCGCTTGCCACCATCATGAAAGTTAATACACTTGCAATCAATTTTCTTTTCATATCACTTTTACCTCGATTCTTATCATTTCATTTTCTTGCAGTATGTCACTGCTGAAATCACATTTTAGTAGAATCACAGATTATCATTTTGCGTTCTGCTTTTTAGCTGTCATTTAAATAAATAGTATACTCAAAAGAAAAATTTTCATGGATCCACGTCTTTTTCTTTAAGACGTCTGAAGTATAGCACCGTAAAAATCAGGTTTCAATACAGTTTTCGCACATTTCAACTACATTTAATCTGGATTTAACATTGCTCTTCTCTGTGTAAAATCCAGACGCATTTTTTTAAGCTGTTTTAACACAGCTTGCTCCCGTTCGCCGTCAGCTTGAATTTGCACCCCAGCACTTCCGCCGCTCTCCTGCACATCATCATTCTCTGCAGAAAAATCTCGAAATAGTCCATCACCGTACACATAGAATCGTCCAGATCCATGTCCATCTGAATCACTTTCTTTTCCGTGTTCACTGTCAGCTTTACCGACAATACGGCATAATTGACCCGGTCATGCGCGTCAAAGCTTGAGATCACTTTGTTGCGCACTCTGTTTCGGCGCACATCTGTCTTATCCGCAAGGATCAGCGCCGCTGAGACGACGTCGATTGCCGTCCCGGTTCCCTCATCGTGGTTTCCGATCGCCGCCGCGATCAAAATCGCGTCGCTCAGCGGCATCTTCAGCTCTTTTAAGATCTGGTACGCCAGAATTCCGCCGCTCTGCGCGTGGTCGTGGCGGTTGATGCTGTTGCCGATATCGTGCATATATCCCGCGATTTTTGCCAGTTCAATCTGGCTTTTTTTATATCCAAGCTCTTTTAAAATTTTTCCCGCTGTCTGCGCCACCTTCGCAGCGTGTTTTTTTGAGTGTTCCGTGTATCCGAGTTCTCCGAGCACTTCATTTCCCTTTTCAATCAGAAGATTAATCTCTTCATTGTTTTTGATTTCTTCGTATGTCATATTTTTCCTCCTAAACGCGTTCTTTATCATACGATGCTTTTTTTTCTCTTTCCACCCGGATGGCGTAAAGCTTTTGTAAAATTTTGGTCCGCGCACGCGCGTTCCTTTCAAATTTCCCATCTTCATCTATATTTCCGATTCCGAAAGGATTCCAAAAAAAAGGATGCGCACTCGAAACATTTCGTCTCGCTGCCCATCCTTATCTTATTTTTTGCTGTTTCTCATTTTTGCACTCGGGTAAATTTTTTCCATTCTCTCATCCGGGAAATGCTCATCCAGAAAATGTTCGATCTCCGTCGAGGCCTCTTCCCCGTAAAATCTCTGATTATATCTCTCAAACGCGGCCGCCGAGATCACCATATTGATCGTCATAAACACGATCATGATCCATGTCAGGACCGTTCCGGTCTTTACCGGCACCTTCTCGATCAGACCTGAAATTTTCGGGTACAGATATTTGATCCACAGCACCGCCGCTATCCCCCAGAAAAAGCAGAACAAAAGATTGATCCTGCCTCCCAGATTCAGCGGAATCTTGCTGTAGTCCCAAAAAATCGCTCCAAATACAAGCTCTGTAAACACGCTGCAGACGTATTCGTACGCTCCTCCCATCACCGTTCCGAACACAAAGATAAAAGAAATTTTTTTATCTTTATATTTGTAAAGCATGACGGTCAAAATCACAACGCCGAGTCCCCAGACAATGCTGAAGGGTCCGTAGACAACGCTGCTTCTGCTCATCCATCTGCCCATGGAAAACCGGCAGAATACCGTCTCGATCAGATCGCCGATAAACGCTCCGATAAAGAACAGCCAGACCAGCTTATGAAAGCTGCACCCCTGCGCGAAGACTGTCTTTTTCACTTTCTTTGTCAGAGAGTCTTCAACCTCCACAGGCGGATGCGCCTTTGTCATACGTCTCTCTATGTACAGAAAGATTGCCCTTCCCAGGCGGTTTGAAACCTGGTGGATGCTCTGTGCGAGATCCTCCACTCTCTTGTTGTAACGGCGGACCTCCACGATAATTCCCATCACGCTGATGACGTCGATCCCCTCAATCACAAAAGCGGCGATCAAAAAGGCGTTGCCCAGGAAGGTCGGAATCCATCCGATCACAGTCGCGATCATCGGATGTAAAAATTCCATTGCCAGTGCGGCCGTCAGACCCCATACCATTGAGAAAGGCAAACATACATATCCGCCCAGATTGTATTTATAGTCCGAATAATCCCACCATCGTTTTTTAAACAGTCTCTCGAGCAGAATTCCGGTAAAAAATTCCAGTACAGTCGCGATCGCCCCGCACCCGATCATCAGAAAAATAAAATTGTCCTTTAAAGACTTAAAAAAAATCAGGCTCAGGATCATCCCCAGACCATACACCGGACACAGGGGACCGTTTAAAATGCCGCGGTTTAAAAATCTCCTCTTTCTCACCGCCGCGTAGACAATCTCCAGGCACCATCCGGCAAAAGAATAAATCAGAAAATACCAAAGTAACTCATAAAGTGAATGATTCATTGCTAATACCTCTATTTCTTTCCCACCCGTCTGTTTCATTCCCGTTTATCATATCATGCTTTTTATAAATATGCAATTATCGTCAAAAAAAGTCCTGAGATT
>CAWVKK010000054.1:0-80639 GCA_963929865.1 uncultured Eubacteriales bacterium | reverse complement strand
CCAGTCCATTATGGGGTATTAGCTCAGTCGGTAGAGCACTTGACTTTTAATCAAGTTGTCCGGGGTTCGAATCCCCGATGCCTCATGAAGAAAGAGAGAGCGCGCCGCGCATAGGAACAAGATTCCGTGTGCAGTGCGTTTTTTTATTTCTTTTTTAAATCCATCTGCGCATAAGCGAGAAAACAAAAAAGTCGGCGTATCTTCTGCGCCGGCTTTTTTTTGACCGGATCTCTGAGGTGAAAGAAATGGCGTTTTTGCAAAAAGAAAATGGTCGATAATAAAAATAAAGAAAAATATGGAAAAAATATTTTGAAAATATAGAATAAATACCAGAAAATAACAAAAAATACAGCAAATTACACCTGAATAATGAGAAAAATAATTGTCAAAGAGAGGGCAGGATGATAGAATGAGAAAACAGTGTAAGCGGCGATACCTTTCTATTCATCCGGAAAGCGTCCTTATCCTGTTTTCTTTTACGGCGTCAGGAGCAAGCGCGCTTTTGACTCCGGCACCATTTTACGAAGAATTATTATTGAGAGAGGAGGCACTGATTTTGTGGAGAGAAGGATAAAAAATTTTCTTGCACTCTTTTTATGTTTTGCGATGCTGTGCGGAGACGGCGCGGCGGTAGCGATTGCACAGTCTCTGCAGACAGAGAGAACGGATTTGCGCTCTGAAGCTGAGACGCAGTCTGAGTCTCAGAGTGAAACGGCAGCTCAGTCTGTCTCAGAGCCGCAGGGGAGCTCGGAGACAGAGCCCCAGAGTCAGCCGCAGACGGCTGAAGAGTCAGAGGCGGCGCCGCAGCTAAAGCCCGAGACGGTTCCGGAATCGGAAACGCCGGGCGAGACGGAAAAAATGCCGGAATCAGAGAAAGAAGGCGAGAAAGAATCACAGCCTGAATCACAGAGACAGACGGAGACAGCTGCGCAGACAGAGGCGCAGAGCGAGACAAATCCACAGACGGAGACAGAAAAAAAGGAAGAGAACGAAAAGAAGAAAAAAGCCAGGATCACAGCTTCCGGCACGCAGACGCTGTATGAGGCGGCAAATGGCAGCGGAGAGCTGAGAACGTTTGTGAAGTATCAGATCTCTGTCGAAAACAGCGGAAATGACAAAAAAGAAAAGCTTTCGGTGGACGGAACGCTTTCACGGTATTTGACTTATACCCCTGCCCCGGATGAGACGGCCGGGGCGTCAGTGACAGATTCGGACGGCGCGGGATGGAAGGTCAGCTGGAAAAACCAGACGCTTTCCCCGTCCGACACGAGACAGTACGTAATATACGCAGAGGTAGATAACAATATGACCGATCTGTCTGCGATCGCAAGCATCTGGAAAATTGATGGGGAAGAAATCGCAGTGGAGTGGATGAATCAGGACATATTGGGGAATAACCGGAACAAGACAGAATTTTTCTACAGTGACGCTGAGGTAAGCGTCCGCGCCTTTGCAGATCCTTTGGCAGGATTTCCGAGAAACACACAGCTGAAAGTGGAGCCAATCCCGGAGGGGAGCGAGGCGTACGAAGCGGCAGCCGCAGCGGCGGACGGGCAGCTGGGTGTGCCGGACGGAACAAAATCAGCATACATTCTGTATGACATTTATTTTGAAGCAGATGGGAAGAGAATCGAACCGCGCTCCGGCACGGTCGACATTTCGATGAGCTTTTCGAACCCTGTCTTTGGGGATCTGGAAGGAGAAGCGGCAGAATATTCTGTGGTTCACATCTCAGAGGAAAGAGGGGCAGAGGATGTGACAGACTACATCGGAACGACGCAGGACGGCGCGGTGAATTCCGTCGGATTTCGCGCGGATCGTTTTTCGCCGTTCGGGCTGAGAGCCGTCGTGCGCAGCAATCCGGCTGAGACGAGCACAGACCTGGAGAATTTCGGGCTGCATGTTGAGATTGTGACGAGCGGGGGAACGGGGGATGAGGGAGACCCCGTCTCGAACAACAGCTGGCTGACGATGGACATGACCTTTGAGGAAAATTCGCGCTATCAGTTTCCCGTGGGGAAAGAGATGGTGTATCAGATGCCGGACGAGGTGCGGGCTTACATCACATTTATCGAGGTGGAGGAAGGAAGCATTGAGTACGAAAATCCGGCTACAGGGGAGACAGAGCCGTGGGGGACATACACAATCGACAGCCAGGGAAAGGTCACAATCGTATTCTCAGAAAAGGTAGACGAGGTCTACAACGGATCTGCGGATCTTCACTTTACGGCGCGGTTTGACAAGACACAGATCGGCTCCACGGAGGAGATCGCGTTTACTCTGCCGGGATCAGGGGAGAAGGTGATCTATTTTAAGATGGGTTCCCCGCTGACAGTGCGCAAGGAAGCTTCGCAGTACGACAAAGACACCGGAACCTTTACGTTTACGATCACCATGGAGGCGGACACAGACGCAGACGCGGCGGACGTGATCATACGCGACGCGATGGGGAGCAGTCTGGAGCTGATCTCGGGATCAGTCAGGATAGACGGGAAAACGCCGCCGAATGTGACGGAAAACAGCAGTCTCGACGGCTTCACCATGGCAGTCGGAACGGTGGAGAAGGGGACGGCGCACACGATCACGTACCAGGCGAAAATCAAAGAGGAAGTGATCGACTCGGTAAACGGCGTGATTCCAGGTCTGGACAACAGCGTGACGGTCAAGACGGATGGATTCGACGAATTTACGATTTCCGGTCCCGCCTCCTACAGCCATATCTGGGTCCGCAAACAGGCGTCAGAGATAGGAGAGGATGGCAGAATCTGGTGGACGCTGTCTGCCAACCCGGCGGCGGACCAGGATATGTCAGGCGCAGTCGTCTCAGATGCGCTCCGGACATCCGGCATTTACTACGACACAACCGCGCCGATTTCGGTGACGTCTGATTCGGGGGCGGTCTCGTTTGAGCTGCAGTGGAGCGATGTGGAAATGAGCGCAGACGGGCGGTCGTGGACGTATACGATGCCGGAGGACGCGGGAAAGCACAGCTATGTGTTCCGGTATGCGACGACAGTGGAAAGCCTGGAAGTTCCTAAAACATACCGAAACGACGGCACGGTAAAAGGGGCGACGAGCAGCGCAAGCGTCACGGTGGAGCCAGGGGAGGCGCAGACAGAATACGTAGGCGTCGGAAAACAGGCAAAGACCGTCGAGACGGGACAGAACGGAGCAAAGTATGTCAAGTGGAGCACAACGCTTACGATCCCGGCAGAAGGAGCATCAGGCGTGCTCTACCAGGATACGCTTTACGGAGCACAGCGGTTTGAGACGCTGACGCTCGGCAGCGAGGAAGGATACGACAAAATCACGATTACCGGGTATAGTCCAGAAAAGATTAAGCTGACGCAGACGGAGACAGTGTTTACGCTGGATTTTGGAGACATTGAGGGAACCGGGCAGGAATTTGACATCGGCATTTCCTATTACTCCAAAGTGCTCGCAAACGGAACGATCAGCAACATCGGAAGCATTACGTCAAACGGGAAGATGACCTCCTCTTCGGACAGCCAGAATATCCAGGATACAAGTTTTACGAAGCGCGGATATTATGACAGCGGCAGCCAGGAGATTGTGTGGACCGTCACACTGAACGACGGAAGCTTTGACCTGGGTCTGCAGGAGATCACGGTGACAGACACGTACTCGCAGGGACAGCGGTATGTGGAGGGCTCGGCGATGGTGTACCTGGGAAATTCCAGCCTGCCGGTTGAGCCGGAGCAGTCGGGCAGCACGCTGACATTTTCTCTTGGGAGACTGCCTGGAAAAGAGGTCATCTATCTGGAATACAAGACGAAGCTGACAAGCACAGATGTCGTCTATGACAGCGCCCGCTACAGAAACGAGGCGCAGATTGCAGCCGGAGGTCAGCAGATCGGAACGGCAGGCGCCGTCGTAGAGGTGCCGAGCAATGTCTTAGATAAAACGCAAATCCTGAATCCGACGTCGGAAAACGGATATCTGGCTTCGTACCAGGTTATCGTCAACGAGTCCGGAATGACGCTGCATGAGGATTCCAGAGAATTTAAAATCTATGACACGGTGCAGGAGAACATGGAAATCCAGTTTGAGACGATCGTGTTAGAACAGGGCAGCGGCAACGGTCAGTATACGGTAATGAAAGACGGATATACGAAAGGACTCAGCGGCAATACGCTGACGGTCACAATCCCGGACGGGGACGGTCACGCCTACCGCCTGACTTATGACGTCAAAATCAGCAAGAGGACAGAAGACCCGATCGAAGACGTCGACTACTCGAACACTGTAAAATTTGAGGTAAACGGCGTGACCTACACGGACACGACACAGGACATCGTAGAGATTTCCCAGGACTCGCACGGAGGAATCGAGGGAAGCAAGATCTATCTTCAGCTGTTTAAATTTGACAGCTCCGACGGAAAGCCCCTTTCGGGAGTCGCCTTCGAGCTGTATGAAGGGAATCCGGATGAGGGCGGTGCGAAAATCCAGGAGGGCGTGACCGACGGGCAGGGAAAGCTGTACCTTGGTCAGAACCCTAAAGACTCCTCAGCGCCGGACGTGCAGCTGAAGGAAGGAGTCGCCTATTATCTGACAGAGGCAAAAGCGCTGGAAGGATACGTGGAAGAAGAAAACAAGGTCAAAAAGATTTTCCAGATGGATCTGGGGGAAGACGGGAAGCTCGACGGAATCGAGGAACTCTCAAACGGGGATTCCATCTATCTGTTCAACACGCCGTCCACCTCAAAGACTGTCACAAAGGTGTGGGAGGATCAAAACGACCAGGACGGCATCCGCCCGGACAAGATCCAGGTGCAGCTCTACCGGACAGTCGATTCCCGCACAGACCCGGTGGGAAGCCCGGTCACGCTTCAGCCGGACGCGTCAGGGGTGTGGTCAGGACACACCTGGGAAAATCTGCCGCTGTTTGAACAGGAAAAGGAGATCACGTATTCTGTAAAAGAGGTGAAGACGCCGCAGGGATATACGGAAAAGCACGCGGAGGACGAAAATGGAAACTTTGTGATCACCAACACGCACAAGCCCGATACTGTGGAGAAAACGGTGACAAAAATCTGGGACGACGCCGGCAATCAGGATGGAAAGCGCCCGGAAAGCGTCCAGGTACAGCTTCTGGCAGACGGGAAAAAATACGGGGAACCCGTCACGCTGAACAGCGAAAACGGATGGGCGCACCGATGGACGGAGCTTCCGAAATACACAGACGGGCAGGAGATTCTGTATACAGCAGAGGAACTGACAAAAATCGAGGGCTATACGGCGCAGTATTCGCCGGACACGTTTACTATCACGAATACACATATCCCGGAGACGACAAAGCTGAGCGTACAAAAGCGGTGGAACGACCGGGACAACGAGGACGGCAACCGACCGGATCAGATCACCGTCTGGCTTTACCGGACAGTCGGATCGAAAGAAGCGCAGAAGATAGAGGAAGTGACGCTGACGCAGAGCGGAGGAGTCTGGTCGGAAAAGACGTGGGAAAATCTTCCGGCATACGTAAAAGGAGAGCCGGCCGTCTACACGGTAAAGGAAGAGGATATCGCGCATTACACGGCAGAATACGACTATACCACCGCGCCTGGGACGGTCATCATCACCAACACGTATCACAGACCGCAGACAGACATCACGGTTGAGAAAAAATGGGACGATGACGACAACCGGGACGGATACCGGCCTGCGGAAATTAAAGTGAGCTTATACGAGGCAGAGAATGGAATGCCGGCGATCTATGCGGACGGGACGAAGGCAGAGACTGTGATCCTCTCAGAAGAGCAGGGATGGGCGCACACATGGCACAGCCTCTTAAAGACGAGAGACGGTCAGGATATTTTGTATACAGCGAAAGAAGAGGCTGTCTATACTCCTCAGAAAGAGTACGCCCTGACGCAGACAAAAGAGGGAGACGTCATTACGCTCACAAACACTCTGGAACCCGAGACAATCGACGTCACTGTACAAAAAGAATGGGACGACAATCAGAACGAGGACGGCAACCGCCCGGAAACCGTCACTGTGCGTCTGTATGAGACGATCGGGGGAAAGAAAACAGAAGTCGAGGGAAAAAGCCCTGTGACGCTCCGGGCAGACCAGCAGAAAGAGTGGAGCTATACGTGGGAAAATCTGCCGAGAAAATCAGACGGAGCCGATATTGTCTACGAGGTCGAGGAAGAAGAGATCGAGGACTACACGGCAGAATATCAAGACAATGCGGTATCCGGCGAAGACGGCACGATTACCGTCACGAACCGCTATACGAGACCCCTGACACAGCGGTCGGTGCAGAAAATCTGGAACGACCATGACAATCAGGACGGAGTAAGACCGGAGACAGTTGAAGTGGCGCTTTACCGGGGAACGCCGCAGGACAAAATCCAGGTCGGAGAGACGCTGACCTTAAGCCAGAGCAATGGATGGCAGGGAAAATGGACCGACCTTGCGGCAAAAGAAAACGGCGAAGAGATCGTCTATTTTGTCGAGGAGACGAGCGCCCTTCCCGAGGGATACGCAGTTTCCTACGGATGCGACGCGGACAATCCCAAAAAGCTGACAGTGACGAACAGCAGAGGGATCGAGCTGACGGACGTCACCGTGCACAAAATATGGGATGACGGAAAAAATCAGGACGGAAAACGCCCTGCTTCTGTAAAGATGCAGCTGTTTGTCCAGGCGCATGACGCGCAGGGGAATCTGTCCGATCCGGTTCCGGCGGGAGGTCCGGTGACCATTCAGGGAACAGGCGAGACGTGGAGCTATACGTGGAAGAACCTGGAAAAAAACAAAGACGGAAGAGAACTTGTCTACACAGCAAAAGAGATCGAAATCCCTGATGGGTATGAGGCGTCCTACAGCGATGACCACCTGACGGTGACGAACTCCTATACGCCGCAGCAGACAGACATTGCCGTGGCAAAGATCTGGGACGACGCGGACAATCAGGACGGAAAACGGCCTAAAGAGATCACAGTTACGCTAAAGGCGGACGGAGTGCCGGTCAGCACGCCGGACGATGGCAGCGCGGGGACGGTCACACTGAACGGAGACAACCAGTGGAGCCACGTATGGGAGCAGCTTCCTGTATACCGCAAAGGAAAACGGATCGACTATACGCTGGAAGAAGGGACAGAGGCGAAGGAAAACGGATACGGCGATCCGGAAATCGAGACCATCCGCGAGGGAGAGACGGTCACAGGATTCACCGTGACGAACCGTATAGTCCCGGAGACGACAGAAAAAACGGTTCAAAAAATCTGGGAGGATGACGAAAACCGTGACGGACTGCGCCCGGCTTCCGTGTGGGTGCAGCTGTATGCAGACGGAAAGGCGCAAGGCAAAAAAGCCGAGCTGAACGCGGACAATGGATGGAGCTATACGTGGGAGGAGTTAGACCGGTATCGGGACGGAAAAGCGGTCGCGTACACGGTCGACGAGGTGGACGAGAACGGAAATCCGTATGTGCCTTCGGGATACAAAAAGGAAGTGGACGGATTTGTCATCACAAACACCCATGAGAGAGCCGAGAAATCGATCCGCGTCGACAAGATCTGGGACGACGGTCTTGACCAGGACGGCGTCCGCCCGGGAGAAGTCGAGGTCAGCCTGTACGCAGACGGAGCATGGATCGACACCGTTTCCCTCAGCGAGGAAAACAGCTGGAGCCATCAGTGGGACGCGCTTGCGGAAAACGATCAGGGTGAAAAGATTCACTACACGCTGACAGAGGAGCCGGTCAGCCAGTACCGGACACAGATCAGCGATCTGACGTATGACGAAGAGACCGATACGTTTGTCTTTAACGTCACGAACATTCACACTCCGGACGTCACAAGCAGAAGCGTCTTTAAGGTGTGGAACGACAACGACAATCAGGACGGCATCCGCCCGGACGAAGTGCGGGTTCAGCTGCTTGCGGACGGCGCTGCTTACGGAAAAGAAGTCATTCTGAGCGAGGCGAACGGCTGGACGTATACGTGGGAGCGGCTTCCGGCAAACCAGAACGAGGGGGCGGGAAGCGAACGGATTGACTATGCGATCCGGGAAATCGGAAGCATAGAAGGGTATACCGTCTCCTGCGAAGAGCTTTTAGGCGAGAGAGGATTTGTGGTCGTCAACACGCATGAGACGGAAAAAATCAGCAAGACGCTTGTAAAGGTGTGGGAGGATGGCGAAGACGCCGGACGCCCCGGCCATGTCTCCTTCCAGCTGTACGCAAACAAAAAGGATGAGCAGGGAAATCTCCAGAGAGTGCCGCAGGGCGAAGCCGTCACGTTTACAGGAGAGGGCGATATCTGGGCATATACGTGGACCGGTCTTGACAAGATGGCGAACGGCGAGGAGATCATCTATGAGGTGGAGGAGATCGGCGTCCCGAACGGGTATCACGCAGTGATCTCGGCGAATTCCTACCTGTTTACCGCCAGCAACGTAAAAACCCACGTCCTGGTCTCAAAGCAGGATCTCACAGGCAGCAGGGAAATCCCGGGCGCTGTGCTGCAGATTACAGATCAGGAAAACAGGATTGTGGAGGAGTGGGTCAGCCAGAGCACGCCGTATGAGATCACAGGCGTATTAAAGCCTGGGGAGACGTACACGCTGGTGGAAAAGAAAGCGCCGGAGGGATATAGGAGCGCGGAACCGGTTGTCTTTACCGTAAGCAGCGACGGCTCGACTGACCATGTGGCGATCAAGGACGCACCGATCGAGGTGACTGTGAGCAAAAAAGACAAGGAGACAGGCGAAGAGCTTCCGGGCGCTCTCTTGCAGATTTTAAGACAGAATGGAGACGGATGGACAGTTGCCGAGACGGTCTACGGCGAGACGCTCGAATGGGTGTCGCAGGAAAGCCCGAAGGTGATAAAAGGGCTTGCAGCCGGAGATTATATTCTGAGAGAAATCAAAGCGCCGGACGGATATCTCACAGCAGAGGACGTTTTGTTTACCGTGAAAGACGGCAGAAACGCGAAAAATTTCGTGCAGATGGAGGATGAGCGCTACGACGGAGCGATCCGCGTCACAAAAAAAGTGTACTATCTGGGCAACCAGATCATAGAGGGCGATCCGCTTACGTTTTACTGCGCGCTCTTTACCGATCCCGGTCTGACAAAGATGTATGTTCCGCAGGGAGAGGCGACAAGCGTGCGGGAGCTGAAGATGGAGGATGTGCAGCAGGCGACGGCGGTGTATGAGCGGCTGCCGTACGGCACGTACTATGTGGCCGAGACAGACGCCGAGGGCAATCCGGTAGAGACCATGGAGTATACGCTCCAGGACGGGACGAAGGTGACAGTCAGCGCGTCCGTCATCGGAGGAACAATATCGCTGACAAGAGAAAATCCGGACGGACAGGCGGAAATTCACAATGAATTTGAAATGCCTCCGGAGGAATTCGGCTATCTGGATAAGGGGAGAGTCACGGTCACAAAGCTGGTGACGCTCCAGGGAAAACCGCATGAGGTGACAGAAACTTTTTACTGCGCCCTGTTTTTCGATGAAGAGCGGAAAATCCGCGCGACCGATGTGGCGGCGTTTGCGATGGAACAGGATGCACAGGCTGAAGTGACGTTTGAAAGGCTGCCGGAAGGGGAGTACTATCTCGCCGAGACGGATCAGGACGGAAATCCGATTGAGGGAGAGGACGGCTCCTTCCCGTACACGATAGTCACAGCGGAGGGACCGATCCTGGTGGAGAGCGATACCACAAAATATGCGCAGATTGAAAACCAGATAAAACAAGAGCCGGAGGCAGAAGAAACAGAGCCGGAGACAGAACCAGCGATGGAAGAGAGCGAATCGGAGACAGAGCCAGTGACCGAGGAGACGGAAGAGAGCGAATCGGAGACAGGGGAGACAGAGCCAGCGATGGAAGAGACAGAGCCGGAGACAGACGAGACGGAGCCAGTGACAGAAGAGACAGAGCCGGAAACAGACGAGACGGAGCCGCCGGGAGAGATACATCCAGCACCGTCAGAGCCGGGACCGGGTCAGACGAATCCGCCCGGACAGGAGGTAAAAACAGGGGATGAGACAGACATGACCGGATACCTTGCGCTTCTCGCCGGGGCAGGCGCAGTGATCGGGGGAATCACTGCGGCAGGACGGCGCAGACAGAAGAAAAAAGACAGAACGCAATGATACGTCTGTGAGGGGAAACCAAAAAAAGTGACGGGTTTCACATATTTTTACTGGGAAGGGAAATACAATGTAGAGAAGAAGAGAACGGGCATAGAGCATGAAGATTTTATCGTGGATTTCAGAGATGATCATTCCTTTTGTGATTTTTTACATTGTGGGATATGGAATCATCACAAAGGTTTCTGTCTATGATGAGTTTACAGAGGGAGCGAAAAAGGGACTGATTACCGTGGCAAAAATTATGCCCACCATGATTGGGCTGATGGCAGGCGTGGGAATTCTGCGGGCGTCCGGATTTTTAGATCTGCTGGCACAGTGGATCGGAGCAGTCACGGAACAGATCGGAATTTCCGCCGAACTGGTCCCGGTGGCGCTGGTGAGGATGTTTTCCAACAGCGCGGCGACGGGGCTGCTCTTAGATCTGTTTCAGAGCAGCGGGGCAGACTCCCAGGTCGGACGCGCCGCGGCCATCATGATGAGCAGCACAGAGACCATCTTTTATACCATGAGCATTTACTTTGTGACGGCAAAGGTGACAAAGACGAGATATACCTTAAAAGGCGCTCTCCTCGCCACGTTTGCCGGGATGGTCAGCAGTGTGTTTCTCGCACGTCTGATGGCGTAGAGCGGTCAAAGAAAACCGTAACCTGCCGCCTGACAATCGAAATCAGATGATCGTCTTTCAGCTTCCTGATCTCCCTCATCATCGCGCTGCGGTCGACGCAGAGATAATCGGCAAGCGTGCTCAGAGAAAAAGGAAGCAAAAAAGTGTCCGAATGGGAATGAAAAGAAGCCAGAGAAAAATAGCAGATCAATTTTTCTCTGGTTGTTCTTTGGCTTAAAACCTCCAGGCGCTCGCCCAGATGGACCGCTTTTTGGGAAATAAGGCGAAGCGCATTGTTGACGAGAGCGCTGTGCCACGGACATGCCTTAGAGCAGCGCCTGATCAGACACTGGTAATCGATATACTGGACCAGACAAGGGCGGACAGAGATAACTTGGATGAGGGAAATAGAATTTGGGATGACAGAGAGCGTCTCCCCGAAAATATCGCCCGGCTCCAGATGCTCCAGGATCGTCTGGCGTCCGTCATAGTGCGTCCGTATGACCATGATTTCTCCTTCGAGGATAATGCCGATCCTGGAACCCTGGCTGCCGTATGTCGTGATGATCTCGTTTGCCGGATAATGCTTCTGACGGCTGTGAAAGCAGGTCATCATTTTCTGAAAGTTTTCTTCTGCGATATCCTGAAAAATACCGGTAGACAGATACATAGTAAGCCTCCTAAAAATTTTATCAAAATGTTGTATATGCAACAGATTTTTTGTGGCAGAATGAATATAATGGAAACAAACAGTAAAACTATAAAATATATGGGATAAGATTCGGGCAGAGTGACGAGCAGACAGCCGTAAGAATCGGGACGCCATTTATTTTATTTTTATTATAAGACAAAGAAAGGTTAAGGTGAAGCAATTATGAAGAAATATGTTTGTGTGCCATGCGGATACGTTTATGACCCGGCGGTAGGAGATCCGGACAGCGGAATCGCTCCGGGAACACCATTTGAGGATCTGCCGGACGACTGGGTATGCCCGATCTGCGGAGTCGGCAAAGATGAATTTGAGCCGGAAGAATAAAAGAAGGGGGAAAGCGGGATGAGTATCGTTTTAGAGAAAGATCTGCTGACTGGCAATGAACTGATCGATTCTGAGCATCAGGAGCTGATCAGCAGAATAAATAAACTGGTAGAAAGCTGTGAGAGCAGAAAAGAAAAGATGACAGCCGTAAAAACACTCGATTTTCTGATGGATTACGTGGAAGTTCACTTCACAGATGAGGAGAAACTCCAGGAGGAGTCGGGATATCCGGAGATAGAAAACCACAGACGCCAGCACGCCGCGTTTGAGCAGGCAGTCAAAGAGCTGAAGGAAATGCTGGACGAGGAGGAAGGACCGACGGACGCTTTTGTGGCCGCAGTCAATAAAAATATCACACAATGGTTCTTAAATCATATCCAGGTATGGGATAAGAAGGTCGCAGATCATGTAAAGGGTTGAAAAAATATGAAGACGCTGAAGTTAAGAGATGATTTTTACTGGACCGGAATTGTAGACGACGAGCTGAGAGTGTTCGACATCATCATGTATACGGAATTCGGCACAACGTACAATTCCTATGTGATGAAGGCGGGAGACAAGACCGTTTTATTTGAGACGGCAAAGGAAACATTTTTCGACGATTATCTGGAGAAGCTGAGCGAAATTACCGATATCAGAAAAATCGATTATCTGGTCGTGGACCACACAGAGCCAGACCATGCAGGAAGCGTAGAGCGGCTGCTCGATCTGAACCCGCAGCTGAAGATTATCTCGACGGGATGCGCAGCCGGATTCTTAAAAGAGATTGTCAACCGGGATTTCTGCGCGATCACTGTAAAGGACAACCAGGAGATGAAGATCGGCAATAAGACGCTGCGCTTTATGGTTGTGCCGAATCTGCACTGGCCCGATACGATGTATACGTATATCGAGGAAGACCAGATTCTGGTGACATGCGATTCGTTCGGATCCCATTACGGCTTTCACGATGTGCTTGTCAGCAAGGTGACGGACCGGGAAGGCTACATGAGAGCTGCAAAGTATTACTTTGACTGTATCATCGGACCGTTTAAGCCGTTTATGCTCAAAGCGCTGGCAAGAGTCCGCAGCCTCGATATCTCGATGATCTGTCCGGGACACGGACCGGTTCTGGACGACAAAATCGATTTTATTCTGAACACGTACGAGCAGTGGTCCACCGCCGTCAATCCGAACAAGAAGAAAACGGTTGTGATTCCGTATGTCAGCGCCTACGGATATACGAAGCAGCTTGCGGAAAAAATTGCCGAGGGAATCCAGGACAGCGGAGAGATCGACGTCCGCAGCTACGACATGGTCACAGCGGACCAGGCGAAGGTTTTGGAGGACCTGGGATTTGCAGACGGAATTTTATTTGGAACGCCTACGATTGTGGGCGAAGCCTTAAAGCCGATCTGGGATCTGACGACGTCCATGTTTGCCGGAACGCACGGCGGAAAGCTGGCAGGCGCGTTCGGAAGCTATGGATGGAGCGGCGAGGGCGTCTTGCACATTATGGAGCGGCTGCGCCAGCTGAAGATGAAGACAGTCGACGACGGATTCCGCATTCGCTTTAAGCCGGGAGAAAACGATCTGATCGACGCATACGACTATGGATATCAGTTTGGGTGCACGCTCCAAAACAAGGAAAATCCAAAGAAATCCGGTCTCGGCAAGAGAAAGCTTGTCAAATGCCTCGTATGCGGAGAAATCTTCGACGCTTCCCTGGAGGTATGTCCGGTCTGCGGTGTGGGAAAAGAAAATTTTGTCCCGGTGGAAGAGGAAGAGACGGGATACCGGAACGATTCGAAGAACTTCTACGTCATTCTCGGAAACGGGGCAGCAGGATTCCAGGCGGCGAAGGCGATCAGGGAGAGAGACAAGACAGGCTCCGTCGTCATGATCTCGAACGAACCGTACCCGACCTACAACCGTCCAATGCTGACAAAATCGATTGTGGCAGGGCTGAGCGCAGATCAGATTGCGGTCGAAGACGCATCGTGGTATGAGGAGAATCAGATTTACCAGCTCCTGGGAAAAGAAGTGACAGAGATTGACCCGAAAGAAAAAGAGGTCAGATTTGCAGGCGGCGAGGGAATCAAATACACGAAGCTGATCTATGCGATGGGATCCGAGTGCTTCATTCCGCCGATTCCGGGAAAAGAAAAACCGGAAGTGATCGCAGTCAGGAGACTGACTGACGCAGAGAAAATTAAAAAACTGCTCCCGAATGTCAAAAATGCAGTTGTAATCGGAGGCGGCGTCTTAGGTCTCGAGGCGGCATGGGAGCTGAAAAAAGCACAGTGCGGCGTCACAGTCCTGGAAGTGGGAGCTAAGCTGATGGGACGCCAGCTCGACGACGCGGCAAGCGATATGCTCAAGGCAATCAGCGCGGCAAACGGCATCGAGATCCGGACAGGCGTTCAGGTGGCGGCGATTGAAGGCGGCGACCATGTGACAGGCGTCAAGCTGGAAAGCGGAGAGACGATTCCGGCGGATCTCGTCATCGTCTCAGCCGGTGTGCGCGCCAACACAGCCCTCGCAAAAGAAGCGGGGATTGCCGCAGACCGCGCGGTGATTGTAAATGACAAGATGGAAACGAATATTCCGGATATCTACGCGTGCGGAGACTGCGCGCAGTATGAAGGCGTAAACTATGCGATCTGGCCGCAGGCTCTGGAACAGGGAAAGACGGCGGGCGCAAACGCCGCAGGAGACGCTGTGCAGTACCAGCAGGTTCCGGGAGCTCTGACGTTCCACGGAATGAATACGGCGCTCTTTGCCAGCGGAGACAACGGAAAGAGACAGGACGTCATCTACAAGACGGTTGAGATGAGAGACCCGGGCAAAAAACAGTATGAGAAACTGTATTTCTTTAACAACCGCCTGTGCGGCGTCATTTTAATCGGAGATCTCTCAAAAATGGCGGAGCTTTCGAGCGCTCTGGAAAAGAAAGCGCCGTTTCAGGAAGTAGTTCGCTAAAAAAATAAAAAATCATGCTCAAGGACAGCGCCTAAGTTTCGCTTTAGATTTGGAAGCGAAACTTAGGCGCTGATTTTTGCCGGGGAGCAGTTCCGTTCAGTCCGGTCTTTTTTAGCGTCATTTAGGATTTATACTGATGGAAAAATTCCGTTAAATTTTTCAGCGCCTTGACCAGAACCGCCGTTTCCTCGTCCGAAAATTCTCCGAGGACGCTGCTGATCATTTTCTGGTGAAAGCTTTTATGGTGATCGTAGGCCCTGCGCCCCTTTTCTGTCAGGGAGATCAGGACGACTCTGCGGTCCTGGTCGCTGCGCACACGGCGGACATAATCTTTTTTGACGAGATTGTTGACAGCGATGGTCAGCGTGCCGACCGTGACAGAAAGAGTCTTCGCAACCGTAGACATATTTTTTGACGAGTTTCTTCCGATCGCTTCTATAATATGCATGTCATTGTTTGTAATATCCCCAAATTCCGGTGTGATCACCGCTTTCTCTTCAATGCTTGTGATGTCCTTAAAAAGCTCCACCAGAAGATGATTTAATATATCGTAGCTGTTCACACAATCCCTCTCTTTCTGCTTTCGCGCGCGTTCTCAGAATGGTTTTCTCTCTATGGTCTATTTTGAAACAGGATGCTCAGGGCAGAAAAATATTCGCCCCGGGCAGACGCCTGCGGATGACTATAGCGTCATTATACACTACTTATTAAGGTGAAACAAGGAAGAACTTTTATACGCCGCGGCAGAAGCGGCGCGCGGCTCGTATATGAAGCAAGGCTGAAATGGAAAGCAAGGACAGGATTTTTCACCGCGGACAGCAAGAAAAGAGAAGAAACAGCAAGAATCCTTCTGTTTTTCAAAAAGAAAAAATGATAAAATAGAGACAGCAGATGTCATAAGAGCAAAAAGGAAGGAAGGGAGAGGTATGCATGAACTTATCATAGCGGACAGCGGGAGCCGTGTGCCGGACGATCTCTTATCGGTAATCCGGCAGGTACACCAGGAGCTTATGATTACATCCCTGACTGTGTGCGGGAGGGAGCTGCTGGATGTCATCTGCCGAAAGAGACCGGATCTTGTCGTCGTGGATCTTTTGCTGAGCGGAATGAACGGTCTTGACGTGATCAGACAGACAAGGGAAATGGAACTGCAGACGCACTTTATTGTGGTCAGCGCGCAGGTAAGGTTTGAAGACATCCGGACTGCCGTGCAGCTGGGGGTGGACGATTTTCTCTTCAAGCCGCTCAAGCCGCTTGAACTGCAAAATTCGGTATCGCGCGTCCTGCAAAAGATGGAGGCGGATTCAAAAGGGCAGACGTCTTCGGCACCGGGGCGGCGGGATCTGGAATGCGGGTATGTCGAGCGGACAAAAAGATGGATTGAAAAGCACTATGCGGAGCCGGTGTCGCTGAAGGCGGCGGCGTCCGAGATTTATCTTCACCCGACATATCTGGGATTTCTGTTTAAAAAAGAGGTTGGGGTGTCTTTTACCGAATACCTGACGCAGCGCCGGATCGAGGCGGCAAAGCAGTGCCTGAGCGATCCTGGATGCACGGCGGCGCAGGCGGCAAAGCTGTCGGGATACAGGGACGTCAAATATTTCTGCAAGGTATTCAGAAAAAAGACAGGGCTAAGCCCTGTCTCCTTTCAAAAACAAAAACGTGAAAAGATGATACAATAGTATCTGATCTGAGCTTTCTCTTTTCGGGCATCTCCTTCTTTGCCGGAAAAGGAGAAAGCTCAGAATCTGTTATGACATTTTTAAGCAAGACTGCGTGAAAGGGTTTGGATTATTCCCCGAAATATTCCTCAAGCCCGTAGTTGCTGATCACATAGTCTACCAGCAGATTGTCGCGGTCCTCATATTTTGTGCCGCCATAGAAGCCAGAGCGGAGATTGAACTCATCGCCCCACTCCATGAAATACGGAGTATCCATCGACAGAGACGTCCAGATCGGAAGACCGTCGCCGTTCGGATTGCCGGTTGCGCAGAAGTTTGCCCAGTAGGTAGAGCACATATCGCCGATCTGATAGTCAAGCTCTGTCCAGTCGCGCTGCTCCGGAACATCGCGCATGGAATCAAATACGTACCATAATTCTGAGCTGTGCCATGACCAGCGGATTTCTTCTTCTCTTCCCGGTGTCCAGTGGCTGAAGAAGTACATGTACAGATTGCTGTCAGGATTTAATTCGCTCAGCATCAGTCCGCCCATACGGCTCGTCGTGGAGGTGAGCTGGCTGGAAAGACGAAGGCTTTCCATGGTTGCAGCGATATCGTCGGTCGTCTTAAAGAGTTCTTCAAAGTTGTACTGGTCGTACAGATCTCCGTATCTCTCCTTTGAGGATGCGAAGAAATCTTCCTGTGTCGTCAGGCTGAAGGATCCGTTGCTCTCGCCGGAGTTGGAGCCGAACAGCAGGTTGACGCCGTCGAGGCATCCTTCCTTGGAGAAGAATTCGCCTGGATCCTCTGTCAGGACATATCCGTCAAGGCAGATGCCGAAGCCCTTGCCGTAAACTTCACTCTTCTGTGTCGTCTCATTCATAAATGCGCTGGTCGGCAGATCTCTCAGCTCTTCCAGAGACATATCGCCGTATCCTTTTTCTTCCAGCCATGCTTCGCAGTTTGCAACAGTTGTCTCATAAGGTGTTCTTGTTCCAAATGGTGTGAAGGAAGAATTCATGATAGCGCCTGTGAATAATCCCTTTGCCAGAGGGGAGGTGAGCAGTGCGCTCGCCATTCCGGCGCCTGCGCTCTGACCTGCGATTGTGACGCGGGTAGGATCGCCGCCGAAGTTCTTGATGTTGGTCTGAATCCACTCAAGAGCCTTGATGCAGTCCATCAGACCGTAGTTTCCAGATGTTCCGGTCTCGGAATCCTCAGCCAGCGCGGTAGTCGCCATATAGCCGAACAAGCCGAGACGGTATTCTACTTCTACCACGATAACACCGCGTCTTGCCAGTTCCTCCGGATTACACTCTACCTCGTAGCTGAAGCCGTGCATGTTGGCGCCGCCGTGCATCCACAGCAATACAGGCAGGTTGTCGTCAGGACTCGTCGCAGGGCTTGTGATATTAATATAGAGACAATCCTCGCTCATGTTCGGATAATTGTCAATATAGTCATAGTAAAATTCCTCGCCCCACCAGTCTGTCGTGGATAAGATCTGCATTGCCATTGCCTGGTATTCCGTACAGTCCAGAATGCCTTCCCACTCTTCATGGTCCTGCGGCGCAGCCCATCTTAAATCGCCGACAGGAGGAGCAGCGTAGGGAACGCCGCGGTACTGAACAAGGTCGTCTGCGATCTGAAGTCCCTGAATCATTCCTTTATCCGTTTCAATGATAGTCATATCTGCCGCTGCCTCTGCCTGAGTTGCCTCTGCCGCGAATACGCCGCTAAGAGGAGCGTTCAGCGTTCCGAGAGCCATAACAGCTGCAAAAACAGCCCCCAATTTTCTCCATTGTCTTTTCATACTTTCCTCTCCTTTTCCCCAATACTGAATCTTTTCACGTTTTTCTGTGCATTCGTCTGCTTTTTTCACACTGGAAAACCTTTCCCCCGGGTCTCCCGAAAAAAGCACGACCTTTTGCCTCCAATATCTATATAGTATGAAAAAAATGAGAAACAGTCAATAAAAATGAGAAAATATCTTGCATTTTTACTCTGTATTCTTTTTATTTTCCTCTTTTTCCATGGACCGCACAGCGGAAAAGACAGACGAGATTTTTGCGGACGCAAGGGGAAGCTTCTTGACATAGGAAGTGCGATATGATAGTCTAAAAAAAGGAAAACGCAGTGACGAAGAGAGTAGATTGTCTGAGACCATTACAGAGAAATCCGGAAGCTGAGAAGGATGTGGGCAGGGCGATGGAAGATGGCTTCTGAGCGGCGCACCGAACAGAGAACAAGAGATTCTGCAAGGCTGCGACGGGGTCCGCCTGTTAAAGCGGGAGAGTGTGAGCTGCACTTGGCGAGGTCTGACCTGCGAGGGTCGGATGAAGAGAAGTGGTAACACGGGATTTTGCCCGTCTTCTAAATACAGATAGAAGACGGGTTTTTTTAGTGCCTTGTTAATCTTATTTAATCTTATGATTTGATGAAGGGAAGGATGACAACCATGGAAAAGAAAAAATTTTACATGACAACAGCGATTGCGTACACCTCCGGGAAACCGCATATCGGCAACACGTACGAGATTGTACTGGCGGACAGCATCGCGCGCTTTAAAAGACAGCAGGGATACGACGTGTTTTTTCAGACGGGCACTGATGAGCACGGGCAGAAGATCGAGCTGAAGGCGGAGGAAGCAGGGGTGACGCCGAAGGAGTTTGTCGACCGGACAGCCGGCGAGATCAAAAGAATCTGGGATCTGATGAACACCTCCTACGACAAATTTATCCGGACGACAGATCCGGACCATGAGCTTCAGGTTCAGAAAATTTTCAAAAAGCTGTACGATCAGGGCGACATCTACAAAGGATACTATGAGGGAATGTACTGCACGCCGTGCGAATCGTTCTTCACCGAGTCCCAGCTGGTCGACGGGAAATGTCCCGACTGCGGAAGAGAGGTTCAGCCTGCGAAGGAAGAGGCGTATTTCTTCAAGATGAGCAAATATGCGGACCGCCTGATCGACTATATCAACGAACACCCTGATTTCATCCAGCCGGTTTCCAGAAAGAATGAGATGATGAACAACTTCCTGCTGCCGGGACTGCAGGATCTGTGCGTGTCGAGAACGTCCTTTACCTGGGGAATTCCAGTCAGCTTTGACCCGAAGCATGTGACGTATGTATGGCTGGACGCCCTGACAAACTATATCACGGGAATCGGGTACGACTGCGGCGGAGACAGCTCGGAGCTGTTTTTGAAAAACTGGCCTGCCGACCTGCACCTGATCGGAAAAGATATTATCCGTTTCCACACGATTTACTGGCCGATCTTTTTGATGGCGCTGGGTCTGCCGCTTCCGAAAAAGGTATTCGGTCATCCGTGGCTGCTGCAGGGGGACGGCAAGATGAGCAAGTCGAAGGGAAATGTGCTCTACGCCGACGAGCTGGTCGATTTCTTCGGTGTCGACGCGGTCCGCTATTTCGTGCTGCATGAGATGCCGTTTGAAAACGACGGCGTCATCACATGGGAGCTGATGGTGGAGAGAATGAACTCAGATCTTGCCAACACGCTCGGAAACCTTGTCAACAGAACGATTTCCATGTCAAACAAATATTTCGGCGGAATTGTCGAGAACAAAAATGTGTGCGAGGAGGTCGACACGGAGCTGAAATCTGTCGTCACAAAGGCAGTCGGAAAGGTATCTGCCAAGATGGAGGATCTGCGCGTGGCCGACGCGATCTCAGAAATCTTTGCGGTGTTTAAGCGGTGCAACAAATACATCGATGAGACGATGCCGTGGGCGCTCGCAAAAGAGGAGGACAAAAAAGACCGCCTCGCCACCGTGCTGTACAACCTGACAGAGAGCATCGCGATCGGCGCGGTTCTGCTGAAATCCTTTATGCCTGAGACAGCGGAGAAGATCTTAAAGCAGTTAAACGCAAAGGACAGAACCTTGGAGGAAGCCGCAATGTTCGGTCTGTACGAATCAGGGACAAAAGTGACAGAAAAGCCGGAAATTCTGTTCGCGCGCCTCGACGTCAAAGAGGTCATGAAAAGAGTTGAGGAGCTTCACCCGAAAAAGGAGGAAGCCGCAGAGAAACAAAAAGAGCAGAGTGAGGAGAGTGTGATCGATCTCGAGGCAAAGCCGGAAATCACGTTTGAAGATTTTGAGAAAATGCAGTTCCAGGTCGGAGAGATCATCGCGTGCGAGGAAGTAAAGAAATCGAAAAAGCTGCTCTGCTCCAAGGTCAAAATCGGAAGCCAGGTAAAACAGATTGTCTCGGGAATCAAAGCGCATTACAGCGCACAGGAGATGGTAGGCAAAAAGGTGATGGTGCTCGTCAATCTGAAGCCTGCAAAGCTTGCGGGAATCCTCTCAGAGGGAATGATTCTGTGCGCGGAGGATGAAAACGGAGAGCTTGCCCTGATGGTTCCGGAAAAGAAGATGCCGGCAGGAGCGGAAATCTGCTAGGAAGACAGAAAAAAAGAATGGAGAAAAACATGATATTTGACAGCCATGCGCATTATGATGATCCGGCTTTTGACGCAGACCGCGAGGAACTGTTAAACTCCATGGAGGAGAATGGGATTGCCGCTGTCGTCAATGTCGGAACCCGTACAGACCATTTGATGGACACGGTCCGGCTGACGCAGCAGTATCCCTTCATCTATGGGGCGGTTGGCGTTCACCCGGATGAACTGGATGATATCGATGAAGAAAAGCTGCAGTGGATCAAGACGCTGTGCGGTCTCGAAAAGATCGTGGCGGTCGGAGAGATCGGTCTGGACTACCACTGGAAGACGCACCCGAAGCAGATCCAGAAGCAATGGTTCCAAAGACAGCTTCAGCTTGCAAAGGAAGTCGGTCTGCCGGTTATCGTCCACAGCAGAGACGCTGCCCAGGACACGTTTGACATGATAAAGGCAGAGCACGCCGGGACGACCGGAGGCGTGATCCACTGCTATTCCGGTTCCGCCGAGATGGCGAAGGAGTACGTGAAGATGGGGTACTATATCGGTGTGGGCGGCGTCGTCACCTTTAAGACGGCGAGGGTCATGAAGGAGGTTGTAAAGGCGGTGCCGCTGGAGAGCATTCTCGTGGAGACCGACTGCCCGTACCTCGCCCCGGCGCCCAACCGCGGAAAGCGCAATTCTTCTCTGAATCTTCCTTATATTATAGAAGAAATCGCATCTCTTAAGGGGATCACCGCAAAAGAGGCGGAGCAGGCGACCTTTGAAAACGCGAAAAGGATGTATCGTTTATAGAAAGAGAGTACATGGATGGAAAAATTATCAAATCCCCAGAAGACGATCGAAGTGATCCAGAAATATGGGTTTACATTTCAGAAAAAATTTGGTCAGAATTTTTTGATTGACGCGCGGGTGCTCGACAAGATTATCGCGGCCGCGGAAATCGGAGAGGATGATTTTGTCCTGGAGATCGGTCCGGGAATCGGGACGATGACGCAGGCTCTCGCCGAGGCGGCGAGAGAAGTCGCGGCGGTCGAGATCGACAAAGAGCTGATTCCGATCCTGCGGGAGACGCTCTCGGGATATGGCAACGTGACGGTGATCCATGAGGACATCTTAAAAGTGGATATCAAAAAGCTGGCGGACGAGAAAAATGGAGGACGCCCGATCAAAGTGGTGGCGAATCTGCCGTACTACATCACGACTCCGATTATCATGGGTCTGTTTGAAAACCGCGTGCCGATCGAGAGCATCACGGTGATGGTGCAAAAAGAGGTGGCGCAGAGAATGCAGGCCGGTCCCGGGACAAAGGACTACGGCGCGCTTTCTCTCGCCGTCCAGTACTATGCCGAGCCGTATATTGTGGCCAATGTTCCGCTGAACTGCTTTCTGCCAAGACCAAAGGTCGCAAGCGCAGTGATCCGGCTCAAAGCCCACACAGAGCCGCCGGTCGCGGTGAAGGATGAGGCGATGATGTTCCGCCTAATCCGCGCCTCTTTTAACCAGAGGAGAAAGACGCTCCAGAACGGGCTGAACAATTCCCGTGAGATCAGCGCGGACAAAGAAGAGATCGCACAGGCGATCGAATCTCTGGGGCTTCCGGCAAACGTGCGCGGCGAGACGCTGACGCTGGAGCAGTTCGCGCGGCTGAGCGATTGTTTAACAAAGATTTAAAACAGCCATGATGAGAAATTAACCATTCCCTGATAAGATAAAACCTGTGATAAGAATTAAGAATTGAAAATTGAGGTTTTAACAGGAGGAAAATGGTCATGAAACATGCAATCAAAAAGAAAGCAGCGATTCTGGCGGCAGCAGCATCCGTGATGGCAGCGGCAGCCGCTCCGGCAGTCTGCGCGGCAGAGGCACAGGAGGGAGACACCTACGAACTGTCCATCATCTACGACAACGACATCCATGGACGTCTGGAGCGTCTTCCGCAGTTTAAGACATTGATCGATGAGGCGAGAGAGACCACAGACAATCTTCTGGTGCTGAACGGGGGAGATATTTTCCTGAGAGGAGAACTCCAGGAAGAGCAGGGAATCCCTGAGATGAATGTCTTAAACGCAATCGGATACGACGCATGGGTATTAGGAAACAATGACTTCCGCGTTCCGACAGACGGCGGCACACCGGAGGAAGGCAATGAGCAGCTTCAGAATCTGATCGCTCTGGCTGAATTCCCGACTCTGTGCGCAAACGTGACCATGGAAGAGAGCGGAGAGCTGATTGACAATGTAGAGCCGTATATCATCAAGGAAGTGGGCGGTCTCGACATCGGAATTATCGGCGTGACCTCTTTAAAGCCGCAGAACAGAGAATGGGAAGAGGTTTCCGACAAGGTGTTTGAGAGCGGGGAGATCACGGTGGCAAATCTGATGGAAGAGGTGGATCCTCAGACAGATATCACGATCGTACTTTCCCATACGGGACTTGCTGTGGACACAAAGATTGCAAACGTAGCGGGCGTCTCCGCAGTTATCGGAGCAGACGACCACTACATCATCACAGATCCGATCTACTATCCGGGCGAGGACGGATTTAAGAGCACTCCGATCGTACAGGGCGGCGGAGAGCAGGATCAGTATCTGGGACGGCTGGACCTTGTCTATAAATATGAAGACGGAGCCTGGACGCTCGACGACTTTGACGGCTATCTGTACGACCTTGAGGGCGTAGAGGCAGATCAGGAAATTCAGGATCTGATTGACTCTTACCAGGCAGAGGAAGAAGCCGCATAAAGACGAAAGCCATATAAATAGAATATCCCAAAGATTTCGCAGCCGCGCAGGATCACGGTCATTTGGACAGCGCGGCTGTGAGACCGCGCAGAAACGACAAAAAGGGCACTGTAGTTCTGATGAAAATCAGGACATACAGTGTTTTTTGTTGCAAACTGCGCTGGATTCCGATATGATGATAGACAGAAAGAAAAGGAAAAACAGCTGTTTTTGGCGGCGGATGTTAAAGAAAATTCTCAAAGAATATTTCGATAATCTTAATAATGTTCAAAGGATGGTGTGCTATATTGGAAAATGTGGTAAAATACCAGATATAAGGAGATGATGGGAATGAAAAAAATTCATATTCAATATTTATCCCACGATCATAAAACCTTGATTCATGCAGTCCGGTGGATACCGGACACAGAAGTAAGAGGAATCTTACAGATTTCACACGGAATGGTAGAATTTATAGAACGATATGAAGATTTTGCCCGATATATGACAGAAAGAGGATTTCTGGTGACGGGAAACGATCACCTGGGTCACGGAGAGTCGGTCAGAAACAGAGACCAGTACGGTTTTTTTGCGGAGAAAAACGGAAATACGGTGCTGCTTCTGGATCTGCATCAGCTTCAGCGGAAGACGAAGGAGCTGTATCCTGACGTCCCGTATTTTCTGCTCGGGCACAGTATGGGATCTTTTTTGGCAAGACAATATCTCTGCTGCTATGGGGAGGAACTCGACGGCGCGATTATTATGGGAACCGGATACCACACGAGGCTGGAAGCCGTGATGGGGATGAAGCTGACAAAGATGATAGCCGCTCTAAAAGGATGGCACTACAGAAGCAAATGGATTGATTCTCTGGCGTTCGGCTCGTATAATAGAAGGCTGAGACCAGCCAGAACAGATAAAGACTGGCTGACGAGAGACGCAAAAATCGTGGACGCTTACCTGGCGGATGAGAGATGCCGGTTTGTGTTTACCTTAAACGGATATTACAACCTGTTTTTAAGCCTTGCAAAGCTGGCAAACCGGGATTATATCCAGAAAATGCCGAAGAATCTTCCCATCCTGTTTGCGGCGGGGGAGGAAGACCCGGTTGGAGATTATGGAAAAGGAGTCAAAAAAACGGCCGAGATGTTTCGGGAGGCTGGCATGAAAAAGATTATGTGCAGACTATACCCAGGCGACCGGCATGAAATCTTAAACGAGCTGGACAGAAAAAAAGTATACCAGGATTTGTATGAATGGCTTCAGAGGACTATCAGAGAAAAAAGAGAGGCAGGAGAAAAAGTTGAAGGAGGCGGAGCGAGTGTTTAATATTTTAGTTTGTGACGACGACAAAGAGATTGTAAATGCGATTGAAATTTATCTGGTACAGGAAGGGTACCATGTGATCAAGGCGTACGACGGACAGCAGGCGCTTGAGATTATGGAAAAAGAGGAGATCCATCTTCTGATTGTGGATGTGATGATGCCCAGACTCGACGGCATCCACACAACCTTGAAGGTGCGCGAGACGAGCAGCATACCGATCATTATTCTGTCGGCAAAGTCAGAAGACTCTGACAAAATTTTAGGACTCAACATCGGAGCCGACGATTATGTGACGAAGCCGTTTAACCCTCTGGAGCTGGTGGCGCGCGTGAAGTCTCAGCTGCGCCGCTACACAAAGCTGGGTAATATGGCGGAGGACGACGGACAGGTATACCAGACAGGCGGTCTGATTATCCGGGACGATTTAAAAGAAGTGACCGTGGATGGAGAGGTCGTGAAGCTGACGCCGATTGAATACAATATTTTGCTGCTCCTCGTAAAAAATCAGGGAAAAGTATTCTCGATCGATCAGATCTATGAGAGCATCTGGAACGAAGACGCCATAGGAGCGGATAACACCGTTGCCGTTCATATTCGTCATATTCGGGAAAAAATTGAGATTAATCCGAAGAACCCGCAGTATTTAAAAGTAGTGTGGGGAGTTGGATATAAAGTGGAAAAACTGTGACAGATCACGGCGGCATTAGCAGACCGGGGCGTACTGGAAAGGCATAGGTGAAAGTCCCATATGAGAGGAAAATATTATTCGGCACAATTAAAAGGAACAGCAGTTTTGCTGGTGCATATTGCGATTTTGCTTGTGTTTTTGTCGTCCTTATTTTATCTGCGCGCGCTGGATAATTCTTCCGCCTGGCTGGAGGAAGAAAACAGCAGCGATTATCTGGAGTCCGAGACGTATAAAAATCAAGTGCTCAATGAAGTGGCAAGTCTGATGACGTATCTGTCCGGAAAATGTAAATTTGAGACGAACGGTCTGTATGACCCGGACCGCATTGTAGACATTGCAGATTATGTAAAAAAGGATATTATTACCGGGGAGATCACCCACGGCATCGGCTATTATCTAAAAGATCTGCTTGCGTGGGAGCAGGAAGGCATTGAATATTACAGTGTCGACCAAGTCTCCGACACGCCCCCGCTCAAAGAGATTTACGCTCCGATCGGATACAGCAGTATCTTGGAGTATGCCTCGATGACGGGCGTCAGCGCAGCCGACTACTATTACTATCTGAGCTGCACGGTGGAAGCGATCTGGTCAGACGTATGGCAGTATAACCAATATAAAAACCATTTTCCGGGGGACCGGACAAATCTAAAATATCTCGTACTGGACGAAAATGACAAGACGGTATTCAGCAACACCGACCTTTCAGAGGAGGAGGTGCTGAATCTGGGCACGTATGTGGTGATGGATTTTCGTGATCTCTCCGTAGAGAGTGACCTCGCGGCGATCACAAACGATCTGTTTGCGTTTTTGAGCAGCATTCCGTATCAGATGCAGGAATGCCGCCTTGTAGTCGGGATTGACACAAACTTTCCGATCCAGGATGAATTTTATGAATACGGGCGGCAGTACGTCGACTACTGGAACACGGTTACGGTTTCGCTGATTCTGGGAATTATCGGAATTGTAATTGTGTTGGTGCTGGTCTCTTACCTGACCGTCACAACGGGAAAGATCGACTTAAATTCCAGAATTTACGCAAAAGACTTTGACAGAATTCCGGTCGAAGCGATTGTGCTGATGATAGCAGGGGAAATTGCGCTGATCGGATACAGCATGATGAGACTTTTGAATACGCTGTATCTGAACGCCGTTCTGGTCGGATCTTACAGCGTTCTGATTATCTTTGCAAATATGATAGGGCTGTCTGCCTATCTAAGCCTGGTCCGCAGAGTCCGGACAAGAAACGTGTGGAAACGCAGCGTCATCCTGAGGCTGACAGCAGGAATCCGTAAATGTATCCTGAACCGGAAAATTACAGTGAGGATTGTCCTCTATTATCTGAGCCTTCTGATTCTGAACATTGGATGCTGCTTTTTCCTCAACCAGCTGGAATGGATCGTCCTGATCGCGTTTGACCTGGGATTTCTGTATTTTCTGTTAAGAGAGGGCGTGCAGAGAAGCCAGATCAATGAAGGAATCGAACAGCTGAAAAACGGGGATATCCACTATCAGTTTGACCTGGAAAAATTTCATGGCAGCAACAGAGATATGGCGGAAAACCTGAACCTGATCGGGAGCGGAATCCAAAAGACAGTGGCGGAGAACCTAAAGAGCGAGCGGCTTAAGACAGACCTGATCACGAACGTCTCCCACGACATTAAGACGCCTTTGACGTCTATCATCAATTATATAGATCTTCTGAAAAGACAAAACGTACAGGATGAGAAAGCCGTGGAATACCTGAAAATCCTGGAGAACAAATCGCAGAGATTAAAACATCTGACAGAGGATCTGCTGGAAGCGTCGAAGATCAGTTCCGGCAATATTAAGCTGGAGTATATGAAACTGAACTTTAAAGAGCTTCTCCTTCAGACAAACGGGGAATTCAGCGAAAAGTTCGAGACGAAAGGGCTGGAGCTGGTTGTCCGCGTCCCGGACGGTCCCGTTTTCATCTGGGCGGACGGAAGGAGAATCTGGCGGATTGTGGAAAACCTCTACAATAACGTATTTAAATACGCCATGCCCAATACAAGAGTGTATGTGGATATCAAGGTCGAAAATGAAAGGATGGAATTCTCGATTAAAAATATATCGGAGCAGGCGCTCAACATCGAAGCCAGCGAGCTGACAGAGCGCTTTATCCGCGGAGATATCTCAAGAAGCACAGAAGGGAGCGGTCTGGGGCTGTCAATCGCAAAAAATCTGACAGAGCTGCAAAACGGAGAATTCTCCATCTACCTTGACGGAGATCTGTTTAAGGTGACGGTTGTGTTTCCTCTGGCAAAACAGGAAAACAGAGCGCCGGGGATTGCGCTGATGGAGGACGACTCTGAGCCGGAGACGGCAGATTTTGAGGAGTCGCCGGAAAAACAGGAAGAAGAACCTAAAAAAGAAAGCATTCTTACGAGACTCGGAAGAAAAAAGACCGGCACCACAGTGGAGATCAAAGAGAAAAAAACAGAAAAACCGCACGAAGATCCGTCATAAAAGCGGTCAAAATCACACAGAGCAGTCTGCTCTGCAAGCGTTCCCGGCAGACTTTCGGGAAATTAGCGCAGGGCAGACTGCTTTTTTTGACCCAAAAGAGAAAAAACGCAGGTATACAGGCAGAAAGAGACAGGGCGAAGACCCAAATAAATCAAAGATAAAATTGACAATGAGAAAAAAGATGTATATAATTAAACAATACAGAAATTTAAGGCTAGTGCTTTCGTGCCAGAAACAGGTCGGAAGCTTTTTTCGGTTAGAGGCAAGGCAAAAAGAGAGAAGATTTTATGAAGGAGGAACACCATGTACGACAAAGTATCTACAGACTTGAAGTTTGTTGACAGAGAAAAGAAAATCAAAAAGTTCTGGGAAGACAACGAAATTTTCGAAAAAAGTATAGACAGCCGCAAAAAGGGAGAAACTTATATATTTTATGACGGACCGCCCACCGCGAATGGAAAACCCCATATCGGACACGTTTTGACGCGTGTGATCAAGGATATGATTCCCAGATACCGTACAATGAAAGGGTATATGGTTCCTCGAAAAGCCGGATGGGATACGCACGGACTTCCGGTAGAGCTGGAAGTTGAGAAAATGCTGGGGCTGGACGGAAAGGAACAGATCGAAGAATACGGTCTGGAGCCGTTCATCAAGCACTGCAAAGAGAGTGTATGGAAATATAAAGGGATGTGGGAGGACTTTTCCGGCACAGTCGGATTCTGGGCTGACATGGAGCATCCCTATGTGACTTATGAAAATGATTTTATTGAGTCGGAGTGGTGGGCGCTTAAGCAGATCTGGGAAAAGGGTCTGCTCTATAAGGGATATAAGATTGTGCCGTACTGCCCGCGCTGCGGTACGCCGCTCTCCAGCCACGAAGTGGCACAGGGCTACAAGGACGTGAAGGAGCGCTCCGCAGTTGTAAAATTTAAGGCAAAAGACGAGGACGCTTATATCCTGGCGTGGACGACGACGCCGTGGACGCTGCCGTCGAACGTGGCGCTGTGCGTCAACCCGGACGAGACGTATGTGAAAGTGAAGGCAGAGGACGGAACCGTCTACTATCTGGCGCAGGCGCTGTGCGACAAAGTGCTTGGAGAAGGAAAGTACGAGGTTTTAGAGTCCTGCACCGGAAAAGAGCTGGAGTACAAGGAATACGAGCCGCTGTTCCCGTTTGTGCAGATGAAGCAGAAAGCCTACTATGTAGTCTGCGACACGTACGTTACCCTGACAGACGGTACCGGTATCGTCCACATTGCGCCAGCGTTCGGCGAGGACGACTCGAAGGTCGGAAGAAAATATGATCTGCCTTTCCTGCAGCTGGTGGACGCAAAAGGCGAGATGGCGGAGCAGACGCCGTGGGCCGGCGTATTCTGCAAGAAAGCAGATCCAATGATCCTAAAGGATCTCAACGAGAGAGGTCTGCTGTATGCCGCTCCGGTGTTTGAACACAGCTACCCGCACTGCTGGAGATGCGATACGCCTCTGATCTATTATGCGAGAGAATCCTGGTTTATCAAGATGACGGCAGTGAAAGACGACCTGATCCGCAACAACAACACGATCAACTGGATCCCGGAGAGCATCGGAAAAGGACGCTTCGGCGACTGGCTGGAAAACGTTCAGGACTGGGGAATCAGCCGAAACCGCTACTGGGGAACTCCGCTCAATATCTGGCAGTGCGAATGCGGTCATATGCACTCGATCGGAAGCATCGCAGAACTCAAGGAGATGTCGGACAACTGCCCGGACAATATTGAGCTTCACCGGCCCTATATCGACGCTGTGACGATCCGGTGTCCAAAGTGCGGAAAAGAGATGCACCGCGTTCCGGAAGTGATCGACTGCTGGTTTGACTCCGGCTCTATGCCGTTTGCCCAGCACCACTATCCGTTTGAAAATAAAGAATTGTTTGAAAAAGAGTTCCCGGCTGACTTTATCTCTGAGGCAGTCGATCAGACGAGAGGATGGTTTTACTCTCTTCTGGCGATCTCTACGCTGATCTTCAACAAAGCGCCGTACAAAAATGTCATTGTGCTGGGACACGTTCAGGACGAAAACGGTCAGAAGATGAGCAAATCAAAGGGAAATGCGGTCGACCCGTTTGAGGCGCTTGAGACATACGGGGCCGATGCGATCCGCTGGTATTTCTACATCAACAGCGCGCCGTGGCTGCCGAACCGCTTCCACGGAAAAGCCGTTCAGGAGGGACAGCGCAAGTTCCTGAGCACGCTGTGGAACACGTACGCGTTTTTCGTGCTGTACGCGGAAATCGACCAGTTTGATCCGACGAGATATCAGCTGGAGTATGAAAAACTGTCTGTCATGGACAGATGGCTGCTCTCAAAGATGAACACGATGGTGCAGGAGGTAGACAGCGATCTGGAGCACTACAAGATTCCGGAGGCTGCCAGAGCTCTTCAGAGTTTTGTGGACGATATGAGCAACTGGTATGTGCGCAGAAGCCGCGAGCGCTTCTGGGCAAAGGGAATGGAGCAGGACAAGGTCAACGCATACATGACGCTGTACACAGCTCTGGTGACGGTGGCAAAGGCAGCGGCTCCTATGATCCCGTTCATGACAGAAGATATCTACCAGAACCTGGTCAGAAAAGTGGATCCGTCCGCGCCGGAGAGCATTCACCTGTGCGATTATCCGGCTGTAAAGACAGAGTGGATCGATGCGGAGCTGGAACAGAATATGGAGGAAGTGCTCGAGATCGTCGTGATGGGAAGAGCCTGCCGAAATGAGGCGAACATCAAAAACAGACAGCCGATCGGCAAGATGTTTGTGAAAGCGCCGGAGGCGCTGCCTGCATTCTTCGCGGATATCATCAAGGATGAGCTGAATGTAAAAGAAATCCAGTTTACGGATGATGTGAGAGCGTTTACATCCTACAGCTTTAAGCCGCAGTTAAAGACAGTGGGACCAAAATACGGAAAACTGCTCGGAAAGATCCGCCAGATGCTGCCGCAGCTGGACGGAAACGCAGCGATGGATGAGCTGAAGGCGGACGGCGCGATCACCCTTGACATCGACGGACAGAAGGTAGCCCTGACAGAGGAAGACCTGTTGATCGAGACGGCTCAGGTGGAAGGATATGTCTCCCAGACAGAGGGAGAGGTAACCGTAGTGCTTGACACGAATCTGACGCCGGAGCTGATCGAGGAAGGATTTGTCAGAGAGCTGATCAGCAAAATTCAGACGATGAGAAAAGAAGCTGATTTTGAGGTTATGGACAGAATCAACATCTATGCGGCAGGAAACCAGAAAATAGAAGAGATCTTTAAGAAATTTGGGGACAAGATAAAAGAAGAGGTTCTTGCCGACAGCATTACATTTGGAGAAACTAACGGCTATGTGAAAGAATGGAACATCAATGGTGAGACAGTAACCATGGGCGTAGAAATCAATCATAAATAGGAGGTTCTCATGAACAAATTATTTCAAAAGGAAGCTTTTAAACAGAGTGTGAAGGATAATGTAAGAACACTGTACAGAAGAACACTGGATGAGGCGACGCCGCAGCAGATTTTCCAGGCAGTTTCTTACGCTGTAAAAGACGTAATCATCAACGACTGGATGGCAACGCAGAAAGCGTATGAGGAACAGGATCCAAAGACGGTTTACTACATGTCGATGGAATTTTTGATGGGACGCGCCCTTGGAAATAACCTGATCAATCTGACGGCTTACGGACCGGTAAAGGAAGCGCTCGCAGAGATGGGGATTGATTTGAATGCGGTCGAAGACCAGGAGCCGGACGCTGCTTTAGGAAACGGCGGACTTGGAAGACTTGCCGCATGTTTTCTGGATTCCCTCGCTACTTTGGGATATTCGGCCTATGGATGCGGCGTGCGCTACCGCTATGGAATGTTTAAACAGAAAATTGAAAACGGATATCAGGTGGAGGTTCCGGACAACTGGTTAAAAGACGGCAATCCTTTTGAGCTGCGCCGCCCGGAATACGCAAAAGAGGTAAAATTCGGCGGTTATATCCGTGTCGTATACAATGAAAAGACAAAGAGAAATGATTTTGTCCAGGAGGGATATCAGTCAGTCAGAGCCATTCCGTACGATATCCCGATTGTCGGATACAACAACCATGTGGTAAATACTCTGCGCGTATGGGATGCAGAGGCAATCAACGAATTCCATCTGGATTCCTTTGACAAGGGAGACTACCACAAAGCGGTAGAGCAGGAAAACCTTGCAAAGAACATTGTCGACGTGCTCTACCCGAACGACAATCACTACTCCGGAAAAGAGCTGAGATTAAAACAGCAGTATTTCTTCATCTCGGCCAGCGTACAGGCAGCGATTGAAAAATATAAGAAAAAACACAGCGATCTGCACAAATTCCATGAGAAGGTAACGTTCCAGCTCAACGATACGCATCCGACCGTTGCGATCGCAGAGCTGATGAGAATCCTTGTGGACGAGGAAGGCATGGAATGGGATGAAGCGTGGGAGGTCACGACAAAGACATGCGCGTACACAAACCACACGATTATGGCGGAAGCGCTGGAAAAATGGCCGATCGAATTATTCTCAAGACTTCTCCCGAGAATCTACCAGATTATCGAGGAGATCAACCGCAGATTTATCATTGAGATTCAGAAAAAATATCCTGGAAACCAGGAAAAAATCCGCAAGATGGCGATCATCTATGACGGACAGGTGAAGATGGCGCACCTGGCGATTGTGGCCGGATATTCCGTAAACGGCGTTGCGCAGCTCCACACAGAGATCCTGAAAAAACAGGAACTTAGAGACTTCTATGAGATGATGCCGGAGAAGTTCAACAACAAGACGAACGGAATCACACAGAGACGTTTCCTGCTTCACGCAAATCCGCTCCTTGCAGACTGGGTGACAGACCATATCGGAAATGAATGGATAACGGATCTGCCTCAGATCGCAAAGCTGAAGCTGTTTGTGGACGACAAAAAGGCGCAGCAGGAATTTATGAACATCAAATATCAGAACAAAATCCGCCTGGCAAGATACATCAAGGAACACAATGGCGTTGACGTAGATCCGCGCTCAATCTTTGACGTGCAGGTAAAACGTCTCCATGAGTATAAACGCCAGCTTCTGAACATTCTGCATGTGATGCATCTGTACAACACCATCAAGGATCACCCGGAGATGGACTTCTATCCGAGAACGTTTATCTTCGGAGCGAAGGCAGCGGCAGGATACCGCAGAGCGAAGCTGACGATCAAACTGATCAACTCCGTTGCGGACGTGATCAACAACGACAGATCGATCAACGGAAAATTAAAGGTTGTCTTCATCGAGGACTACCGTGTGTCAAATGCGGAGATTATCTTTGCAGCGGCAGATGTGTCAGAGCAGATCTCCACGGCCAGCAAGGAAGCTTCCGGTACAGGAAACATGAAGTTCATGTTAAACGGAGCTCCGACACTGGGAACGATGGACGGCGCCAACGTGGAAATCGTAGAAGAGGTTGGAGAGGAAAACGCCTTTATCTTCGGTCTGAGCGCAGAGCAGGTAATCAACTATGAACAGAACGGCGGCTATCGTCCGATGGATTACTTCAACAACGACCAGGATATCCGCAGAGTGCTCATGCAGCTGATCAACGGAGAGTATTCCCCGCAGAATCCGGAGCTGTTCCGTGAAATCTATGATTCTCTCTTAAACACAAACAGCAGCGAGCGCGCAGACACATACTTTATCCTGGCTGACTTCAAATCCTATGCGGCAGCTCAAAAACGCGTAGAGGAAGCATACAGAGATGAGACGAGATGGGCGAGAATGGCCATGCTCAACACGGCATGCAGCGGAAAATTCACAGCAGACAGAACGATTCAGCAGTATGTAGATGAAATCTGGCATCTGGATCATGTGACTGTGGAACCAGAAGAAGAATAAAAATTTTTATCAGACAGCCTTTGCGGAGGGAAATCCCTGCGCAAAGGCTGTTTTTGCACAGGGATTTCCTGCCGCAAAGGCTGTTTTTGCGCGGCGGGCGGCGGGACGGACTCACAAAGAGACGATTGCGGACAGACAGAATAAATTTCACAAATCTGGCAATGATATGACTAACCCAGGAATGAATAATCATAGCGCGAGGTGAAAAAAATGAAAAAATTTTTGAACAAGAAAGGCACGATTTGGGCGCTGAGCCTGTGCCTGATGGGTAGTCTGGCATTTGTCGGTTATTATTCTGTCAGCCAGCTGGAACAAAAAAGGCAGGAACAGCAGAGCAGAATCATTGATCTGAATCAGGAAGAGACGCAGGGGACGGACACCGCGCAGAAAGAAACCCAGATTCAGGAGGAAGAGACGCAGGAAGCCGTAGACGTCTCCGGTCAGGAAGTGGAATATGAGACAGAATCTGAGAAAGAGGAGCAGACAGAGTCTGAGACTGCGCAGGAGACACAGGACGCAGAGGAGGTTGTGACAAACCAGGCGCAGGTCCAGATCGCTCCCACCGTGAATTTTCAGGACACGGACGTACTGATGTGGCCAGCCGCGGGAGAAATTCTTCTGGACTACAGCATGAACGGAACCGTCTATTTTCCAACCTTAAACCAATACAAATATAATCCGGCTCTCATAATCGGACAGGAGACAGGTTCCCCTGTCGTCGCAAGCGCAAGAGGAATTGTTGAATCTGTCGCGGTGGACGAAGAGACAGGGACAACGGTTACGATGGATCTTGGAAACAACTATGAACTGATCTACGGACAGCTCAAGGAACTGACCGTCCAGGAAGGAGATCTCGTAGAACAGGGAGAAGTGATCGGATATATCAGCGAGCCGACAAAATATTACTGTGTAGAGGGAAGCAATCTCTACTTTCAGATGAAAAAGGACGGGGAACCGGTTGATCCCGTTCTCTATCTGGAGTCAGAATAAAGAGGAACCTTTTTTGTGAGAACGGATATACTAATCATATAGATGACGCCGCAGACAAAAAAGGATACGATCCGCAATCGATTACCGATACCATTTACCCGGATATAAAAATCAGATTTTCATGGGAATCCGTCCCAAAAGAGAAGATACAAGTTTTGTCGGTTGCTTTTTATAAAAATGGAGCTGCCTGAAGCAGCGGCAGCTCCTTTACATAAATTGACGGAAAAGGTATTCCCACCTGCGCGGAAACCACACGTACATTATGCGACGAAAACATACATCACGATGAAATGACAAATGCTGCCGCCCATGACAAACAAGTGAAAGATTTCATGGGAACCGAAATTCTTATGACGGTTGTTAAATACCGGAAGCTTTAAGGCATAAATGATGCCGCCCAGCGTATAGATGATACCTCCGGCAAGAAGCCATCCGAACGCGCTCGGCGAGAGTGAATTCAAAAGCTGGGTAAACGCCAGAACACATAGCCATCCCATAGCGATATATAATATAGAAGAAAACCATTTCGGACAAGTAATCCAGAAAGCCTTGATGACAATTCCCACGACGGCGATAGTCCAGACAAGCGCGCACAGATACAGACCAAGAGGCTGATCTAAGACGATCAGACAGATAGGAGTATACGAACCCGCAATCAGGATAAAAATCATCATATGATCCAGCTTGCGCAGACGCCGGTTGACCTTCTCGGAAAGATCGAGAGAGTGATAGATGGTGCTTGCGGCATAGAGCAGAATCATACTGACGATAAAAATGCTCAGAGAGACGATATGAATGGGATCAGGATCTCTTGCAGCTTTAATCAGAAGAGGCAGTGCGGCAAACATCGCCATGAGCATACCGATAAAATGAGTGATTGCGCTTCCGGGATCTTTAATTTTGTGCTTCATAAAAAAGCCTCCTTTCCTTTTGAACCTGACATTCTGATATAATCATATTATACGATGTAGTATTGAAAACTATGTATTGATATTGATATATTATATCATGTCACTTTAAAAATCAAGAGGTATTTGCCATAAAGCTGTCCGTGCAGAAGAATCTTAAGAAATGAAAAACATTTTTTATTTCGATAGAAAACTATTTGACATCATAAGAGTTATCCTATAAAATTATAGTAATTATTATCATTATTATAATAGGAAGGAGGATCTTATGGCCGGGTTAAAATACAGCAAACAGAGAGAATGCATCAAAAAATTTCTCGCAGAGAGAAAAGATCACCCTACAGCAGACGTTATTTATCTGAATCTTCGCGAACAGTTTCCCCACATCAGCCTGGGAACTGTTTACAGAAATCTTGCCTTATTGTCAGAGATGGGTGAAATCCATAAGCTCACGACAGGAGACGGGGCCGACCATTTTGACGGCAATGTCTCTCCCCATCAGCACTTTGTCTGCAAAAAGTGCAACCGCATTATCGATTTGAGAGTGGACAGCAAAGAATATGAGGAAAAAGCTTCCGCTGAAGGGATCGGAGAGATCGATCACTGTATTTCCTATTTTTACGGTATCTGTAAAGACTGTTTACAGGAAACATAAAAACATAAAAAAATTTTTCAAAAATATCTTGACGGCTGAAAAAAAATGTGATAAATTAATATCAGTAATCATTACTGTTTTATGAAACGAAACAACCAATATTTCTGAGAGAAAAGGAGATTTGTACTATGGCTAAATTTGTATGTAATGTATGCGGTTATGTTTATGAAGGAGATGCAGCTCCGGAATTCTGTCCAATCTGCAAAGCGCCGGCTTCCAAGTTTACAAAACAGGAAGAAGGGATGACATGGGCTGCAGAGCATGTGGTAGGCGTTGCTCAGGGTGTGCCGGAAGACATCTTAGCTGATTTAAGAGCAAACTTCGAAGGCGAATGTTCAGAGGTTGGTATGTACCTTGCAATGGCCAGAGTAGCACACAGAGAAGGATATCCGGAAATCGGATTATACTGGGAGAAGGCTGCTTATGAAGAGGCAGAACATGCGGCAAAATTCGCAGAACTCTTAGGCGAAGTAGTGACAGACAGCACAAAGAAAAATCTGGAGATGAGAGTTGCAGCTGAAAACGGTGCGACAGCTGGAAAGACAGATCTCGCAAAACGCGCAAAGGCAGCAAACTTAGACGCAATTCATGACACGGTTCATGAGATGGCACGCGATGAGGCGCGTCACGGAAAAGCATTCCAGGGACTTCTGGAGAGATATTTCGGCAAATAAGAATTTGACAGAGATACAAAGATAGAAAAAGCCGGGGATGACGGGCGGCGCTGTCCGCCATCCCTGATAAAAAAGAGATCTTCCTGTAACGCTCAGACTTTTGCAAGTCCTGAAGCGTTACAGGAAGATTTTTTCTTTTGGGGGAGGAAAGAGCGTGATACTTTTCCATCCGGGAAGATGAGTGTTTTTTTAAGAATGTGCGCCTGCGTGGGAAGAAGTCTTGGAGCGCCCGACAGGCAGCAGCATACCTTGTTTAGCCAGAGCGGGGCGGAGCAGACTGTAGAGCGCCGTGGCAAGAACGACAGAGATCACGGCGTTGACAAAGGTAGTCAGCGTACTCCACTTTGCAAGCACAGAAGCCATTTCCTGAGGCTGACCTAAAATATACTGCTTATAGAAATAACCGACAAGCGGATCAAAGATGACGTTAAAAAGCATTCCGGCGCAGGAGGCGATCAGACTCCAGCGGAAGATATATTTTGGGTCCTGACTGCTGCTGATATGGGCAATCCTGTGAGCTACAAGACCGGTAATCACACCGATACAAAATTTTAACAAAAACGTTTTGGGAAAAGATACCGCATACACGGGATCTAAAAGATCGCCGATTCCCATCCCGACCGCTCCGGCGAGACCGCCGTAGGATCCCCCGAGCAAAAGAGCGGCGAGGACGCAAAAAGCGTTTCCGGCATGGAAAGATGTGGCGTCGCCTCCCGGCATAGGAATTTTAATCTGTAAAAATTGAAATACGACATAGCATAGAGCGGCAAGAAGCGCGGTCTGTGCCCATTTGATAAGGTGAGGGTTTCTCTTTGTCATGGCTTTTTCTCCTTTTTCTTTTTTCTAAATCTTTGTGCTTTATCATAGCACTTATGTGTCCATCTAAAAAGAGCCAATTTTTTGTTTTTTTTAGATACCAGTTTTGCAAAAACAGATAGAAGGATAGTATTTTAAACAGATTTTTACTATAATATAATTAGAAGACGTCAGGATCGAAAGGTCAAATGCCGTTTCTGCCCGCAGCGCCAGGCGTGTCAGACTAAAAAAATGGAAAGGAGACGGGAATGCGCAGACGCATTCTCAACGATAACGTATGATATATGATATGATTATTATAGGATCGGGACCGGCAGGTCTTTCCGCAGCGATCTACGCACAGAGAGCGAGATTAAACACGTTAGTGATAGAACAGGAGTATGTCAGCGGAGGACAGGTAGTAAATACGTACGAGGTAGATAATTATCCTGGGTTTCCCGGAATTAACGGATTTGAACTGGGAATGAAATTCAGAAAACATGCGGATCAGCTGGGAGCGGAATTTGTCAATGCTGAGGTGACAAAGCTGGAGCTGTCCTCAAAGATAAAAAAGGTTTTCACGCAGGAAGAGAGCTATGAGGCGAAGACCGTCGTACTCGCAACGGGGGCAAGACACCGCAAGCTGGGAATTCCAGGGGAAGAAGAACTTGGAGGACTTGGAGTCTCCTACTGTGCGACGTGCGACGGGGCTTTCTTTAAAGATCAGACCGTAGCAGTCGTAGGAGGAGGCGATGTAGCGGTGGAAGATGCGATCTTTCTCTCGAGAGGATGTGAGAAAATTTATCTGATTCACAGGAGAGAAGAGCTGCGGGCTGCCAAAAGCCTTCAGGAACGGCTGTTTGCCTGCAAAAATATAGAATTTTTGTGGAATACGGAAGTCACAAAGATTTACGGGGAGGACCATATTGAATGCATCGCAACCCGAAACAAAAAAACAGGCGAGAAAAAGACAATAGATATAGAAGGTATTTTTATAGCGGTCGGCACAGTTCCAAACTCAGAGCTTGCAAAGGGACAGCTTAAGACAGACGGGCAGGGATATATCGAAGCAGGAGAAGACTGCGCCGCAAGTATAGAAGGAGTATATGCAGCCGGGGATGTGAGAACAAAAAAGATGCAGCAGATTGTGACAGCAGCGGCGGACGGGGCGAACGCTGTCAACTCTGCGCAGCGCTATCTGATGCTCTCACAGTGAGGGAAAGAGTGAAAACCACAAGATGTTGTAAAGTATAACAGAAATGTCTCCATATATATACAAAATTTTACGGAAATAAAAATAAAATAATAAGGGTTGACATGTTTATTAATTTTTGATATGATAACCATGTAATAAATTTAATAGTTTTGTAATAAATGGATTGATATATATGGAGGCTTATGTTAAAAATGAAAAAAGGAGTAAAAAAAGCAGCCGTTGTCTGTATGGCAGGCGCGATGGCTTTGAGCAATGGAACGATGACGGCGGGCGCCGCCGGGATCACCTTGATCGACTATAGTGAACTTGTAGAAGACAATGCTCCGGAGACAGAGACGCAATCAGAAGAAAATACAGAATCGGGGAGTCTGGGAGCTTCGGCGGAAAGCAGCGGCACGTCGGAAATTCCGACCGTCACAGCTGAAACTGAACAGACTGTGCCGGAGACGACAGCCGTTTCGCAGGAAGAGACAGAAGCTCCTGCGGTGCAGACAGCAGAAGAAACTGACGGCTATTGGGAAAGCTCCGACACTACATACATTGATACAAGCACAGAATCTACCGTAAAAGCACCGCTTGATCCGCAGTTCAACAATATTGCAGTTGCCTACATCAATGAAGGATGCTACGTCAATATCAGAGACGCGGCAAGCATGGACGGAAACGTCATCGGAAAGATCTACAACAACTGCGGAGCCGATATTCTGGGAGAAGAAGGCGACTGGTATCTGATCCAGTCAGGTTCTGTGACAGGATACGTAAACAAGGCGTATTTTGTGACAGGCGCAGACGCGGAATATCTGAGTTATTTTGTGGCAGATGAGGTTGCCACGGTAAACACAGAGACGCTGATGGTCCGTGAATGTGCGGACATTGAATCAGACGTCATCTCCATGGTAGGAGATTCCCAGGAACTGGAAGTTTTGGGACAGGAAGGAAATTGGGTGAAAGTTGCTGTTGACGCAGACCTGATCGGATATGTGTCGGCAGATTACGTAAATTGCGAGACTGTTTTTCCGGCGGCTGAGTCGCTGGAAGAGGAAGCGATAAGAATTGCTGAGGAAGAGGCAGCGCAGCAGGCGGCAGAGGAAGCTTATGCGGCATATCTTGCAGAGCAGGAAGCAGCTTATGCGCAGTATCTTGCAGAACAGGAGGCAGCTTACCAGGCAGCGCTCGCACAGCAGGAAGCAGAGCAGGCACAGGCAGAAGCAGAATACGCAGCATATCTCGCAGAGCAGGAGGCGGCTTACCAGGCGGCGCTTGCACAGCAGCAGGCAGACGAGGAAGCATATCAGCAGTATCTTGCAGAGCTGGAATACCTGGAATACTTACAGGAGCAGATTCCGGAGACGGAAGCCCCTGTGTATGAAGATCCGGTATACGAAGAGCCGGTCTATGAGGACCCGGTATACGAGGATCCGGTGTACGAAGAGCCGATCTACGAGGATCCGGTCTATGAAGAGCCAATCTATGAGGATCCGGTATACGAAGAACCGATCGAGGAGGAACCGATCTATGAAGATCCAGGCACTTCAAGCGTAGGAGAACAGATCGTAGCGTATGCGCTTCAGTTTGTGGGCAATCCTTATGTATGGGGAGGCACAAGCCTCACTGACGGAGCAGACTGCTCCGGATTTACACAGTCTGTCTTTGCAGCGTTTGGAATTTATATTCCGAGAACGGCAGCAGAACAGGCGGCAGCCGGAACGCCGGTAGATTTAGGATCTTTACAGCCGGGAGATCTGATTTTCTACAGTGACGGCGGCACGATCGGTCATGTATCGATCTACATTGGAAACGGACAGGTTGTACATGCAAGCAGCCCGTCGACAGGAATCATTGTATCAGACAGAAGTTACCGCTCGGAATACAGCGCAGTCAGATATTATTGATCATTCAGCCAGGTTAAAACAAAATTTAACATATAGCCTTTGGGGATCGTGAAAGCGGTCCCCTTTCCATTTGCAAAGAAAGCTTGCCGGCACAGAAAAAATCAGGGCGCGGAAAAGAGTTTCAAAGAGCTGTGAGCAAGAAAAACGAGGCGCATAAATTGTAAGATAATTCAGAATAGATTTCAAATTGTAAAAAAGGCGATTTGACGGGAGAAAAGAGAAAAATGAGAAAAATGCACAAAAGAGAACAGATCACGTTTGAAAAAGAGAGGGAAAAATAGACAGATTAGAAAAGTTATCCACATTTTTACAAGGTGAAAAAAGGGGAAAAACAGAGTTATACACATAGTTATCCACATTATCCACATAAAAACACGGTGGATAAGTGGTTTACATAGTATTTTTATAAGAATATATGTTTTGTGCAAAATAGACAATTCAAATGATAAAAAAAAGACAGAACCGAATAATCTGAAACAGAAATTGTTTTACATATGAGAAAATAATAGATATTGTCAGAAAAAAGAGCTGCCCTGAATCAACACTTCAGAGACAGCTCTTTTTTTCGAGAGCAATTGCTCAATAGATTTGCGATTACCAGTAGCGCATTGCTTTTACCGGCGTGCGGTAATTATAGTTGGATACGGTAATACCAAGCTGCTCGTTCGCCGCATGGATGATCTTTCCGTTTCCGATGTACAATGCTACATGTCCCGAATAGGAGAGCGAGCCGTAAAAGAGCAGATCGCCGGGGAGAAGTTCGTCTAAGTCGACATCAATGCGCGTTCCTTTTCCCTTCATCTGCGCGTCGGCAGTGCGGGGAATGGTGATGCCGAAATGGAGCATTACCTGCTGGGTAAACCCTGAACAGTCCACGCCGGTATAAAGATTATTTCCTCCGTAGACATACGGATAACCGCGGAATTTCATCGCGTAGTCTGCGATTTCCTGACCGAGCGAGGAAACCTCCTCTCTTATCACGACGCCGGAAGCATTGATCGTATAGACCTTTCCGTTTAGGGTCAGCGTGGTATCCGTGACCAGAGAACCCTTACGGTAGGAAGATTCCGCTTTGGGACGGAAATAATATTTTTTGCCTCCGATTGTCTGCAAGCCTGTCACAATCTGATCGTCAGAAGGGTCAAAATAGAAACGCATTCCTCCGATCGTCTGCCATCCTGTAACCCGGTTTCCATCTTCATCGAAATAGTAGTCCATATGCCAGTTGTTTGTCACCATCACGCCGTAGCGGTTTATGTATTTTTCGCCGACCCATTTGCTCTTGACGAGGATACCGGTGGTCTTGTCCGTGTAGTACGTTTTGCCGTTGTAGGGGATAAAGCCCTTTACCTTGGCTCCGGTGGAAGAGTGGAAATAATACCGGTTTCCGCCGACCGTGCGCCACCCGGTTGCGACGACGCCGTTATTCATGACATAATACGTATTGTGAATCCACTTTCCGGCGATCATTGCCCCGGAGGAATCTGTGCAGAAACGATATCCGTTTGTCGTGACAAACGAATTTTTTACGATCACTCCGGTCGAAGGATTGAAATAATATTTTTTAGAGCCGATCTTTGTCCAGCCGAGCGCCATCGAAGAATCCGACTTCACATAAAAACGTCCCATCCATCTGTTCTTCTGGAGAATGCCGTGACCGTTTGCGTAGTATTTTTTGCCTTTATAGGAGAACCACCCTGTTTTCGCTTTCCCGTTTACAAAGAAGTAGCGGTTGGAGCCGATCACGGTAAAGCCTGAAGCGCGTTTTCCGGTGCTGTCGAGATAATAGCCGTCGACCCACTTGCTTTTCTGCATCACGCCGTTTTGATCGCTGTAGTACCACAGCTTTGAGGTTGCAGCCTGGAACCACCCTGTCTGCAGGACGCCGTTTGCGGGACTGAAATAGTAAGCCTTTCCTCCGATGACAGCGCGCCCCTTTTTCATGATTCCTGTCTTTAAGTCAAAGTAGAAGGATCGCCCGCCGGTCCGGAACCATCCGGTGAGCATATAGCCCTTTTTGGTGAAATAGTACGTGTTTCCATCGATCGTCTTAAGCCCCACCATGTAGCCGGGGGACTGATCGATGGTGTAGCGCGTTCCAGCGGAGGTTTTCTGCCATGCCGCCTCGGTCTGATTCGGCAGAGCAAAAAACGTTAAAAGCCCAGCAAGCGCAAGAACGGTAAACATTCCTTTTTTCATAAATAAGCAAACTCCCTTTCCTATCTTTTGCAATTCACTTTTGCGAGTCCGTTCCGTCTGATAAAACTGATAAAAGTTTACAAAAATATTAAATTCCATTTACGATTTTACTAAAAACAGATATAAAAGTCAAGCAGAGGGAATAAGGTATAAGCCGGTTTTTTAGATAAAAAAAGAGAGGGAGGGGAATCACTCCAGAAAAAATCTGTGTGATTCCTCACTCTCTCTTTTTGTGCTTCAAAAGCGGTACGCCTTACTGTGCCGCTGCATTTTTCTTTTTTGTCTGCATTCTCTTGATTACCTTGAGTCTCGTAAATTCTTCACGGTCCTTTTCCTCCAGAGCGTTTTGGATATTGGCGGTCAGCTCCTCGTACATAGGAATCGTGATATTTTTCAAAGCGTTGGCGCGCTTCTGCGTCTTTTTGATATTGGCGGCGAGCCGGTACGCAGAGTTTTCAATCATAGAGAGACGGATCGTCAGATTTTTTACACGCTCAAACGCGATTTTTGCCTGATCCAGAGACGGCTTCGTCGAATAATAGGAGTAGACGGAGCGAACGGGAGTGGAATCGCACTCTACGAGCGGGATTTCCGTTCCCATGATGCTGCGTGTCTTGATACGGATCGAATCCTCCACCGGGACGGTAAAGGATACCTCCTGGACGTAGTTGATGCCCAGCTCAATGTTGGCGCGCTGCAGGGCAGCGTACGCAGTCCGGAAAGTCTCGTCGATCTCGCTCTGAATTTTAGACGCCTGGCTGATCAGATCCATGATCTCGCGGATCAGAATGTTTCGCTTTTTATCCATCAGCTCATATCCCTGTTTGGCGAGAGCCAACGAATTTTTCGCAAGAATCAGATTTCCCTTTGTGGGAAAGGTATTTGGATTCATACGCTCACCTCAGACTCTTCGGGCTTATAATAGCGATCCAGGATTTTCGTGTCGATACGGTCAAGCTCTTCCCGCGGAAGCATACCAAGCAGCTTCCAGCCTTTGTCGAGAGTCTCGGTGATCGAGCGGTTTTCCTCCTCGCCCTGACCGATAAACTGTGTCTCAAACGCTTTTCCAAACTGAAGATACTTTTTGTCGAGAGGGGAAAGCTCATCCTCTCCGATGACAGACGCGAGCGCTCTGGCGTCTCCTACCTTGGCATAGCAGGAAAACAGCTGGTTTGCCACAGCCTGATGATCTTCCCTTGTGTATCCCTCTCCGATTCCGTCCTTCATCAGACGCGACAGAGAAGGGAGAACATTGATCGGAGGATAGATCGCCTGCCCGTGAAGCTGTCTGTCAAGGACAATCTGTCCTTCTGTGATATATCCTGTCAAGTCCGGGATCGGGTGGGTGATGTCGTCGTTTGGCATCGTCAAAATCGGAATCTGCGTCACAGAACCATTGATCCCCTCAACGATACCGGCTCTCTCATAGATGGTGGCAAGCTCACTGTAGAGATATCCCGGAAAGCCTTTACGGCTTGGAATCTCGCCCTTTGAGGAGGAAACCTCACGCATAGCCTCGGCGAAGGACGTCATATCGGTCAGAATGACAAGAATGTGCATTCCCTTCTCAAAAGCAAGATATTCTGCGGCGGTCAGCGCCACCTTCGGAGTGATCAGACGCTCCACGACAGGATCGTTGGCGAGATTTAAGTACATGACAACATGGTCAGAGACGCCGCTCTCCTCAAACGTTTTCTGGAAAAACTGTGCGACGTCGTATTTGATTCCCATCGCGGCAAAAACAATCGCAAATTTTTCATCCGAGTTTTCGCCCAGGGACGCCTGCTTGACAATCTGCGCGGCAAGACGGTCGTGAGGAAGACCATTTCCCGAAAAGATAGGAAGCTTCTGACCCCGGATCAGGGTGGTCAGCCCGTCAATGGCTGAAATTCCTGTCCGAATATAATTTCGCGGATATTCCCGGGTGACAGGATTGAGCGGAAGTCCGTTGACATTTGCGCGCTTTTCGGGAGTGATATCGCCAAGCCCGTCGATCGGCTGACCGATTCCGTTAAAGGTACGCCCCAGAATTTCAGGGGCGAGAGAAATTTCCATCGGATGTCCGGTCAGATGGGTGCGGGTATTCTGCAAAGACATATTTTCTGTGCTTTCGAATACCTGAATGACAGCCTTGTCCTCGTAAATTTCAACGATACGTCCAAGCTTTTTTTCATTTCCGTCGACAGTGATTTCAACAATTTCCTCAAAGGAAGCATCCTGAACGCCTTCGAGAACGACCAGAGGACCATTGATCTCACTGAGTCCTAAATATTCTATGGCCATAATGATTCCCCTTTCTATGCATTTTCCTCCAGGACAGCATTGTAAAATTGATCGATTGCTTTTTTGTAGTCATCAAACAGATCCAGTCTGTTATTTGGAACGTCATATTTGATCGACACAATGCGGTCAAAGATATCGTGCGACTTCAGAACTGACATCGGCATTCCCATCGTAATCAGCGTTCTGGACTTCTGGTACAGATATAAAATGGTGTCCATCATCCGGAACTGCTTTTCAAGAGGCACGCAGGTATCTTCCTTGTGGAACGCATTCTGCTGCAGAAAGCCGAGGCGGATCACGCGGGCAATCTCAAGTGTCAGCTTCTGATCGTCCGGCAGAACGTCGCCGCCGATCAGCTTTACAATCTCCATCAGTTTGCTCTCCTGGTTTAACAGCGTCATGATCTGATTGCGGTAATCGATAAAATTCGGATGAATGTGATCCTTGTACCAAGGAGCAAGATCGCTTAAATATTCACTGTAGCTGGTCAGCCAGTGGATGGCAGGGAAATGTCTGGCATATGCAAGCGACTTATCAAGTCCCCAGAAGCAGCGCACAAAACGTTTTGTGTTCTGTGTCACCGGCTCTGAGAAGTCGCCGCCCTGCGGAGAGACAGCGCCGATAATGGATACAGACCCCTCTGTATCGTTTAAATTCTGCATCATGCCCGCACGCTCATAAAAGGCGGACAGACGGGAGGCGAGGTAGGCAGGAAAACCTTCCTCAGCAGGCATCTCCTCAAGACGTCCGGAAAGCTCACGCAGAGCCTCTGCCCACCGGGAAGTGGAATCTGCCATAATCGCCACGTCATATCCCATATCGCGGTAATATTCTGCCAGCGTTACCCCTGTATAGATAGAAGCCTCACGCGCCGCAACCGGCATGTTGGAGGTGTTGGCGATCAAAGCGGTGCGGTCCATAAGAGGATTTCCGGTTCTGGGATCAATCAGATGGGAAAACTCTTCAAGTACCTGCGTCATCTCGTTGCCGCGCTCTCCGCATCCGATATAGATAATGATATCGGCGTCCGCCCACTTTGCGATCTGATGCTGCGTCATAGTTTTTCCTGTTCCAAAGCCTCCGGGAATGGCGGCGGTACCGCCCTTTGCGATCGGAAACAGAGTGTCGAGGATACGCTGACCGGTGATGAGAGGCTTTGACGCGGAAAATCTGGTCAGCACCGGTCTGGGGATCCGGATGGGCCACTTCTGCGCGATGGTCAGATCCTGCTCTTTTCCGTTTTCGAGGCGGATTGTGACAATAGGGTCAAAGATGCGGTATGCTCCGTCGGGCACAGTCTTTACGACAGTGCCTGACACATTCGGAGGAACCATAGCCTTGTGGACAATAGCGGGAGTTTCCGGAATTTCTGCCAGGATTGTGCCGCCATGTATAAATTCTCCCTCTTTTACTGTGATATGTGTCTCCCATAATTTTTCAGTGTCCAGAGAGTCGACACTGATACCGCGGCTGATATATTTTCCGGAAGATTTTGCAATCTCACTTAAAGGGCGTTCAATTCCGTCAAAAATATTATTTAAAATTCCAGGAGCAAGAGTGACAGAGATGGCGTCGCCGGTCGCCTCCACGGTTTCGCCCGGCTTTAACCCTGTAGTTTCCTCAAACACCTGAATTGTGGTCGTATCAAGAGTCAGTCCGATTACCTCCCCGACAAGCTTTTCCTTTCCGACATACACCATCTCGGACATTTTGAACCCGGTATTGCCTTTGAGGTAAATGACAGGACCGTTGATACCGTAAATAACACCTGTTTTATTCATCGGCATCTCCTCCATTGAATGTAAATTCCTTCTTGGCTTCTTCCAGCTTTGTCTGGAAAGAATGATCGATCAGAATGCGGCGGCTTGGGATGACCGCCTTCGTCCCTCCCATGAAAGAGGATTTTGCTATGATAAAAGAAGAATTTTCGGCTTTGTCGTATGCCTGGAGAGCTTCGAGAAGAGACGCGTCCTCTACATCCAGGTAAATATGAACCTCCTGATTCTTTGCTGTCTCGTGGATGCTGTCTATCTGACGCTTTAAAAGCTTCACATAGTCTTCTGTGCTTCGGTAAGCTTTCAGCTTTTCCGAAACTTCAAGGAAAAGCTTCTCCTTCAATTCTTTCGTCTTCTGTGTCAGGAGCCGTTTCAGCTTTATCTGTTCTTTGGAAAGCTGCATATTGTCAGCGCGTTTGATACTGTCCGTTTCTGTTTTGATCTGAAGAGCGATCTGGCGGTCCTTATCTGCCTTATGATCGGCAAAAATTTTATCCAGTGCGTTCTGGTGTTCGCGGATCATATTTTCTGCAAGCGATTTTGCCTTTGCGATCGCAGAATCTTCAAAATGCTTCAGCTTTTCTTCTGTTGTCAAGACTGTCACCTTCTTTACAATTTTATACCGATCGCCTCGTTGACGTAATCCGTGATAAAGTTCGGTTTCCTTCCGGTACCGTGACGGTCAGGAATTTCAACGATCAGAGGAAGCTTTCGGTTTAACTTTACATCATCGATAATATCGGGAAACTCCCGTCCGAACCTTTCCGTAAGGAGAATAATTCCGATTGATTTGTCTGCAATAGTGCGTTCCAGCGCTTCTTTGAGCGCCTGACGCTCATGTACAACACAGCCCTCTACGCCTGCTAGCCGCATTCCGGTATATGTGTCGACATTGTCGCTGATGAGATACATTTTCATAGATGAAATTATAACTGACCTAAGATCATAAAGGAAATGATCAGTCCGTACAGAGCGACACCTTCGGCAAGACCTACGAAAATAAGGGATTTACCAAGAATACTCTGGTCCTCACTGATGGCGCCGAGAGCAGCACTTGCAGCGCTAGCAACTGCAATACCGCCGCCGATACAAGACAAACCTGTGACGAGAGCAGCGGCGAGATATCCAAGACCGGTAGAAATACCGCCTGACGCAGACACAGCGGCCTCTTCCGCAGCCATTACACTGGAGGCGCCGCCTGTGAGGGAAATCACATTAGCAAGGATCAAAGTTCCGAAGAAAAAGAAGACATTGACAGCCAGAGAAGCCTTATATCTTCCGCGTGTCTGCCTGCCCATCAAAAAAGCGCCGAACGGCAGGAAAATACTGAGAATCAGTGCGATGACGAGGGTTACCTGTGTAAGAGTATTCATATTTTTTTCCTCCTGGTTTAAAAATCAAAATTATTTAGTAAGTTTTTTTCCAAACGGCTGAAATTCATGACCTGTTCCGTGATAGAAACGGCTGAACATCTCGTAATATTCCAGACGCAGCACCTGAATGCCGACGATTAAGCCCTCCATGCCGCAGACAAACAGGTTGCCCAGAACAATGACAATCCAGTTTGGAGAAGCTCCGTTTTCCGCGCCGGCAAGCATCAGAACGACCTCCATCATGGCCGCGTGGCTGACGGCGAACGCGCCGATACGGACGAAAGAGAGCGTGTTGGAAAAATAGCTCAGCAGCACTTCAAACAGTTCGAAAAAGGTCTGTACGACAAACATTCCTTTCTGCTTGGGCATGTAATCGGCGCGCTTCTGCACAAATTTGCTCAGAGGCTCTTTAAGAGCGATCAAAAGCAGCGGAACGCCGAACATGATCACCATCACAATTCCGGCTGGAAGAGTATGTCCTGTCAGCAAAAGAACAATCGATGCCACAACCGCCCCGTAAAAGACAAATCCGGCGAGACCATTCGTGTCAAACCAGGTATTTTCCACGTCCTTCGACTTTAAGCCGTTGATGATATGGAAGATCATCGTGATTAAAATCAGGATCATACCAAAAGCGATTGCCACAATAAATACGGTGTTCAGCTTGCCGATAAACGGGATGGTGGTCATATGGTTGACCGGTCTTAGCCAAAGCGGTTCAATCACATCCTCAAATCCGAACACACTGCCGAAGAGAAAACCAAATATTGTGGAAAAGACTCCGGCGCAGCTGATAATGGCGGCAAGACTGATCTTCTTAAAGCGATACAGGAGAAAACCGCCCACAGCAAGCAGCAGCCCCTGTCCTACGTCGCCGAACATGGCGCCGAAGATAAAGGCATACGTTAAACCGACAAAAACGGTAGGGTCAATCTCATTGTAGGACGGAAGACCATACATGCGGATAAACATTTCAAACGGTTTAAAGATTTTCGGATTTTTCAGCTTTGTGGGAGGCTGGTCGACAGTCGTGGTATCGTCGTCCTCCAAGATGCAGAAGATATTATCGTCGTTTTCGATATCCTTCTGAAAAGCGACCGCGTCCTCCTGCGCCATCCAGCCGCACAAAATATAGAAAATCTGCTGTTTGTCCTTTGCCGTCGTACATGCGGCAAGCTTTCTGACGTCAAAATTGACGAACAATTTTTCAATCTTTGCCTTTGCGGACATCAGACCGTCTCTATCCTTCATCAGGATCGCGGACACCTTTTTGTCATAGTCCGCAATCTGATTCTCCAAAGAGCGGATCTTTGCCTTCAGATCATCGCACGCCTGCTTTGGGGTGCCGTTATAGCAGTCCGGGATATAAGTGCGCTCAAAATGCATGGACGAATAGACCGCGTCAATCTTTTCAGCCTGACCGGAGGGGACAAAATAGACGCCCCAGACATAGCGTTTATCGGCATAACAATTGAAGAAGATTGTGTCGAGGTCGTCATAAATGTACTTCTGCAGCTTGGAATAATATTCATGCTCAATTTTTCCAAAACGCAGACTGATAAATCGAAATCCCAAAAGGGTGTGAAGATCAAAATCAAAAGAAGAAAAAGGCAGAATTCTGGCAAGAGACGCCTTTGCCTCCTCAATCTGGCTCTCCAGCTCATTCTTTTGTTCATAGATGGAATTGATTTGTGTATCAAGCGATTGTATCAGCTCTTGGGCCTGTTCCCTGGAGCATGGTTTGGAAGCGCTGATCTCCTCATCAGAAACAGAGATCTGTCTGCAGAAGGATTCCGCCTTAGAGAGCAGCTCCCGGTATGGATTTGCCTCCATATAGGGACGAAGATGCTCTACCGTGTTTAACTTGGAAAGAGCATTTTCCAGATGAATTTCATATTTTGAAAGATACTGATCTACCACGCGGTCAATATCGTCGCGCGGACCAGTAATGCTCAAAAATTTCATTTTTACAATCATGGGTACACACCTCCTTTGCTAATAAATAATATATTTGAGTGTCTCAGACGGCGAAATGCCATACCGGATACACTCAAGAGCAGTCGTCAGCCGGTCAACCTCATGCTCTTTCTCAAAGAGATAAGAGATAATCACGGCGATCGAGTAGGGATTGCGCCGCGCGTGGTCCCTCTGAACCTTATGACGGATTATGTTGTACATCGGTTCTATGGACTGGACGCCATATCCGGGATAACGGACCGCATAATATGTTTTGGAGAGAGCTTCCTGGAAATCTTTGCTTTCCGGCGCCTCCACCATTCTCTTGATATCTTCTTTCTTTAAATGATAGTGAATCGGAATCAAAATAGCGTAAATTTCCGAAGCAGACATCTGAAAGAAATGCTTGGAGCGGTAAATCCAGTCAATATTTAAGAGATCCATTTTTGTGCCGTATGCTTCCGTAAAAATTTTTAGAGGGGCTCCCTTTAAAATCTTGTCTTTCTGCTTCCAAAAAGAAGTAAAATAGAAGAGATCGAGAGCCATTTCGTAGTCCCATAAAGTGGGAGAAGACTGCTCAGAAACCTTTAAAAGACAGCCGTAATACACAGAATCCTTTAAAGAGGCGATAAATTCTTCCATAGTCTCACACGAAGCGAGAGCGGAGATATTGATTTTTGAATGCTGATCAAAAAATTTTTGAAAAATAGTAAGATCAAGGTCAAAAAGCCGATGATCAAAAATAGAACGCATACAATTTTTTAAAACGACTAATTCATATCTCTGAAAATACAGAGTCAAAAATTTTCTCTGATAAATACTGGCAAAACGGTAAATTTTCTGAAATGCCATATAGATAGAATTTGTCAGCATTCTTTCAATCTCGCCGCGGTGCAGGGTAGATTCCTCGCGCCCCAGAAATACGTTGTCGTATCCGGGATGACGCCGTATATACCCAAGCGCCTCTGTAACGGTAGAGAGATGGGCAAGCTCTTCATACTCTTCGTTTGTAAAAAGATGGCTGTGCATAGCGCGAATTTTAGTCGCTGTACCGCTGTAGGCTAGTAGTTGTCCCATAATTTCACATCCTAATTAAATCGTTCAGAATTTTATCCGCAAGTTTTTCATGCTGCTTTTCGAAGATCTGTGTGATGGTTTCGATTGCCGTCTCAGTATGCTGCCTGAGATCCTTTAGATTTTCTTCCATATCCCTGGCAAGCTGTTCCCTTAGCTGAGAAAGAGTATCAGTCATTTTTTGATCTTCTGCGCGGTCATAAGCTGCGATCCTCTGTTTGAGCTGATCATCGAGCTTTTTCGTGTCCGTGGCGGCACTGTCGACGATGCGGGCGGATGCAACTTCAATCTCAGATAACTTACTGATAATTTGATCCATTTTTTTTCCCTCCTTTGCTTTTTATTATTTTACACCTTTATAGGAAAAATGCTATAGAAAAAAATTTTTTTCTTATGAGAAAAAATTATGGAAAGTGCCTATAAAAGAGAGACAAAGACAGAGCGCGCCGCATGAAATGTCACAATTTTTCTTGACAGTTTTTGTAAAAAGAATATGATTAGAATAGATGCCAAAATCAAGAGAAAAATTCAGCACAGAACAGGAGACAAAAAATGAGACTGAGAAATATCCCGGGATCAAGAGAAGTGATTGGAGCAAGCGAATATGTCATCCACGATATGGAAGACGCAAGAGGCAGATGGGCGGAGATTTTTGGAAACAGCAGACCGATCTATATTGAAGTGGGGATGGGAAAAGGAAAATTCATCACGCAGCTTGCCCTCGAAAACCCCGACAAAAATTTTGTCGGAATTGAAAAGTATTCCAGCGTCCTCTTGAGGGCTCTGGAAAAGAGAGAGCAGTTCAAAGAACAGAAAAATTTATATTTTTTGAGAATGGATGCCGAAGATTTGGAGAAAATATTCGCACAGGGAGAAGTGGCGGGCATTTATCTGAATTTTTCCGATCCATGGCCAAAAGACCGCCACGCGAAAAGACGCCTGCCATCCAGAGAGTTTCTGAGACGGTATGACGCCATTCTCGTTCCGGAAGGGAAAGTGGAATTTAAGACGGACAATCAGGATCTGTTCCGGTTTGCTCTCGAGGAGGTAAAAGAAGCCGGGTGGACATTGGAACAATGTACGTTTGATCTTCACAGCGACCCCGAAATGATGGAGGGAAATATCATGACAGAGTATGAGGAGCGATTTTCCTCTCAGGGGAATCCGATCTGCAAAATGGTCATCAGCCGGTCAAAGAGCAGATAAAAACTGGAAAGAAAACAAAAATTTCTGCATAGGGATAATAAAAAGGACGAAAAAGGCATAAGACGATGCAGAAAAGAAGGCGCAATTTTAAAGAAATTCTCAAGCAGCTGTCGTATGACAGACCGGCGATCGATCAGCAGGCAGTCAACATCTGGAAATCCTTTGAGGAAGTAAAAAAAACGCTCAGCCCAGACCGGAAGAAAAAAGAGACGAAGGATAAAAAAAAATGACGCGCTGACTAGCGGCGCCTGCGAGGCGCGCGGCAGGAAATCCCGGCTTTTTCTCTGGTCTTGCCGGGCAGGATCAGAGAAAATAAAAAAAATGTAGAAATTTGTAAAAAAGTACTTGCATTTTTAAAAAAACTATAATATAATAACTCATGCGTTAAATAAATAGCTCAAGCGCCTTTAGCTCAGTTGGTAGAGCACCTGACTCTTAATCAGGGTGTCCAGGGTTCGAGCCCCTGAAGGCGCACGTAAAAGCACTGTTTTTGCAGATATAAGCTGTGGGGACGGTGTTTTTTTGTATTTCCAAAAAGCGGCATACTGCCTTTTCTGCGTTAAAAAAGGAAAGACAGCGCGCGTTGATTCTTTTTCGGAAATCCGCTATAATAAAAATCAAAATGTGACAGGCATGACGGCGTAAAAAAGCCGCCCTGCGAATCAGGAGGTGTAAGATTGAAGATGAAAAACATGAAAAAAAGGTGCATAAGCTTTGCGGCAGCAGCCGGACTGCTGATCAGCTCCATGACGGTGCTTGCAGCGGAAGCTTCTGAGGACACAGCTGTGCGCATCGGCGCTCTGAAAGGTCCTACCTCTATGGGGCTGGTTTCTCTGATGGATCAAAGCGAAAAGGGGGAGACAGAAAACTCGTATGAATTTACAATGGTGACGGCAGCCGATGAGCTTTTGCCGCAGGTGATCAGCGGTCAGCTTGATATCGCTTTGATTCCCGCGAATGTAGCGTCTATTTTATACCAGAGGACGCAAGGGGAAGTGCGGGTGATCGATATCAACACGCTCGGGGTGCTGTATGCGGTCTCAGGAGATGATTCCATTGAAAGCGCCGCGGATTTGAGAGGAAAGACGATCTACCTGACAGGAAAAGGAACGACGCCGGACTATGTGCTGCAGTATCTTTTAGAAGAGAACGGCATCGCTTTGGAGGAAGTGACGCTGGAGTATAAATCGGAAGCGGCAGAGGTCGCAGCCATTTTAGCGCAGACGCCGGATGCGGTCGGAATTTTGCCGCAGCCGTTTGCGACGGTTGCGCTTTCGAAAAATGAAGCGCTCAAAACGGTTCTTGATCTGACAGAAGAATGGGATCTCCTAAATGAGGACGGAAAAAGCCGCCTGGTCACAGGAGTTACTGTCGCGCGGAGCGAATTCCTGGAAGAGAACCCGCAGGCGGCAGCGGAATTTTTAGAGAACCACAAGGCCTCGACACAATTTATAAATGAAAATGTGGAAGAAGGAGCAGCCCTGGTGGAATGGGCAGGAATTGTGGAAAACGCAGCGATTGCGAAAAAGGCGATTCCTTACTGCAACATTACGTGCATCACCGGGGAAGAGATGAAAGAAGCGCTTAGCGGATACCTGGAGGTACTCTACGGCTTGAACCCGGAATCGGTAGGGGGCGCGCTGCCGGAGGAAGATTTCTATCAGATCAGCCTGTCTGAATAAAGGAAACAGGGAATGAGCCGAAAGATCAGAAAAGCAGTCATTCTTTCAGCGTGGATTTTAGTGTGGGAAATTTTTGCAAGATGGATTGGAAACGAGATTTTTATTGTCGGTCCTATCGACGCGGCAGAGGCGTTTGTCAGAAACCTCTTTGAGACCGAATTTCTAAAAGCTGCGGGAAATTCTTTTTTGAGGATCTGCGCCGGATTTTTCGGAGCCTTTGTGCTCGGCATCTTTTTCGCGGCGGCGGCGCGGCGTTTTTGGATTTTGGGAGAGATTTTAGAACCAGTGGTCTCGCTGATGAAGACTGTGCCTGTCGCCTCCGTCGTGATTTTGCTGCTGATCTGGACAACGTCAAAAAATTTATCCGTTGCGATTTCGTTTGCCGTGACATTTCCGGCAATCTATTTTCAGACAGGAGAAGGACTGCGCAGCGTGGACGCCAAGCTCCTGGAGATGGCGCAGGTGTATGACATCTCTGCGTGGAGAAAGCTGTGGTATCTGTACCGCCCCGCTGTTCTGCCGTATCTTGCGGGAAGCTGCAGAGCAGCCGTGGGGATGGCATGGAAGTCAGGAATTGCGGCGGAAGTGATCGGCGTGCCGGACCACACGATAGGAGAACGGCTTTATATGGCTAAAATCTATCTGGAGACAGCCGACCTTTTTGCGTGGACAGCCGCCGTGCTGATTTTGTCTGCGGTGTTTGAGACCGTCATTTTCTGGATATTAAAGCGAATTGCGGGAAAGGAAACAAGCGTATGAGTCTGGAAGTCAGAGAAATCGTAAAATCATATGACGGAAAAGTGGTTTTGGACCATATCAGCCTGAAAATAGAAAAGGGTCATGGGTTATGCGTGATGGGACCTTCCGGGTGCGGAAAGACAACGCTGTTCCGCATTCTGCTCGGACTGGAAAAAGCGGATGAAGGAAGCATAATGGGAATCTCTAAGGCTTCTCTCTCCGCTGTCTTTCAGGAGGACCGTCTTCTGGAAGAATTCAGCGCAGTTGAGAATGTGCGGATTGTCTGTGAAAAAAAAACGTCCAGGACCGAAATTGAACAGGAACTGTGCGAGATCCTGCCCGAGGAATCGCTGCACCGGCCAGTCAGACAGCTCAGCGGCGGAATGAAGCGGCGCGTGGCGCTTGTCAGAGCAATGAAAAAGAAAAGCAGTCTGGTGATCATGGACGAACCTTTTACAGGGCTTGACGCAGATACAAAACAAACGGTGATCGGGTATCTGAGAAAAAGGCTGAAAGGAAAAACATTTTTATTTTCCACCCACCAGGAAGAAGAAGCGCGGCAGATGGGAACGCCGGTTTACCATCTTGGAAAATAAGAAGAGAAAAAGGAGTGAAACGATGGGACATCTTACAACAAGAGACGCCTATAAAAATTTAGAGCAGAGAATCAACTGGTTTACACAGGGAGCGCCGCCCTCTGAGACACTGTACAAAATCCTTCAGGTTCTGTACACAGAAAAAGAAGCGAAATGGATGTCGCTGCTGCCGGTGCGCCCCTTCACCTTAAAAAGAGCCGCGAAGATCTGGGGGACGACGGAGGCGAAAGCGGAGAAAGTTCTCGACCATTTATGCGAAAAGGCGCTGCTGGTAGACTCAAGCTATCAGGGAGTCAGAAGATTCGTCATGCCGCCGCCGATGGCCGGATTTTTCGAATTCGCGCTGATGAGGACGAGAGGAGACATTGACCAGAAATATTTAAGCGAGCTGTACTATCAATATATGAATGTAGAGGAAGATTTTGTAAAGGATCTGTTTTACGCTACAGAGACAAAACTGGGACGCGTCTACGTTCAGGAACCGGTTTTGACAAACGAGCAGACACTTCATATCCTAGACTACGAGCGTTCCAGCCATATTGTAGAAGAGGCAGAATATATCGGACTGGGAACATGCTACTGCCGGCATAAAATGTATCATGCGGGACATCCGTGCGAGATCAACGCGCCCTGGGACGTCTGTCTGACATTTGGAAACGTAGCGCGCTCGCTTGCGGAACACGGCGGTCACGCACGGCTGATCTCAAAGGAAGAAGCGATGGACGCTCTGGAACGCTCCTACGAACATAATCTGGTTCAGATTGGAGAAAATGTCCGGGAAAATCCGGCGTTTATCTGCAACTGCTGCGGCTGCTGCTGCGAGGCGCTGCAGGCGGCCAGAACATTCAGCCCTATGCAGCCTGTCGCCACGACAAACTATATTCCGGAGGTGAATGCGCACAATTGCATCGGCTGCGGAAAATGTGAAAAGGCATGTCCGATTTTTGCGATATCCCTTAAAGAGACAGAAAAAGGAGAGGGAGAGCAAAAGAAAAAGAAAAAGCGCGTTCAGATCAATACAGAGATCTGCCTTGGATGCGGAGTGTGCGCGCGGAACTGTCCGACAAAAGCGCTCACCCTAAAAAGACGGCCTGTGCAGGTCATCACACCTGTCAACAGCACGCACCGATTTGTCCTGCAGGCGATAGAAAAGGGGACGCTTCAGAATTTAATTTTCGATAATCAGGCATTTGCCAACCACCGCGCAATGGCAGCCGTCTTTGGAACGATTTTAAAGCTTCCGCCTTTGAAACAGGCGATGGCGAGCAAGCAGTTTAAATCGATTTATCTGGATAAACTGCTCTCCAGCCAGGTCAACCGTCAGAGAAAAAAGAAAGAAGAAGCCAAAAAGAGAGAGGAAAAATAGGACGAAATAAGAGCCATCAGATTTTTTATTTTTTGAAATCTGATGGCTCCTTAATGCACCTGATTGTCCATTGGATTTTACCTCCGTTTTTCATAGCTTCATGAGGAATAATACTTTTTAAAATGGCATTTTATAATTGACTTTTGGTTTCTTAGATTTTTAGGTTTGGCTTGTTATTGAGTTCTTCTTTCGTTCACGCTATAGAAAAAAATTTTTTCTATTCCCAGAAGATAAAACAAAATAAATATTGAACACGAGTTATAATTTAATTTCCCATTGGAGGTTACCTTACTCTTTTTAAATCTTTGAGTTTTCTGTAACTTTACTTTTTCTAATCAAAAGAATCTTTATAATGTTCTCATTGGAATTTTCTCACTTTCTGAAATAATACGGTAATTCTATTTTGTTTCTGGTGGCTTGTACCTTCCTTTCTTTAAATTATGAGAGAATAACTTAATATTTCGGTGGTCTCAGTCCTTTCTGTTTTTTATTTTTCTTCTGTTCTTTTGATGTCCTTATTATAGCAGTTAATTATGGCTATGTCAATACTAAAAATTGAAAAAAATAAAAAAAATATATATAAAACAGTTAATAATAAATATATAATATAAATTTTCAGAAAATAATATGCAATAGAAATAGCATATATAGTTTAGCGGCGACATGGGAAAAAGACAGGAAGATCGGATCGCGTCTGCGGGATAAGGCGACAAAAGGTATTTTCAGGATAGCCGATTGGTGCTATACTGAAAAAAAGTATTGGAAAGAAAAAAGAGAGAGGAAGATTAAAATGGAACAAGTAACGCTGGGAAAGAGCGGATTAAAGATTTCTAAAATGGGATTGGGAGGCATACCGATTCAGCAGTCTGACGCAGGGAAGGTAAAGCGGCTGCTCAGAGCTATGGCAGAAAAGGGGATCAATTATATCGATACAGCCAGAGGCTATACAGTCAGCGAATCCTACTTGGGCGAAGCGCTGGAGGGAATCAGGGACCGGTTTGTCCTTGCGACGAAAAGCATGGCGCGGACAAAGGAGGATATGGCAAGAGACATTGACATCAGCTTACGCCATTTAAAGACAGACTACATCGATCTGTACCAGGTTCACAATCCAAATATGGAGCAGCTCAGCCAGGTTATAGGTCAAAATGGGGCGCTGGAGGCGCTCAAGGAGGCAAAAGCGGCAGGAAAGATCGGGCACATTGGACTGACGGCCCATTCCGCAGAGGTGTTTGAGCGCGCGATGGATCTTGAGTGGGTGGAAACCATTATGTTTCCCTACAATATTGTGGAAACACAGGGGGAAGAACTGATAAAAAAATGCGCAGAGAGAAACATAGGGTTTATCTGCATGAAACCTTTTGCAGGAGGCGCGATCGAAAATCCTGCGCTGGCTCTGCGCTTTGTCTGCTCAAATCCCGACGTAACGGTTGTGATTCCAGGTATGCATACTGTAGAGGAGCTGGAGCAAAACTGCAAAGCGGCGGAGGAGAGACAACCGCTGACGCAGGAAGAGCGCAAAGAGATTGAACGGATTCGAAAGGAACTGGGCAGCAATTTCTGCCGCCGCTGCAATTACTGCGCTCCGTGTACAAAAGGGATCAGCATTCCAAATGTATTTTTGTTTGAGGGATATCTAAAACGGTATAACCTGGAAGGCTGGGCAAGAGAGCGGTATGCCTCTCTGCAGGCAAAGGCAGGCTCATGCGTGCAGTGCGGCGTCTGTGAGACGCGCTGCCCTTATCATCTTCCGATCCGCGATATGATGAAGCGCTGCGCAGAAGAGTTTGGAGAATAAAAGAAAAGACGGCATACAGAAAAATTCCCTGCAAAAAATGAAAGATTTTCTGAAAAGTTGAAGATTTATTGAGAATTCAATCGTTATATAGTATTGAGATGCATTGCAAGGCAAACTCAAAAGTATCACTGTACAGGGGGTGGGGAGTATCGTCTACAAAGAATATCTGGCAGAATTGATAGACCGGTATGGAAGTCTGGTTTACTCCATCTGCCACAGGATTACAAACAATTATTTTGATGCGCAGGATCTGACACAGGAAACATTTCTGACTGTTTATAAAAACCTTCCCACCTTCGACGGCAGAAATGAAAGAGCCTGGATCAGCACAATCGCCACAAATAAATGTCTGGATTACCTGAAGATGGCTGGAAGGAAGATGCTCCCCACGGAAGATACTTACTTTCAAGTGATAGAAAGTAAAGAAAGCGGTCCGGAACAGACAGCTCTGGAACACCATGTACAGGAAGAATTCTATAAGCTGTGCACAAGCCTGAAACCCCCTTACGACGAAATCGCCGTCGATTATTTCTGCCATGAGATGACGGTGGAAGAAATCGCGCGAAAAAAAGGAAAAAAAGTAAAAACCGTGCAGACGCAGATTTACAGGGCGAAGGCAATGCTGAAAAAGCTTTGGGGAAAGGAGGCATAACGATGGGAGAAAGTCATATAAATGAGGAGATGATTGAAAAACTTTTGACAGGGTGCGCGACGAATGAGGAAAAAATCAGGATATTAACCCACGCTTCTTCCTGTGAATGTTGTTCGGAACGGCTGCTGCTGCTCAATGAAAAAGAAAACCCCATGGCTATGCCGCAAAATCTAAAAGAAAGTATTTTGACGGGAACGCAACGGACTATTCCGAAATCTCCCAAAAAACAATTTTGGTTTTACAGTGCGAAGGTATGCGCAGCGGTATGCGCAGCTTTGGTTGTTCTGTTTGTCGTGCCGCTTGGAGGAAAGACAGCGAGAGAAATGGCGCAGCAGAATGTCCAGACGCAGATGAAACCAAGAGAAAGCCTGACACAAAAACTTGGCGGCGCCGTAGACAGATTGACATGGCAGCTTTACACAGGAGTAAAAAGGTAAAAGAAAAGCCAAAATCTGCTGTGCGGCGTCCGGCAGCAATGCCGCGATCGGAAGAATCAGACGGATAAAAATGCCGGCGGTCAGGAAGAGGAGAGAAATAGGAGGTTGGATCGAATGAGACAAAAGGGAAAATTTTTGACATTTTGTTGTTCACTGTTCCCGGGAGCAGGACATATGTATTTGGGATTTATGAAAATGGGAATCTCACTCATGGTTCTGTTTTGGGGTGTTATTGCGCTTGGAGTTTTGATGAATCTGGGAGTGCTGTATTTTACTCTCCCTATTATATGGTGTTATAGCTTTTTTGACGCGGTCAATAAAAATTCGATGGATGAAGAAGAATTTTATCTGCTGGAGGACGACTATCTTTTTCACATGGATCCCGCGGCCATTTCCGCTGTGCTCAGCGGAAAAAACCGCACGGCGGCCGCTCTGATTCTGATCATTGTCGGCGCTGCGATGCTGCTGTCCAATTTTATGGGATTTTTGAATGAAATTTTGCCATGGCAGCTTTACTGGGGGCTGGAAAACTTTTTGAGATATATTCCGCGCATCTGCATCGCCCTTTTTATTATCTGGATAGGGATGCAGCTGATTCAGGGGAAACGGCTCGAACTTCATGGTCAGAGCAAAGAAAAAATTTTTATCCGCACTCAGCTCTATTCTTCCGATCAGGAGGGGACGCAGACGGGACAGTCCCGCCGGGAAGACTGGACAGGAACGGCAGTGAATGGGGAAAAAGAGACAAACCATACAGATCAAGGTCAAGGCTCGGATGGGCGGGCATAAACTGGCATATCACATCGCGAGATGCTTAAGGGGAGTATATTGATTTATAAAACAGTTTTTAGCGGCATATTTCATATCGCCGCTTTTTTTTGCCTTTTTTACGGATAGAAAAGATTTTTGCACTGTATATGAGAGATTGAAATTCCCAAAAAGAAAAAATATGATATAATCAGAAAAGGTGTGAACAGACAAAAGACAATCCCGATGGGAACGACTGAAAAAGGAAAAAGAGGAAGAGCAGACACACCGGGAAATGGAGGAAGAGATGGAAGAGAGAAAATATAAAAATTATGTAAAAATCTTAAATCAGGAGCTTGTTCCGGCGCTGGGATGCACGGAGCCGATCGCGATTGCTTTTGCGGCTGCAAAAGCAAGAGAGGTTTTGGGAAAGATGCCAGAAAAGATTGAACTGCTTTGCAGCGGAAATATCATCAAAAATGTAAAAGGAGTGATTGTTCCCAATTCCGGCGGAATGAAAGGAATGGACGTCGCGGCCGTCTTAGGCGCTGTGGGAGGAAATGCGCAGCAGGAGCTTGCTGTTTTGGAGAGTGTCCAAGACAGTGATATCGAGACAATGAAGCGCCTCGTAAAAGAAGGAATCTGCAAATGCAGCCTGGCAGTAGATGTTCCGAATTTATATATACAGGTGACAGAATACGCCGGAGAAGAGTATGCCCTGGTCGAGATCACAGACCACCATACAAACATCACAAAAATAGAAAAAAACAAGGAAGTTTTATTTGAAAAAGCTTCAGATGAACATGAGGATGACGAGAGCAAAAAAGAAGAGGCAGAGCTGACCGTAAAAGACATTATTGAATTTGCGAATGAAGTAAAAATCGAAGATGTCCAGGAAGTACTGGACCGCCAGATCGCGTGCAACACGGCGATCTCAAAGGAAGGACTCAAAAACTTTTATGGGGCGGCAATCGGAAAGACAATTTTAGAAGCGTATCCAAACGATGTAAAGGCAAGGGCAAAAGCGGCGGCAGCGGCAGGATCCGACGCCAGAATGAATGGATGTTCCATGCCGGTTATCATCAACTCAGGCAGCGGCAACCAGGGAATGACCGTCTCTCTGCCTGTGATTGAATATGCCAAAGAGCTGAAGGTATCAAGGGAAGAACTTTACCGCGCTCTGGTGGTAAGCAATCTGGTTGCGATTCATCAGAAATATTATATTGGAGATTTGTCGGCATACTGCGGCGTGGTATGCGCGGCGACGGGAAGCGGAGCAGCCATCACCTATATGAAAAAGGGAACGTACCAGCAGATCTCCGATACCATTACAAACACGATCGCAAACATCGGCGGCATGGTCTGCGACGGAGCCAAGGCGTCGTGCGCGGCAAAAATCGCGTCTGCAGTCGAGGCGGCAATTCTGGGACACTGTATGAGCATGAACAAACGGTGCTTCCAAGAAGGAGAAGGACTGGTGCAGAAAGACGTGGAGAAAACGATTGAAAGCATCGGAAAAGTAGGCAGGGAAGGAATGCGCGAGACCGATATCAAAATTTTAAATATTATGCTCGGGAATGAAGAATAAGAAAAAGATTTGACGGAGGCAATTCGAAATTTGTTATAATCTTGTTCATAAAAACTTTAAAAAATAATCAAAATTTGCACATATTTAGGTTTTATACTTAAGTCATCAAGTAAAGCGAACCTTGATAGATTTCAATTTCATAACTCCGGGCTGGCGGGAAACTGTCAGCCCACTCCCTCGGTAAACATTTCAACCATAAATAATAAATAGAAAACTTTTTCATCCTGAGAGCCGGCAGCAATGCCGGCTCTTCGCATTAAATGCAATTCCAGATTTAGCTGTTTTTTCACAACCACGGTTTTAGTCCCGTCCCCTACTTCTCCTCGCACACCTGAAAGATATAGAACTTCAGATAATAAGACTGATCGGCTGCCCACAGGATCGGATGATCGGCCGCCTGCGTGCGGTATTCCACCTGGCGCAGCCGCTTGTGGGCGCTCTGGGCTGCCTGCGCGATCGTCTTGGAAAAGAGTTCCGGGTCCATAAAATGGGAACAGGAACATGTGGCAAGAAATCCGCCGTCTTTTACAAGCTTTAATCCGCGCATATTGATCTCCCGGTATCCTTTTACCGCGTTCTTGATAGAACTGCGCGATTTTGTAAAAGCCGGAGGGTCGAGAATCACGACGTCGAACTTCTGACCGTCCGCCTCAAGGGACGGGAGCAGATCAAAGACATCTGCGCACTGGAATACAACCCGATCCTCGACGTGATTTAAGAGGGCATTTTCCTGCGCCTGCCTGATGGCAAGCTCCGAGGCGTCGGCGCCGAGCACGAAAGAGGCGCCGGCGACCGCCGCGTTCAGGGCAAAGGAGCCGGTATGCGTAAAGCAGTCGAGCACTCTTTTTCCACGGCACAGGCGCTGAACGGCGAGACGGTTGTATTTCTGATCCAGGAAAAATCCGGTTTTCTGCCCATCCTCGACGTCGACAAGATAGCGGACGCCATTCTCGACGATCGGCACTTTTGTGGGAAAGGGATCTCCTATAAAACCTTTTTTCCGCTCCATTCCTTCCTGAAGCCGGACCTTGGCGTCGCTTCTCTCGTAGATCCCACGGATGGCAATGCCGTCTTCGGCGAGGACTTCTCTGAGGGTATCGAGAATCACAGGCTTTAACAGGTCGATTCCAAGCGCAAGAGATTCCACGACAAGGACATCCGAAAATTTATCGATCACAATTCCCGGGAGAAAATCAGCCTCCCCAAACACAATACGGCAGCAGGAGGTATCGACCGTCTGTTTGCGGTATTCCCACGCAGCCTTCACCCGCATTTTCAGGAAAGCCCGGTCGATCACACTGTCCTTTTTTCGGGAAAGAATGCGGACGGTAATCTTAGAGCGTGTGTTGATGAAGCCGTATCCTAAAAAGTAGCCGTCAAAATCACAGACGGTGATGATATCTCCATTTTGAAATTCTCCGTCAATTTTTGAGATCTCATTGTCATAGACCCACATCCCTCCTGACTTTAAGAATCTGCCTTCACCCTTTTTCAAAGTTGCGACGGTATCGTACATAAGCTATTTCCCCCTAGCATTGGTTATTTTATGATACCATAGTATACAGGAAAGAAATCACAGGGGCAAGGAAAAATTATGGCGCAGATTTTTAAAACAGGAGGATAAAAGGATTGCAAAGTAAATATGATAATGGTATAGTAATTTTATACAGCAAGAAAAGGAAAGCGATTAAAGGAGGGATAGGATATGAAAGTATCAGTGAGAAAAATAATAAGCTTTCTAAGTTGTGCATTTGCATTCTGCTGTCTGTTTTCAATTGGAACGTTTGCGGCAGGGCAGACAAGGGTAATCCAGACGAACGATTTTTCAGCGTTCTCAGAGGCGACGGCTGATTTAAACCGCAAGAATGGACCATCCGGCAGCCAGGGGACACAGGAGATGGACACAAGCACCTACGGGACGATGAGATTGATTGTAAAATCAAAGGGACCTGATCTGGATCTGACCGGATACGGCGCAGATACGGTTATCCAGGGACCTGATGGATACTACATCGTACAGTTTGACTCGAAGAAAGACACAGAGACATGTATGAAAAAGCTGAGCGCTAACCCGAATGTGGAATATGTGGAGCCTGACTCTGTTGTGTCTGTGGAGGACACAGAAGTAGGAGCAGAGATTGATCTGTCTTCCGGGTCGGGAGAGAGTCTCTCAGAAGCGCTTGGAGGCGAAGACAGCGCAGCGGCATATTCATGGGGCGTTGCGAAGATTGAGGCAAATCGGTATGCGTCTTACCTGAAAGGACTTGGAAAGACGCAGACGATCCGCGTGGCAGTCGTCGATTCCGGCGTGTGGAGATCCCACAGTATGCTGAGCGGGCGTGTGGAATCAAGCATCGGCTATGACTACGTTGACAATGACAGCAATCCGTTTAACGACGGAAAAGGTCACGGAACACATGTTGCAGGAACGATCGTAGACTGCACGCCGGGACTGAATGTGAGAATTATCGCGGTGCGCGTTTTGGACAATTCCGGAAACGGATACTCCTCCGACGTTGGAAACGGCATCCGGTACGCAGCAGACCACGGCGCGAGAGTCATTAACCTGAGTCTTGGAGGAGGACACTCCTATTACAAAGACGACGCTATCGAGTACGCGATCGGAAAAGGAGCAGTTGTCGTCGTATCGGCGGGAAATGACTCAAAATCAATCGGGACATATTGTCCGGCACATATCGCAGACTGTATCACAGTTTCCGCGATCGATGAAGACGAATCGCTTGCCTGGTATTCCAACTACGGATCGGTTGTGGATGTGGCAGCGCCTGGAAGCGACATTTTAAGCTGCGGAACAAGCGGGTATAATTCTTACGTCTATATGTCGGGAACATCCATGGCGACCCCTCACGTTACGGCGATTGCAGCGATGTACCGTCTCTATTATCCGACAGTGGGACCGATGAAAATTCAGGAACTCGTAAAGAGATACTGCAAAGATATCGGATCTTCCGGAAAAGATAACTATTACGGATACGGTCTGCCGAAGATGGGCAAGGCGATCAAGATAACGGTGGACAAGACGGCTCTGGGAACGGCAACGGCAATCGGAACCTCTCAGGTTCGCCTGACATGGCAGAAAGTAAGCGGCGCGCAAGGATATTACATTTACCGCAAGGTTCCAGGAGGCGGATGGGTTAGAATAAAAGAACTCGCATCGGGGACGACGACAGCATACAGAGATACGAATCTGCAGCCAGGAAAGAAATATATCTATACGGTGCGTGCTTACAAGAAATCGGGAAGCACGGTTTATCTGGGAGCCTACAACGCAACGGGCGTTTCCGCGATCACAGGACTCGACACACCGGCTCTTAAGAGTACAACGTGTGTCTCCTACAATTCGATCCGCATCAACTGGACGCCGGTAAAAAATGCGCAGGGATACCGTATTTACCGCAGAACCAGCACAAGCGGCAGCTGGATCAGAATCGGAAGAATTACAAAAGAGAGTTCTTCTTCCTTCGTGGATAAGACAGCTGTGACGGGAACGAAGTACTATTACACGGTCAGAGCAACGTGTACGTACGGAAGCACGATGAAATTCAGCGCTTACAATACGACCGGAGTGACAGGAAAGGCTGTTCTGGGAACGCCTCAGTTCACAGGCAGAAGCGTCGTCTACGGACAGGGAGTGAAGCTGACATGGAACAAGGTGCCGGGAGCAACCGGATATGTCATCGGAAGAAGCACAAGCGCTAACGGAACCTTCGTAAAAGTAGGCGCTCCGTCAGGAAGTACGACAAGCCTGATCGACAAAGATGCCGGAAGATACCGCTATGTATATTACCGCATCCGCGCATACAGGACGGTGGGCGGAAAGAATGTATTTGGAGGTTTCTCCAATGTAATCTCAATCTATTCTTCCTACTATGCGATTGAAGCGACGGATTATCTGAATACTCAGTCTGTGGACGTCGTCAACGACGCGACCATTCTTGCATCTAAACTGGAAGGAATGCAAATGGGATATAACAGACAATATCCGGATCTGTATGAAGTAGGCGAGGATATCACTGTAGGAGTCAACGAAAGCTCTGCTGAGAACAGAGTCAGCGTGGAAAATAAGGGAAGCGTAAATCTCTCCCTGTACGGACTGAAGATCGGAGACGACGCCGACATGGTGGCAAAGACGCTCAAGGACAACGGATTCCGTGCCGTCACCGGACAGCCGTATGACTATATTCGCGGGGACGGAACAAAGCTGAGCATTACTTTGGAAGGCGGAAAACTGGCAGCCTTTGGTTACTACTTCTAAAAAAAAGAGCAGATATGCCGCAGTAACGGAAAGGTTACTGCGGCGTTTTTTTCTTTAAAGAGCAGACGCGCGGCAGGGGAAGGGATGCAGCGCCGCTATCCGGGCGAAAATGGAGCAATCAGAAAAAAAGGAAAAATTTTTGAGGAAGTTTCGGAAAACTTGTGAAAGGACAGGGGAGCATAGGAGAACATATATGATAAGCGACGAAAAAAAATTACTGAAACGAGAATTACAGATTTTATATCAAGATTTATTTAAAAACCGAGAGCGGTCCATGGAAAAAATGAATCGCTTTTTTGAACTGGTGATGAAAATTTCCAAACCTGCGGTGGCGCGCCAAATGGGAAAAAGCGAGGATTCTTATGACGTGGAGGATATCGTGAGCATCGGATCCGGCATTTTGCTGGAACAGGGAATGATGGAGGGCAGACTGAATTACGAGGAAGAGCGCGGATATTTTGCAGATTACGTGATCGGAATCATGAACAAGCTTGTCCTGAGACTCTGGAGAAATGAGGAGAGAAAACGGCGGTATGAAAGCAGCTTATCCGAGGAACAGACGCAGGAAGGGGGATTTGTTCTGGAGGATACGCTGGAATCAGAGTCGCACGGAAGCCTGAGAGCGCCGGAGAGCGAGCTTGAATACCGTGAGACGAGAAAGCTGCAGGAAAAAGCGGCGAAATCTTTTCTTGAGAGTGTCGTGCAGTCGAAGGAACCTCCTCACCAGCTTCTCGCGATGTGCTACGTAAAATTGATGGCCGTGTTTCTAGACTGTTCTTTCCAGTATAACCCATACCAATGGGCAGAGACACTTATGAGAGATAAGACGCTGCGCAAGCTCGCCGACGAATTCCTGACTGTGTCGAACAGCAAACTCGATACGGGGAGCCTGCAGTGGGGCGGACCGTTTGAGGCGGCGATGAAGCAGGGATATCACAAGTATGGAAGAGACTTTCCGGTTTTGGAGGAGGTAATTTTCACTGATCATTTTAACAGAAAAGATCTGGAAAATTACAGCGAACGCGTCTGCAAAAAGCTGGTCAGCCAGTGGATGGAGCAGATAGGAAGAGAGGAAGAACTGGCAGAGATGCTGATTCAGTACACAGAAAAACGGGAGATGGAAAAAGAAAGGAAAAATAAAAAGAAAAATTTAAAATAAACATCAAAGAAAAGGAGGATCCTCATGCTCAGCGCAGAAGAAATTTACGAAGTAGCAAGAAAATTTGTGTTTGATGAGAAGCTGACAGCCCAGGAAGAAAAACAGAAAGAAGAAATTTTTAAGAATCGTGGCTATTACATCCAATATTGCGCAGGAGTCGCGCTGCTGGATATGATGGAGAGAAAAGGAGAGTATGAGCCTCGCTATAAAGTTCAAAACAGACAGAAGGAAGAAAAGGCAAAGGAGTGCAGGACGATACAGGAGGTGACGGGAGAAGCGAAATGAGGGAAGGAAAAATCAGTCTATTGTGGTGCGCGTGTTTCTTTTGCCTTCTCTTCTTTGCCGCAAGGCAGACAAAGGCGGAAGAATTTCTGTTTTATTATCAGTTTTTGAATGAGGATCAGAGAGAACTGTACGACAATGTTGTGGAAGCGGTCAGGGAATATGAGCCGGATGTGGATGTGGACTGTCTGAGCGAAGCCGAGACGGAGCAGACCTATCTCGCCGTCTACTATGATCATCCGGAGCTGTTCTGGCTGAGCAGCGGATATCAGTACTGGTCCGATATTCAGGGAAATGTCACCCGGATTGAAATAGAATATCAGGCAGCGCAGGAAGAGATGGAAGCGCAGAGCCAGCAGATGGAAGCAGTCATCGCGGAAGTGCTGAGCGAAGTAGATTATGGACAGGATACATACGGAAAAATAAAAAGCGTGTACGAATATCTGATCAACAGGATCGACTATGTGCCGGGAGCTGCATATAACCAGGATATTCGGAGCGTATTTTTAAACTGGGAATCCGTCTGCACAGGATATACAAAGGCAACGCAGCTCCTTCTCCAGAGAATGGGAATTTTCTGCACCTGTGTCCGTGGAACGGCAAACGGAGAAAACCACGCGTGGAATCTTGTAGAAATAGACGGTCAGTATTACTATGTGGACACGACATGGGGCGATCCGCTTTACCTGGGCGCCAGCGGGACAGGCAGCCAGATTGACTATACGTATCTTTGCTGCGCGCAGCAGACGCTGTTTCGGACGCACGAGCCGGAGGATCCGGCGATTCTGCCGGACTGCAGCTCGCAAAGGTATAATTATTATATGCTAAATGGAATGTATCTCCAAAGCGGAGACCGCGATACAGTCCGCCAGTATGTGTCGGACATCATCTGGCAGGGCGGAAGAGAAGCCGTCATGAACTTTCCGTCTGAGGAACAGTACGCAGCCGCAAAATCAGAGCTGCTCGACGGCGGGCTTTTAGAGGAGCTGATGAACCAGTATCTGCAGGTCTCGGGGGAAGGAGAGGTTTCCTTCACGTACGAGACAAAAGATCAAGAGCTGGTATTCCGGATTTTTTGGTGACGGTATAAAAGCAGCAGGCAGATACCGCCGAGTATGACAAATAAAAACAGAACGGCCGCGCAGTGCAGAAAATATTCTTCCGGCAGCAGCTCAATGATGGGATCGGTGGAAGGATCAAAGATCCACAGATCATTGCGAAACAGAACCTGATGCATGACGACAAAAACCGTATGGAAGGAGAAGAGGCTGAACAGTCCAAGCAAAACAGGCGTGATAAGAACTACGATACCGCAGACTTTCAAAAAGCGGAAATCGTGGTTCTTTTTTTTGCGGCGCGCAATAGGGATCAAAAGAAAAATCGAAACGGCGCTGATCAGATAAATGGTGTAGAAAATCTGACGCACCTCCGCAAAATGCTGAATGCCGGCGGCGGAGGAGGGGAGCGTCGGAAACTGGAACGCACCGGTAAAGAACGGAAGGCACGTCCGGATCAGGTAATCATAATTGAGCAGGATTTCTTCTCTGCTGTAGCCGGTTGTCTCGGGAAGATTCAGAAAGTCGAGGTCAAAGAGATAGAGAGGGCGAAAGAGAAGGACAAAGAGCAGTCCAAGCCCGATCAGCGCAAACAGAAATAAAAAGCCGGCTCCGACATCGGATGCCAGACGGTTTAATTTTAAAGATTTCACAGCAATTCCTCCTCGCAGATACAGTGGTTTGAAAAACAGTTATTCGACCGGTATTATACCATATGACGGAAGGAACGTCTATACACAGAAACAGGAGTGACTGTTGATTTCGGATGTTCATCTATGATATGATAAACATGATGCCGAGGTCAAAAGGTCAAAATGATGTTCCAGCCTGACAGACACAGTCATCTGGCGTGGGACAGCGGAACTTTTGAAATAAGGTCATAAGAAGAGAAGAAAAACAGACAATAGGAAGAGGGACAGAGAAAATAAAAAGAGAAGGTGATGAAGTGCAAGAGGATGGCAAAGACTTCGTAAAGGTAGAGAAAGTATCTAAAATTTATAAAATGGGGGAAGTAGAGATCCGCGCTGTGGATGAGATTGAATTTTCGGTCGACAAAGGAGAGTTTGTCGTCATTGTAGGACCAAGCGGCGCGGGCAAGACGACTGTATTGAATATTTTGGGAGGGATGGACACGGCGACAAGCGGTCATGTGTGGATTGATGGAAGGGATATCGCAAAGTATTCAGGGAGACAGCTGATATCGTACCGGAGAAACGATATCGGCTTTGTTTTTCAGTTTTATAACCTGATTCCGAACCTGACGGCGCTCGAAAATGTGGAGCTGGCGCTTCAGATCTGCAAGGACCCGCTTGACGCTCAGAGCGTCTTAGAAGAGGTAGGGTTAAAAGACCGCCTGAAAAATTTTCCGGCACAGCTTTCAGGAGGAGAGCAGCAGAGAGTTTCGATCGCGCGCGCGCTGGCGAAAAATCCGAAGCTGCTTTTGTGCGACGAGCCGACAGGCGCGCTGGACTATCAGACCGGAAAGGCAATCCTGAAGCTTTTGCAGGATATGTGCAGAGAGAGAGGCATGACGGTGATTGTGATTACGCATAATTCTGCGATTGCACCGATGGCAGACCGCATCATAAAAATTAAAAACGGAAAGGTCTCCAGCATGAAGATGAACGAAAATCCGATGAATGTAGAAGACATTGAATGGTAGGTGCAAAGATGAAGAAAAGTGCGTTGAAAAAAGACTTTGTGATGGAAATCCGAAAAAGTGCTAATCGGTTTCTGTCCATTTTGTTTATTGTGGCGCTGGGCGTTGCTTTTTTTTCCGGAATTCAGTCGGCTGCACCTGACATGAGGTACACGGCGGACGAATATTTTGACGAACACGGGCTTGCCGACCTCAAAGTCGTCAGCACCTTGGGGCTGAGCGAAGAAAACATTGACACTCTCAGGCAGACGCAGGGAGTAGCTTCCGTGTATCCCGGCTATATGACGGATGTTCTGTGCGGGGAAGACAACACGCAGAGGGTTATCCACATCGAATCGATCGTACCGGGGGTCAATGAAACAGACCTGGAAGAGGGCGCGCTTCCGGGCAAGGCGGGGGAGTGCTTTTTGGACGTCGATTTTGCCAGAGAAAACGGGTATCAGGTAGGAGACACAATCACGTTTTCGGAGGCAGCGGAGAACGAGGATGAAAAGGTTTTAAAGAGAGAGACGTATACGATTTCGGGACTCGGAAGCGCAAGCGCCTACATCTCCTTTGAGAGGGGCAGCTCCACGATCGGAACTGGAGAGGTTTCCGGATTTGCCTATATTCTTCCGGAGGACTTTGACTCTGAGGTATATACCCACGCTTATGTAAAGGCGGAGGGCGCGCAGGAGCTGACGGCGTACACTCAGGAGTACGATGCGTGCGTGGAGACCGTCAGGGAGCGGATAGAGGAAAAGACGCAGGAGATGGGAGATCAGAGATATGAGTCGATTCTCTCTGAGGCGCAGCAGAGCATTGCAGACGCGCGCACTGAGCTGGAGGACGGAAGAAAAGAGCTCGAAGACGGAAAAGACGAGGCGCGGCAGGAGCTGCGCAGCGCAAAGCTCGATATGCTGGAAGGGGAAAAAGCGCTCTGGGACGGAGAGCAGCAGCTTCTGGACGGCAGAGAGGAGATTTTAAGCGCCAAGGAGGAGCTAAAAAGCCAGCAGCAGGAATTGGAGGACGCCAGTGAAGAGCTGGAAAGCGGATGGGAACAGATAAACGACGCCAAAAGCGAGCTGCAAGAGCAGGAGGAGCGCTTCCGGGAGGAATATGATGCCACATCGGAGCAGCTGATACAGGCGCAGGAAGAACTCGACGCCGGAGCAGATCAGCTCTCCTCTGCATGGGCGCAGTATGAAGAGCTGAGCGCACAGCTAGAGGAGGCTGAGCAAAATCTTGCCGCTTTGCAGCAGCTTTCAGACGCCGGAATGGCTGCGCCGGAGCAGACGCAGCAGCTCGCCCAGCTGCAGGCGGTGGTTGAGGAAAACGGACCGCTCGCCGACCAGATGCTCCAGGAACTGACCCAGAGACAGGAGCAGGTCAGCGCTTCCCAGGATGAGATCGATCAGGGCTGGGCGGCGCTTGCCGACGCGGAAGACCAGATCAGCGAGGCAAAGGAGCAGATCAAAGAGCAGGAGCAGACACTGGAGGAAAATCAGAAAACGATAGACGACGCGCAGGACGCAGTGCTGGAGGGATGGGCAGAAATCGAAAAGGCGCAGAAGGAACTGGAACAGGGAAAAGACGAAATCCGTTCAGCCAGATCAGAATTGTCGGACGGACAGGGAGAATACTTTGACGGAAAAGCAGACGCCGTACAGGAAATCCGCGACGCTGAGCAGGAGATCGCGGACGGAGAAGAGGAGATTGCAGACGCTGAGCAGGAACTAAGCGAGATAGAGCGTCCGCAGTGGTATGTGATGGACCGCGGCGACGCCTTTACAGAGTACAGCACCTGCGGCGACAACGCCGACCGGATCAGAAATATCGGACAGGTCTTTCCGGTCATCTTCTTCTTAGTAGCTGCGCTGGTCAGCCTGACGACGATGACGCGCATGGTGGAGGAACAGAGAACGCAGATCGGAACGCTCAAAGCGCTCGGATACGGGAAAGCGGAAATCATGTGGAAATATCTGGGATACGCGTTTCTTGCGACCGTGCTGGGAAGCGCGACGGGCTTCCTGATCGGCGAAAAGATTCTTCCGTTTATCATCATCTACGCGTACCGGATTATGTTCCCGCATATGACGGGGATGGTGATCCCTTACAACATGCAGTACGCGCTGATGGCGTCAGGGGCCGCGCTTGTCTGCACGATGGGCGCCACGCTTGCCTCGAGCTACCGGGAGCTCCAGGACATGCCGGCTGTCCTGATGCGCCCGCCTGCGCCTAAGGAAGGAAAACGCGTGTGGCTGGAGTATGTGCCGTTTTTGTGGAAGAGACTGAGTTTTACGTGGAAGTCGACGATCCGCAATCTTTTCCGGTATAAAAAGCGATTTTTCATGACAATTCTCGGAATCGGAGGATGTATGGCATTGCTGCTCGTCGGATTCGGGCTGCGCGATTCGATTCTGGACGTCGCGAGAATCCAGTACCGCGAGATCCAGCTGTACGACGGTATGGCTGTCTTTGATGACAATACGGCGGAAGAAGAAAAACAGGACGTTATGGATCAGATAGCGGAAAATCCGCAGATAGAAGCATACGCAAAGGTTCTGATGAAACAGCTCAGGCTGGAAGAGAACGGAGAAGAACACGAGGTATACATCTTTGTCATGGAAGACCTCTCAAAGCTTGACCAGTTTATCAAGCTCCGCGACAGAAGAACGCAGCAAGCGTATACGCTGGACAGCGACGGCGTTATCCTGACAGAAAAAATCACAAAGCTGCTCGGCATATCCGAGGGCGACACGGCGCTGCTGAAGGACGAGGACATGGGAGACGTGGAAGTGACAATCTCTGGCATAACAGAGAATTACATGACGCATTATCTGTACATGACGCCTGAGATGTACGAGCGCTTATACGGACAGGAGCCGGATTACAACAGCGTCATCTTCCAGAGCAGACAAAACGATGAGGATACCCTGAACGAAATCGGAGAAGAGCTGCTCGGACATGACAGTGTGATCAATGTCTCCTACACCAGCTCTCTGGAACAGAGGGTAGACGATATGCTTGGAAGCCTCGATATCGTCATCTTTGTGCTGATCGTCTCAGCCGGAATGCTGGCTTTTCTCGTGCTGTACAATCTGAACAATATCAACATCAACGAGCGCAAGAGAGAACTTGCCACGCTTAAGGTGCTCGGATTTTATGACGGGGAAGTCTCGGCATATATGTACCGGGAAAATATTCTTCTGACGATCTTAGGATCAGCGGTCGGAGTGCTGTTCGGAATTGTTCTGCACCGCTACATCATTGTGACGGTAGAGATCGATATCTGCATGTTCGGGAGAAATATCGACCCGATGAGCTATCTGTACAGCATCCTGTTTACATTTGGATTTTCACTGATTGTAAACATCTTTATGCACTTTAAACTAAAGAAAATCGACATGGTAGAATCGCTTAAGAGTGTCGAATAGAAAGGAACAAAACGCATGAATCTGCCGGAAAAATTTACAGAAAAAATGAAGCGGCTCTTAGGAGAGGAATATGAAGCGTTCTCACAAAGCTATGAAAGACCGCGGAACTTTGGGCTGAGAGTCAACACTGCAAAAATCAGCGTGGAGGAGTGGAAAAGGATCGCCCCTTTTCACCTCAGACCGATCCCATGGATCGAAAACGGATTTTACTATGAAGAGCAGGATCGGCCGGCGAGACATCCTTTTTACTACGCGGGGCTGTATTATCTCCAGGAGCCGAGCGCGATGACGCCGGCCTCGCGCCTGGAGATCCGGCAGGGAGAAAAAGTGCTCGACCTGTGCGCGGCGCCCGGGGGAAAGGCGACGGAGCTGGGAGCCAGACTGAGAGGAAAAGGTCTCCTGGTCGCCAATGATATCAGCGCTTCCAGAGTGAGAGCCCTGCTGAAAAACATCGAGGTGTTCGGGATACCGAACGCATTTTTGACAAACGAGATTCCGGCAAGGCTTGCGCAGGAGTTTCCGGAATTCTTTGACAAAATCCTGGTCGACGCCCCGTGTTCAGGGGAAGGGATGTTCCGAAAGGATCCGGACGTCGCGAAGGCGTGGGATGAGCACAAACCTCTCCAGTGCTCAAAAATCCAGAAGGAAATTATCTTGTGCGCGGCACAGATGCTGGCTCCGGGCGGACAGCTGCTGTACTCTACGTGTACGTTTTCGCCGGAGGAAAACGAAGAGGTGATTCAGCATCTGCTTCATGCCAGAGACGATTTTTCTCTGGAGAATATCGAAGCGTACGAGGGATTCGCCAAGGGAAGACCCGACTGGATCGAGGGAGGCTCAAAAGAGCTGGAGCGATGCGTCCGGATCTGGCCCCACAGGATGGGCGGGGAAGGACATTTTATCGCTCTGCTCAGAAAAGAAGGGGAAAAAAAGGAAGAAAAGCAGCCGTACAGGAGCAAACTTGCACTCGGCAAGACGGAGAGAAAAATTCTGGAGGAATTTTTTGCCGCTGTCAAAAGACCGGTCGATTTTGACCGGATTGAGATCCGCAAGGGTCAGGTGTACCAGGTGACGGATCTTCTCGGAGATCGAAAAGGTCTCTCATTTGCGCGAAACGGGCTGTATCTGGGGGAGATCAGAAAAGACAGGTTTGAGCCGAGCCAGTCGCTTGCCATGGCGCTCACAAAAGAAGAGTATGACGGCGTGCTCGACCTTTCTTGCGCCGATCCGCGGACAGAAAAGTACCTAAAAGGCGAGACTATCGAGGCGGATGAGGCGCAGGGCAGGCAGAAGAAGGGATGGCAGCTCGTCTGCGCGGACGGTTATCCTCTGGGATGGGGAAAACTGGTAAACGGGACGCTGAAAAATAAATACCACGCAGGGTGGAGAATGAAGTAGAAAATATGGTACACCAAGAAAAAAAGCAGCAAAAAACAGGAGGAACAGACATGATCTCAATCGTATCAGACAGCCGGCTTGCGGAATTAAAGATTAGCCTGGACAAAAATGCGGACACAGCAAAAAGGATGGAGGAAGCGGCGAACGCGGTAAAAGAAAGCGGACAAAGAGCCGTTTTTGTCAATGTAAAGCCCTGGATAGAAGCGTATGGCGTCCAGGCGCTCCGGGATCTCGTACAGGGAATGATCCTGGCGGATTACAGACAGATCCGTTTCCCAAAAAAAGAAAGAGAGCCGTTTTTGGCTGAGCTGACAGGCGTGGAGCAAGCGCTCGGACAAGAGGCGCAAAACGCTGTGCGGGAGGGAGAAATTCTTGCGCAAAGCGTCTGCTTTGCGAGAGATCTTGTCAATCTTCCGGCAAACTATCTAAGACCTGCCGATTTTGTCAGACGTGTGGCGGAATGGATGGAGGGAACAGGCGTGCAGATCGAATGCCTCGATGAGACAGAGCTGAAAAAGCAGGGGCTCAACGCGCTGCTCGCAGTCGGAGAATCGAGCGCTTTTCCGCCGTATCTGATGATTCTGCGCTACCGAAACTGCCCTGAGAGCAAAGAGGTGCTTGGGCTGGCAGGCAAGGGAGTGACGTGCGACACAGGAGGATACTGCCTGAAAAGTCCTTCCTCGATGACAGGCATGAAAGGCGATATGGCGGGCGGCGCCGCTGTGGCGGGCGCGATTTATGCGCTTGCGAAAAATAAGGTCAGAACAAATGTGACTGGTCTGATCCCTCTGTGTGAAAACAGAGTTTCGCCGGGCGGTCTGCTGCCGGGCGACGTCATCACGGCATACGGGGGAAAGACCATCGAGGTCGTCAATACGGACGCGGAGGGAAGACTGATTCTAGCAGATGCGGTATCGTACGGGGTACACAAAGAAAAGGTGACGAGGATCATCGATATCGCCACGCTGACCGGAGCTGTCGTGCGCGCGCTGGGGTTTGGGACAGCGGGAGTTCTGACAAACGATGAGGCGATGTGGAGGACGCTCAAGAGCGCTGCACAGCGTTCCGGAGAGTGGTTCTGGAGATTGCCGATCAACCGGGAATATGAAAAAAGAATTGAAAGCGATATCGCAGATGTGAAAAATTCAGGGGGAGCGGAGTGCGGAGCCATCACGGCGGGACTGCTGATCCGAATGTTTGCTGAACCGCTTCCGTGGCTGCATCTGGATATCGCAGGGACAGCCTGGGTGGAGCAGCCTATCTTTTCCTACCAGAGCAAATATGCGACAGGATTTGGCGTGACAACCCTGTACGAAATGGCAAAAAAATGTATCTGAGCCGAAACCGTCAGGAAAAGAAAACATTAGGACGCACAGACAGAAAGGAATCAAAAATATGAAACATTATGTGCTTGAGGCGTGCGCAGACTCCGCAGAGTCTGTGCTGGCGGCAAAAAAAGGAGGAGCGACCAGAGTGGAGCTGTGTTCCAATCTGATCATCGGTGGAACTACGCCAAGCCCGTGCCTGTTCCAATATCTCAAAAGACTGACCGATATCAGAATCCATGTCCTGATCCGCCCAAGATTCGGAGATTTTTGCTACACACAGCATGAGGCGGCGATCATGGAAGAGGAGATCAAAATGTTCCGCACCCTGGGCGCCGATGGAATTGCAGTCGGCGCCCTGCGTCCAGACGGAAGCCTCGATCTTGAGAAGATGGAACGGTTTGTGGATGCGGCCGGCGGGATGTGGGTGACGCTCCACAGAGCATTCGACGTGTGCAGAGATCCGTTCCAGACGGTGAGAGAGGCGGAAAATCTGGGAATTTCGTGTATCCTCAGTTCCGGACAGAAAAACTGCTGCCTGGATGGAAAAGAGCTTCTAAAAGAGATAAAGGAGCAGACGCAGGGAAAAATCGAGATTTTGGCAGGAGGCGGAGTCAATGCGCAGGTGATTGAGAACATGTATCAGGACACAGGAATTACCGCCTACCATATGTCTGGAAAGACTGCCAAGGAAAGCCCGATGGCATACCGCAGCACACAAGTCAGTATGGGACTTCCCTGCTTCAGCGAGTATGAACGGTTTCAGACCTCAGAGAAAAAAATTTCAGAAGCGAAAAAGATGTTGGAAGAGTTATAATGGGAGGAAAAAATATGTTTTCACAAGCGTGCCGGGAGAGAATAGAGAGAGAATATCAGGAGCTGACAGCCAGTCTCCCGCAGATCGGAGAAGAGCTTTCAAAAGGGATGGCCGGATGCCGGGAAGAGGTAAAGCTTGCCCTGAAATATCTGTACGGTCATATGCCGTTCAGCGATGTGGGCAATTACGACTGCAGTGTGATGAGAGATTTTGCCGAGCATGGCGTAAAACTTTTGGAAAACCCGCGCTACAGCACGGTCATACCGGAAGAAATTTTTCTGAACTATGTCCTGTATCACAGAGTGAATTCAGAAGGCATAGAGCCCTGCCGCACCTTTTTCTTCGAGAAGCTAAAAAGAAGAACGCAGGGGATGACGATGAAAGAGGCTGCTTTGGAGGCAAACTACTGGTGCGCGGAGGAGGCGGCCTATAAAAGTACAGACGGCAGGACGCTTTCCGCTATGGGCGTATATCGGAATGTCTTCGGACGGTGCGGGGAAGAGTCGGTGTTTGCTGTCAATGTCATGAGAAGCATCGGGATTCCGGCAAGGCAGGTTTATGTGCCGTGGTGGTCGCACTGCGACGACAACCACGCATGGGTAGAAGTGTGGTGCGATGGACAGTGGTATTTTTTAGGAGCATGCGAGCCTGAGCCGATCTTAAACAAAGGCTGGTTCAACGATGCGGCTTCCAGAGCCATGATGGTACACGCAAGATGGTTTGACACGGCTGCGCCGCAAGGTGAGATTGTAGGAAGAGAAGGCATGGTGACGATGGAAAACCAGATCAGCCGGTATGCGTTTTCAAAGACAGCGAAAGTGACCGTAAAAGACGAAGACGGCAGGTGCGCCGCAGGCGCGAAGGTGCGGTTTGAAGTGCTGAACTATGCAGGACTTTGCGAGATTGCGGCTGTGGAGACAAAAGAAGACGGCACAGCGGTCGTACAGACAGGATACGGAGATCTGTGGATCGAAGCATATCTGGACGGGAAATGCGCAGAGGGACTGCTAAAGGCAAGGGAAGAGACATGCACTGTGACGCTGGGAAAGAGGCAGGCAGATTATCAGTGGGAAGACTTCGACATGATGGCTCCAGCGGATGCGCCTTTAAACAAGCAGCAGCCTACCCCTGACCAAAAAGCGGAGGCAGCTGTGCGCTGCCAGACTGCGGTTGAAAAGAGAAACAGAAAATGCCAGGCGCTCCGGTTTACAGAAATTGAACATTTTGAGCAGACTCACCAAAAAAAGAAACGTCTGACAGAAGCATTTTTAAACGCGCTGTCTGAAAAAGATCTCAGAGACGGGAACTGCGCCGTACTCGAGGAACATTATGAGGACGCCATGGAATACAGCGGTCAGATGGAAGAAGAGCTGTTTGTCAGCTATGTGATGAATCCAAGAATCGGCAACGAGATGATGAAACGGTGGAGAAAGGCAATCCGCTCGCAGTTCGGGGAAAAACAGGCAGAGCAATTCCGCGCAGATCCGAAGAGTATCTGGCGCTGGATCGAGGATACGATCGTGGAAAGACCGGAAAAAGAGCATGCCGTTCTGATCACGACGCCGGCAGACTGTCTGAGGCTGGGCATCGGCTCAAGACTTTCCAAAAAAACATTGTTTGTGGCAGTGGCGAGGACATTTGGCATTCCGGCGCGCTTAAATCCGATGGACGGCGCAATGGAATACTGGACGGATGGAGGGTTTGCCGCAGTGGAGCAGGAAAAAGAAAAAGAAGCTTCCATCCGCATTTTCTCAGACGATCCTAACAGGAAATGGATTTATTACAACAACTGGAGCCTTGCAAAAGAGACGTCAGACGGATACAAAACGATGGATCTAAGCGATGCGAAGGTGACGCAGGAAGGACTTCGGATTTTGGCGGAACCTGGAAATTACCGCGTGATTACCGCAAACCGTCTCCCCAACGGAAATGTGTTCGCAAAAAGATATCTGTTCTGCGTAAAAAGCAAAGAGGAACAACAGGTTGTTTTAAGACAGAGAGAGGCGGATCTGTCGGATATGCTGGAGAACATTGCAATTCTTCCGTTCAACCTGACAGACCAGGCAGGCAGAAAGACGGAGGCAAAATCGCTGACAGAAGGAAAAAAAGCAGTTCTGTTCTGGCTGGAGGAAGGAAAAGAGCCGACGGAGCACATTATCAATGAGCTGACGGAAAGAAAAGAAGAATTTTCCAAATATGAAGACCGGCTGATCTTTATTGTGAGAAACCAGCGCGCGCTGAAGCAGGCAAATCTCAGAAACCTTCTCGCAGCCTTCCCGGGGGCATCTCTGTACTATGACGACTTCAGCGAGAATGTTCCGGTGCTGGGCCGCAGAATGTATGTAGATCCGGAAAAGCTGCCTCTGATTCTCGTCACAGACGGATCCTTAAACGGTATCTATGCGGCAAGCGGATACAACGTGGGAACAGGCGATCTGCTGCTGCGCATCCTAGAGACCGGCACAAAGACCTTTTCCTGAACAGGGGAGCAGCGTCTCTCCTGACGAAACGCAAAAAAAGGCGCCTGCGGGCGCCTCTTTTGCTGCTTAGATAAAATAAACAAAAAAAGACCGGAAACCCTTATCTCTAAGGATCTCCGGCGCCCCTGCCAAGGAGTCGAAGCGACGGGATTCGAACCCACGACCTCTGCGTCCCGAACGCAGCGCTCTACCAAACTGAGCCACGCTTCGATTGCTGAACTC
>CAWVKK010000053.1:0-6789 GCA_963929865.1 uncultured Eubacteriales bacterium | reverse complement strand
GCTGGAATACCCGAAGAATACGGCGAAGACGGACTTCTATCCGATCTACGGAATCTGGGAGATTGGAGAGATCGAAGGATATGAGACGGCATACAGCGTAGAGCTGAACGGCAGGGGATCGTATCCGTTTGACGCGAACGGACAGATCGTAATTTCCGCTACAGAAATTCCATTGGAAGCAACTGTCACTTATTCTGACCGGGCAGGCACCGAGCAGATTAACAAGTCAGTTGCTGTTACGATAACAGCCAACAGAGCAATTAAAGATATTGAAGGATGGACAAGGGTATCTGACAGCAGTTTAGAAAAAGTATACAGCGACAATGGCAGCTATCAGGTGACAATAGAAGACACCAAGGGCAATACCTTAGAGGTAGCATATGAAGTAAAGGGTATTGAAAAAGTGACGCCGACCGCGGTATTCAGCCAGGATATTACAGAATGGACACAACAAAATGTGACAGTCACGATGACTGCTTCTATAGACTGTGAGACACCAGAAGGCTGGACAAAAGTAGATGCAAAGACGTTCACAAAGATCTTTGAGAACAATGGAAGCTACAACGTTACCTTGACGAGTATCGCAGGAGCAGTCAATGATCAGCTGACAGTAGAAATCAAAAATATTGACAGAGAAGCGCCGGCAATCCAATATGATGCGATCGGAGCGGCAGGAGGATACAACAGAACGCTTGAAGTCAATGAAGGAGCAGAATACTCCTATGAAGAGCTTGTCTCAATGTTCACAAGACCGGAATGGGTGCAGGATAATTCCGGAACTGCGGTCTTCACGGTAGATACGTGGGGAGTCGAAAACGGATTAGACGGTTATGCCCCGTTTAACTCAAAAGAGCCAGGATCTTATAAACTGAGATTTTATGCAATAGACGCAGCTGGAAATACGTCAACGTTTGATGTATTTGTGACTGTAGCAAGAAAAATCTTAATAGAATTCGAGCCGAAGCAGGAGGAGCCGGAAACAGCTGTGGAGCCTCAGAAAGCGCCGGAGCAGGAGGAACCGGAAACAGCTGTAGAACCTCAGAAAGCGCCGGAGCAAGAGGAACTGAAAACAGCGCAGAGTTTTCAAAAAGAAAAATAAAAGAGCAGTTTGACCGGACAAAAACAGTCGGCGATAACAGCAGATAAACACAGAGATAACGGTATGGCATAAGCTGTACCGTTATCCCTTTTTTTATAACAATTAAAGAAATCGTCTGCAGATGAAAAAATTATACTTGAAAAATTTTAGAATATATGATAAATTATAAGTGATCTTTAAATTCTTAATGTTGCATCACAAAAATGTAATTCTCATACACTTCTTTTGTGATGGATCTTTTTATTTCCCTTTTAACAAGATGACCGGATACGGAAGTACCAGGAAAATTTTAGAAAAATCAGAAAACAGGGGGTGAAAAACACTGACTGGAAAATAGAAAATAATTTTTGGCAAAAAAGAAAAAAGTAAAACGATAAAAAAGAGAAAGGAGGGGCTGCTCGGGGATTTTTATTTGGACCTGAAAATAGGAAGAAGACATAAAAAGATCCTCATTATTTTGAGCGGCAAAAGATGCTGAGATCACGAAGAAGTGTGAATGACAGAGGCATCAGAAAAAAATATGGATTGGAAGAGAGAGACAGGGAAAAAGACAGGCAGAGGACTGGGCATTTTTTTGTTAGTGCTTTTGATGGGAACAGGAGCTATGTACCAAAGCGGCGCTGAGGAAACCCAAAAAGAGATTGCTGTTTTGGAAGAGACACATCAGGAATTTATGGAATATACGGAAGAAATGCCGCAAGAACCGCGGCCGATCCAAGAGACAGAAGACGAACCGGAAGAGACGGAAAGCGAGACACAATCTGAAGCACAGACACAGTATGAATCAGAAGCGGAGTCAGAAGACAGCGCACAGACGGAGCAGGAATCCGGCGGGGAGCAGTCAGAGGCGGGAAAAGAGGAATCCATAGAAACAGAACCATTGACACAGGAGGAGACACAAAGCGAGACAGATGAGAGACAGCCGCAGGAGACACAGCGCGAATCAGAAACAAATTTAGAATCAGAGGTGATAGAAGAAATTCCGGCAACAGAGACAGAACTGCCGTCAGAAAGCGAAAAACAGACAGAGACAGAAAGAAAAAATGAGGATGAGAGCGAGACAGAAAGTGAGATAGAGACAGAACGCGAGATCCCTTTTGAGGTCATCTTGCTGACGGGAAGTCAGACCGCAAGAACGGCAGGGCAGGCTACAGTCGATACGTTTGGACAATTGGAAATTTTAGGAGCGCGGACAGCGTATAAACATCACAAAGAGACCTTTCAGACGATCTACTGTTTAAACTATGTCAGAAACGGCGCATATGGAATATATGGATCTGACCGAATTTCACCAGTGCATCCTTCTATCACTTACGTACTGGCGAAGGGGATGAAACTGGCAAAAAACAACGAGACAATGGATCCCCAGTACAGAGGCGGCAATGATCAGGAAAGCTATTATATCACCCAGATGGCGCTGCACCTTGTCAACGGCGCAATAGGAGGGGAGGAAGACATCTCAGGCTATCTCGACGCTTCCAAAAATCCGTCTGTATACCAGAAAATTTATGCGCTGTATCAGGATGCGATGAACCAAAAGGAACCCATTGTGGACGAAGAAGGATATACAAAAGAGGTAACATGCAAAATCTCGCCGGAGATACAAAATACATGGATTAGGGATGAAGAGAAAGGCGGATTTCGGACAAAAGAAAATTATAAGATTACAGTCAGCGATATTTCCAGAGTGTCCGGCGTGAATCTGAGCATTTCGGATAATCCTTCGCCAGGATTATCGATTGTCAGCCAGAACAACGAAAGCTTCTATCTGCATGCAGAAGAAGAAGCGTTTGAAAGCCTGAAAAATGAAGAAAATCTAAAAATTCAGATTGTATGGTCCGCACAAGTACAGGAGAAGACAGGATACCGCTATATTCATCTATCAGGAGAATGGCCGGGCATTACCGACTATCAGGACCTAATCTTTCTGGAAGACGCCGCACAGCCGGTAACGCTGCAGCAGACCGCGTCGGCAGTGATCGAAAAGATACCGGCTGAAAAAGGAAAAATTACAGTGATAAAAAAAGACCAGGAGACGAAAGCCGGATTACAAGGAGCCGTTTTTGGAATTTATGAAGAAAGAACATGCAAAACTCTGGCGGCAAAAACACAGGAGAGCGACGGAGCAGGAAAGGCACAGACGCCGGAATTTGAATTAAAGGAGACAGGCTCTTATTTCCTGAAAGAGATAAAAGCGCCTCTTTATCATCAGCTGAATGAAACGGTGACAGAAATTCCCGTCTCAGATTTAAAAAATAACAAGGAAATGGTATATACGGTGGAAAATGCGCCGCAGAAGGGCAAGATTATCCTGAACAAAGAAGATAAAGATCCAGAGGAAGAAAGACTTGAAGGAACTCTGCAAGGAGCCGTCTATCTTGTGTTTGCGAAAGAGACCATTTATCAGTCTGATTTAAAAACGGTCGCCTATGAGGCTTATCAGAAGGGAGACAATGAGAAATCGAAATCATTCGTCACTTCTTTGACGACAGACGAAAATGGAAAAGCACAGACGAAAGACCTGTACCCGGGAAGATATTTGCTGTTTGAGAAGCTTCCAAGTGAAGGGTATCAAAAAGAAGAGACGGTTCATGAGGCGGAAGTGCTTCCGAGCGACAGCTCTGTTTTGAATTTCTCCGTTTCCGTCACGTCAAACGAAGAAAAAATTCGAGGAGATCTGGAGCTGAAAAAGACAGGCAAAAGAGGAGAAAAAAGTATTCCGCTGCAGGGAGCAGAATTTACGGTGACAGCAAAAAAAACAGGGGAGACAGCCGCTGTTTTGATTACAGACGAAAATGGATATGCCACTACGAAAAAAGAAGGAGAAAAAGGCAGTCTGCTGTATGGAACTTATATAGTGTCAGAGACAAAAGCGCCGGAAGGGTATGAAAAAGCGGAACCGTTTGAAGTAAAAATAGATCAGGCAGGGGGTATCTTCCGGTATGAGGTGGAAAACAGGCAGAAAAAAGGAAAGATTGAGATCCAGAAAGTAGATGCGGAGACAAAAAAGCCAATTCTGTCTGCCGGGGCAGAATTTCAGATCTCAGAAAAAGAAAGCGGTCAGATTGCGGCGCAGGGACTGATAACGGACGAGACGGGAAGGATCACAGTGAAGGAACCTATTCCATTTGGAACTTATCTCTTAGAAGAAGTGACGCCTCCGGAAGGCTATCAAAAAGGAGAACCGATAGAATTCTGCGTCAATCAGGAAGAACTGATCACAATTATTTTTGAAAATACGCCGGTAAAAGGAAGAGTAAAGATTGTAAAAAAAGAAGCAGGGACACAAAACGGGTTATCCGATGTCACATTTGTAATTGCGGCGAAGGAAGAAATCACAACAAGAGACGGAAGTGTACGCCTAAAAGAGGGAGAGACGGCAGATACGGTGACAACGGACGAAGGGGGAAGCGCTGTCAGCAAAGAACTATATCCGGGGCTGTACGAGATCCGGGAGGAAAAGCAAAAGCCGGGATACAGCAAAAACACTGAAAAAAAAGAAATTCGCATTCTGGAAGAACAAGAAACCCTTCAAGAGGTTGCTATAGAAAATGTTCCGACGAGACTGAAAATTGAAAAAAGAGACGAGGAGAGCGGTGCCGCTCTGGAAGGAGCAGTCTTTTTTATCTGGAGAGAAGGAGAGGAAAAGGAAGAATGGATCACAGACAAAAACGGAGAAATTGTAAAGGAACGGCTGATTCCGGGAAATTATTATGTCGAGGAAAAACAGGCGAAGAAAGGATTTGTGAAAACGGAACAGAGATTTTCTTTTACCGTAGATCAGGATGGAAAGATTGACGGCAAGGAAGAAATCGTTTTGCAGATCGGCAATACAAAAATGGAGCCGAGGATCAAAGTGGCAAAACTTGCAAATAAGACAACCGGAGCTGTACTGGAAGAGGGCAGATATCAGGGAACAAAAATAAGCGGCACGTATACGGCAAGCGAGCTGGCAGAGTATACGATTTTAGTGACAAACAGCGGGAACGTGACAGCCTGCAATATAGAAGTGTCCGATGAAATGCAGGAAGAACTGATCAGGCAGATTGTTCCGGAGAGCGCCGAATTTGCGGTCGAGAGCGGGACGTATCAGACTGTTCTGGGCAGAAACACACAAGTGACGAAGGTATCGCAGACAAAGATCTGTATTGCAGAATTAGCACCCGGAGATGGACTGGAAGTAAAATTCAGGGTCAGATTAAAAGAAGATGCCACAAGAAGCGAAGAATTGGAAAACATTGTCCGAGTGACAGGGGAATACGAGCCAAGTCCCGGGGAACGTGAAAAAATTCCGGAAGATGAAGATGACTGGGACTTTGATAAAATCAAAATTAAAAATGTCATTCAGGTAGAAATTCAGAAGGTGGACGCTTCAACGGATCAGCCTCTTGCAGGCGCTAAGCTTGCGGTACTTGATGAGGACGGAAACGTGGTAGAAGAATGGATCAGCCAGGAGAAGGCGCATAAGGTAGACGGGGCAGAAATACGAAAAGTCTATACTTTAAAAGAAATAGAAGCGCCTGAGGGATATGAGCAGGCACAGGATATTACGTTTACCGTATTGGATACTCCGCAGATACAGACGATTGTCATGAAGGACGAACCGGAGCCGCAGATAATTTCCAGCCCGCAGACACCGTCTGAGCATACGGTTGTAAAAACGGGTGACCGCACAGAGATTGCGAAATATGCAGGAGGAGTCTTGACGTCGCTTTGCGTGATCTCGGTTCTGCTGCTCAGAAAAAACAGAAGAGAACATAAGAAATAGAAAGAAAAAACAGACCGCTTTCTCAACATAAGACTGTTGCGGAAGCGGTTCTAATCTTTTTAGGCGAAAGAGGAAGGGGCGTTTTTCTGATAAATGAGCCACAGTCCTTTTAAAAGCAGTTCATCGTCAATGATGATATCTTTGACACAGTATGGAATGATCGCCTTTGCAAGTCCCCCTGTGGCGATGACGGTAGCTTTTTCCCCCAATTCTTTTTCGATCCGATCGATCATTCCATCAATGCAGGCAGCGTTCCCGTTGATAATGCCGCTCTTCATGCAGTCTATGGTATTTTTTCCGATTGTTTTTTTGGGCGGTTCCAGGCTGATTCTCGGAAGCTGCGAGGTTTTGCTCGTCAAAGAATCAAGAGATATGCGAATGCCGGGGATAATCATACCGCCGATATAATTTTGATGGCGATCGACGACGGAGATAGTCGTTGCAGTGCCCATATCGATGATAATCAGAGGAACTGGATGCTCATGAATGGCAGCTACGGCATTGACGATCAGATCGCTTCCGACTTGAGCAGGATTGTCCATCAGGATATTGAGTCCGTTTTTTACTCCGGGTCCAACCGTCATCACCGATTTCCCCGTGATTTTTTCGACAGAAGTCCGGATTAAGTTTGTGACGGGCGGGACGACAGAGGAAATGATAGAACCTTCGATCATAGAGGGATCAAGCTGGTACATTTCCAGGACATTTTTAAAGCTGATGGCATATTCCAAAACGGTTTTCGTCTGATCGGTGGATAGGCGCTCAGTAAAAAGAGCCTTATTATTTTGAATACATCCGATTACAATATTTGTATTTCCGATATCAATAGCAAGAATCATATCTATAAACCACCTTTCTGCGAAAGGCACCGATGGGGTTATGAAACCCTTTCTCGGATAAACTCTCGCTTCTTCTCTTTTCT
>CAWVKK010000052.1:0-17795 GCA_963929865.1 uncultured Eubacteriales bacterium | reverse complement strand
AATGTCGGAAAGCCGTGTGAGGGAGAACCTCATGCACGGTTTGATGAGGGGAAAGAGGGCTAAAGCCCTCTAACCTACTCTACCTTCGTTCGCCTCTGACCTCACTGCGCCTGCTCAGACTCTCCAGCGACCTCGCGGAACAGCTCCTTGGCGTGCTCCACCGTCTCGGTGTCCGGGATCATCACATACGCGTACGTGTTCATCGAGTAAGGAATCTGGCTGTCCCCCGTGCCGTCCACGCTGTACGTCGTGACGTCCCACTCGGCTTTTCCGGTCAACTGCTCGACAATCAGCTTCAGCATAAAGTCATAGGGGATGTTCGTGTCCACGCACTCCTTTGTGGTCTCCAGGATAGAAGGGAGCGCGTTTAAGGCGTCTGTGGAGGTCGCCTTTTTGATGAGCGCCTGGATCACAGCCAGCTGGTTGCGCCCTCTTTGACGGTCCCCTGTCGGGAAAGCGTACCGCTCGCGGCAGAAGGCAAGAGCCTGCTCGCCGTCGAGATGATTCATCCCCTCCGTGAAGTGGTAGTCTCCGGCGTCGAATTCATACTCCGACTCCACGTCGATGCCGCCAAGGGCGTCGATCACATCGACAAACCCCGTAAAGTTGATATGGAAATAATAGTCGATCGTGATGTCGTAGAGCATGGCGAGCGTATCGACGCTGACCTGGACGCCGTAATTTCCGGCATGGGTCAGCTTGTCCGGAATCCCGTTTGAGATGGAGAGCGGGACAAAATAGTCGCGCGGGGTGAAGACGAGGACAACCTTGTGCGTAGCCGTGTTGACGCGGGCGATGATGTTGACGTCGTTTCGCGTCTGATCCGACAGGGTTTCCTCGCGCGTGTCGCTGCCCCCGAGGTAGATCGTCACGACGTCGCCTATGTCAGAGGCGTCTCCTACCGAAGCCTCCAGCGCCGCGAAGAGAGACGTCTCCTCCTCCTGCCCCTCCTCAGACGCGGCGTGCGCCTGAAAATGCGAAAATACCGTCAGCAGAACGCCCAGGACAATCAGCGCGGCAAAGCGCGCGGCATTCCAAAAAAGCGATTCCCTTTTGCGGGAATCCATCACAGTTTGAACAGACATATCCGATTTTAAAACCTCCTACTCCTGCAAAATGTGCGCCACAGCTGAATTTGTGTGATTTCAGCCCTGTTTTTGCGCCTGGTTATTTATTTAGTATAGCATATATTTCCATATTTTCAAGAGCATGACAATTCCTTTCCGCTCCGAAAACCAGTAATCTCCCGAATAAAAAAGACAGTAAGAGCCGCCCCCGTTTCCAGAAAAAGGAAAAAATAGGGATGAATGGTAGAAAAATGGGATAAATGGCAGTAGAAGATAAAAAAGAAGTAGGCTATACTAGTAAATATGGAAAAATATTACAATTTCTATTTCCTAAATGAGACAAACCGGCAAAAAGTGAGACAAAGCAGGTGAAAAATATGAAAATTGCAGTCTGTAATCACAACAGGGAGGATTGCAGAAGGTTAAAGGAAGATCTGATCGCTGTCTGGAACGAGAAGGATATTGACGAGTATGACAGCGGTCAGAGCTTGCTTTGCCGGATAGAAAGCGGAGAGAACTATGATGTGATCTTTTTGGATTTGTATCTCGCAGAGACGGACGGAATTAAGCTGGGACAGCAAATTCAGCAGATTTATCGGGGAAAAGAGGAACCCAAGCTGGTGTTTGTAAACAGCGGCAGAGCGTCCGAAGCCGAATCGTCTGAGCAGAATGTGCTGTATTATTTTGCAAAGCCTTACGAAAAAGAGACGCTCCGCGAGATCGGAAATCAGCTTCAGAAAAAATATGGAGCCAAGCTAGAGATCTACGACTCGAACAGCCGGCAGAAACAGGAAATTCCGTATCAGAAAATCACCTACATAGAGAGCATACACAATTACCTGCATATCCATCTGAAAACGGGGATGACGGTGAGAGTCAGGGGAAGTCTGAAGGCATTCACGGAAAAGCTGGACAAACGCTTTCTGCGCGTCAACAGAGGAATCATTGTAAATATGGAAGCGGTAGAAAAAATGAATGTGGATTCCTGCGAGATAGAAGGGCTTGTCTTTATGTTGAGCAGAAGACAGAGAGCGGAAAAAAGGCGCAGGTACAGCGACTACATTTTTAAACGCCGCATGGAAAGCCTATAAAAAAGCGGGGAAAGCTGCGGCGCGCGCCGGATGCAGGTCCGGGCGGACAGAAATAATAAAAAATTAAAAAATAAAAAAGTAAAAAAAAGAAGACATTTTGTAATAAGTTTGTTATACTATAGACGATGCCGGAAATAAAAAATATGAAAAACATATGAAGGGAGGTCTTCGTTTTTTTACATATCTATTTTATTATCTGTTCAGCGTCTAATCACAATACGCAGCTTCCTGCCCGGTTCTGACCCGGAGAGACGGTCGGACGGCGGGCGTTCCGGTTTTGTGACCGGAGAGCGCCGTATGGGATGTATCGCAGACGAATCTATCACACACACATACATTTTGCTTATCTATCACACAGTCAGAAACATATGCGTTGTCCCAAAAACAAAGAGGAGAACATTCTAAGGACTTCTGACAGCAGGTCGAACATAATTTTCAACGAAGTCTGAAAAATAAAAAACCAAAAAACAGCAGGAAACTGAGAAAAAAGGGGAAAAAGAATGAAACTAAAAGACGGACTGATCCTTCGGGAGGTTGCCGGGCAGTACGTGATCGTGCCGACCGGGAAGAGAGTCAAAGAAGTGACGTCGATCGTATACATTTCTTCTTCGGCAGCCTACCTCTGGGATTACATGAAAGACCACGAATTTGAAAAAGAAGATCTGGTGAAGCGGATCATGGAACACTACAGCGGAGTGGACGAAGAGACGGCGGCGGCGGACATTGACAAATTTCTGGAGACCCTCTCAAGAAACAACATTCTGGACGACGGGAAGATCATAGGACGCGCCTTTGTGAGAATTCCGAGGGACAAACTATGAGCGGCGAGTTTGAACCTGCCTGCCGGAAAATGGACTACCTCGATCCCTTCTATAAAAAAGTGTGGGAGAAAGCGTTCGCCGACGCCGTCCCGATCACCGGGACGTTTGAGCTGACGCCGAGGTGCAATTTCCAGTGCCGGATGTGCTACGTACACCTAAAGGCGGATCAGATCCCGAAATACGGGCGAGAGTTCAGCGCAGAAGAATGGATCCGGATCGCCCGGGAGGCGAAGGAGGCGGGAACCGTCTGGCTGTGCATCACAGGGGGAGAGCCGCTGCTTCACCCTGAGTTTGAGACGATCTACACAGAACTGTCCCGGATGGGATTTTTTATTACCCTTCAGACGAACGCCTCCCTGCTGAATGAAAAGGCGATGGAGCTGCTGGAGGAATACCCGCCTAGAAGCGTAAAGATTACGCTGTACGGCTCAAACGATGAGGTATACGAAAAAGTGTGCCGGGTAAAGGACGGATTTACGAGAGTCGATCACGCCATCCAGGAGCTCAGAAAGCGAAAAATTCCGGTTTCGCTCGTCAGCACTGTCATCCGGCAGAACGAAGAGGACGTGAAAAACATGGCGCTCTACGCGCTGAAAAATGGACTGCCGTGGGTCGGAACTGGAGGCATCCGCCTCTCTGTGCGCGGAGCCGAGAGCGAGGCGGCAGAAGTGAGAGTGCAGGAAAAGACAGACGAGCAGAAGAGACAGGAGATCCGGTATCTGATGGAGCACCAGCCGGTCGACATCAGCCGCAGACCGTGTACCTACTGCAAAGACTACAGGATCGGGTACTGGATCACATGGAACGGAAACATGCAGTTTTGCGGGTTCATGAGCGAACCCGCAAACCCGGTGAGAGGACGGGCGTTTTTGGAGGCTTGGAGAGATCTGGTTCAGTTCGAGACAGAGCTTGACTGGCCGACGGAATGTAAGACCTGCGAGGCGCAGAGCGTGTGCCGCAAGTGCGCGGCAACCCTGGCGACAGAGAGCGGAAGCGTGCATAGAGTGAGTGAAGAATATTGCAGCCGGGTGAAAAAAGATTTTAAAGAAATGAAAGGGGAATAGGAGTATGAGTTTTGGATCAAATTACGTCAGCGCTCCTTATGGAGCGCAAACATATAGTACAGTGGCGGCATATGCAGTAGATGGAACAAATACAATTCCTTCGGGAGCGACTGTTGTACACGGAATTTACTATATGTGGAGTGACCAGGGGTTTACAGGAAAAGGATGGATGTATGAAGTAGGGGGAGGACCAACAAATATGTATCCAGATTTTAAGAGCAATGACGATGTAGCCACCTATGTAGCGACTAATGGAAACCTGGATGCGGTATTTTACAATTGGAGTCTGAATTATACTATAGAGGGATGGGATGCCTTTTATAAAACTGTTGGAGCAGATAGTGGATGTATGGATGTTGATCAGGCATAAATATAATATGAGTAATCAATATACAATTGCTAATCTGTGTATATATTTACAAAAATTTATGTCGTTAGATCCGTGCTGGCAAAAATTTTTGGGTAAGAATAATGATCATTCTTGTGCATTTTCGGCATCTTTTCTTTCAAATGAGAAGATTTGCCACGGAGTCTGCCATATACCATTAAATGAGGGAACGAGTCATTTGCTTTTCAATAATTCGGATTTTATCCTAATAAATAAGGAATGGACAGAGGGATCGATTGTCTGTCAGAGCAATCATTCACAGGACAGCGTGGAGCTTTTTTTAATGCAGATGTTTTATACCCATGCGGTAAAGCGGAAGATGATCGAGATCCACTGCTCGACGATCGACGTCGATGGCAGGGGCGCTCTGTTTCTTGGTCCTTCCGGCATCGGGAAGACGACGCAGGCGGAGCTGTGGAACAAATACAGGGGCGCGAAGATCATCAACGGCGACATCGGCTTTGTCCAGGAGACGCAGGACGGCTTTCTAGCCTGGGGGACGCCGTGGCACGGTTCGTCTCCGTACTGCGAGAACACAAGTGTTCCGCTCCATGCGATGGTGATCTTAAAGCAGGCGCCGGAGAATACAATCCGCAGGCTGGATGGATTTGAGAAGGTAAGAGAGGCGGCAGACAGCGTCTTTTACCCGACGTGGCTGGAGAATGGGATGGAACTGTGTCTGGATGTTTTGAATCATCTGCTGGATAGGATACCGGTCTATGAACTGTCCTGCCGCCCCGACGAGGAGGCGGTCAGGCTGACAGAAACTACAATATTTTAGAGGAGAAGGAAGTCTCATGCCTGTATTTTGGCAAGGTACAGAATATGGGAGGGGGCTTCCTTCTGTCTGTTTAGGAAGAAATAAATAATGAAGGAATTGAGACGGATTTGGCAGAAAATCAAAGAGGGAAAGCTGAAAAAGCTGATCGCGGAGATCGTGTGGATGTACGTCTACGTGCGGCGGTACTGGATGTTGATTCTGTTTTACATTCTGCTGGGCGCGTCGGGTTCGGTTCTGGGGCTTGGGACCTCGATGGTCAGCCGAAATCTAATCGACGCCGTGACCGGCGTCAACCATGAAGGGATCGTCGAGGTGGCGTGCCTGTACGTCGGAGTCGGCGTCGGGCAGATTTTTATCAACGCGGTGAAGACGAGGATCTCGCTGAAAATCCGCCTGAAGGTGACGAACGAGATCCGCGCCGACATCTATGAGCAGGTGCTGAACACGGACTGGGAGTCTCTGGCGAAGTACCGCTCAGGCGATCTGCTCTACCGGGTCAACGGCGACGCCGCGATGGTGGCGAACAGCATTCTGACGTTTCTGCCGAGCGTCGTCACGTCCCTGATCAGCTTCGGGGGCGCGTTTGTGATTGTGATGCAGAACGACCCGGTCATGGCGCTGCTCGCGTTCGCGGGCGCTCCGGTCTCTCTGCTGTCTACGAGGTACACGACGAGGAAGATGCGCGACTTTCAGAAGGAGACGCAGAACCTCTCGAGCGACCGGACGGTGTTTGACCAGGAGACGTTCCAGAACCTGCAGTTTATCAAGGCGTTCGGAATGCTCGACGAGGTGAAGAAAAAGTTTCACGCGATTCAGGAGCGCTCCGTCGACATGTCTTTAAGGCAAAACAAATTTCAGGCGAGGGCGACGATCGTCAACTCGCTGATCGGGCAGGCGCTGGGCTATATCTGCTACGGGTTTGCGGTCTACCGGCTGTGGCAGGGAGAGATCAGCTACGGAATGATGACGATGTTCGTCTCGATGGCGGGGTCCCTAAGAGGCGCGCTGAGCGGTCTGGTCGCCCTGATCCCCTCGGTGGTGCGCGCCGGGGTCAGCGCGGAGCGGATCATGGAGGTCGTCTCTCTGCCCAGAGAGACGGACAAATACAAAAAAGAGGCGGAGGAAATCAAGGAGCGCGCAAGGGAGGAGGGCGTCTATGTCCACATGGAATCGGCGGATTTTGCGTACGAGGACGAAAAGTGGGTGTACCGGGACGCTTCTTTCTATGCGAATCCCGGTGAGATCGTCGCGCTGATCGGTCCTTCGGGACAGGGAAAGACGACGACGCTCAACCTGATTCTGGGGCTGTACCACCCGCAGAAAGGGCGGGTGATCCTGGGCAATCCGTCCGGGATGAGTCTTGAGGCGTCCTCTGCGACGCGGTGCCTGTGCAGCTATATCCCGCAGGGAAACACGCTGTTTTCGGGCACGATCGCGGAGAACATGAGGATGGTAAAGCCAGACGCCACCGAGGAGGAGATTAAAAGCGCGCTCGAGGCGGCCTGCGCGTGGGAGTTTGTCGAGAAGCTGGAGGACGGCATCGAGACGCAGGTCAGAGAGAGAGGGCAGCGCTTCTCCGAGGGGCAGAAGCAGAGGCTCTCGATCGCCAGAGCGCTGCTCGCCGACGCGCCGGTGATGATTCTGGACGAGGCGACGAGCGCTCTTGATGTGACGACAGAGCGCAAGGTTCTGCGCAGGATCATCAAAAAGGAGCCGCACCGGACTGTGATTGTGGCGGCGCACCGCCCGAGCGTCTTTTCCATGTGCAGCAGAGTCTACCAGGTCCGCAGCCAGACGATCGCGGAGGTGGACGAGAAAGGAATCGAAGAATTTTTAAACGCTTTCTAATGAGAAAACAGAAATGAGGTAAAAAATGAAATACGTCAGGATCATAGTAATTCTTCTTTTTATCGTGTCGGCAGCCGCCTACGGTCTTGGAGTGGTAAAAGAAAGAAGAGAGGAGGATCCGACCATGCCGTCCATCACGAGCGACCGGGAGACCGTGGAGGTCTCCGTCCGCTATGAGGAAGCGGATCTGCTCGCGGGGCTGACGGCCTACGACGAAAAGGACGGGGATCTGACCTCGGAAATTTTGGTCGGAGAATTCTCACAGTTTATAGAGGATGGAATCTGCAACATCACGTATGTCGTGTTTGACAGCTCCAACCAGGCGGCAAGGCTTTCGAGGCGGGTTCAGTTTACGGACTACGAGTCCCCGAAATTTACGCTGAGCGAGCCTTTGGTCTTCCCGGTGGGGAACAGTCAGAGCGCCTCGGACTGGGTCGGCGCGACCGATCTGCTCGACGGCAACATTTCCACGCTCGTCAAGCAGACCGCGTCCACGATCGACTACCGGACCGCAGGGGCGTACACGATCAGCGTGGAGGTGACGAACAGCTTTGGGGACGTTGAGGAGGAGACGCTGCCGGTCCACATCGTGGAGCCCTCCAGACAGGCGCTTGAAATCGGGCTCTCCGACACGATTGTGTACGTAAAGAAGGGAGAGCAGTTCCAGCCCAGACAGTACATCGAATCGCTCGAGGACAATTACGGCGGGGCGCTGGACACGGAGCTGATCGAGGTGTCCTCAAACGTGGACATGGAGAAGGAAGGCTGCTACGAGGTGCATTATCAGGCGGAGAATGAGAACGGACAGATTGGAGAAACCTGGATGACCGTCATTGTCCGGGCATAGAGGAGTGAAGGAAGGTATGGAAGAGACAAGAGAATTTCATTTGGATGAAATCAGCGTGCGCAGTATCTGCGCCGACGTCCTGAAAAACATCTGGCTGATCGCGCTCTCCATCGCCGCGGCGTGGTTCGCGGTGACAGGAGCGGAGAAATGGCTTTATGTGCCGGAGTACACGGCGACGGCGACGCTGGTCGTCAACGCCACGGGCAACACGAACGCGTATTCCTCCCTGGTGCTGACAAACCAGATGGCCTCGGTCTTCAGCGAGGTGTTCCAGAGCAATGTGCTGCGGGACCGGATCGCGGAGGATCTGGGCGTGGATTCGGTGGAGGGAGAGATCTCCACAAGCGTGATCAATGAGACGAACCTGATTATCTTAAAAGTGACTTCGGTCAACCCCAGACAGACGTATCTGATGATTCAGTCTGCGCTGGACAACTACGACACGGTGTCCGACTATCTCTTTTCCAACGCGGTGCTGCGGATTTTGCAGGAGCCGACCGTCCCGGTCAGCCCCTCGAACGTCTTAAACCTCGGGCGTATGCGCAAGCTCGCAATGCTGGGCGCCGGGGCGCTGACGGCGGCGGCGGTGATGTTCTTCTCCGTCATGCGCTTTACGGTCAAGACAAGGGAGAGCGCGAAGAGAAATCTGGACGGAAAGATTCTGGGGATGATTCCGTACACGAAAAAGAGGAGGACGTGGAAGGAAGCCGTCCGCAGGAAGAACCGGTCGCTCCTGATCCGCTATACGACGGTCAGCATGGTCTTCTCGGAGGCGGTCAGAAAGGCGGTCACGAGAATCTCGCACCACATGAAGCGCAGAGGGCAGAAGGTCATCATGGTCACGAGCGTGCTGGAAAACGAGGGAAAGTCTACGATCGCGGCGAATCTGGCTCTGGCTTTGGCGGAGAAGGACAAGAGAGTCGTGCTGATCGACGGGGATTTCAAAAAACCGGCGCAGTACAAAATTTTCTCCCGCCCGCAGACGAACGGCAGGTGGATGACGGATTACCTGACCGGCAAAGTCCCGATGAACGAGATTTTTGCCTACGACGAGCACACGAACCTGCTTTGCGTGTACCAGAATTCCAGTGTGCGCAATTCCGGCGGCGTGCTGGGGTCGGACCGCATGAAGACGCTGGTGGAGACGTGCAGGAGGGAGATGGACTATGTCATCCTCGATTCGCCTCCGATGGCGCTCTCAAGCGACGCGGAGCTGATGATGCGGATGGTGGACGCGGTGATTCTTGTCGTGCACCAGGACCGCACCGACATCCGCGCCATCAACGACGCGGCAGACACGATCCGCCAGAACAAGGTGGACTTTGCAGGCTTTGTGCTCAACGCCTTCCGCAGGGACGTCTCCTTCTCGCATGAGAAGCAGTACGGCAGATACTACAGACACATAGAAAAAGAAGAAGCGGAGGGATAAGAGATGGAAGAACAAAGAGACGACGTCATTGATCTTGGAACCTTGCTGTGGAATTTTTTTCGGGGACTGAAAGCGCTGTGGTGGCTGATCCCCGTTCTTGCGCTGCTCGGCGGAGCGGTGGGGTATTTAAAGTCGACGGAATTTTACACGCCGATGTACCGCTCAAGCGCTTCCTTTACGGTGATGACGGGAGGGACGGGCAGCACGGACAGCTATAACTTTTATTACGACAGCTCGACGGCAGGGCAGATGGCGAAAACGTTTCCGTATATCCTGGGGAGCAATCTTTTGACGGAGGCGATCAAGGCGGATCTGGGCGTTGAGGCGATCAACGGGAGCATCTCGGCGCAGGCGGTCTCGGACTCAAACCTGATCACGATGTCCGTCGTCAGCAATGACCCGCAGGACGCGAAGGCGATCCTGGAGTCGGCGATCCGGGTCTACCCGGACGTGGCAAGATTCGTCATCGGAAACACGAGATTCAACATGATCGACGTGCCCTCAGAGCCGACCGCGCCGTACAACCAGCCGGTCTACAGCAGGCAGGTGCTTAAATGGGCTCTGGTCGGAGCGGCGGCGGCCGTCCTTCTGATCGGGCTGGGCACGCTGCTGAAAAAGACGGTGCAGAAGCCCGAGGAGCTAAAGAGCTTTATCAGCCTGTCGTGCCTTGGAAATGTGCCGGAGATTAAATTTAAGGCGAGAGGAAGAAAATACCGGAAGAACATTTCGATTTTCAACGACCGGATTCCGCGCGGCTTTAAGGAGAGCATCCTAAGCCTGATCGTGAGGCTGGAGAGAGAGATGGAGGACAAAGGGGCGAAGGTGCTTCTTGTGACGAGCACCGTCGCGGGAGAGGGAAAGTCTACGATCGCCCTAAACCTTGCGTACGCCGCAGCCTCCCACGGAAAAAAGGTGCTTTTGATCGACGCGGACTTAAGAAAACAGGCGATCCGGCAGGAGATGACGGAAAAACCGGGAGACGGGCTTGAGAGCATTACGCTTGGCGGCGCCCAGCTTGAGGACGCGGTCTTCCACGACCGCAAAAGCGGCATCTGGCTGCTCGGCGCTGACCGCCCGGCAAAAAGGATTCCGAAAATTTTAAATCATCCGAACATGGCGGGCATTCTCGAGGCGTGCCGCAACACGATGGATCTGATCATCATGGACGCCCCGCCGTGCGAGCTGTTTGAGGACGCCGGCATCCTGTCGGAATATGCGGACTGCATTCTGTACGTCATCCGAAACGACTTTGTGCCGAAGAGGAAGGTGCTCGACGGCGTTGCGAGTCTGGAGGAGAGCAGCGCGCCGATGCTGGGATACGCCTTCAACGACGTGCCGGTCCACAAGGGCGGCTACGGCTATTACGGCTATGGAAAATACGGCTACGGCTACTATGGCTACGGAAAATACGGCTACGGAGAAAAGAATGAAAAGGATGCTGCCGATGGAAACGCGTAGAAGACATACGATAGGCAAAATCCTTGGAATCGGCGCCGTTCTTTTGCTTGCGGCGCTTTTCGTGTTCGCAAAAAGAGAGGAAATAAAAGAGACGCCGGTCGGGGAGACACAAAAAGAAGAGACGGTGGAACTGGAATTTGAGCCCGAGGTGCTTGAGTACGACGGAAAGGGAACGCTCGACCTGATGGAGGGCGTCCGGGCAAGGACAAAGGACGGAGAGGATCTGACCGGTCAGGTCCAGGCGGTTCTGACCGGGGACGGAACGAATGGCCGGAAGAAAATCCGCTATTCCGTCTTTTCGGAGGACGGCGAGGAGACGACAAAGACGAGAACGCTGCAGCTTACAGGGTACACGGGACCGAGCCTCAGCGTCGATGATTCACTTGAGCTGACGGCCGACGATCTGGACGATCTGGTCGCCTGCCTGGGGCAGCAAAAAGCGCTGACGGCTGACGACGGATTCGGAGGCGACGCCTCAGATCAGGTCACATGGGTGAGGCAGCGCGTCGCGCAGGGGAGATATGAGATCACCTTTACGCTGCGCAACGATTATCTGGATACGGTCAGCGCGCAGGCGCAGGCGTCCATCAGCGGCGACGTGCCGGACCTTGTGCTGGAGCTCTCGGACACGAGCATCGCGATCCCGGCGGGAAGCAGCTTTTACCCGCTCGCCTATGTCGTGACGGCGCAGGATCCCGACTACGGGGACATCCTCTCGAGGGTTGAAGTGATCAATCTCGCCGACGTCAGCCGCCCGGGGACATATTTTGTGACGTACCGCCTTTTATCCCTGGACGGCACGCAGATGGCGGAAGCGTCGATGCAGGTCACTGTGACAGGGGGAAGTCGGTATGATTGATCTTCACCTTCATATTTTGCCGGGGATAGACGACGGAGCCCAGTCGTGGGACGACGCCGCGGAGATGGCGCAGATCGCCGTAGAATCAGGCGTCCGCGCGGCGGCGGCCACAAGCCACAGCAATCTGCCCGAGGGCGGCTGCGCGCAGGAGGCGCAGCGGTATTTTCAGGCGCTGGAACGATTCCGCAGACTGCTCGACCAGGAGAGAATTCCCCTCACAGTCGTGTGCGGGATGGAGATTTTTGCGCAGGGAAATTTTCTGGAGCGGCTAAAGAGAGGAGAGCTGCTCAGCTTAAACCACACGCGGTATATCCTGATCGAATTTCCGCTTCAGGAGGAGGCGTTTGCGATCTACCGCGCGCTGGCTGAGGCGATCAAAGAGGGATGGCGTCCGGTCGTGGCGCACCCGGAGCGGTATGCGTGCGTGCAGAAGGTCCCGGCGCACGTCTATGAGTGGTACCGCATGGGAGCGGTGATCCAGATCAACAAGGGAAGCGTGCTGGGGCGCTTTGGAAAGACGGCGCAGCGCACGGCGGAGTCCCTGCTGCGGCACAGGCTGGCCGCCGTGGCGGCTTCCGACGCGCACAGCCCCATAATCCGCACGCCGGAATTAGGAGGGCTTAAGAGCGAGCTTTCGCAGAGGTACGGGGAGGCGTGCGCCCAGCTTCTGCTCTCGGAAAATCCGAGAAGAATTCTGGAAAACAAAAAGGTGATATGGGACCGCCCGGTTCCATACGACTATTCCCGCGGATAACCCGTACAAAAAGCGGGCGCGGCAGAAAAAGAGAAAAAGACGGCACGGCAGCCGGGAAAGAGACAAGAGGGAGGATGAGACGGCATGAAGATGTATGTGACGTACGGCAAACGGATCAAACATTATAATCACATCTTAAAGGCGACAGTGGAAGCATACCGCAGCGCCGTGGACTTTTTTATCCGGGTATGCATGGAGGAATGGGAGACGCTCTCCTTGCTTGGCTCTTCTTTTGAACGCCAGACGCTTGTGGAAAAGATGACGCACGGGACTTCAAAGAGAACGCGCGTCAAGTATGACTTTGACCATGCGCAAGAGACATTTTACAAATTTCCAAGCTATCTGCGCAGGCGGGCTATATCCGAGGCGCTCGGCAAGGTCTCGTCGTACCGCAAAAGCCTTGCGAGGTGGAAGGGCGGTCAAAATGGGAAAATGCCGGGAATGCCAAAAGCAGGTCTGATCTATCCGTGCATGTACCGGGACAACATGTATGAGAAATGCGGCCGCTGCAGCGCGAAAATCAAAGTGTTTATCCGCAATACCTGGGACTGGCTGACGATCGAGCTGCGAAAGTCCGATGTGGATTACATCGAAAAGTACTGCGGCTCGGATAAGGAGTGCGCGCCGATGCTGCAAAGGCGCGGAAAAAAGTGGTATTTGAATTTTGCGTATGAAAAAATGGCGTCCCTTTCCCAGAAACATCCTCTTGACCAGACGATTGCGGCGGTCGACTTAGGGAGAAACCATGTGTGTACGTGCGCTGTGATGCGCTCAGACGGCACTATCGTGGGCAGAAAGATTTTAAAACTGTCCAAAGAACAAGACTCTCTGAGACACAGCGTCAACCGCATCAGAAAAGCGCGGCAGCGCGGGGCGGAAAAGACGCCGCGCCTGCTTGGAAGAGCAGACGGCATCTGCCGGGACATCGCGGTCAAGACGGCGCGGTTTATCATCGAGACGGCGAAGGAATACGACGCCGACGTCATCGTCCTGGGATACGGGAGAGAGAGAAGAGGGAAGAGAAAAAGGGATTCCGAGCATGAAACGTTTTACTGGCAGAAAACAAAAAAAGCTCAGAAAATCGTGGCGGAAAAGGCGCACCAGAACGGAATCCGCATCCGGCGCATATGCGGATGGAACACCTCCGAGTTTGCGTACGACGGATCAGGCAGGGCGAAAGCAGAATATGCGGCGCACAAAGAGCGGCCGTATCCCAGCGCCGTCTGCGTCTTTCCAAACGGAAAAAGGTATCACCGCGGTCTGAATACGAGCTATAACATAGGAGCGCGGTATTTTATCCGCGAGATTCTAAAATCCTTGCCTGCGAAGGAGAGGTTGGGCATTGAGGCAGAAGTTCCTCAGTGTTCCAGGAGAAGCACCTGCACCTGGTCTGACTTGATTACCCTGCAAGCGGCGCTCGCAGCCTGACACGGATTGTGCCAGGATTCGGAATACAGGGCGTATGGTCAGAGAGGCTGTCCGATCCCTTTAAGAGGGAACCGCCCGGCAGGCGGCAGTAGGAGGCGTGTGACTTTTTTGTCATATGAGGCTTCACTTGAAAGAAAAATCCGCGAGCGGAAAAAGAGAAGAAAAAAACAGTTGTAATTTCGGAAAAAAGGAGTATAATAAAAATTGTTAAAAAAATATCAAGCATAAAAGTCAAGGAGGCAGATTATGGGACGTTTTACATTGCCAAGAGATTTGTATCATGGAAAGGGCTCTTTAGAGGAGCTTAAAAATTTAAAGGGAAAAAGAGCAGTCGTTGTCGTAGGCGGCGGTTCGATGAAGCGGTTTGGATTTTTAGACCGCGCTGTCGGCTATCTGAAGGAAGCCGGGATGGAAGTGCAGCTCTTTGAGAACGTAGAGCCGGACCCGAGCGTGGAGACCGTGATGAGAGGCGCGAAGATGATGCAGGAATTTGAGCCGGACTGGATTGTGGCGATGGGCGGAGGCTCCCCGATCGACGCTGCAAAGGCGATGTGGGCATTTTATGAGTACCCGGAGACGACGTTTGAGCAGCTGATCACACCGTTCAGCTTCCCGACGCTGCGCACAAAGGCGAGATTCTGCGCGATCCCATCTACATCCGGAACCGCGACAGAGGTTACGGCCTTCAGCGTGATCACAGACTACGACAAGGGCATCAAATATCCTCTTGCAGACTTTAATATTACTCCTGATATCGCGATTGTCGATCCGGAGCTGGCTGAGACCATGCCGAAAAAGCTGACGGCACACACAGGAATGGACGCTATGACTCACGCGATTGAGGCGTATGTCTCCACGCTCCACTGCAACTACACAGATCCTCTGGCGCTCCACGCAATCAAGATGATCCACGCAGATCTGAAGAAATCGTACGACGGCGATATGGAGGCGCGCGACAATATGCACGACGCGCAGTGCCTTGCCGGAATGGCATTTTCCAACGCGCTGCTTGGCATTGTCCACTCTATGGCGCATAAGACGGGAGCAGCCTACACGGGAGGTCACATCGTGCACGGATGCGCAAACGCCATGTACCTGCCCAGAGTGATCCAGTACAACGCGAAAGTGGAAGAGGCTGCAAAGCGCTATGCGCAGATCGCGGATTTCATCGGGCTGGGCGGAAGCACGACGGAGGAAAAAGTAGCGGCGCTGGTGGCTGAGATCAAGAAAATGAACGACGCGCTCGACATTCCGAAATGCATCAAAGAATATGAAGGCGGAATCATCGACGAGAAGGAATTCATGGAAAAACTGCCGAAGGTGGCAGAGCTTGCGATCGGAGACGCATGTACGGGATCGAATCCGAGAATTCCGACACAGGAAGAGATGGAAAAACTGCTCAAGGCATGTTACTACGGAGAGGACGTCAATTTCTGATGGAAGCGTAGAGGCAAGCGGCGGGCAGACGATTGACCGGACAGGCAAAAGCTTCGTTCCAACCGCAGACTCGCCGATTTTCTGATTTTGCTGCGCCATCTATAGACGGCTGCTTTGCCAGATTCGCCTGCAGGCAGGCTCAGGGGCAAAGACAGCCGTCATTAGGCTTGCAAAATTGCGAAAATGCGGCGGATGTCTGCTTGTTGGAATCGAAAGCTTTCAGCCTGTCCTTTTTAACGCTGCCGCCTCTTTCTCTGGAAAAAGGGAGTTTGTCTCAGACGCAGTAAAAGCTGGCAAAATCTGAAATTTGGCAAAAAAAATTTAACGAAATTCTAAAATATCATCAAGAAAAATCTATTATAAATAAAATAATCTCACAGTTTACTGAAAAATTTCGTAGAATATTGAATTCTACGAACAATTCTATCATTTCTTTCCGCTGAAATCAAGACATTTTTTGCGGGCAGATAAAATCCTGCCGTGCGTTTTTCATATCGTATCTCTCTAAAGTCCCCTCAAACATATATGATATAGAATTAATCCCGTTTTGGATTGCCTGCATGATACCGAAACGGGCTTTTTCTGCCGCTTGAAACAGGCTGATGCCGTAGAATTCAATATTCCACGAAACACTCTAAAATATTCTTACAGCAGAGAAAAAGGCTGAAAAACCTTAGAAATCGCAGAATGCTGTCTTCTAAGAAAAAGAAGACAAAGCGGCGCAGACATAGCCGCAAGGCAGGTGACGGGAGGAAATCACAATGGAAAAAGAAAGCTATGTTCCGGTAGCAGGGTGGGAAGCATTCGGCATAGACGAAAAGCTTGCCGAGAAGGCGCTCAAAGGAGAAACTGAAACGTTTGTCAACGAAGTGATAAAACGGGTGAACAAGGAGAAAAAAGAAGAAAAATGAAAGTAAAAGACGGATTGATCCTGCGAAAAGTAGCAGGACAGTATGTGATCGTGCCGGTCGGAAAAAGAGTGAGAGAAATTTCTTCGATCGTCTATCTCTCAGCCGCCGCCTCGTATCTGTGGGATTATATGACACAAAACGAATTTGAGATGGAGGAGCTTGTGGAGATGGCGATGAGACACTTCACCGGCGTCACAGAAGAGACCGTGCGGGAAGATATCAGAAAATTTTTGGAAACTCTGGCACAGAACAATATTTTAGACGACGGAAAGGTCAGGGGGAGCTTCCTGATAAAATTAAAAAAAGAATCCGCAATAAAGAAAAAGGAGTGAAAAAAATGCAAGGATACAATGATGTGACAATACAGGTGCCGTATGATACCATTGCAGCGTACAGCGTCTCGACACAGGTAGACGGTGCCTCAGGGGGAACTTACTACCAGGGAATTCGAATAAATTGGTCAACCGATGAAGTAGCAGGAATCGGAATTATCAATGGTGGCTGGTATACTGACGATTTTAGAAGTCCTTTTTATGGAGCTCAAGAATCAGATATTATAAGTACAGCAAACTCTCAGGGAAATTTAAATAGTTACTTTGGTTCTTGGTCGGCTACGATGGAAGATAAACTTAATTTTATGAGTATGGTAGTAGGATGTTGCACCGAAGTTTAACATTAAAAGATGTATTGTATAGCAGAAATTTTACTGGATATGATAAACTTTCAGGCAGATCATGACTGGAAATTTTTTCAGGCAAATGATTTATCTGAACAAAAAGCAGACTGTACAATTTTATTTTTGTCACAGGGTCAGGAATTTCACGGGATCGAGTGCTTTGACATCTCTGACGCAGCTCATATCTCCAGAATCGACATGGAGGTGATGATTGCGGACAGAGAATGGAAGCATGTGACGATCCTGCCTGTGACGGACCGGCATGTGATCGACAGTTTTTTGCTGCAGGTGTTCTACACCCATGCGGTGAAGAGAGGAATGCTGCAGGTTCACAGTGCGCTGGTGGATTATAAGGGAAAGGGAATTTTATTTTTAGGACCTTCCGGGATCGGTAAGACAACGCAGGCAGAGCTGTGGAAACGATATCGGGGCGCGGACATTATCAATGGGGATCTGAATTTTATACAGTGTACTGATAAAGAATATACAGCATGGGGAACGCCGTGGCACGGCTCTTCATCCTACTGCAAAAATGCCTCGGTGCCGGTAAGACTGCTTGTCGTGCTCAGACAGGCTTCTGAAAATACCATCCGCAGGCTGAGCGGATTTGAAAAGGTTTCCAGAGTCGCTGACAGCATCTTTTACCCTAGATGGACGGAGGGCGGCATGGAGATGTGCCTGGAACTGCTTCACCAGATCCTTGAGAAAATTCCCGTATATGAACTGAGCTGTACGGTCAGCGAAGAAGCAGTAAAACTGACAGAAGAGGTTTTAGAAACATAGTGCCGTACATAGAAGACAGAGGAGACCCGGCAGAGTGTACGGTACAGCTGGAAATTCACGGAAGCATTTCCGTAAAAATTCGGGATGGAAGAGGACAGAGCGAAGGCTCCTGATTCCCAGACCCAGACATTTCGGCAGATTTTCGCAATTTTG
>CAWVKK010000051.1:0-10704 GCA_963929865.1 uncultured Eubacteriales bacterium | reverse complement strand
CTTCAGAGAACAAATGTGAGTTTTGTCAGAGAAAAAGTTTGATATTTTTTAATTTGCCTCTTGACAAAAGTCACTTCATAACGGAGGTAACTATATGAAGAAATTATTTTATCCCGCTGTTTTTCACAAAGCAGAAGAAGGAGGCTTTTGGGTATCCTTTCCTGATATTCCGGAATGCTTGACACAGGGCGACGATATGACAGAAGCATATGAAATGGCAGTGGAAGCTTTAAAATTATGGATGGAGGACTTTGAAGAGAATAAAGAAGAACTTCCAAAAGCTTCGGATCCAGAAAAAATTCAAGTGGAAGATGGTTTTCTGGTAGTGGTGGGGTTTGACATGGCAGAATATAAAAGAAGACATAATTCGAGAGCTGTGAAAAAGACATTGAACATTCCGGAGTAGCTCAACGAAGCCGCCGGACGTGCCGGACTGAATTTTCCCAGGTATTGCAGGAAGCTTTAATACAAAAATTGGACTTATAAAAAAAGAAACTTTTCTCAGAAAGAGAGCCTCCTTGTTTTATTCTGCAACAATAAATCGCATCATATGATCTCATTCGCAGTTTTACATTCCCTCCCCCATTGCAGGAAAATCTTTACCTTTTCCCTGTTGGTTTTTAGATAAGAAATATAGTAGAACACGTTCAATTCCGGGTCGGTCATGGGAATCAAGGCGCGGTGCGCCCCATCGTTTCGCAAATCCATTGACAAGGTAGAAATAGTGGCGAGAAAATTGGTGGTGCGAATTAGGTGCTGGGTGACATTGTAGTTGTTCTTGACCAGTGTAAGGGGCAGATGGTTCTCCGTGATGACCCTTTCTATCTGTGAAAGAAAATACCCTCCAATTTGCGGATACAGTAAGGCTTGCGATGGTATCTCCCGAATAGAAATGCTGTCCCACCCTGCCAGATTGCTGTCCTCCGGGACAGAGAGGTACACTTGATCTCGCAGGAACGGCAGGCTCTGGATGCGAGTATCCTTTATCTTCTGTGGGGTGACCATCAGATCGTAAACTCGTTCGGACAGGAGTTTGACTGCGTCCTCTCCTTCGTAAAGATCATCCTTCATTTGAATTTCTGGGTGGGTCACGGAAAAGCGGGGAACAGAAAACCACCGGACACCCGGATCGCAGAAAGAGATGGAAAGATTCTGGGTTTGATGGGCGGCGCTGAGAACATCGGCTTTTAGCTGCTCCGCATTCCGCAGGATCGAATTTACATGAATGAGGGCAATCTCGCCCGTCTTATTTAGATAAATGCGATTGGGGCTTCGGTCAAACAACTCAACCCCCAATTCCTCCTCCAGCTTTTTGAGCATGGCGCTCATGGCTGGCTGAGTAACATGAAGCTGCTGTGCGGCTTTCGTCAAAGAACCGCACTCCGCTATGATCTTGAAGTATTCCAGTGTTGTAATATCCATATGTCCTCCTTAGCATAAATAAATACTTATGCAGTATAAAAACGATATAGTGTACACCGACGGTAACTAATGATATATTTTGAATTATAAGGAAAGCCAATAGGCAAGTCTTATTATAGCATAAAGAAACGCTTAGTGTAAACAATACAATTCAAGACAGGAGGAATTTGATATGGAAACTGTAACTTTGTCGAACGGAGTCAAAATGCCGCTGGAAGGCTTCGGTGTATTTCAGGTGCCGGAAGCCGCTGTCTGTGAACAGGCAGTGAGCGACGCTCTCTCTGTAGGCTATCGTCTCATCGACACCGCCGCTGCTTATTTCAACGAGGAAGCGGTGGGCGCGGCCATCGCCAAGAGCGGCATTCTGCGAGAAGAACTGTTCATCACCACCAAGCTCTGGATTCAGGACGCCGGGTATGAGAGTGCAAAAAAAGCCTTCGAGACTTCCATGGAGAAGCTGGGGCTTAGCTACCTCGATCTGTATCTGATCCACCAGCCCATGAACGACTATTACGGCGCGTGGCGGGCTATGGGGGAGCTGTACGAGACCGGAAAAATTCGAGCCATCGGCGTGTGTAATTTCTACCCTGACCGGCTGACAGATCTGTGCCTGAACGCCCGCATTGCCCCGATGGTCAATCAGGTAGAACTGCATCCCTTCTTCGCTCAGACTGGTGCTATTGAGAACATGAAGTCTCTGAATGTTCAGCCGGAGGCATGGGGACCGATGGCTGAAGGCAAACACGGCATCTTTACTCACCCGGTTTTGACCGAAATCGGTCAAAAGTACGGCAAAACTGCCGCGCAGGTTGCTCTGCGCTGGAATGCTCAGCGGGGCGTGGTGATCATCCCCAAATCCACCCATAAGGAGCGGATGGAGGAAAATTTCGATATTTGGGATTTTACCCTCAGTGAGGAAGATATGGCCGCCATTGCAGGACTCGATTTGGGTCACAGCGAGATCATTGACCACAGTGCTGCAGAGACGGCCCAGTTCCTGAACAACTGGAAGATTCACGACTAAAAACAACATACTCAGAAAAGGGACAGAATACCCCGCTGCGGCTGCGAATGCAATGCCTTTGGCAACAACCTCATTATAGCATTTCAGTTTCAGTATATTGCCTTTCTTTAATATTTGCCTTACAATAAAAATAAATAGATACTAAGGAGGTGCAATTTTGGAACTCCGTACACTCCGTTATTTTTTAGCGGCAGCGCAGGAAGCAAACATCACAAGGGCGGCGGACATCCTGCATATCACACAGCCTACGCTGAGCCGTCAGATGATGGATCTGGAGCGGGAACTGGGAGTGACGCTGATGCTCCGGGGCAAAAACGGCTTGACCTTGACTGAGGACGGCATTTTCTTCCGGCAGCGGGCACAGGAGATTGTTGAGTTGGCAGACCGGCTGGAAAAATCCTTTGTGGAGAGGCACAACGACATCAGCGGCATGGTCGTAATCGGCGCTTCGGAAGCGGTTGGCAGTCAGACGCTTGCCAAGCTTATCAAAAAGTTTTCTGAGAAATATCCAGCAGTGCAGTTTACGCTTTACAATGAAACAGTGGATAATATCAAGGACCGTCTGGATAAAGGACTGGTAGACGTCGGTTTACTGCTGGAACCTATCGATGTGACAAAGTTTGATTATGTCCGTTTATCCCAGCAGGATACTTGGGGTCTGCTGGTAAGGGATGATCACACGCTGACGGAAAAAGAATCCCTTGCGGCAGACGATGTTGCTCCGTATCCGCTTATTCTGCCGCTGCGGGAAAATATCCGTGTGGAGATTCTGCACTGGCTTGGCCGCGAGGAAAAGGAACTTACGATCCCACTGTTTTATACCTTGCTTTCCAATGCTGCATGGATGGTGGCGGAAGGACTTGGCTGCGCATTCTGTATGGATGGCGCGCTGGCAATCCGCAGTGACCCGCGCCTGCGATTTATCCCTCTGGAACCACGCCGTATGACACATAGTGTACTGGTGTGGAAAAGGAACAACCTGTTTTCATCGGCTACATCTCTATTCATTCAGGAAATCAACCTTCTGCGGGCAAGAATCGAATGATTTTTCCCGTAAGCCTCCGGGAAAGGATTCCCGGAGTTTTTTTGCGCTTATCCATACAAAAAACATATTGATAAGAATGAAATATAAGTATTAGACATTAAAATGCGCCGCCATTATAATGAAAAGCGGAAATTGAAGCTAAGGAGGAGATGAAATAATGATGTGCAAGGGGTATTCCGCGCCTGCTCAATGCACTCAATTTGTGCAGGGAATTACTGAAAACAGATTGATTGGAAAGCAGGAGGAAACGGCATGAAACAGAAAAGAAGAAACACTGGCATCGCCGAAATGCATCAGGCGGAGGACACAGCCAAAGCAGCGGCGCTGACTCTGTCTGAGAAAGAGATGGTCCGGATAGAGAAACTGACCGATGAGATGAAGCTTGATGTGACGCGCTGCCGGGAAAAGAAAATGAAGTAAGGAGGAGATCGCCATGAAAATTGTTGTTTTAGAGGGCAGTCCCAACAAAAAAGGTTCCTCAAACCTGTTGGCGGACTGTTTCCGGCAGGGTGCAGAAGAAGCCGGACACACAGTGGAGATCATTGACACGGCCCACGCCAATATCCATCCCTGCACCGGCTGTATCCGCTGCGGCTATGAAGGACCCTGTGTGCAGAGGGATGATGTGGAGGCAATCCGCTCCAAAATCCTCTCTGCCGATATGATGGTGTTCGTCACGCCGCTGTATTATTACGGTATGTCCGCTCAGCTGAAAACGATGATCGACCGTTTCTGCGCGTTCAACAGCTCTATTCAGCGTAAGCACATGAAATCTGCGCTGCTGACGGCGGCATGGAACAGCGACAGCTGGACATTTGAGTCGCTGGAGGCTCATTACAAAACGCTGGTGCGCTACCTAAATCTGGAGGATATGGGCATGGTGCTGGGCTATGGCTGCGGCACGCCGTCTATGACCCAGCATTCCCAGTTTCCGCAGCAGGCGTACACTCTTGGAAATCGGTTGAAATAATCCGTTCCGAAAAAAACGGCGTTTCTCATAAACATGGCTGGCAACCTCTTCGCAGAAGATACCAGAAGTTTAAAAAGTTTATTTTATCATTGCTCTTTCTTTTCTTGGGAGGGCAGCTGAGCGGCAAAGCTGCTCATACTCCGCAGACTGATGCCCAGGGTGGAGAGATTATGGAGCATGGCGGATGCAGCAGGCGGCAAAAGCCCTAAAACGCCAAGGGCAATCAAAATGCCGTTAAACCCGATGACAAAGCGGTAGTTTGAATGGATGCGCTTCATAAGCGCTGTCGCGATCCGGCGCATTTCCACCAGCTCCCACAGATTGTCGGCGGCAATGGTAATGTCTGCGATCTCCCGCGCAATGGCAGCGCCGTCGCTGATGGCGATGCCGGCATCCGCCTCGGACAAGGCGGGAGAGTCGTTGATCCCGTCGCCTACCATCAGGACGGTATGGTCTTCCCGCCGGAGCTGCGCCACATACGCCGCCTTATCCGCTGGAAGCATTTCGGCGCGGAAGACGTCCACGCCTGCCTGCACAGCGATGGATGCGGCGGTCCGCTGGCTGTCTCCGGTGAGCATGACGATCCGCTGAATCCCCAGCGTGCGCAGCGCGTCCAGGACATCCTTTGTTTCTTCCCGCAGCGGGTCCGAAATGCAGATCACGGCAGCCAATTTTCCGCCAGTGGCCAGATATAGGTGGGAATACTCCGGCGGCAGGGCGCGGAATCGCTCCTGTTCGCCTTCCGGAATCTGGCACTGTTCATCCTCAAACACAAAATGCGCGCTTCCAATCAGGACTTTCTCCCCATTGACGGTGCTGGCAATCCCATGGGCCACCAGGTATTCCACTTTAGAGTGATATTCCTCGTGCTTAAGACCGCGGCGTTTTGCTTCCGCTACCACGGCGTTGGCCATAGAGTGAGGAAAGTGTTCCTCCAGGCAGGCGGCCAGACGCAGCATTTCCTGCTCGTCTTTTCCGCCGAAAGCAAGCACTTGTGCCACCTGCGGGCAGGCGTAAGTCAGGGTGCCGGTCTTGTCAAAGACAATGGTATCCGCGGCGGCTGCCGCCTCCAGGAACTTGCCGCCCTTGACAGTGATGTGGGAGCGTCCCGCTTCCCGCATGGCGGAGAGGACGGCAAGCGGCATAGCCAGCTTCAGCGCGCAGGAGAAGTCTACCATCAGCACCGATAACGCCCTGGCTGCATTCCGGGTGACGGCAAAACTCAGCAGGCTTCCTGCAAAGGTATAGGGGACCAGCTTATCCGCCAGACTGGCAGCCTTGCTTTCAGCCTCCGATTTCATCTGCTCCGACTGCTCGATCATGCGGACGATCTGGTCATAGCGGGTCTGACCGGAGGTCTGTTTTACCTCAAAAACACATTCGCCTTCTTCGACGACGCTTCCGGCATATACAGCGCCGCCGGGACGCTTGGGTACCGGGATGGATTCTCCGGTGAGGGACGCCTGATTGACAGTAACCTCGCCCTCCAGCACCAGACCATCCATGGGAATGATTCCGCCGGTCCGCACCACAACGGCATCCCCAGGCTGGACCTGAGACACAGGAACCAGCGTTTCGCCATGTTCGGTCCGCAGCCAGACCCGATCCACATTCAGCGACATGCACCGGGCAAGGTCTGCCACCGACTTTTTCCGCGTCCAATCCTCCAGCAGTTCACCTACCTCCAGCAGGAACATCACCATACCGGCGGTTCCGAAGTCTCTGCGGCAGGCAGAAACGGAGATGGAGAGGGCGTCCAGCAGTTCTACCTTCATACGGCGGCGGAACAGGCAGCCAAGTCCCCGCCGTACAAAAGGGATCATGTGCCAAAGGATGCGGGCAATGCGCAGAGGCGAGGGGAGAAACAGCGTACAGGCAGCTTTGGAGAGAACTTTCCCTATCAGCTTCTCCTCAAATTCCCGGTTCAGCGCCCGGCTGCTATTGGCAGACAGTGCGGTGGTCTGCTCCGCTTCCTTCCAGGAAAAATGCCGGAGCGCATCCAGCATGACCTGGCGGTCCCCGTCATAGTATAAAATGACGCAGCAGGTGCGTTCATGGATGGTGACCTGCCGGACCCAAGACTTTTCCAGCAGCCATGCCTCTAAAAGATCGGCCTGCGGGAGCGTCATTTGCTTCTGACGCAGTTTCAGCCGGATGCGCCCCCGGCTTTCATGCAATATGGTTGCGTTCATAACTTCCTCCTATCCAAGAAAAAAGGAGCCGTCTGTTCCGGCCCCTTTCGCGTATCTCAGTCTTCTTCGTTCTCCAGATTAACGGCGGCTTCCTTTGCCGCGCGTTCTTCGTTCAGTTCTTTGGCAGAGGCCAGAATGTCGGAGGCGTTTTCCTGTACAGTGGTTACGGACTGCATGACGGAATTCTTCATGCGCAGTCCAGCGGCCGCTGCATGGACGTAGGCTTTTTTCGCATCCTTACTGGACAGCAGTTTAATGCCGAAGGAACCAAATAATGCGCCGCCCGCAAAGCAGGCCAGTTTCGTATAAATCTTCATGGTGATTCTTCCTTTCCCTTATTTTCTTTTGTAGCCGGTAATCATGACCATAATCATGCAGATCACAGCGCTCCAGGCCCAAAAACGATGCTGCTTCATCGAAGTCACTCCTTTTATGATAGGATCTTGAAATTTCCAGATATTATAACAAAGTCTCGAATCCCAGTCACTGCAAAAACGGACGTAAACTTGCGGTTTCCGACATTTTTCTGCATTGACCGGGGGTAATCCCATAATATCTCTTGAACGCCGCGTTGAACTGGCTGATGCTTTCATAACCTACGGTCTGCGCAACTTCCTGAATCGACATTTGCGTTGTGCCGATCAGTTCCCGCGCGCGCTTGATGCGCTGCCGGATCAGCCAGGTGTGAATAGGCATCCCGTAGGCGCGGCGAAAGTTTTCCTTTAAGAATGTAGGGGAAACAAGGAATTCCCGGCAAAGCAGCTGGATGGTGATTTTCTTTGACAAATGCTCCTGCATATAATCCCTTATTTTTATCATTGTGCGGGAAATACATACGGCTTCGCATTTGGAGCTGCCGGAAGAGGAAATCTCGGAGCAAAGAAGATACAGCAGTTCCACACATTTGAAAACGCAATAGCGCTCCTGCGCATTATCCGGCAGACGCTTCATAGTTTCAAAAAATGCCCGTACCCATGGCGTAGCTGACAAAGAGATATATCCATTTGCCGCCGCCATCCGATCTCGGACATTTTTTGTGTTGAATTCCATTCCCAGAGCGGAGCAAATGGTCTGAAGGCTCTCTTTTGCGGCGGCGGCGTCCACCGTTACAAAGACGCCGCCTAAATCTTTGCTGCACTGACAGCCGTAAAGACTTGAACTGTCGGAGAAAAGGAAAACGCCCGGCGCTTCCACAGAGCACGGAGCGTGACGGAACGGCTGAATGACCAGACGCCCCTTCATGCAGAAAAACGCTTCAAAATGGAGCGGCTCTGCGCATACGGGGATCTGCGTAAGCACATCGCTCCCTGCCGGATGCAGAGCAAAGCGGCAGGTTCGGATTCCCGCTATGCCGTCGCTCCAGTATATGAAATTGGATTTTTGATGTAATAAGTATTCTTTCAACATACGCCGATCACAACCAACATGGAGACAGCATTACCGGTACTGCTCCAATAAACAACTTCATTTCATGAATTATGGAAGAACAGCATTTTTATCACGAAAGTTAGCAAAAACTAACCATGGACCAAAAAAAATAAATCTGCCCTCGACAACTTAAATCAGTGATTCTTTTGGAGACTTTATCTTAAATTGAGGCGTTGTAAGCCTATGAGAATTAGCCACAACTAACCAGCACCTATTATAATGCATCATATCCGGTTTGTCAAGCGGTTTGAATTTCGCATGTCGGTGCGGAAATTGACTTTTTTATGATGAACTGCTATAATACAGATACCCCTAATGGTATGGAGGTCGGAATATGAAACAATGCATGGATTCCCCAAACCTGCACCGCAGGCTTGCGAAAATCATCGGACAGATCCGGGCGATTGATCGAATGATTGACGAAGATATCCCCTGTGAGGATATCCTGTCTCAGATCAATGCTGCAAAATCAGCTCTCAATAAAGCTGGTCAGGTTGTGCTGGAAGGTCATATCAGGCACTGTGTCCGCGACGGCATCGAACACGGAGATGCAGACGCAACGATTGAAAAATTCACCAAAGCAGTAGAACGCTTTGCCAATATGCAGTAACATTCTTTTTTAAAAGGCAGTCTTTATGGCTGTCTTTTTTCTTTCTGGTATCTTGACCTGATATACCCACATGGGTATAATATAGGCATACCCCCATAGGTATAGAAAGAAGGTCTCATATGAACACAATTATTAAAAAAGCAAAAGCTTTGATGGAACTGGGCGGAATCAAAAAAGATGTTGCATTTCTTGTTCTCGGCGGTCTTTCACTGATCATCAGCCTTTTTGACCTGATCCCGCTGCCTTTTGATGCGGCATGGGTCGCTATTATCCTTTGCGGCGTACCGATCCTTATGGAGGCCGTGATTGGACTGATCACAGCCTTTGACATCAAGGCTGATGTACTGGTATCCCTGGCTCTCATTGCTTCTGTCTGCATTGGCGAGGACTTTGCCGCAGGCGAGGTCGCTTTTATCATGCAGCTTGGCGCCCTGCTGGAAGATCTGACAGTTGCAAAAGCGAGGGCCGGGATTGAAAAACTGGTACATCTGACGCCCCAGACTGCCAGAGTCATTCTTAACGGTACAGAAAAAATCATCCCTGCCGAACAGGTAAAGATTGGCGATGTGATCCGGGTCCTGCCCGGAGAGACGGTTCCTGTTGACGGCATCATCCTTTCCGGACAGACTTCTGTCAATCAGGCGGTCATGACGGGGGAATCCCTGCCAGTGGACAAAGCGACAGGCGACGAGGTATCTTCCGGTACGGTGAACCAGTTTGGCGCTTTTGAAATGAAAGCTGCCAGGGTTGGCGAGGACAGTTCCATCCAGCGGATGATCCGGCTGGTACAGTCTGCTGATGCGGGAAAAGCCAAAATCGTCGGGCTTGCGGACCGTTGGGCTACCTGGATCGTCATCATCGCCCTGTCTGCCGCAGGGCTGACCTGGGTAATCACGGGTGAAATCATCCGGGCAGTGACCATTCTTGTTGTATTTTGTCCCTGTGCCCTGGTGCTGGCAACTCCTACGGCAATTATGGCGGCGATTGGCAATGCCACCAAACACGGCTTTCTGGTCCGGGAGGGCGACGCTCTGGAACGGCTTTCCGCAGTGACAAAAGTCACCTTTGATAAAACAGGTACCCTTACCTGTGGTGCGCCCAAAGTGACTGCTGTGAAGTCTGTGTCGGATTACACAGAAGACGAAGTATACGCCTTTGCCGCCGCAGCCGAGCAGATGAGCGAACATCCTCTCGGCAAAGCAGTTGTCCGCTGTTACGGCCAAAAGCCTGCCGCTTGTGAAGACTTTAAAATGAACATTGGCGAAGGCGTCCTGGCCATCATTCATGGGAAAGCAGTGAAAGCTGGAAATTTGAAACTCCTGAAGGAAGTTCCTGTATCCCAAAAGATTATAGCCGAAACAGGCGCATATCGAAATACAGGAAGCGTTGTGATCTATGTTGCGGTAGATGAGGTTCTTGCGGGATACCTTGTCCTTTCCGATACCATAAGAGAAGAAAGCAAGGATATGATCACCGCACTGGACGGCATTGGTGTTTCGCCGGTTTTACTTACCGGAGACAATCAAAATGCTGCCGGCGCCATCGCTAACCAGCTTGGAATCCATGAGGTACATGCCAGCTGTCTGCCCGAAGATAAACTAAACTATATCGGCACCTGTCAGGAAAACAGTGAGGCGGTCTGCATGATCGGCGATGGAATCAACGATGCACCTGCGCTGAAAAAAGCAAATGTCGGCATTGCTATGGGCGGTATCGGCAGTGATATTGCGGTGGATGCCGCAGACATTGCCCTTGTGGATGATGAAATCCGGGAACTTCCTCATCTGCTGTCCCTTTCCAGAAGAATGATGACGACCATCAAGATAAACCTGACTTTTTCCATGACCCTTAATTTTCTCGCCATCCTTCTTGCCATTACAGGATTGCTAGGGCCTGTCATCGGAGCCTTGGTCCATAACGCAGGATCGGTTCTGGTGATCATCAACTCGGCCCTGCTGCTCCATTGGAAAAAGAAATAAAAAATACACAAATCCCCTGCAAAGTTTCAGATTT
>CAWVKK010000050.1:0-7381 GCA_963929865.1 uncultured Eubacteriales bacterium | reverse complement strand
TGATGAACTTGCTGTATCTCCATTCTCTGGCGGCGTTCTGCGCGATATCTGTGCTGGTCTTTGTGCTGATAGGAATAGCTGCGAGATACGCGATGCGCAGCTTTCAGGTTTTTATGGAGCAGGAAAAGGAGCGGACAAAGCTGATGCTGAGGCGGAATTATCTGGAACAGCAGACGGCGCACGCAAAGGAGCTGGAGGAGAGATACCGGGAAATGCGCAGGCAGAACCACGACATCGCGAACCATCTCTTTGCGGTCTCGTATCTGATTGACAGCGGACAGTGGGAAAAGACACAGGAATATATTGAAAAACTGTTAGAGAAAAAGGGGGAGCCGTCATGAGGTATAAAGTTTTATTTGCAGTAGATTTGCTGTTCTTTCCGGTGGTATCGTGGGGATTCTGCGTTTTTTACGTGTTTGCGGGGAAAGAAGCCGTCTCCAGACAGTATCTGTATCTGGGGATGGGCACGAGCATCGTGATTTTGCTCTCTTTCGCAATCTTTCTGACGGCGCTGAAAAAGGTAGCCGCCAGTGTGGCGCTCTCCAGAGAGGTAAAGGCTTTAGAGCAGCACGCGGAGGTGAAAAAGCAGCAGGACAAAGAGATGGAAGCGCTCAGAAAAGACGCCGAGGAAAAGCAGGATCATTTTATCGCGCAGCTGCATACGCTGCAGGACGCGCTGAGGGCGAAGGAGTATGGCGCTGCGAGAAGCGAAATCCACACGATCATCGACGCTTCCGAGAAGAGTCAAAAAAAGACGTACTGCTCTGACTTTTTTATCAACACGATTCTCCAGATCAAAATGAGGGAGGCGCAGCAAAAGAAAATCAGAACGCAGTGCCGGGTCGCGCTGCCGCCGCTCCGCCAGAGCAGCAGCCTAAGCTGCCTGGAGCTGTCGAGTCTCTTTTTCAATCTTCTGGACAACGGAATCGAAAGCTGCGTGCAGTCGGGGCAGGAGGAGCCGTTCTTGAACATTGAGATTGCCTGCCGCGAAAAAATGATCCGGATTCATATGGAAAATTCGAAAAATGACAGGATACAATTTGACGGAAACACGACAAAAGAGCAAAAAGAAAGCCACGGATTCGGGCTTAAAATCATAGAGGAAATCGTGAACGCGCATGAGGGGTTCTGTCAGTGGACAGACAAGGGCAAGCTCTTTGACTCTGTTTTGCTCATCAACGATACGAAACGATAAGGAGGGATGAACATGATTCAAATTGCGGTAGTGGAGGACAACGACGTCCACAGAGAACGGCTGGAAGGACTGATCCCGACCGCTTTGCGGGAACCGTTTGTGATATCTTCCTTTTCAGACAGCGAGGCGTTTCTGGGAAAGATGGAGAGAGAGGGGAAGGTCTATGACATCGTCTTTATGGATATCGAGATGGGAGGGCATTCCGGAATCGAGACGGCAAGGGAGGCGCTCAGGCGGTATCCGCTGATGCAGATGATCTATATCAGCCAGTATTTAGAGTACATCAGCCCGGTATATGAGACGGAACACTTGTATTTCATCTACAAGCCGGAGCTGGAGGCGTATCTGGAAGCTGCGCTCAAAAAAGCGGTGAAGGCAATCAGCGAGAGCAGATCCGGCATACTGGAGGTGTCGTGGAACAAAATAAAATTCTACATTCCGCAGGAGGAGATTGTCTATATGGAGCGGATGCTGCGGACAACCGTAATCTGTACGGCAAAAGAGGTCTATAAGACGGCGGATGGGCTACAGGAGCTGCTTGAGAAGCTGAAGGGTTCTTTTGTGCGGTGCCAGCGCAGCTATGTCGTCAATCTGAGGTACGTCGCCTCCTATCACAGCACCTATTTTGAGATGGCGGACGGCAAGCAGATCTCGATCAGCAGAAATTATCAGGACAGCGTCAAAAAGAAGCTGAGCGAGTATATCTCCCGCGGCTGAGAAAAGATCTGGCGGATTTGCGGCTGAATTGTCGAGCGGTTGACGCGATTAGTGGTTCACAATCCATAGGACTTATGGTAAAATGGAAAAAAATTTAAGATTTTTTTGAGACAGAAAAAAACAAAGAACATGAAAAACAGGGGCGAGAGCCCGCAGACACAGGAGGTTTTAGCGATATGGAACAGTACAAGAAAGAGTTTATCGAGTTTATGGTAGACTGCAATGTTTTAAAATTCGGAGATTTTGTGACAAAGAGCGGAAGAAAGACGCCGTTTTTTGTAAACACCGGTTTTTACCGGACAGGCGCGCAGCTGAGAAAGCTGGGCGAATACTATGCCAGAGCGATAGAGAGCAAGTTCGGCTTTGACTTCGACGTACTGTTTGGACCAGCTTACAAGGGAATTCCGCTTACGGTCGCAGCAACGATGGCGATCTCAGAATTCTACGGGAAAGATATCCGATACTGCTCAAACAGAAAAGAGGTAAAGGATCACGGGGATAAGGGCATTCTGCTGGGAAGCCCGATCGGGGACGGCGACAGGATCGTCATCATTGAGGATGTAACGACGGCAGGCACCTCGATACAGGAGACGCTTCCGATTCTCAAAGCGCAGGGAGACGTGCATCCGGTCGGACTTGTGGTGTCGGTAGACCGCATGGAAAGAGGACAGGGGACAAAAAGCGCCCTGAAAGAAATCGAGGAGACGTACGGACTGAAGACGACGGCGATCGTGACGATGGCAGAGGTGGTAGAGCATCTGTACAACAGACCGTATAAGGGGAATGTGATCATTGACGACTCGCTGAAGGAAGCGATCGACGCGTACTACGGACAGTACGGCGCAGAAAACTAAAAACCGTGTCCGAATCCCGCACGGAGACCCGCAAGGCGGGTCCTGCACCATCCCGGGAGACAGGCACAGAACCAAAAAACAGCTGGCAGGACCGCCCAAGGGCGCAGTGCCAGCTTATCTCAGTAAATATGGAGGACAGGCTTATGAATGAAAAAATTTATAAAACAATATCAGGATCCGGAGCGGCAAGCCTTGTGATGGGAATTCTTGTGCTGACGATCGGAATCGCGGCAGGCGTGGTCATGATTGTTCACGGAGCCAAGCTCCTCTCCTGCAGAAGGAATATTGTGCTGTAAGGCATAACCGGTGATGACAACATGCGATTGATGGATACCAGAATCTGAGATGAAACTGGCGTATCGTTGATCCTGATAAGGAGAAAGAGTGTGAAGATAGAAACTGCAAAAAAAATCCGCGGGGCGGGCGTGTGCCTGTTTGCGGCATATCTGATCCTGCTGATCTATTTCCTGTTTTTTGCGGAGAGCTATGGAAGGCTGTCTGTATATGAAGAATACCGCTATAATCTGGAGCTGTTTCAGGAGATTGAGCGGTTCTGGACATACCGCGAAGAACTCGGATGGTTTAGCGTTTTGAATCTGCTGGGCAATGTGGCGGCGTTTGTGCCGTTCGGAGCGATTCTTCCCGTAATCTGGAAAAAGACGCGCGGATTTTTTCGAATTCTTTTTCTGACATTTGGATTTAGTCTGGCGGTGGAGACCGTACAGCTTGTCACAAAGGTCGGTATCTTTGACGTAGATGATCTGCTTCTCAACACGATGGGAGGAATAGTCGGCTACGTGATATTTGCTGTGTGCAATTGCATAAGGAGAAAAGTTTATGGCTAAAAGAAAGACGTATTCCTTTGAGGAGAGACGGCAGTCTCAAAGGGGGATCACCTCGACGGTTGTAGGGCTGCTGGCTTTCGTGATCTTTTTCGCCCTGATTCTGATTTCGTGTTATCACGGCGGAAATGCAGGAGCGTATCTGGGATCGATCGGGATTACCGCCATGGTAATGACGATTTACGGATTGGTCTGCGGTCTGGCGAGCTTTCAGGAAAGAAACAAAATTTATACTTTTTCCAAGATCGGCTCCCTGTTAAACGGGATTCTGATTGCGGGATGGATCGGATTAATTTTACTTGGAATCGGATAGAAAAACGGAGGGAAAACATGGACCGTTTACAGCAGCAGATGGAGTTTATACTGGAAGCAGATAAACTGAAAAAAATTGTGCGCCAGACGTATCTGGCGGACGGAAGCAGAAAAGAAGAGGACGCGGATCACTCATGGCACCTTGCGCTGATGTGTGCGCTGCTCTGTGAACACGCAAAAGAACCGATCGATGTGCTTAAGACCATCAAGATGGTTCTGATCCACGATATGGTGGAGATTGACGCCGGGGATACGTATGCGTACGACAATGCAGGAAATGAGACGAAAAGAGAGCGGGAGGTGCGCGCGGCGGACCGTATCTTCAATCTTCTGCCTCAGGACCAGGCACAGGAGATGAGAGCGCTGTGGGAGGAGTTTGAGGCGGCTGACACGCCGGAGTCCAGGTTTGCAAATACGCTGGATAAAGTACAGCCTCTGATGCTCAACGACGCCTCGGGCGGAAGGAGCTGGAGAGAACACGGCGTAAAGGAGTCCCAGGTGCGCGGAAGAAACCGGGCGACAGCGGACGGGTCGGAGACTCTGTGGGAGTATGCAGACCGTCTGATCCGAAAAAATGTAGAAAATGGAAATTTAATAGGGGAGTAACCCGCAGATGGATGTCTTTTTAGATAGGTGATAGAAATGCAGGAAAAAAATGAAGTGATATGGGAACGGTACCGGCTGTCCATGGACCGGATCAGGGAGATCAAAAAAGAACACACAGTGTCCGAGACGTTTGAGGACTACTTTTTTCGAACCGCAGAATTTATCGGCATGATAGAAGAAATCGAAGCGATGCGCTCCTCCGGCGCGCTGGAACGCTTTGCGCTGGAAGAGTGGCGGCAGCTGAATCAGAGCATGTACGCGGATATTCTCCCTGAAAACTATGAGAAAAGCTATGGCAATCCGGCGTATGCCATCTCAAAGCTGGGAGAGGCGCAGGGAGGACTTCTGTGTTTTTTGTATGCGCAAATCCGCAGGATGATACCGTATGTATTTGAGGGACGGCTGACGGAAATTACTATTTTAAACGAACTGTTTATTGAGATTTACAATCGTTTTGAGGAGGAAAAGCTGCCCTCTTACCGGGAAATTCAGCAGATTCTGTATTGGTTTGTCAGCGATTACAGCGATTTGACAGTCAATTATCGGGTGAGAGAGGCGGTAGATCCCTCCTTAAATTTTGCCGTGAATCTGATCGTCAACTCTGACCTTAGCGATCTGCGCTACCTCTACCGGTTCGGGGAGTACGTCACGGAAAATGAACTGGAGACGGCGCGCTACTTGAACAGTCTGCCGCAGGAGACGATTCAGAAGATGGCGGACACCTTTACGGAGGGATACCGCAGAGGATTTGAGGCGACAAAAAAGGATCTCTCGATCAAAAAGACGGTCAATATCCGTTTCCATTTAGGATTTGAGAGGGTCATCCGGGAGGCGGTGAAAAATTTTGAGAAGCTGGGACTTTCCCCCGTCATTTACCGCGCGGAGCACAGGCAGACCAGAATCGGCTATCTGGGCGCGATCCCGAACAGACAGTACGACTATGATCACAAGGCGGACGAGGCGATCTATCTGGACAAGCCGCTGGTCGACAGAAAGCTTGGCGTGATGAGAACGTCCTATGAGGAGTTTAAGGAGATGGCGGCGTGGATGGGCGGTCCGGCGGTGATGGAGACGTTCGGGGAACCGCTTTTTAACCCTGTCAGAAAGAAAGAGGCGTTTGAACTGAGCGAAAAACAGCAGAAGCTGTCGGTTCTGTACGACCAGGAGGCCTCAAGAATTGTAAATCAGTATATCAAAGGGGAAGAGCGCAGCTTTACGATTATCGCGTTTCCGGTTCCGCAGATCGGGAAGGCGTTTCGGGAGATTTTTGACGAGGTCATCCGCATCAACACGCTCGACTCAAAGCAGTATGAAAAGATACAGCAGCATATCATCGACGCCCTGGATCAGGGAAGCGCCGTACACATAGAAGGGTCGAGAGAAAACGGCAATGAGACCGATCTGACGGTCGCTTTGCAGGAGAGGAAGAATCCGCAGACGGAAACTCTGTTTGAAAACTGTGTTGCCGATGTGAACATACCGGTCGGAGAAGTGTTCACATCTCCGAGACTTTCCGGGACGGACGGAGTACTCCATGTAAAAAAGGTATATCTGAACGGTCTTCCGTACCGGGATTTAAAAATAACATTCAAAGACGGAAGAGTCGCAGATTACAGCTGCAGAAATTTTGAGACAGAAGAAGAAAACAGAAAATACATTCTGGAGAATATTTTATACTACCACGACAGTCTGCCGCTGGGAGAATTTGCGGTCGGAACGAATACAACCGCCTATACAGCGGCAAAAAAATACGGGATAGAAGACAAGCTTCCGATCCTGATCGCAGAAAAAATGGGACCGCATTTCGCTGTCGGAGATACGTGCTACAGCTGGTGCGAGGACACAAAAGTGTACAATCCGGACGGAAAAGAGATTATCGCCAGAGACAATGAGATTTCCATCCTCCGCAGGGAAGATGTGTCAAAGGCATATTTTGGATGTCATACGGATATCACGATCCCGTATGAGGAATTAAAGACAGTAGAAGCGGTAAAAAAAGACGGCTCTGTGATTGCGGTCATAAAAGACGGCAGATTTGTACTCGAGGGAACGCAGGAGTTAAACGAAGCGTTTGAGGACGGAGAAAAGGGCAAAAAACCGCTGTAAAATCGTGAAAAACGGAAATAAGATTGACAAGGCAAAAAAGAATTAGTACAATTAATAGTCAAGAGAAAAATCATTCAGATGAAGGAGAGATAAAATGGCAAAAGTAGGAATTGTTATGGGCAGCGACTCAGATATGCCTGTTATGAGCAAAGCGGCGGATATGCTGGAAAAACTGGGCGTAGATTATGAGATGACGATTATTTCCGCACACCGTGAGCCGGACGTATTTTTTGAATACGCAAAATCAGCGGAAGCGAAAGGCTTCAAAGTCATTATTGCAGGAGCAGGCATGGCGGCGCATCTCCCGGGCATGTGCGCGGCGATCTTCCCGATGCCGGTCATCGGCATTCCCATGCATACCACCTCTCTGGGCGGAAGAGATTCCCTGTACTCTATTGTGCAGATGCCGTCCGGAATTCCGGTAGCGACGGTTGCGATCAACGGCGGAGCGAACGCCGGAATTCTCGCCGCAAAAATTCTTGCCACTTCAGACCCTGAGCTTCTGGAAAGACTGAAAGCATACTCGAAAGAATTAAAAGAGCAGGTAGAAGAAAAAGCAAAGAGACTCGAAGAGGTCGGCTATAAAGAATACATGAAAAAATAAGCGAAAAAGAGACACTAAAGATTAAAAGAGTCAAACATTTGGCAGATACCAGGAGGAAGAAAAATGGATTACAAAAACGCGGGCGTTGATATTGAGGCAGGTTATCAGTCAGTAGAACTGATGAAGGAACACATCAAAAAAACCA
>CAWVKK010000049.1:0-20881 GCA_963929865.1 uncultured Eubacteriales bacterium | reverse complement strand
TTACCATAAACCAGTGAGGAGTTGTTTTATTTTGTTAAAAAAAGAATCCTGTATTTATGCGGGTTCTGGCGTTTCGCAAACGCCTATATCAAGACAAAGAGAGAAAGGAGAGAATGTTCATAAAATATGATTTATGTGATATCAGATATCCACGGATGTTATCAGGAATTCAAACAGCTGCTGCAAAAAATCCATTTCCGCGACGAAGATGAGCTGTATCTGCTGGGAGATATGATGGACCGGGGAACCGATCCGATTAAGCTGATCTGGGACTGCATGATACGCCCGAACGTATATCCGATTCTGGGCAACCATGACTATATTGCGCTGAAAATACTGAAAAAGTTAAACGTGCAGATCACAGAGGAAAATGCGGAATCGTATCTGTCGCCGGATGATCTGGTAGACTTTGCGTATTGGATGAAGGATGGGGGAGACGTTACGGTCAGCCAGTTTAAAAAGCTCGATTGGGAAAGCAGAGAAGCCATTTTGGAATATTTAGAAGAGTGCGCGCTGTATGAGGAAGTCAAGGCGGGGGATTATACATACATTCTTGTTCACGCCGGGATCCGCGGTTTCGATGAGAAAAGACAGCTGGATACGTACCACTTTTCCGACCTGATTTTTGAGAGAGCGGACTATGAAAAGCGGTACTTTCAGGATCCGGGAACATTTCTTGTGACAGGACATACCCCGACCTTTTTGATCCGCCCGGACGGGAAAAATCTGGTCTACGAAGAAAACGGGCATATCGCGCTGGACTGCGGGTGCGTGTATGGAGGAAAGCTTGCAGCGTACTGCCTCGACAACCGCAGGGCGTACTATGTCGATGCGGCGGTTCGCGGACAGAAAGACCCGCTATAAGGAGGTAAAATCATTGCACTATTTGATGAGTGATATTCACGGAGATTGCTGGCGCTTTAACGAGATGCTCAGAAAAATTCAATTTTCAGATTCCGATGTTCTATATGTCATCGGCGATATTGTGGACTGCGGAAACGAAAACCTAAAGCTGCTCAATCAGATCCGGCGCGACCCCAGAATGTATGTGATCAAGGGAAACCATGAGCTGTTCGCCCAGATGTATCTGGAGGGGAGGCTTGAGAGAGAACAATGGAATGTGTGGGGCGGGGAGGCGACAAGAAGAGAGATTCACATGATTTCAGATGAAGCCAGGGACGATCTGCTTCAATACCTAAGAGGGCTTCCGCTGATCCGCCGGGTGCAGTGGGGAGAAAACCACTGTATCCTGACCCACTCCGGCTATCACGCGGACTATCCGATCCTCAACGCAGACGGGACGGTCGACATTGAAAAGTCGATCCAGGCAGCGGCGGCAAAGGATGAATTTGACTATCTTGTGTCGACAGACCTGCACTATATTCCCGCTAAGCTGAAATTCGACCGTTACCTGATTGTGGGACATTACCCGATCGGATTTTACAATCACAGAAAGGGAAGAATTTATAAAAGCCGCAGATATCTGGACATAGACTGCGGAAACGCGCAGCGCGGGGAAGGCGGAAGGCTGGGCTGCTTCCGGATGGAGGATGAGATGGAGTTTTACGTGTAGGAAAAAGTTTGGCGTTTAAGGCGCAGGTTTCCTCTTGACAGCTTTCTTTTCCTGCTATATGATAAACGTGAAAACAGGACAACACGTTGAGAAGAAGAGTAAGCTGCCGGAAGATCACAGAGAGAGATACGCCGCTGAGAGTATCTCATCGGAAAACAGCCGAAAACTACCTTTGAGTGACCCCAATCCGGTCCGGTGATTCCGTTATCGTCGCAAATGAGTGGTTTTTCATAACAAGTAGGGTGGAACCGCGAATCATGGTCTGTATTCGTCCCTTGCAGTCTTTTGGCTGCAGGGGTTTTTGTTTTTTCAGAGGAAGCTTTCCAAAATCAGCGTGGAATGTCGGACGGAAAATTTACTATTTTGAGCAGAAAGGAAAAAGAACGATGATTATCACATTAAAAGATGGTTCAAAGAAAGAATATGACAGACCCATGTCGGTCATTGAAATCGCAAAGGATCTCAGCGAAGGACTCGCCAGAATGGCTGCAGTCGGAGAGATGGACGGCGAGATAGTAGACTTAAGACACATTGTGGACAGAGACTGCTCTTTAAACATCCACACCGTCTCCGACCCGGAAGGTCTTGCGGCATACCGCCACACAACGTCTCATATCATGGCGCAGGCTGTTAAACGCCTGTACCCGGACACAAAGCTGGCGATCGGTCCTTCTATCGCAGATGGATTTTACTATGATCTGGACAGAGAGACTCCGTTTACCGCGGACGACCTGGAGAAAATCGAGGCGGAGATGAAAAAAATCATCAAGGAGGATCTGCCGATCGTGCGCTTTACAAAGCCAAGAGAGGAAGCTATCGCGTTCATGAGAGAGCGCCAGGAGCCGTATAAGGTAGAGCTGATCGAGGATCTGCCGGAGGACGCAGAGATCAGCTTCTATCAGCAGGGCGAATTTGTCGACCTGTGCGCAGGACCTCATCTGATGAGCACAAAGCCGGTTAAGGCGTTTAAGCTGACAAGCCTTGCGGGCGCTTACTGGAGAGGAAACGAGCACAACAAGATGCTGACCCGTATCTACGGAACGGCTTTCCCGAAAAAGGCAGAGCTGGAAGAGTACCTGACAATGATCGAGGAGGCAAAGAAGAGAGACCACAGAAAACTGGGACGTGAGCTGGGACTGTTCATGATGCACGACGCAGGTCCGGGATTCCCTTTCTTCCTTCCAAAGGGAATGATCTTAAAGAACACGCTGCTCGACTACTGGCATGAACTGCATGAGAGAAACGGATACCAGGAGATCTCTACGCCGATTATGTTAAACAGAAGCCTGTGGGAGACGTCGGGACACTGGGATCACTATAAAAACAACATGTACACAACCGTCATCGACGACCAGGATTTTGCGATCAAACCGATGAACTGCCCAGGAGGCATTTTGGTATACCAGTCAGAGCCGCGCTCTTACCGTGATCTGCCGCTGCGCATGGGAGAGCTGGGACTGGTTCACCGCCACGAAAAATCCGGACAGCTTCACGGATTAATGCGCGTTCGCTGCTTTACGCAGGACGACGCCCACATTTTTATGACGCCGGATCAGATCAAAGAAGAGATCAAAGGCGTCGCAAGACTGATCGACGAGGTATACAGCCTGTTTGGCTTTAAATACCATGTAGAGCTGTCGACCCGCCCGGAGGACAGCATGGGAAGCGATGAGGACTGGGAGATGGCGACAGACGGACTGCGCAGCGCGCTCGATGACCTGGGGCTTGAGTATGTGGTCAACGAAGGAGACGGAGCGTTCTACGGACCAAAGATCGATTTCCACCTGCAGGATTCTCTGGGAAGAACGTGGCAGTGCGGAACGATCCAGCTCGATTTCCAGCTTCCGCTGCGCTTCAACCTGGAGTACACGGGTGCGGACGGAGAAAAGCACAGACCGATTATGATCCACCGCGTCGCCTTCGGATCGATTGAACGGTTTATCGGTATCTTGATCGAACACTTTGCAGGCGCATTCCCGGTATGGCTTGCCCCGGTTCAGGTCAAGGTGCTTCCGATTTCTGACAAATATGCGGAATATGGAGAAAAAGTATTAAAAGCGCTCAAAGAAGCAGGAATCCGCGCCGAGATCGACACCCGCTCGGAAAAGATCGGCTATAAGATCCGCGAGGCGCAGACCCAGAAGATTCCGTATATGCTGGTCGCAGGCGCAAAGGAAGAGGAGGACGGTCTCGTCGCAGTCAGAAGCAGAAAGGACGGAGATCTGGGACAGAAGACTCTTGAAGATTTTATCGCGCAGATCAAAGAAGAAATCCGCACAAAGGCAAGAGACTGAGACAGACGCCGGCAAATCTGCGCCGAAATCGGCAAAAAGACAGAGAAACTGCTTGACAAAACAATAGAAAGATGATACAGTATCTCAGGAAACTGCCGAAGACAGTAGGTTGCTGAAAAGTGTAAAAATACCTACCGAGGAGTATAATTCGTTTTGCGGAATTTACAGCCTTTCTGTCGTTCGGACAGAAAGGCTTTTTTGCTGGACAGAAAGCGCTGCCTTCTGTCGCTGAAAAGCACTCCGGAATTTGAGACGGCGGTATAGAAATCTATAAGGAGGTGCACCATTCATGGCAAAAGTGGAACTTAAGAAACCAATCGTGGAAGAAATTGCCGGACATATTGACAACGCAGCATCGGTCGTATTAGTGGCTTACAGCGGAATCACAGTAGAACAGGATACGGCTCTTCGTAAAGAGTTAAGAGAAGCAGGCGTTGTCTACAAGGTTTACAAAAACACAATGATGAATTTTGCATTCCAGGGAACACCGTGTGAAGCGCTGAGCAAACACCTGGAAGGACCAAACGCAATCGCAATTTCGAAAACAGATGCGACAGCACCGGCAAGAATCATTGCCAAATATGCAAAGACCGTTCCGAGTCTGAAGCTGATGGCAGCAGTTGTGGAAGGCAACTACTATGATGAAAAGGCTGTACAGGCACTGGCAAGCATCCCGTCAAGAGAGGAACTGCTTGGAAGATTGCTTGGAAGCATGCAGTCGCCTATCGCAAACTTTGCTCGTGTTATTAAACAGATTGCTGAAGCAAAAGAAGCTTAAGAAGCAGACAAAGCAAGAAAATAAGAGATTATAGGAGGAAATCATAATGGCAAAATTAACAACAGCTGAATTTATTGAAGCTATCAAAGAATTATCTGTATTAGAGTTAAACGATTTAGTAAAAGCATGTGAAGAAGAATTTGGCGTATCCGCAGCAGCAGGCGTGGTAGTAGCAGCAGCAGGTCCTGCAGAAGCAGCAGAAGAGAAAGATGAGTTCGACGTAGAGCTGACAGAAGTTGGACCAAACAAAGTTAAGGTTATCAAAGTTGTCCGCGAAGCAACAGGCTTAGGACTGAAAGAAGCAAAAGAAGTTGTTGACGGCGCTCCGAAGGTAGTAAAAGAAGGAGCATCCAAAGCAGAAGCTGAAGAGCTGAAGACAAAATTAGAAGCAGAAGGCGCTAAAGTTACATTAAAATAATTACTTTGCGTAAAGGGTAAAGGGAACCGCAGCCGCGGTTCCCTTTTTTTGCAGGAGGGGGACGCGCTGCTGTGTGAAGAGAGACAAAACTTGTGTTTGCGATGGAAAAAGAGAACAGATTATAGTATAATAAAAAATTAGGAGACAAGCGGGAAACAGCCGGAGAACGGAAAGGAAAGGTGTATAACAAATGAAGCACACAGACAAGAGATGGTCTGGGATTCTGTTGGGACTTGCCCTGCTGCTGATGCCGCTGCTGATCTGTCCGGCGCAGACAGAGGCGGCGATCAGCATACAGGATGCGCTCTCAGCCTCTGTCTATCAGTACAACCTGGTAGAGAGAATGGAACAGACGCCCAACCGCACGGGAACATGGGTCGCAGACTCAAACGGATACAGGTTTAAGCTGGCGACAAACCAGTATCTGAAAAACGAATGGGCCAGGATCAACGGAAAGATTTACTGCTTTGACGAGAACGGATATCGAAGAGTCGGATTTTATACATACAGAAACAGGCAGTATTATCTCAAAAGCAACGGACAGCTCGCCGTGGATTACTGGCTGACAAACGGGCTGAGAAAATGCTACTTAAAGCCGGACGGAACGCTGACGATAGGATTTTTGGAGTATGGGGGAGAGTGGTACTATTTCAGCGAAAGAGGGCTGATGGTGCGCGGATGGCGTCTGATCAACGGAACGCTTTATTACTTTAGGGACGACGGAACGCGCGCGTCCGGATGGGAGATGATTGAGGATTCCGGGGATCAAAAAACATACCGCCACTATTTCACATCCGAGGGAGTTCCGCTGACGGGATGGAACGTCATCGACGGAAAACAGTATTACCTTTCAAACAGAGGCAGAGTGACAGTGGGATGGAAAAATGTGCGGGACGACTACTGGTACTATTTTGAGGAAGACGGCGCGGGGGCCGTGGGATGGAAGCAGATCGACGGGGAATGGTACTGCTTTTCCAATGAAGGCATTATGCTGACAAACCAGTGGGTCGACGGATACTATCTGGGAAGCGACGGAAAGAGGCAGAACGATACGCCGTCAGAGCAGAAGCATTATGTGTTCTGCGGAGATTCTAGGACAATTCTGATGGAACAGACGATTCAAAATGAGGAGCACACGTACATAGCAAAGAGCAGGCAGGGATACCTGTGGTTCCGAAGCACAGGAGCCGGAGAGCTTCAGAAGTGCCTCAGCGAAAATCCGTTCTCGACGGTGATTTTGAATTTCGGCGTCAACGACGTCGTAAACTGCTCGAAATATATCGCATTTTACAAGGAACTGTTTAAAATGTATCCGATGGCGAGATTTTATATTGTGTCGGTCAATCCGGTGGACGACGTGAACTACCCGGACATCAAAGAACGCCATAAATCGACGGAAGAGATAGAAGAATTCAACCAGAAAATGAAAGAGGCATTTCCGATGCGGTATCTGGACTGCTACAGCTATCTTCAGACGATCGGATTTGAGACGACAGACGGGGTCCACTATACGGAGGACACGTACTGGGACATCTACAACTATATCATACGGGAGACGGCATAAAATAAAGAAAAGCCAAGATCACTCAGAGGATTTCTGCGCCCAGGAATCCTCTGAGATTTTTTTAGGGGAGGGCGGCACCAAGACGCAGACAGGAGGGCAGAAAATCCGCAAAATAAGATTGACATAAAAAAAAAATTGTGATAGCATGAAAGATGCACTATTGTGAAAGATTGCGCCCTAAGGCACAACTATGCCCAAAAGTGAACGAAAAAAACTGCATTTTAGTTTAGATAGAAAGAACAGGGGTGAAACATCAATGAAGAAAAACAGGATACGTCCTATCATAAACGGAAAAAGCCTGCGCATGAGTTATTCGAAACAGAAAGAAGTTCTCGAAATGCCTAACTTGATTGAGGTTCAGAGGGATTCGTATCAGTGGTTCCTGGATGAGGGGCTGAAAGAAGTTTTTGACGACATTTCTCCAATTGTTGATTACAGCGGAAAACTGAGCTTGGAATTTATTGATTTTAAGCTGTGTGAAGACGACGTAAAATATTCCATAGAAGAGTGCAAAGAAAGAGACGCGACGTATGCGGCGCCTTTGAAGGTGAAGGTCAGACTCTATAATAAAGAAGAAGACAAATTTTATGAACATGAAATCTTTATGGGCGATCTTCCGATCATGACGGCGACAGGTACGTTTGTGATCAACGGAGCGGAGCGCGTTATCGTCAGTCAGCTGGTTCGTTCCCCGGGAATCTATTATGCGATTACACATGATAAACTGGGAAAACGATTATTTTCTTCGACCGTCATTCCAAACCGCGGCGCATGGCTGGAATACGAGACAGACTCTTCAGATGTTTTCAGTGTCCGTGTGGACAGAACGAGAAAGGTTCCGATCACGGTTTTAATCCGCGCCCTGGGAATCGGCACAAATGCAGAGATTATAGAATTATTTGGCGAGGAGCCGAAAATTTTGGCAAGCCTGGCAAAGGATACGGCGACCAGCTATCAGGAAGGACTTTTAGAGCTGTACAAAAAAATCCGTCCGGGCGAGCCGCTTGCCGTCGACAGTGCAGAAAGCTTAATCACCAGCATGTTCTTCGACCCGAGAAGATATGATCTGGCGAAAGTCGGACGATATAAATTCAATAAAAAACTGAAGCTGCGCAACCGGATTGCCGGTCACATCCTCGCAGAAGATGTTGTGGATATGACGACCGGAGAGATTCTTGCGGAAGCCGGAACAGAAGTCAGCCGTGAACTTGCGGACGAAATTCAAAATGCAGCAGTTCCTTTTGTCTGGATTCAGACAGAGACGTGTAATACAAAGGTAATCTCCAACATGATGGTAGATCCGACACACTATGTAGAACTGAGCAGAGCGGAATTGAAGAAGCTGGGAATCGGGGAAGACGTTGTGTATTATCCGGTTCTGGAGAGACTTCTCGAGGAAAACGACAACCTGGAGGACATAAAAGACGCGCTGAAGAAAAACTGCCATGAGCTTGTCCCGAAGCATATCACAAAAGAGGATATCATCGCTTCGATCAACTACAATATTCATCTGGAGTACGGCATCGGCAACGACGACGATATCGACCATCTGGGAAACAGACGTATCCGAGCTGTCGGAGAGCTGCTTCAGAACCAGTACCGCATCGGTCTGTCGAGATTGGAGCGCGTTGTGCGCGAGAGAATGACGACCCAGGATATGGACGGAATTTCCCCGCAGTCTCTGATCAACATCAAGCCTGTGACAGCGGCGGTAAAGGAATTCTTCGGATCGTCCCAGCTGTCCCAGTTTATGGATCAGAACAACCCTCTGGGAGAACTGACGCACAAGAGACGTCTGTCGGCCCTGGGACCTGGAGGTCTTTCAAGAGACCGGGCCGGATTTGAGGTGCGAGACGTCCACTACTCCCACTACGGAAGAATGTGTCCGATCGAAACGCCTGAAGGTCCGAACATCGGACTGATCAACTCGCTCGCGACGTACGCCAGAATCAATGAGTACGGATTCATTGAGGCACCCTACCGCGAAATTGACAAGTCGGACCCGAAAAATCCGCGCGTTACGGACAAGGTTGTCTACATGACGGCAGATGTGGAAGACAACTATCATGTAGCGCAGGCGAACGAGCCTCTCGACGAGGAAGGACATTTTATCAGAAAGAACGTATCCGGACGATACCGCGAAGAGACGCAGGAGTACGAGCGCACGATGTTCGACTATATGGACGTGTCTCCTAAGATGGTATTTTCCGTGGCGACGGCGCTGATCCCGTTCCTCCAGAACGACGACGCGAACCGCGCCCTGATGGGATCAAACATGCAGCGCCAGGCGGTACCGCTTTTGACGACAGAAGCTCCTGTTGTCGGAACCGGAATCGAGACGAAGGCGGCCGTGGACTCCGGAGTCTGCGTTGTGGCAAAGAAATCCGGAACAGTAGAATATTCGACCTCAAAGATCATCATCATCAAAAATGACGACGGTACAAAGGATGAATATCATCTGACTAAATTTGCGAGAAGCAACCAGAGCAACTGCTACAACCAAAGACCGATTGTCTACAAAGGAGACCACGTAGAAAAAGGCGAAGTGATCGCGGACGGACCGTCAACCTCAAACGGAGAGATCGCTCTTGGAAAGAATCCGCTGATTGGATTCATGACATGGGAAGGATACAATTACGAGGACGCCGTTCTTCTGAGCGAACGCCTCGTCATGGACGACGTATATACGTCGGTTCATATCGAAGAATATGAAGCGGAGGCCAGAGACACGAAGCTGGGACCCGAGGAAATCACAAGAGATGTTCCAGGGGTCGGAGACGATGCGCTTAAGGATCTGGACGACCGCGGAATTATCCGTATCGGCGCAGAGGTGCGCGCAGGGGATATCCTGGTTGGAAAGGTAACGCCAAAAGGAGAGACGGAGCTGACGGCGGAGGAGAGACTGCTGCGCGCCATCTTCGGAGAAAAAGCAAGAGAAGTAAGAGATACTTCACTGAAAGTACCTCATGGAGAATACGGAATCGTTGTGGATGCGAAGGTATTCACAAGAGAGAACGGGGACGAACTGTCTCCTGGAGTGAATCAGGCTGTGCGCATTTATATCGCGCAGAAGAGAAAAATTTCAGTCGGGGATAAGATGGCCGGACGTCACGGAAACAAGGGTGTTGTCTCCCGCGTGCTGCCGGTGGAGGATATGCCGTTTCTTCCGAACGGACGCCCTCTTGACATCGTGCTGAACCCTCTGGGCGTACCTTCCCGTATGAATATCGGACAGGTTTTGGAGATTCACTTAAGCCTTGCGGCAAAAGCGCTTGGATTTAACATTTCCACCCCGGTCTTTGACGGAGCGAACGAGGAGGATATCATGGATACCCTCGATCTCGCGAACGACTATGTAAACCTGGAGTGGGACGAATTTAAGGCAAAGCACGAGCAGGAGCTGCTGCCGGAGGTTATGGACTACCTGTATGAGAACAGAGACCACAGAGCTCTGTGGAAGGGAGTTCCGATTTCAAGAGACGGAAAGGTGAGACTGCGCGACGGAAGAACAGGAGAGTATTTCGACAGCCCGGTAACGATCGGACACATGCACTACCTGAAACTCCATCATCTGGTAGACGATAAGATCCACGCGCGTTCTACCGGTCCTTACTCCTTAGTCACACAGCAGCCGCTGGGCGGTAAAGCGCAGTTTGGAGGTCAGCGTTTCGGAGAGATGGAGGTGTGGGCGCTCGAAGCATACGGCGCGTCCTACACGCTTCAGGAAATTCTGACTGTCAAATCGGATGATGTGGTTGGACGTGTCAAGACGTACGAGGCAATTATTAAGGGAGAAAATATTGCAGAGCCGGGTATTCCTGAGTCCTTTAAGGTACTGCTCAAAGAGCTGCAGTCTCTTGGTCTGGACGTCAGAGTCCTCAAAGACGACCACACGGAAGTCGAGATCAAGGAGACGGTGGACTACGGCGATACAGACATTCGCGCTGCGATGGAAGGCGATATGGGCTACCATGACGACGAGGATTTCGCCGCCCACGGATACAGCAAGCAGGAATACGACGGACAGGATTATGTCAACATCGAAGAGGACGACTATTCGGTGGATGATGAGGACGATACTGATTCCTTTGCGAGCAAAATTTTAGGACACGACGACGAGTAAGCGGGAATCGATCAAAAACGCGCAGACAGAAGGGGCGCAGGGCACAAAATGTGTCCTGCGGCAGGAGAAAGACGCGTTTTACAGAATTAAGACAGCTATTATGGAAAGGAGTACCATAAATGTCAGAAACAACAACGAATGAAACATATCAGCCGATGACGTTTGACTCAATAAAAATCGGGCTTGCCTCCCCGGAGAAAATCAGAGAATGGTCTCACGGAGAGGTAAAAAAACCGGAAACCATCAATTACAGAACCTTAAAGCCGGAAAAAGACGGACTGTTTTGCGAGCGCATCTTCGGACCGAGCAAGGACTGGGAATGCCACTGCGGAAAATATAAAAAGATTCGGTATAAAGGGGTTATCTGCGATCGATGCGGAGTGGAAGTCACAAAGTCCAGCGTGCGAAGAGAGCGTATGGGACATATTGAGCTTGCAGCGCCGGTTTCTCATATCTGGTATTTCAAAGGAATTCCCTCACGCATGGGACTGATTCTTGATATTTCGCCGAGAGTTCTGGAGAAGGTTTTGTACTTTGCAAACTATATTGTACTCGACAAAGGAGAGAGCGGACTTCTCTACAAACAGGTGCTGACGGAGCGTGAATATCAGGAGGCGTGTGAAAAATACAGAGGTGCGGACGGAAAGCCAAACTTCCGCGTCGGAATGGGAGCGGAGGCGATCAAAGAGCTTTTGGAAGCGATTGATCTGGAAGAAGAATCCGAGGAGCTTAAGAAGGGGCTCAAGGAATCCACCGGACAGAAGCGCGCCAGAATCATCAAGAGACTCGAAGTAGTCGAAGCGTTCCGCGGTTCAGGAAACAGACCGGAATGGATGATCATGACAGTCATCCCTGTCATCCCGCCGGATCTGCGCCCGATGGTACAGCTGGACGGAGGACGCTTTGCGACCTCAGACTTAAACGATCTGTACCGCAGAATTATCAACCGGAACAACCGTCTTAAGAGACTGTTAGAGCTTGGAGCGCCGGAGATTATCGTCAGAAACGAAAAGAGAATGCTCCAGGAGGCGGTCGACGCGCTGATCGACAACGGACGCCGCGGACGACCCGTAACGGGACCTGGAAACCGCGCGCTGAAATCTCTGTCCGATATGTTAAAAGGAAAATCAGGACGGTTCCGCCAGAACCTGCTCGGAAAACGTGTCGACTATTCCGGACGTTCGGTTATCGTCGTGGGACCGGAGCTGAAGATTTATCAGTGCGGTCTGCCAAAAGAGATGGCGATCGAGCTGTTTAAGCCGTTTGTCATGAAAGAACTTGTGTCAAACGGAACCTCCCACAACATTAAAAATGCGAAAAAGATGGTGGAAAAGCTTCAGCCGGAGGTATGGGACGTTCTGGAAGAAGTCATCAAAGAGCATCCGGTAATGCTGAACCGCGCACCTACGCTGCACAGACTTGGAATTCAGGCGTTTGAGCCGATTCTGGTAGAGGGAAAGGCGATCAAGCTGCATCCGCTTGTATGTACAGCGTTCAACGCCGACTTCGATGGAGACCAGATGGCGGTTCACCTGCCTCTCTCCGTCGAAGCCCAGGCAGAATGCCGGTTCCTGCTGCTCTCCCCGAACAACCTGTTAAAACCGTCCGACGGAGGACCGGTTGCCGTCCCGTCGCAGGATATGGTGCTTGGAATCTATTACCTGACTCAGGAGAGACCAGGAGCCATCGGAGAGGGAAAAATCTTTAAGAATGTAAACGAGGCGATTCTCGCCTATGAAAATAAAGTGTTGACGCTCCAGTCAAGAATTACAGTCCGCATGACAAAAACAATGCCGGACGGAACAAAATTAACCGGAAATGTAGAATCCACCCTGGGAAGATTTATCTTCAACGAGATTCTCCCGCAGGATCTTGGCTTTGTGGACAGAAGCGTCCCAGGAAACGAGCTGAAGCTGGAGGTCGATTTCCACGTAGGAAAAAAAGGTCTGAAGCAGATTCTGGAAAAAGTCATCAACACGCACGGAGCGACGAAGACGGCAGAGGTGCTCGACGACATCAAGTCGATGGGATATAAATATTCGACGAGAGCAGCCATGACGGTATCTATCTCCGATATGACTGTGCCGCCGGAAAAACCGGAGCTGATCAAGAAGGCACAGGATACGGTGGATCTGATCACGAGAAACTACAAGCGCGGTCTGATCACCGAGGAAGAGCGCTATAAAGAGGTTGTGGAGACCTGGAAGACGACGGATGATATCCTGACAAAGGCGCTGCTGGACGGACTTGACAAATACAACAACATCTACATGATGGCGGACTCCGGAGCGCGTGGTTCCGACAAGCAGATCAAACAGCTCGCCGGTATGCGAGGTCTGATGGCGGACACAACGGGACATACAATCGAGCTGCCGATCAAGTCAAACTTCCGTGAAGGTCTTGACGTACTGGAATACTTCATGTCCGCGCACGGAGCGCGCAAGGGTCTGTCAGACACCGCGCTGAGAACGGCCGATTCCGGATACCTGACGCGGCGTCTTGTCGACGTCTCCCAGGAGCTGATTGTCCGCGAGGTAGACTGCTGCGAGGGCAAAGAAATTCCAGGCATGTATGTCAAAGCGTTCCGCGACGGAAGAGAAGAGATTGAAAGCCTGGAAGAGCGCATCACGGGACGTTTCTCGTGCGAGACGATCTGCGACAAAAACGGGGAAGTCATTGTAAAGGCAAATCACATGATTACGCCGAAACGCGCCGCGCGCATTGTGAAAGAGGGCGTGGACAAGGACGGAAAGCCGTTTGAGAAAATCAAGATCCGTACGATCCTGACATGCAAATCGCATATCGGCGTCTGCGCAAAATGCTACGGTGCAAACCTTGCGACAGGAGAACCGGTGCAGGTCGGAGAGACCGTCGGAATTATCGCGGCTCAGTCGATCGGAGAGCCAGGTACACAGCTGACCATGCGTACATTCCACACGGGCGGTGTTGCCGGAGGAGACATCACACAGGGTCTTCCTCGTGTCGAGGAGCTTTTTGAGGCCAGAAAACCGAAAGGACTTGCCATCATCACAGAAATCGCCGGTATTGCCACGATCAAAGACACAAAGAAAAAACGCGAGATTGAAGTGCTCAACAAAGAGACCGGAGAGATGAAGACGTATCTGATTCCGTACGGCTCAAGAATCAAGGTTCAGGACGGAACATATCTGGAAGCCGGAGACGAGCTGACAGAAGGTAGCGTCAACCCGCACGACATCCTGAAGATCAAAGGTGTGCGCGCCGTTCAGGATTATATGATCCAGGAAGTGCAGAGAGTATACCGCCTGCAGGGTGTAGAAATCAACGACAAACATATCGAAGTCATTGTCCGCCAGATGCTCAAAAAGATCCGGGTGGAAAATAACGGAGATACAGATTTCCTTCCGGGAACCATGGTAGATATGCTGGAGTTTGAGGACGTCAATGAGAAGATGATCGCAGAGGGAAAAGAACCGGCAGAAGGAAAACAAGTCATGCTGGGTATCACAAAGGCATCTCTTGCCACAAATTCCTTCCTCTCCGCCGCATCGTTCCAGGAGACGACGAAGGTGCTGACAGAGGCTGCCATCAAAGGAAAGATCGACCCGCTCATCGGTCTGAAGGAAAACGTCATTCTCGGAAAGCTGATTCCGGCAGGAACTGGCATGAAGAGATACCGCAACGTCAAGATTGAAGTCGAAAAGCTCGACGACGACGATGACGATCTTCTGACAGATCTTGAGTTTGAGGAAGAAGCAGAAAAGAACGCCCGCAGCCAGGCGGAAGAAGAGGAGACGGTCTTACTAAGCGGCGAGGAGAGCGGCGCCGACAGCGAAGAATAGAAATGACCGCGCCATAGAGAAAGAAAACAGAAAAAGAAAAGACGGCTGCACGAAATAATATGCTCCCTTCTAAGCAGACAAGTGAAATAATAAAAACTTGTCACTTAGAAGGGAGCATTTTGTTATAGCGTGTTAAAAGAGAAAATATTACTGGATGCCCGTCTCGTAGACGATCTCATTGCTGATCAGCTGAACCGTGCTGGACGGCACATAGTCCGTATCGTTAAACAAAAACGAATGAAGCTGCGTTACATTGGAAGCAAGATCCGCAGCGACCAGGTAGGACTTGTCCGGGGTGTTGTAATTCTGTATCTCGAACGGGAAGCCGGCCGTTTCCCCGAGCGAATAGGAAAAGCAGTCCATGGCAAGATTTAAGATCTCGCCGGCCGTCAGACTTGTGTAGACCATAGGAAACAGTTTGTCGACAAGAGCATTGAGCTGCAAAACCCCGGCAGATTTTGCCGCCTCCATCAGCTTTGTCAGCACCGTTCTCTGCCGCTCAGTACGCTTTGGGTCATTTCCGTCTGTGTATCGGATCCGGCAGTAGGCAAGCGCGTGAAGTCCGTCCATATGGTAAGTGCCTGGTCCCGGGATGTTTTCGTAAGAGTCAATGCCGAGTACCTGAGAGGTTTCCACAAGATAATTATTCAGATGCTCCACCTCATCTTCCTCAATAGTCAGATCAATTCCGCCCACTGCGTCGACAGCAGCGGCAACCGCGTTGAAATCGACGGTTACGTAGTCTGTGATATCGAGATCGAGATTTTTGTTGAGCATGTTGACGGCAGCCTGAGCGCCTCCTGCGCCGTATGTCTCAGTGGCTTTTGTGTAATAGCCCAGGGTCGTATCGAGATAAGTATCGCGGTAGACGGAAACAAGACGGATTTCTTTTGTGTCATTGTTGATGCTCGCGATCATAATAGTATCGCTGTTTGTACCGCTCTCAAGGTCTCCGGTTCGGGAATCGACGCCGAACAGCGCGATATTTTTGTATCCGGAAAGCTTGGAGGTACCGTCTGAATCGGTAAGACCGTCATTGATGATGATATTTCCAAGTTCAAGAGATTCTGTGTTGAGCTTGCTGATTTTTGCGGCCACAAACAGACCGGCTGCTAAGACAAGCAGAACCACAAGCTCCAGGAGAAACAAAATGACGCGGCGCTTTGCGGACTTTTTCTTTTTAGGCTTATGGGGAGGGCGCTGACCGGAATAAAAGCCGGATCCCCCTGTCCCGCCGTATCCGCCGCCATATCCGCCGTTAAAATTGGAGTTATACGGGTTTTGATAGTAATTTGGATTTTGGTAATAATTCTGGTCTGCACCCGGAAAACCCTGCGGCTGCCCCCCGGAATTTTTGGAATTTGAATAGCGTTTCGACATAAAGATCCCCTTTCCTGTTTAACTTTTGTGTTTCTTAAAAGAAAAAGGACGTGATTTGGGAGAAGGTTTTTTCTCTTCCTCTTCGACTTCCTCCTCTTCATATTCATCGTCATAATGGAATAAGCGAAGAGGCTTGCCGCTGATCGGTTCCTCCTCATCTTCATATTCCCCATCCTCTTCATAATCATATCTGCGGTTTGAAGCTTCCGGATCGAAATTTGCGACATACGGTCTGCGGTATCCGGCACAAGGGTCAGAACCCTGCGGGTACGGCGGTCTCTCCTGCCTTTGAGGAGAAGGATTTCCCGGTCCTTGCCAGTGCGCCGGATTGTTTGGAGACTGCTGACGGGGAGGCGCATACGTCTGGACGCCCCCGGGATAAGAATCCGGATTGCGGGGCGGCACAGGGCGGTAGTAAGGATTCGGCTGCGGCTGCTCAGGCTCAGGCGATTTGGAGCGGAAAATCGTCATGCGTCCCGTCCAGCCCACCATACGTACAACAAGAATGCCGAAAAAGATACCGATACTGTCAATGCATACATCTCTTTTAGAAGGAGTACGCCCGCTCACAAAAGATTGGTGAAACTCGTCTCCGCAGGCAAAGGCAACGCAGAACGCACCTGCAAGGAGCATTAAGAGCATTCCTCTCAGTCCGTAGACATACAGAGGAAAAGCCACAGCTACTGCAAGCGCAAAATATTCGGTCACATGGGCCAGCTTTCTGACAAACCCGTTGATGCGTTCGGCATAATGGTCAATTCGATCTTCAGCCAGATTTGTGCCCAAGACTTCGTTCCCGATAGAAACAATTTTACGGCTGACGCGGAAACTCAGGTCAGAAGAAGTGTCTCCCGCCTGACCTGAAAAAGAGAAAATCATATACATTAACAGAAGTGCCGGTATGAATGACAAAGGTTTTAGTAATGTCTTCAAAAAATCACCTCCATTTTGGGGCTATCATATCATTGATATTTGCGATTGTCCAGTATCTTCAGTAAATTCTAAGAAATTTTACAGTTTCAGGAATAGACAAGGAGGCGCAAGCGCAGAAAAATTACTTAAAATTTTCCCAAATATAAAGAAAATCTTACAGAAAGGATCTTGACAGAAACAATTCAAAAACGTATAATAGCCTAGGATGCGCGAAAAAACAGGAAAAGCGGATCCTTTATCAGCTTTATGATATAATAAGGAAGAAAAGCAGCCACAGGGGTAGGACATAACCCGCAAAATACTACAGGAGGTGAAAGGAATGCCTACATTTAATCAGTTAGTAAGAAAAGGAAGACAGACAACGGTTGCAAAATCTACTGCACCAGCATTACAGAAGGGATTCAACTCTTTGAGAAAGAAGAGTATCAACGCTTCTTCACCACAGAAGAGAGGCGTTTGTACAGCTGTAAAGACTGCTACACCTAAGAAGCCAAACTCTGCTTTGAGAAAAATCGCTAGAGTTCGTCTGTCAAATGGAATCGAAGTTACAAGCTACATTCCGGGAGAAGGACACAATCTGCAGGAACACAGCGTTGTCCTGATTCGTGGCGGAAGAGTAAAAGACCTGCCAGGTACCAGATACCATATCATCAGAGGTACGCTGGATACAGCAGGAGTTGCCAAGAGAAGACAGGCCCGCTCTAAATACGGAGCAAAGAGACCGAAAGACGCTAAGAAATAATTGATCGATTATTCAGAACTAGAGTCGCAGTATCACAAACAGAACTAACTGTTGTGCCGGAATTCATATTCACCGCAGTGGCTGCAGGTTTATATAGAAGTCCTGGCAGGAACACAGTATTAGAACGACACATGTGAGTACCGATGATTTAATCAGGAAAATAGAAATTTCCAATTATAATTAAGGAGGGAAGTACCGTGCCACGTAAAGGACATACTCAAAAAAGAGACGTATTAGCAGATCCATTATACAACAATAAAGTGGTTACAAAACTTATCAATAACATCATGTTAGACGGTAAGAAAGGCGTTGCACAGAAAATTGTATATGGAGCATTTGCGAAAATGGAAGCCAAAACAGGCAAGCCAGCTATCGAAGTATTTGAAGAAGCAATGAACAACATTATGCCTGTATTGGAAGTAAAAGCAAGACGTATCGGTGGAGCTACCTACCAGGTTCCGATCGAGGTAAGAGCAGAGAGACGTCAGGCATTAGCACTTCGCTGGATTACATTATACTCCCGTAAAAGAGGAGAAAAGACAATGGAAGACAGACTGGCGAACGAATTGATGGATGCTGCAAACAACACAGGAGCATCTGTGAAAAAGAAAGAAGATATGCACAAAATGGCAGAGGCAAACAAAGCATTTGCTCATTACAGATTCTAATCCATTTCTTCGCAACTTGAAACATTGGATTATCTACACAATTATAGGAGGAAAAAACCTTGGCTGGAAGAGAATATCCATTAGAGAGAACCAGAAATATTGGTATTATGGCCCATATCGATGCCGGTAAGACGACATTGACAGAGCGTATCCTGTATTATACTGGCGTTAACTATAAAATTGGTGATACCCATGAAGGTACCGCAACAATGGACTGGATGGAACAGGAGCAGGAGAGAGGTATCACAATTACTTCAGCCGCTACAACTTGTCACTGGACACATCAGGAGTTTGCAAAACCTCAGAAGGGTGCCCTGGAACATCGAATCAACATCATTGATACCCCAGGTCACGTTGACTTTACAGTAGAGGTTGAGCGTTCCCTGCGTGTACTTGACGGTGCGGTTGGTGTATTCTGCGCAAAGGGTGGAGTAGAACCGCAGTCAGAGAACGTATGGCGTCAGGCTGACACTTACAACGTACCGAGAATGGCTTTCATCAATAAGATGGATATCTTAGGTGCAAACTTTTACGGTGCCGTAGAACAGATCCGCACAAGATTAGGAAAGAATGCAATCTGCCTGCAGCTTCCAATCGGAAAAGAAGATGAATTTAAAGGCATCATCGATCTGTTTGAAATGAAAGCATATATCTACAATGACGACAAGGGAGAAGACATCTCAGTTGTAGACGTGCCGGAAGATATGCAGGAAGACGCTGAATTATACCGCACAGAATTAGTAGAAAAGATCTGCGAATTAGACGATGACTTGATGATGAAATATCTGGAAGGCGAAGAACCGACTGTAGAAGAGATGAAAGCAGCCTTGAGAAAAGCGACATGCGAATGTACGGCAATCCCGGTATGCTGCGGTTCTGCATACAGAAATAAAGGCGTTCAGAAACTTCTGGATGCAATTATTGACTATATGCCGGCGCCGACAGACATCCCGGCTATCAAAGGCGTGGATTTAGACGGAAATGAAGTGGAGAGACATTCCTCTGATGAAGAGCCGTTCTCTGCGCTTGCATTTAAGATCATGGCAGACCCGTTCGTAGGAAAGCTTGCTTTCTTCCGTGTTTATTCCGGAACCATGAACTCCGGTTCCTATGTGTTAAACGCAACAAAAGGCAAAAAAGAACGTGTTGGACGTATCCTTCAGATGCACGCCAACAAACGTCAGGAATTAGATAAAGTTTATTCCGGAGATATCGCAGCGGCTGTCGGATTTAAGCTGACGACAACGGGTGATACGATCTGTGATGAACAGCATCCGGTTATTCTGGAATCCATGGAATTCCCGGAACCGGTTATCGAGCTTGCCATCGAGCCGAAGACAAAGGCTGGACAGGGCAAGATGGGCGAGGCTTTGGCAAAGCTTGCTGAAGAAGACCCGACATTCCGCGCTCACACCAATCAGGAGACCGGACAGACCATCATCGCCGGCATGGGAGAGCTTCACCTGGAGATTATCGTAGACAGACTTCTGCGCGAGTTTAAAGTGGAAGCAAACGTCGGAGCGCCGCAGGTAGCATATAAAGAGACCTTCACGAAAGAAGTCACTGTTGACAGCAAATATGCAAGACAGTCCGGAGGACGCGGACAGTATGGACACTGTAAAGTCATCTTCACACCGATGGATCCAAACGGCGAGAAGACATTCGAGTTTGAGTCAACGGTTGTCGGAGGAGCGATTCCGAAGGAATACATTCCTGCAATCGAGGAAGGTATCGAGGAAGCTGCAAAAGCTGGTATCCTTGGAGGATTCCCGGTACTGGGTGTTCACGCAAACGTATACGACGGTTCCTACCACGAGGTCGACTCTTCTGAGATGGCATTCCACATCGCAGGTTCCATGGCATTTAAAGATGCGATGAACAAAGGCGGAGCCATTCTGTTAGAGCCAATCATGAAGGTAGAGGTGACGATGCCGGAGGAATACATGGGAGACGTAATCGGCGATATCAACTCACGCCGCGGACGAATCGAAGGTATGGACGACATCGGAGGAGGCAAGATTGTAAGAGGATACGTTCCGCTTGCGGAAATGTTCGGATACTCTACAGACTTACGTTCCAAGACACAGGGACGCGGCAACTATTCTATGTTCTTTGAGAAATACGAGCCGGTTCCAAAAACCATTCAGGAAAAAGTTCTGAGCGCAAAAGGAAAATAAATCTTCTGGATTCAGAGAAGAATTTAAAAATAGGCTTGAAAATATCTTTGTTTTGAAATATAATCAAAGATAAGCCTATGGAATAAAAAGAAATGCCTTGACGGGCAATATTTGTAAGGAGGATATTCAAAATGGCTAAAGCTAAATTTGAAAGAACAAAACCACATTGTAATATTGGTACAATCGGACACGTTGACCACGGCAAAACTACGTTAACAGCAGCTATCACAAAGACTCTGAACGTAAGATTAGGATTAGGACAGGCTGTTGCTTTCGAAAACATTGATAAAGCTCCGGAAGAGAGAGAGCGTGGAATCACAATCTCTACAGCACACGTTGAGTATGAGACAGAGAAACGTCACTATGCACACGTTGACTGCCCGGGACATGCTGACTACGTTAAGAACATG
>CAWVKK010000048.1:0-8265 GCA_963929865.1 uncultured Eubacteriales bacterium | reverse complement strand
TACCAACTGAGCTATCTGGGCATCTCATTGGCTCTTCCGTTTGTTTTCTTCACCAAACTGACAATAGGCATTTTAGCAGATATCTTTTCATTTGTCAACCCTGTTTTTCAATTTTTCCAACTTTTGCAAAAATTTCTTTCCGCCCGCACACATGTCCGCATCCCTGTCTCTTTTTCTTTGGCATCACGTCTTTTCATATTCCGCCCTGATCACGGTGTATCCGGCGTCTCTTACCGCATCCTTTAATGTCTTCTCCTCTATTTTCTGTTTCATGCGCACGGTTGCAGTCTGTCTGCCAAGGTCTACGCTGGCCCACACTCCCTCCAGCGCGTTGAGACTGTTCTCCACTCTGGTCGCGCAGTTTCCGCACACCATACCGTCGATTTTCATCTGCATTCTGTACGGATAGTGCGCTTCCTTTTTGTCCTCTACCTTCTTTTTCTTTACCTTTTCTCCGCCTGATCCGCAGCATCCGGACGCCAGTTTTTTCGCATAGCTCTTGATTCCCAGAATGCACACGATAATTAAAATTAGAATTACAACCGCTGTCCCCATTTTCCTTCTCCTCTCATTTTTGATCGTGTCTCTTTTTCCTCCTCCGCCGCAATTCCATCCGGCACGCAGACTGCCGGTATGCGCGGCAATGTGTCTTTCGAGGAAAAAACCGATCTATCTTTTTTATCTTATTCGCTTTTTTCTCAAAACAGACTACTGTATTTTTTTATTAGGCTTTTACAAGTTAGTTATACCTAACAATTTGAGTTTACCATTAACTGTCTGTTTTGTCAAGATAGACAAAAAAAGCGCCGCAAACCGGATTCTTTCTTTTTCTCCGTCTTACAGCGCTTTCCTTTTTCTATTTTGATCTCTGTCCGCTCTGCACCGCCGGGACAGTCTCTTTTTTCTTCGAGGATGATTTTGTCCCTCTGTCTCTGAAAGGGGCGTGAACCCGTCGAGGATAGAACCGTTTTCTTGCGGAAAAAACGAATCTGTTTGCTGCGTTCAGCTTTTCAAAGACAGCGGGACTCCTCACCATGCCGTTTAATTTCTGCATAATTACCGTATCTAAGGTTCTGTGAACGTTTTTCACAGTCATTCCATAAAAAATGTCCGCTCCGGAAAGCAGACACATACCTCTTCTGCATATCTTGCGCAGAACAGACAGGATGCAAAACTTTTCTCGGAAGTCTCAACCTTTTACCCAATAAGCAGGTTTCCTGGCTTATAGATCATCGCTCTGTCTTTCCTTCTCATGACGTCTGCGCCACAATGGATTTTCAGACTTCGCTCCCTAAATACAGTGACCGGATCGCTCAGGATTCTCACCTGATTCCCTCTCAATCAGCATCTCTTCGGATCTGCTGATACACTTACTGTGTCATATGGAATTATACACGATTTATTCTATCATTCCCCTTTTCTCCTGTCAAGCCGAACATATCGTCCATGTGCCCGGGAATCAAATATACATGTCGGATTCTCTCTCCTCTGTCTTTTCTAAAATCTCCAGATTTTTTCTGTCCGGAAATTTCAGATATTTTTTCGTCTCTTTTTTCACAAGCGACGAGAGCCACAGAATGCAGAGTATATTGGGAATCGCCAGCATTGCGTTGAAAAAATCGGAGAATATTCTCACCTTCTGTATGTCGAAGACCGACGCCACCGCCAGTACGGCGGCGCAGAGGATCTCGTAGCTTCCTCTGATCCGATATCCAAGAAGATATTCCGCGCATTTTTCTCCATAATAGGACCATCCCAGAATCGTCGTATAGATAAATACCATACTTGCCAGGATAAATGCCGTCTTTCCCAGATAAGGAGCTTTAGAGAGAACCGCCGTGATCAGCCCCATCTCAGACATCCCTTCCACTGCCAGCCCTTCCCTGAGCACAACCGTCACGATGGTCAGTCCTGTCAGTCCGCACAAGACGGCAGTGCTGATAAAGGTTCCCAGACAGGACAGCAGCGCCTGCTGCACAGGATTGCAGCTTTTTGACTGCGCTTCTATAATTCCCGATATTCCAAGACCTGCTTCGTTCGATATCATTGCGTTTAAAGCTCCATATCCGAAAATTGCCGAAATGCCTGCGCCCGCCATTCCTCCCGCCACGGCTTTCACATTTCCAAACGCACTGCTCAAAATTGCCGCGCACGCCTCTCCAAGCCATCTGTAATTCAAGACCAGGACGCTGGCGCAGGCAGCTATATAGATTCCCATCATCATCGGATAGGCAATCCGGCAAAGCCCGGCAATGCTTTTGATTCCTCCTAAAACCACCAGCATCATCAAAAGCGCCATCAAAATTCCTACCATGACTTTCGCAGTCCACGGATGGTTCCCGGCTATTTTTGAGAAAAGGTTATCGGTTCCAATTAAGGCAGCCTGAACATTCGTATCGATAAAAGTTGCGATTGCGCTGACCTGAAGCGCGCATCCGCTTCCAAGCGCAGTCATCACTCCGACGACGGCATACCATTTTCCCATCCATTTTTTGCCCATTCCGTATTCCATGACATACATCGGACCGCCTTTTATTTCTCCATATTTGTTTTTGATCCGGAATTTCACGCTGAGAAGAGACTCTGCGTATTTCGTCGCCATCCCTAAAAATCCTCCGATGCAGCACCAGAGGACTGCGCCGGGACCTCCCAGAAGAATGGAGGATACGATTCCTATGATATTCCCCATTCCGGTCGCGGAGGCGAACACGGCGGCGAATGCTCTCCTGGGGCATATTGTTCCGGTCGGTCCGTTTTCATTTTTCCTGAGCAGACGTACTGCTGTCCCTATTTTTTTCTGGATAAATCCTGTCTGAATTGTAAAAAAGATGTGTGTTCCGAGAAGTAAAAATATGATAGGAAATCCCCAGACAAAATTGTTTACGTTCTGTATGACTCTGGTTACCATAAATCTTCCCTTGCCTCGCTATCGTTACTGTGATATCGCTGTTGTTCCTTCCTCAGACGCCGCCGGTCGGCTGCGTGCAAAGAGATGTTGTGCTTTTGCAGACCTTGTGTCATTTTTCTGTCTGGTACATCTGGCTTAACACCTCTACGCACTCCCGGAAGCTTTCCTGCGCAACGTGGTCTCTGAGAGTAAACAGCATCTTTGCGATCACCTTTCCCGCCGCGCTGCTCATCTCCTCCTTTAATTCCGCCTTTTCCCCTGATTCCATCGGCAGCTCTCTCATAATCTTCTGAAGTCTCCAGTTAAAATCCTCCACCGCGCTGTCCTTAATTTCCTGAATCTTTGGAATGACGTCTCTGCACTCATACCACTGTTCAAATTCTTCCATCTGCTCGTCCAGTATCTGCTGCGCTTTCTCAATATTTTTTCTGAGATCTTCACTTTGAATTTCAATGTGGAAATCGTCAATGTCGAACAGTTCAATTCGTTCTATATCCCTTATGGACGGTTCAATATCCCTTGGAACCGCCAGGTCGAGCAAAATCATATCATGCTCAGGCTTCACCTGATCTACGCATTCTTTTTTCAGAGTATAATTAGGACTTGACGTCGCGCTGACCACCAGATCGCACTGTGCAAACAGTTCCATCCTTTTTCCATAGTCAATCCTGCTGCATTCCCTGGGGATATCTACTATTCCGCTGCGGTACTGCCGCACTGTCACGGTGACGTCAGCTCCTGCCTTCTGCAAAGTCGAGGCAGCCAATTTTCCCATCGCGCCGTTTCCGATTACCATACATTTTTTGCCTGCAATGCGGTATCCTCTCTCCTCCAGCACCTGAATCGCCTGATGGATCACCGACTGGTTGGCGATGGAGAGCGTCACGTTTGTCTTCACTTTTTTTGCCGCGGTGACAGCCATCCTAAATAACACTTCCAAGACCTTGTCCGTTGTATATTGTTCTCTTGCAAATGCAAGCGCTTCTTTTACCTGGGTGATGATCTGGTCCTCCCCTAAAATTCTCGATTTCAGTCCGCATGACAGTGCGAATAAATGCCGCACAGCTTCTTTTTCTCTGCGTTCTGTAAAGTAGGAACCGTAATAGGCGGACGGCACCTCCCGCAGCGTGCACAGCAGCTCGCATAAGTCCAGGGAAACGTCCTCTTCACAGCTCACCCAAAGTTCCATTCTGTTGCAGGTTGAAATCATGACACAGCCGTGAATTCCCTGCTGCTCTTTTATCTTCGGAAGAACCTCCGCCATCTGTTTCTTTGTAAATGAAAAAATGCACCGCACGTCAATATTGGCTCTGCTGTGGTCAATTCCTATCATTCGTATGCTCATTCAGCTACATCCCTTCGCTTCTTAATATTTTTCTTCAGTATTACTATCATAGCACAAACATTGAAAACTTTAAATACCATTGACAAGGAATCCTATTAATGTTAATCTGACTTTACATGCCGTTTTTTATTATTTTACTATTTGTTGTTTGTGCCGCTGATTCCAGCGGCGGAATGGAGATTTTATGAACCAGAAATATACAAAAGCAATTCTCGTTGTCAGCTTTGGAACCAGCCACAACGATACCAGAGAGGTTACAATCGACGCAATTGAACACGATATTGCCGCCGCATACCCTGACTTCCGCGTATACCGCGCCTGGACGAGCAAAATGATCATAAAAAAAATCTGGAAGCGCGACGGCGTCCGTATTTTTACAGTCAAAGAGGCTATGCACCAGATGATGCAGGACGGTATCTGCGAATTGATCGTACAGCCTACCCATGTCTTAAACGGAATCGAAAACGATTTGATGAAAGAAGAGGTTCTCTCCTGCGCCGACCATTTTTCCAGTATCCGCTTCGGCTCTCCTCTTCTGACTTCCACGCGCGACAATGATTTTGTCGTAGAAGCCATTGCACATGAACTTGGCTCTTCCCTCTCAGACGATGAGGTCCTGGTCCTGATGGGACACGGAACGACTCACTATGCCAATTCTGTCTATGCGGCGCTTGATTATACGTTTAAAGACCGCGGGTATCCGAAAATTTTTCTCGGCACTGTGGAGGCTTATCCCTCCATGGAATCTCTTCTCCGCCAGATCAAAGCCATCCGTCCCCGCCGTGCCGTTCTCGCTCCGTTTATGATCGTGGCGGGGGATCACGCAAAAAATGATATGGCGGGGGACGATCCTGAATCCTGGCGGCGTCAGTTTGAGCAGTGCGGCATCGAAGTATCCTGTGTGCTGAAGGGGCTTGGAGAATATCCGAAAATCCGCCAGCTCTTTTTGGAACACATTGCAGAAAGCGCCTGATCGTCTTTTGCTGTTTAGAAACTGTCACATTTTTGTGGCAGTTTTTTTGTCCGGAAGATTTTCTTCTTATGAAATCCTTTTTTCTTGGAATAATAGAGGGAAATTAATAATTCTTAACGGAAACTTAATTGACAAATATTAGGTAAAAAAATAGAATGATCTTAAGCAATATTTCACAATTTTTCGACAAAATGTTCCGCTTTGTATCCGCCATCCGGGGATTGGCGGTCCGCAGGCATCTTGTCAAAAAAAATAAATTTTTTCAGGGAGAGAAAATGAAATGAAGGAAGAAAACCCGCACTCTAAAAAACCATTAAGCGATGAGGAGCGAAAAAAAAGGCAGCGTATCCTGCAGAAGAAAAAGCAGCGGGAGCAGCTTTTTAAAGCGCGCATGGTCTTTTCTGTCTCTGTCGTTGTTGTGATCGCCACGATCGTTTTCGGCATCTCGACAGCTTTAAAATCGACAACTCACAGCAATCCGGGCAGCAGCCATTCCTCTGCTTCCCATTCGCCTGATTCTTCCGGAAATCTTACCGGCAGTTCCGAAGAATCAGAGACGGCTCCCACCAGCGTCGCTCAAAACGAACCCGTGATCACGACCTCATCCTCCAGCGAAGAAGAGGAAGAAGAGCTGATCCGTCAGGCAGACCGCCTTGCCGCCAGTTATGACTACGACGCCGCAATGGATCTCTTAAAAAATTCCTCCGGATATGAAACGAATCAGGCATATCAGGACAAGGTCGCTGAATACCAGGCGACGAAGGATACCTGCGTTGCGTATCCGATTGATCAGATCACCCATATTTTTTACCACACTCTGATCAAAGACCCTTCGCTGGCTTTTGACGGCGACAGCGATGCGGGCGGCTATAATCAGGTGATGACGACGATTGAAGAGTTTAACAAGATTACGCAGAGCATGTACGAAAAGGGATTTGTGCTTGTCACGCTTGAAGATATCGCGAAGGTCGACGAACAGGGTATCATGACTCCTCAGACGATTATGCTTCCTCCCGGCAAAAAACCGTTTGTCCTCTCCCAGGATGATGTGTCCTATTATCACTACATGGACGGCGACGGCATGGCTTCTAAGCTCGTGATCGATGAAAACGGGGACGTCAAGGCAGAATACGTGGAAGCGGACGGTTCTGTCTCGGTCGGAGATTTTGACATGGTCCCGCTGATTGACAGTTTTGTCGAGGAACACCCTGACTTCTCATACCGCGGAGCAAAAGGAATTATCGCTCTGACAGGGTACAACGGCGTTCTCGGCTACCGCACAGACGGAGTATACCGCGACATCAATGATCCGAATCTTGACCCGGATCAAATCCAGTTTTTAAATGAACATCCGGATTTTAACTGGGATGAAGAGGTTGCCCAGGCTACCGAGGTCGCAACGGCTATGAAGGAAAACGGCTGGGAATTTGCCAGCCATACGTGGGGGCATATCAACGTAGGCGAGCGCAGTCTGGAAACTTTAATGACAGACACAGAAAAATGGATGACATATGTTTCCCCTATTGTGGGAGGCACAGATAAAATTATTTTCGCATTCGGAGCCGATATCACCGGGGTGGAGGATTATACCGGACACCCTAAATTTGATTATCTGAAGAGTCAGGGATTTAACTATTTCTGCAATGTCGATTCCAGCCAGTACTGGATTCAGCTGCGGGACAACTATTTCCGCATGGGGCGCAGAAACCTTGACGGCTACCGCATGTATTACAACCCGGAGCTTCTGACCGATCTCTTTGACGCCGCGTCCGTGTTTGACCCGGCGAGACCGACCCCGGTTCCTCCGATGGGCTGATCCGTCTCCCGCCGTCTGACGGGGCGGACGCCAGAACTGATAAAAGGACCCGCAGTTTCCATGAGCTGCGCGGTCCCTTTTTTTGAGCTGTCTCTTTCCTGAGCGTCCTGTTTTTTCTGTCTACTGAAACAGCGGCGTGGAATAATACCGGTCTCCGCTGTCTGGCAGCAGCACCACAATTGTCTTTCCTCTGTTTTCCGGGCGTTTTGCCACCTTCAGCGCGGCGCTCATTGCCGCGCCTGAGGAAATTCCGACCAAAATTCCCTCTGTCCTCGCAATCTCTTTTCCCATCCGGAACGCCTCCTCATTCTCTGCGGTCACAACCTCGTCATAGATCTGCGTGTTGAGTACCTTTGGCACAAAACCTGCTCCGATTCCCTGAATCTCATGGGAACCGCTTTTTCCCTCTGACAAAACAGGGGAGGAGGCAGGCTCTACTGCTATCACCTGAATATCCGGATTTTTTTCTTTTAAGTATTCTCCGGCGCCTGTTATCGTGCCCCCTGTCCCCACTGTCGCCACAAACAGGTCGATCTCTCCGCCGGTGTCCTCCCAGATTTCAGGTCCTGTCGTTTTGCGGTGCGCCTCAGCGTTGGCAGGATTGTCAAACTGCGCCGGTATAAAGCTGTTTTCTGTCCGTGCAGCCAGTTCCTCCGCTTTTTCAATGGCTCCGCTCATGCCTTTGCTCCCTTCAGTCAGCACAACCTCCGCGCCGTAAGCTTTTAGCATATTTCTGCGCTCTATGCTCATGGTCTCCGGCATAGTCAGGATCATCCGATATCCTTTTGCCGCTGCAATCGCAGCCAGCCCGATTCCGGTGTTCCCGGAGGTCGGTTCGATGATCACAGATCCTTCTCTTAAAATTCCTCTTTTTTCTGCGTCCTCAATCATCTCCTTTGCGGCGCGGTCTTTGACGCTCCCGGCAGGATTGAGGTATTCCAGCTTTGCCAGAATCACAGCGTCCAGCCCGTATTTTTTTTCCAGATTTACCATCTCCACAAGCGGGGTATTTCCGATCAGTCCCAATGTTCCCTGATAGATCCGTTTCATGTCGCTTCACCCTTTCTGATCTTTTTTTCTATCATACCTCAACTTGTGCAAAAAAAAAAGAATGAATTCCCATTCATTCTTGTGTCATGCCGGCGACCGGAATCGAACCGGTACGGGAGGATAAGTCCCGCAGGATTTTAAGTCCTGTGCGTCTGCCAGTTCCGCCACGCCGG
>CAWVKK010000047.1:0-80391 GCA_963929865.1 uncultured Eubacteriales bacterium | reverse complement strand
AGTCAGATCCCACCCGGTCAGATCGGCAATGCCTTCAATCAGCTCATCCGGGGTGGCAGATTCGCCGCAGTCAAGATGATATTCCCGAAAGGAATCGCCGCAGCCGATATAGAGGGTAGCGCCCTCAGAAACAGAAGGCGCTTCCGTCGACGGATACGTCGGGTAGGTTAAGCTCGAGACAGAGGAAGTCTCTGAAGCGGTCACAGTCTCGCTGCCGGAAGTCTGAATCTGGGAAGAATCCGTCTGCTGAGCCGGCTCGGGAGAGCTGCAGCCCAATAGGGCAAGGGAACAAGCCGCAATCACAAGTGTGGAAAATAGTTGCTTTCTCATAAAACATACCTCCTTTTCTTCCATTATAATCTTTTTTTGGCGGTTGACCATATGCTTTGCATAACTGGGACAGTTTTAAGCCTAAACGGACAAAGAAGACGCATATGAAAAAAAAAATAGAACATAATAGAATAAAACCTGTCTTCGCAACAGATGCGGGGAAAAGCGCACTGCGCAGAAAGAGAGATAATATGAGAAAAAAGATAGTGGCAACGGCAATCTGGATTTTATTATTGACCGCCATCTTGCTGGGGGCAGTGCGGTACTGGATGCTCGGGCAGCGCCAGACGGCACAGGAACGGGGAACACTTGTACAGATCTGCGGCGGCTTTGAAAAGGAGAGAGCATTATGAGCGGTGCAACAGTCTATATAAAACTTGATCAGAATATCTTGACAAAAAAAGAGACGGTTTTTCTAAAAGAAATCGCAGAAATTTCGTGCAGCGACAAAGATACGGAAAACAAAATAAAGACGATTCCTTTCCCGTGCGGTGGAGAAGGAAAGCCGGGAAGATACGTTCACTCCGCAGTAGAGATTATTGCGGCGGTCACAGAACGATTTCCAGGCGTACATGTTGAGACGATGGGGGCGAGCGATTTTATCATGACGCTGGAAAAGAGACAGCAGCCGCCTGCCGCATGGGAGCGGATCAAAACGGCGGTCGTCTGCCTGCTGACTTTTTTCGGGGCGGCATTTTGCATTATGACGTTTAATAACGACGTCGATATCACAACCTTATTCGGGCAGCTTTTTGAACAGTTTACCGGAAGAGCTTCAGACGGCTTTACCGTTTTGGAGATTTCTTATTCTATCGGCGTGGGGGCGGGAATCCTGATTTTTTTCAACCATTTCTCAAGAAAAAAGACGACGTCCGATCCGACTCCGCTTCAAGTGGAAATGCGTTCCTACGAAGATGATATCAATACAGCCCTGATTGAGACAAAGGAGCGGAAGGGGAGAGTATAGATGGCAGAAAACCTGATTTTGGCATGGATCGGTCTTTCAGGGGGACTCCTTGTGGCAGGCGGCGTTGTGGCGCTGATGGTGGGGCTTGGGATTTTGTCGCGGTTTATCCAGATGAGTCATACTTCAAAATATGTATGGCTTTATGAAGACTGTATTTTGCTTGGCGCAATGGCGGGGACAGCGCTGACGGTCTATCACGTTTCCGTCCCGTTTGGAGCTGCCGGAATAGCCGTGCTGGGACTGTGCTGCGGAATTTATGTGGGAGGCTGGATTATGGCGCTGGCGGAAATCATTCACGTTTTTCCGGTTTTTGCAAGAAGACTGAGACTGACGAAGGGAATCGGCTGTGTGATTGTATCCATCGCACTTGGAAAAACAGCGGGAAGTATGCTTCACTTTTTTATGAGATGGTAAGGATTGTTCCGGATTGAATCCTATGGTACAATGAGAAAAAAGCAAAGAGAGGACAGTTTAGGATGGAACAACAACACCAAAAGGATAAGATCCCTCAAAAAGGAAGAGCGGCGGCGCTTCTTCCGATCGGAGTATTTCTCGTTATTTTTCTGGGGACTGGAATTGTGACAGGAGACTTTTACAGTATGCCGGCGATCGTCGGATTTTTGATTGCTCTGATCGTCGCGTTTCTTCAGAACCGGGAGATAAAATTTGAGCAAAAGCTGAGCATGGTTACAAAAGGAGTCGGAGATGAAAACATTATTACGATGTGCCTGATTTTTCTGGCGGCAGGCGCCTTTTCCGGGGCGGTCAAGGCGGCAGGAGGAGCGGACAGTACGGTGATACTCGGGCTTTCCGTTCTGCCTTCCAACGTCGCGGTGGCAGGAGTGTTTGTGATCGGATGCTTTCTTTCCATCTCCATGGGGACGTCCATGGGAACGATTGCGGCGCTGGCGCCGATCGCGGCGGGAATCAGTGAAAAGACGGGATGCTCTGCTGCTGTGTGCATCGGCGCGGTCATGTGCGGAGCTATGTTTGGAGACAATCTGTCGATGATTTCCGACACGACGATTGCGGCAGTCAAGACGCAAGGATGCGAGATGAAAGACAAATTCCGGGAAAATTTTTTGATTGTGCTTCCAGCCGCAGTCCTGACGATGATCATTTTCTGGTTTCTGACAAGAGACGTTGTCTATGTGCCTGAAGATCTGGGAACGTACCATATAGGGCGGATTGTTCCGTATCTCGTTGTGCTGGCAGGCGCCTTATGCGGATTTAATGTGTTCGGCGTGCTGATCGCCGGAACAATTTTGTCTTTGGTTGTGGGAGTCGCGAGCGGAGCCATGGAGCTGGGAAGCATTTTTACGGCAGTCGGGGACGGAATTGCCCAGATGTATGATATCACCGTGATTTCTATCATTGTGGCGTGTATCGTCTCTCTTGTCAGAGAATATGGCGGCATCCAGTTTGTCTTATGCTTTATCAAAAAAAGAATCCGGGGAAAAAGAGGAGGCGAGCTGGGGATTGCCGTGCTTGCGTTTCTGGTGGATCTGTGCACGGCGAACAACACGATAGCTATTGTGATCGCAGGTCCCATCGCAAAGGAAATCAGCGAGGAGTATGGGATTGAGGGGAAAAGATCGGCGTCCCTGCTGGACACTTTTACATCAGCGGCTCAGGGAATCATTCCGTACGGGGCGCAGCTGCTGTCGGCTGCAAGCCTGACGGGAGTGACGCCGTTTGCGATTATCCCGTATTGCTTTTACCCCATACTGATGGCGGTAAGCGGCGTAATCTGGATTTGCTTTGTCAGTCAGAGAAAAAACAGACAAAAGGAAAGGAAGTGGTAAAAATTTCTTAAGATTTCAGGAACAAAGCAGAACAGAGACGATAATATGGTACAATAAAGAAGTATGGTGCAGGCGTAAAGGAGGTTATAGTATGGAATTTTCAGAAGGATTAAAGAAATTGTTTCTGGCAGGCGTTGGAGCGGCGGCAATGACGGCAGATGCGGCGAAAGATCTGGTCGATCAGCTTGTAAAAAAGGGAGAGCTGACTGTAGAACAGGGAAAGGTGCTAAATGAAGAACTCAAACACAGCGTCAAGGAGAAAGTCAACGACCACATCACCGTCAATATCGTCAGAGAATACAACGACGTCTTAAAAGCAGTGGATCATATGACCGAAGAACAGCTGAAAACGCTCAGAGAAAAGCTGGAAAAAGCAGAGGCGGCAAAAAAAGAGGAGACCGCAAAGAGCGCTCCTTCCGATGCAGAGGCAGATAAGGGACAGACAAAGGCAGACGAGGATTTGAAAGAGGATACAAAATAACTCTGAGGCATGTGGGGAAAAGAGCAATGGACAAGAAAAAGGCAGAGACAAACGAAGAGATATCCGCGCTGGATGCAGACCATGCATCCGGCAGACGTTTAAGAGAAATTATAGGGGTTTTGAAAAAGCACCATATCACAAAAGGACTGACCCCTGTCAAACTGAGGGAGATTCTGGAGGATCTGGGACCTACCTATGTGAAGCTGGGACAGGTTATGTCAATGCGCTCCGACATGCTCCCTGAAAAGTACTGCCAGGAGCTTGCAAAATTAAGGACGGAGGTAAAGCCCCTTTCCTTCTCAAAAATCTATCGCATCATCGCAGAGGAGATCAAACGCCCCATATCCGAGGTGTTTCTGAAAATCGAGGAGACGCCCCTTGGCTCTGCGTCGATCGCCCAGGTTCATCCGGCTGTTCTTAAAAATGGACAAAAGGTAGTGTTAAAAGTACAAAGACCCGATATCCATGACGTTATGGAAAAGGATATCAGGCTGATGCGCAGGGCAGTCGGGCTGATGAAGCTGACGATGGGGACAGGAGATATCATAGACTTTGACACGATTATCGATGAGCTGTGGAAAACGTCGCAGGAGGAGATGGATTTCATAAAGGAAGCGCAAAACTGTGACCGGTTTTATGAAAACCAAAAGGACGTTGCCTATGTCACCTGCCCTAAAATTATCCATGAGTGGACGACTCCGCGCCTGCTTGTTATGAGCTACATAGAAGGCATTCAGATCGACCGCAGGGAAGAACTGGAAAAGCTGGGATATGACATGAATGAGATCGGGCAGAAGACGGCGGCGAACTACTGCAAACAGATCCTGGAGGACGGATTTTTCCATGCGGATCCTCATCCTGGAAATCTGAAAATCAGCGACGGGCAGATCGCATGGATGGATCTGGGTATGACCGGACGGCTTTCAGAAGGCAATAAGCAGCTTTTGAAGCGTGCGGTGATCGGTCTGCTGCAGAATGACATTTATGAGGTTAAGACCGTGCTGCTTGCCCTTGGAGAGGCAAAAGGAAGAATCAGCCATGCAAGACTCTATACGGATATTGACGATATCGTCAGCAAATATATGGCGATGGACCTGGGCAATATGAATCTGGGAATACTGATTGAGCGGCTGCTGGATCTGGTAAAAGAATACCAGATCTCTATCACGCCGGACATTACGATGCTTGGAAGAAGCATGATTACGATTGAAGGGACGTTAAGCGCGTGCGCGCCGGAGGTGAATATGCTGCAGATCCTGACGTCTTATCTGACGTCAGCTCTGTTTTGCGAGATGGATCTTAAGCGGGAATTGAGACATAAGGCGCGTCTGATCTACGCCTCTGTCGACAAATCGCTCGCTATCCCCGCTCTGCTGTCGGATCTGCTGAAGATTACAAAGAACGGACAGACGAAGCTGAACATTGAATTTTCAGATTCAGAGGAATGGATTCGGAACTTCCGCAGGGCATGGAACCGCCTGACAATCGGAATCGTTGCGTCGGCGCTTTTTATCGGATCAGGAATCTTTGCGGGATCAGGCAAAGAGACCGGAACGTTTGGAATGCCGTGGGTCAGCTTTTTTGGCTTTTGCCTGTCGGGGCTTTTGATTTTATGGCTCCTGATTTCCATCATGCTTGGAAAGAAAAAATAGAGAGCAGGGTGGAGAATGGTATGATTTTTCTGATATGGGACATACTACCTATATAGATAGATACTATTCAGGAAAGGAAGGAGCGGCAGATGGAACAAGAGCAGATGGCACAGGAAAAAAAACAGCAGTATGAAGAGTACGTAGAGCGGATTACGCCAAAGCATAACCTGCCTTTGAACATGCTCAAAGCTTTTGTGACAGGAGGAAGCATCTGTCTGATCGGACAGATTATCCTGCATACGGCATGGGAGAGAGGGCTGGACCAGCAAACGGCGGGAAGCTGGTGTTCTCTGATTTTAATATTTTCCAGCGCCCTTTTAACCGGACTCAATCTTTATCCTTCGATTGCAAAATTCGGAGGAGCAGGGGCGCTCGTCCCGATTACCGGGTTTGCCAATTCTGTAGCTGCGCCTGCGATCGAATTTAAAAAAGAAGGACAGATCTTTGGGATAGGGTGCAAGATTTTTACGATTGCAGGTCCTGTCATCTTGTACGGGATTGCGGCGAGCTGGCTGCTGGGACTGGCGTATTATATTTTGAGAATGACGGGGGTAGCCGGATGAATCAGATGATCGGAAAACAAAGCGTACAGTTTGAAAATCCGCCTTATCTGACAGCGTCATCATCGATCGTGGGAAAAAAAGAAGGAGAAGGACCTCTTGGATCACGGTTCGATGAAATCTGCGGGGATTCGAAATTTGGAGAAGACACCTGGGAGAAAGCAGAAAGCCAGATGCAGAAAAAAGCGGTGCAGCTGGTTCTGGAAAAAGCAGGGCTGTGCGCGGAGGATATCCGCTGCCTCTTCTGCGGAGATCTTCTCGGTCAGCTGACGGCCACGTCATTTGGCGCCGGAGGAATGGAGATTCCTATGTACGGGCTCTACGGTGCCTGCTCCACAAGCGGAGAATCTCTGTCTCTCGCCGCGATGACGGTCAGCGCAGGATATGCCGACCGCGTTATGGCTCTGACGTCAAGCCATTTTGCCAGCGCGGAAAAACAGTTCCGGTTTCCGCTGGAATATGCCAGCCAAAGACCGCTCGCCGCGACCTGGACAGTGACGGGGAGCGGAGCGTTTATCGTCTCCAAAGAGAGAGAAAGCGGGCAGAAGGGAACGCTGCGCCATGTGAAGATCACGGGAATGACTGCCGGAAAAATCGTCGATTTCGGCATCAAAGATTCCATGAATATGGGAGCGTGCATGGCTCCGGCCGCCTGCGATACAATTTTGCACAATTTTTGGGACTTTGGGAGAACGCCGCAAGACTATGACAAAATTGTGACGGGAGATCTGGGCTATGTGGGGCAGAAAATTCTGCTCGACCTTCTGGAAGAAAAAGGATATGGGATAGAAAAGCAGCATATGGACTGCGGAATAGAGATTTTTGACTGTGAAACGCAGGACACGCACTCAGGCGGAAGCGGATGCGGCTGTTCTGCAGTGGTTCTGGCGTCTTACATCCTGCCGGAGATTGAAAAGGGAACGTGGAAACGGGTTTTATTTGTCCCGACAGGCGCTATGCTTTCCACCGTCAGCTTTAATGAAGGACAAAGTGTTCCCGGAATTGCCTACGGCGTGGTCTTGGAACATGCCTGAAAGGAGGAAAACGTGGAATACTGGAATGCTTTTTGGGTAGGCGGTCTGATCTGCGCCCTGATTCAGATTTTGATGGAACGGACAAAGCTGATGCCGGGAAGAATTATGGTGCTGCTGGTGTGCAGCGGGGCGGTACTGGGAGCGGTCGGCATTTATGATCCGTTTGCAGAATTTGCAGGCGCAGGGGCGACGGTACCTCTGCTTGGATTTGGAAATCTGCTCTGGAACGGAGTGAAAGAAGCCGTGAGGGAAGAGGGCTTTTTGGGGCTGTTTATAGGAGGCTTTCGGGCAAGTGCAGTCGGAATTTCCGCGGCGCTTCTTTTCGGATATGGGGCAAGTCTGATCTTTGACCCGAAGATGAAAAAATAAGAAATATTTGCAAGTTGGCGGAACTCTGAAGCAGATACGGGAAAGAGCTGGAATCTGCTTTGGAAATCTGTCCGGGTCCGCCAAGAAAGGTTGGAAAAGCGCAGGCAGAAGTGCTATAATAAACATGCTTTCTATAAGGCGGGCAGAACAAACACAGGAAGGGATCTTTTGAAAGAATGTAAAAAAAAACGTGTGGATTCTGTGAGGAAAAAAGCGCAAAACATGGGAAAGAAGGAGTGAAAATGAAGGAAAACACAAAAAAAATTTGGAGCATGGCAAAATGGCTTGTCAGCGTGTGCGCATTGTGCGCCATCTGCGTTTTAGGGGTAAAAACACAGGCGGCAGAATCGAAAGCGGCTGTTTCTATGAAAGAGCCGAAAATTGTCTCTGTGAACGCGCCGGCAGATGTGACGACGGCGCTGCGCGTGACGTGGCAGCCGGTGGACAACGCGGACGGATACATTATTTACCGCAAAGACCCGGGCAGCACGTCCTGGGAGAGAATCAAAAAGGTTGCCGGACAGTCGAAAAGCTACTATTCGAACATAAAGCTGGAGCCGGGGACAAAATATACATACACGGTTCAGTCTTTTTGCCAGATAAACGGAAAGGTGTACTACAGCCCAAAGGGTACAAGACCCGTATCGGCGGTCACACATTTAAAGACGCCGGGGTTAAAGTCGGCGACTTCCGTCTCTTATAACCAGGTAAAAGTAGTCTGGACTCCTGTGACAAACGCGCAGGGATACCGGATTTACCGCAAAGAAGCCGGAAGCGGGTGGAGACTGATCCGGAGAATACCGGGAGAACAGAAATATTACTGCATTGACTCTACGGCGGAAACCGGAAGACAGTATTACTATACCGTCAGAGCAACGTGTTCATGGGACGGAGCGCTGTATTTAAGCGGATACCATACAAAGGGAATCGCCGGAAGAGCCAACCTTGGAACCTCAGCGATTACCTCCATCAAAATGGACGGCGGAAAAGCTGTTCTGACCTGGAAGCAGATTCCGGGAGCCCAGGGATACGTAGTGATGAGAAGCACTGCCTCAAACGGCACTTACAAAAAAGTAAGAACAGCCCAGGGAGTGAACGACACCTCATGGACAGATAAGAACATGACGGGCGGAACCACATACTACTATAAAGTGCGCGCCTTTAAGCAGGTGGACGGCAAGTTCGTCTACGGCGGATTCTCGGCCGTAAAATCAGCGTCAAAACAGCTGGTAGAGATTATGGACTATATCTCGATGCGGTATAACAGCCAGACGATCGTAAGCGATCTCAACAGGATGGCTTCTGCAATCGGAGAAATGAACCGCGGATATTTCGGACATATCTATCAGTTAGACGGCGAAAAGATTTTGATTCAGCAGACGAACACTCCGGCGGACGACGAGGTGAATCTGATCATCCAAAACGGCGGAAACGACGGTGTGACGCTCCACGGAATCCGCGTGGGAGACACCTACGCCACGATCAAGACAAAACTTCAGGCGGCCGGATATTCGGAGCTGGGAGCGACAGGCGGCGTCTTCAACTATGGATTCCTCTACCGCGACGGCACTTCCGCAATTGGAGTTAAAATTGCATCCGGCAGAATGACCGCTTATAAAATGTCACAGCTGGATCCGTCGATCTACTATAATTCTTCTTCTTCCGTAGTCTCTGCGATGGATGTGTGGAGAAAATTGATGGGCGAATAAAAGAAAGAGAAAGAAGGAGGAAGGAAAATGAGAAAAATGAAAAAATGGCTGTATGGCTGCGCCATGATCTGCCTACTGATGGTCATTTCCCTGGTCGGAAACATGGAAAAAGCAGAGGCTGCCGAGATACAGCTAAAGGAGCCCAAGATTGTATCAGTCGGCGCCGCTTCGGACATTACGACAGCGCTGCGCGTGACGTGGCAGCCGGTGGAACGCGCGGACGGATACATTATTTACCGCAAGGACCCGGGCAGCACGTCCTGGGAGAGGATCAAAAAGGTTGCCGGACAGTCGAAAAGCTACTATTCCAACATAAAGCTGGAGCCGGGGACAAAATATACTTATACGGTGCAGTCATTCTGCAAGGTAGACGGAAAAGTCTACTACAGCACAAAAGGGACGAATCCTGTGACGGCTGTGACCCATTTGAAGACGCCGGGGCTAAAATCGGCTACTTCGGTGACGTACAACCAGATTAAAGTAGTCTGGACTCCTGTGACAAACGCGCAGGGATACCGGATTTACCGCAAGGAATCGGGAAGCGGATGGAAGCTGGTGCGCAGAATATCGGGAGAAAACAAATATTACTGCATTGACTCTACCGCAGAACCGGGAAAACAGTATTACTATACGGTCAGAGCGACTTGCTCATGGGACGGAACGCTGTATTTAAGCCCGTATAACACAAAAGGAATTGCGGGAAAAGCTTCCCTGGGCGGAACAACCATCACAAGCATTCAGCTTAACGGCAATGACCAGGTGACGCTGAAGTGGACGAGCGTTGCCGGCGCTCAGGGATATGTGATCCAAAAGAGCAATTCGGCGTCTGGAACGTACAAAAAGATCAAGACGATCCAAAGCGGCAGCACCGTATCCTGGACGGGCAGCATCAGCGCCGGAGAAACGGCATATTTCCGTATCCGGGCGTTCAAGCAGCTTTCCAACGGACAGTTTACGTATGGAGCCTTTTCTCCGGTAAAACAGGTGGCAAGCAAAAACATAGAGATTACAGATTATATAAAAGGGTATAATGAGGCGACGGCGCGAAGCGACGTCGACAGGCTGGCAAAAGCCATCGGAGGACTGTCCCCGATCAGCGTAAGCGGATTTTATTACGTTTTGGAAAGCCAGAATACAGGCATTTATCTCAGCCGCAATGTGGACATGGCGCAGGGATACTATAACCTGATAATCGAGACGATTGATCCTAAGGTGACATTCCACGGAATGAAGGTTGGGGATACGCAGCAGAGCGCGTCGGCAAAATTAAAGACGGCAGGATTTATTGACGGCGGACAAAACAGTCAGGGGTATGAAGTGTTTGTCCACAACACTGATCCGCAGATCGTATTCGTCGGATTTTCAGGAGGAAAAGTAGACATTTATCAGTTTGTCGCAATCGACGAGAGCTACTTCTCATCTGTTTCTTCTGTTCTGGCTCCAAGACAGTACAGAGCCTATGTGAGATAAAAAATTTCCGGCTCCATAAGCCGGATCGGACGCAGACGTCTCCGCGGACGAGAGCGGGACGCCGCATCTGAGAAAAAAGGATCGCCATAACCGAAAACCGGAGAACGGCGATCCTTTTTTGAGGGCAGAAAAGCCCAGACGGCGCGGCAGCTAGAGAGGAATGCACACAAAAAGACAGGAGAGGTTGACAGAAAAAACCGAACCTACTATAATCTAAATAGATTGTCCGGAGACTGAGTTGATGAAAAAGGGAAGCCAGGTGAAAATCCTGCACAAGTCCGTTACTGTAAAAGTCAGATACCTGCTCAGTTTTTGGAAAGCGGCGCTTTCGTGCGGTATTTTTCTGCGGCAACCGGGAGATACGGCAAAGACAAAACGAGAAAGAAGAGAAGCGTTGTCTGCCTTGCGGCGACAGCGTTTTTTTCACTTTATCGCGGCAGACATGCGCGGCGTTTTTCAGGAGGAAAAAGAAAACGCGGGCAGAAAGAACAGAGGATGGAGCATGGAAAAGAGAAAGACGGGTCTCGAAGAATTTTTTATCTTAAAAAATAACAGAAAGCTGCGCTATGGGTATACGACCGGCTCCTGCGCAGCGGCGGCATCGAAGGCGGCCGTGCAGATGCTGCTGTCAGGGCAAGCGACAACACAAGTTGATCTGATGACTCCAAAAGGAATCCGGCTTTTCCTTTCAGTTGAAGAAATCTCGAGAAAAGAAGGGGAGGTCTCCTGTGCGGTCAGAAAGGACGGGGGCGACGATCCGGACGCCACGCACGGGATTTTAATCTTTGCCTCCGTAAAGAAAATTCAGAAAAAGGAAATCGCCATTGACGGCGGCAAGGGAGTTGGAAGAGTGACAAAAAAAGGGCTGGAGCAGCCAGTGGGCGCGGCGGCGATTAACCGGGTACCGCGCGCGATGATTACGGACGAGGTGCGCAAGGTATGCGAAGCCTTCGGGTATGACGGGGGCATCGCCGTGACGATCTCAATCCCAGAGGGAGAAAAAATTGCAAAGAAGACCTTTAACCCGAAACTGGGGATTATGGGCGGCATCTCAGTATTGGGCACAAGCGGAATCGTCGTCCCGATGAGCGAGGAAGCTCTGATTGCCAGCATTCGCCTGGAAATGGAGATGAAAAGAGCGCAGGGGGCGGAGTATCTTTTGATTACGCCCGGAAATTACGGAGCTGCTTTTTGCCGGGACTTCTTAAAGCTGGATCCGGAGCGCGCAATCAAATGCAGCAACTATGTGGGCGAGACGATCGACATGGCGCTTTCCATGGAAATAAAAGGGATTTTGTTTGCGGCGCATATCGGCAAATTCATTAAAGTGGCGGCCGGCATTATGAATACGCATTCCCGTTTCGCGGACGGGCGCGCTGAGATTATGGCGGCAAACGCAGTGCGGGCAGGCGCGCCGATCGAATTGACCAGAAAACTTTTAGAGACGGTTACGACAGAGGAAGCCGTCGCGCTCTTAGACGAGGAAAATTTAAGAGAGCAGACCATGGCGCAGATTGTGAAGCGGATACATTTTTATCTGCAAAACAGAGCGTATTGCGCGCTGGAGACGGAGGCGGTCCTCTTCTCAAACGAGCATGGCTTTCTGGCACAGACGCAAGGCGCGCGGCAGATGATAGAAAAGATAAAAGGCGGGCGTCAGACCGAGCAGGGCGATCCCGGACAAAACAAATGAGAAAACAAAAAATGGAACAGAATAAAAGGAGGACTTCTTTATGGAAGGAAAGCTGTATGGAGTGGGAATCGGACCGGGAGATCCGGAACTTTTGACCTTAAAGGCAGTGCGCCTCATCAGAGAGAGCGACGTTGTCTTTGTGCCGGGGAACAGCCCAAAAGAGACGGTGGCATACAAGATTGCCGTGCAGGCGGTTCCGCAGCTGGAGGAAAAAGAGGTGATCGCGGTCGCGATGCCAATGACAAAAGATCCGATCCTGCTTGAGGAAACGCATGAAAAAGGAGCGCAGACAGTGGAGGCGTATCTGAGGGCGGGAAAGACGTGCGTCTTTTTGACGCTCGGAGATCCGACGGTGTATTCGACCTATATCTATATCCACAAAAAGATTGTCAAGAGAGGGCTGGAAGCGGAAATCGTAAGCGGAATCCCTTCGTTCTGCGCCGTGGCGGCGAAGATGGGAATCAGTCTGGCGGAAAAGGCAGAGGAACTGCATGTAATCCCGGCTGTCTATCAGATTGAAGAAGGAATGGAACAACGGGGAACCAAGGTTTTTATGAAGGTGGGAAAGCGAAGTCAAAAGCTGCGGCAGCTGCTCAAAGAGAGAAATGCCGATGCTGTCATGATAGAAAACTGCGGAATGCCGGGAGAAAAAATTTTTTCCAGCCCGGACGAATTTCCGGACGAAGCCGGATACTATTCACTTGTCATTGCAAAGGAAGGAAAATAATATGGTACATTTTGTAGGAGCCGGCTCAGGAGCGGCAGACTTAATCACAGTGAGAGGAAAAAAGCTTCTGGAGGAGGCAGACGTCATTATCTACGCGGGATCTTTGGTAAACCCGCAGCTTTTGGAATATAAAAAAGAAGGATGCGAGGTTCACAACAGCGCATATATGACACTGGAGGAAGTGATAGCAGTCATAGAAAATGCCGAAAAAAAGAATGAGACGACGGTGCGGCTCCACACCGGAGACCCGTGCCTTTACGGGGCAATCCGGGAGCAGATGGATATTTTGGACAAAAAAGAGATTGCCTATGATTACTGTCCGGGAGTCAGCTCGTTTTGCGGAGCGGCATCCGCGCTGAATCTGGAATATACGCTGCCGGACGTCTCCCAGAGCGTCATCATAACGAGAATGGCGGGGAGAACGCCGGTACCGGAAAAAGAAGAGATCGCAAAGCTGGCCTCCCACCAGGCAACTATGGTCATTTTTTTGAGTACCGGTATGCTCCCTGAACTTAGCAGACGGCTGAGCGCAGGCGGGTATGGAGAAGACACGCCGGCGGCCATTGTGTATAAGGCGACGTGGGAGGATGAAAAGACAGTGGTCTGCACAGTCGGGACATTGGCGCAGTGCGCGCAGGAAAACAATATCAAAAAGACGGCTCTGATTATTGTCGGGGACGTCGTAAACCACAGCCATTATCGGCGTTCTGACTTGTACCACCCCGCCTTTGCGACAGAATTTCGAGAGGCTGTGAAATAGGATGAGAGCGGCTTGTATTGCCTTTTCCGGAAACGGAAGCGGCATCTGCAAAAAGACAGCGGAATTTCTGGAAAAACAAGGGGTGCGCACAGAAGCGTACGCGGTGGCGCGGTACGCAGAAAAAAGCGGAATCGAGCCGCTTGACAGACCGCTTGGGGAATGGACAAAAGAGAAGTTTAAAGAGGCGGATCTCCTTGTTTTTGTAGGCGCTGCAGGGATTGCCGTCAGAAGCATCGCTCCGTTTGTGAAGGACAAAAAGACAGATCCTGCCGTTGTGGTTGTCGATGAGAAGGCAGCCTTTGTGATCTCTCTTCTGTCAGGCCACATCGGAGGAGCAAATGAATGGACGCTTTTGATGGCAGAGCATTTAGGGAGCATCCCCGTCGTGACGACGGCGACAGACTTAAACAGAAAGCTTGCCGTCGATGTCTTTGCCGTAAAAAATCATATGGAAATCAAAGAAATGGCGCTGGCAAAAAAAATAGCGGCGGACTTTCTCGACGGAAAAACAGTAGGGTTTTTATCAGATTTTCCGGTAAAAGGAAACATTCCGGCGGAATTGACGCAGCAAAAAAGAGAAGACGGCGGGCAAGGACGGGAGACGATCCCGCACGGGATTCATGTGACGATTTACACGGATACAAGACCGTTTAAAAAGACGCTGCATCTGATCCCGAAGACAGTGGTTTTGGGAATCGGATGCCGCAGAGGAATCCCGGAACAGGACATTGAAAGTGCTGTGGAGGAGGCGCTGAGCATACAAAAAATTGCGCCGGAAAGCGTCGAAAGGGTATGCAGCATTGAGCTGAAAAAAGAGGAAGAAGGCATCCTGCAGTTCTGCAGAAAACGGCAGATTCCGTTTGAGGTTTTTTCAAAGGAAGAGCTGGAACAGGCAAAAGGAGAGTTTTCTGAGTCGGAATTTGTAAAAAAAGTTGCGGGCGTCTCAAACGTATGTGAGAGGAGCGCTGTCCTTGGAAGCGGCGGGGGAAGACTGATCCTGAGAAAAAAGGCAAAAGACGGCGTGACAGTTGCCGCGGCAGTAAAAGATTGGAGTGTGGAATTTTGAGTAAAATTTATGTAGTAGGAATCGGTCCCGGAGCGTATGACCAGATGACGATACGCGCAGCCGATACTTTGAACCGATGCGACGTGATTGTGGGATATACGGTATATGTAGATCTCGTAAAGGAACATTTTGCGGGAAAAGAATTTCTGACAACACCGATGAAAAAGGAGACAGACCGGTGTATCCTTGCGTTTGAGGAGGCAAAAAAAGGGAAAACAGTGGCCATGATCTGCAGCGGCGACGCAGGAGTATACGGCATGTCAGGGCTGATGCTTGAGATCGGCGAACGCTATCCGGAGATTGAAGTGGAGATGGTGCCGGGCGTGACGGCAGCGGTCGCAGGAGCGGCTGTTTTGGGCGCTCCGCTGATTCACGATTTTGCCCTGATCAGCCTGAGCGATCTCATGACGCCATGGGAGAAAATTGAAAGACGCCTGCTCCTTGCAGCGGAGGCGGATTTTGTCATCTGCCTTTACAATCCTTCAAGCAAAAAGCGGCACGATTATCTGCAGAAAGCGTGTGATCTGATTATGCAGAAAAAGGCGCCGGAAACAGTGTGCGCGCTTGTAAAAAATATCGGGCGCGATAAAGAGGAGCGAAAGGTCATGACCTTAAAAGAGCTGCGCGATACGCAGGTCGACATGTTTACGACTGTCTTTGTGGGGAACTCTCAGACAAAATCAGTCAGAGGAAAAATGGTTACGCCAAGGGGATACACATACGAGAGAGAATAGAGAGGAAGCGTAGATGAACATTCTGATTTTTGCCGGGACGACGGAAGGACGCAGCCTGGCGCAATATCTTGGAAGACAGCAGATTTTTTGCCACGTCTGCGTGGCGACGGAGTACGGGGAAGAGCTGATAGAACCCAGCGGGTATCTGACGATTCACACAGGGCGTCTGACGGCGGATGAGATGGAAGAACTGATGAAAAGAGAAAACATCGATTTTGTGGTAGACGCGACGCATCCGTATGCGGTGGAAGTGTCGGAGAATATTGCATGGGCATGCAAAAATAGAAATGTCTTCTGCCAGAGACTGCTGCGCTCCTCTATCTCCATCGACGACAAAGAGGATGTTATCGTCACAGATTCTGTGGAGGCAGCGGCGGAATTTCTCAAGACGACAAGCGGCAATATCCTGGTCACGACGGGGAGCAAGGAATTATCTAAATTTACAGGAATCGAAGGGTATCGGGAGAGGATCTATGCGAGAGTGCTCTCCGCCCCCGACGTCATAGCGGCGTGCGCGCAGATGGGAATCACAGGGCGTCATCTGATCGGTATGCAGGGACCTTTCAGCGAAGAAATGAATGTGGCGATGATGCGGCAGGTAAACGCTGCGTATCTCGTCACAAAAGAGTCCGGAAAAGCAGGTGGATTTCAAGAAAAGATCCGCGCGGCAAAAAAAGCAGGCGCAAAGACAGTGCTGATCGGGCGGCCAAGAGAAGAGGAAGGTCTGCTGCTTGAGCAGGTAAAAAAGATGATTGTGGAAAAAGCGGGAAAGAAAGTCAGACATCAGATTTCTCTTGTGGGAATCGGGATGGGCGGCAGAAAAAATATAACGCTGGAAGCGCTGGAAGCGGTGAAAGCATCTGACGTCCTGATCGGCGCGGGGAGGATGGTGGAGACGTTTTGCGATCTGGAGAAACCGGTTTTTCGCGAATACCGGGCAGAAGCGATCACTGGATATATCGAGAGCCATCCCGAATATGAGAATGCGGCTGTTCTTCTGTCGGGCGACCTGGGATTTTACAGCGGGGCAAAGCGGCTGTTTGACTGCCTGAAGGGACACACAATCCGCACGTATCCGGGAATCTCGTCCGTGGCGGCGCTGTGCGCCCGGCTCAAAACGCCGTGGGATGACGCCAGACTGCTCAGCCTCCACGGCACACAGCAGAATATTATCCCGGCTTTGCAGGAATATGGAAAGGTGTTTGCGCTGAGCGGGACAAAAGACACCGTCTCAGAGGTCTGTAAAAAACTGCTGGATTATGGGATGAAGGACACGAAGATTTCGGTCGGAGAATATCTGTCTTACCCGGAAGAACGGATTGTGTCGGGAAGTCCGCAGGAGCTGGCGGAAATGGAATTTGCGCCGCTCAGCGCAATGCTGCTTGAGAGAAAAAAAGAAGACCTGACAGTCACGCACGGAATTTCAGATGAAGAATTTCTCAGAGAAAAAGTGCCTATGACAAAAGAAGAAATCCGGAGTATCTCTTTATCTAAGCTCAGACTGAGAAAAGATTCCGTGATCTATGATATCGGAGCCGGAACAGGCTCTGTTTCCGTGGAGATGGCGCTCCAGGCGAGGGAAGGAAAAGTATACGCCGTCGAAAAGAAAAAAGAGGCGGTGGAGCTGATCTTAAAAAATAAAAAGAAGTTTGCGGCGGACAATCTCGAAGTGATTGAAGGGCTGGCGCCGGAAGCTCTCCGCGCTCTCCCGGTTCCGACCCATGCCTTTATCGGAGGCTCTTCGGGAAATATGAAAGAAATCTTGACAATGCTTCTGGAAAAAAATGAAAAAATCCGGATTGTCGTCAACGCCATCGCGGCGGAGACCATCGCGGAAGTGATAACGTGTCTCAAAGAGCTTCCGCTTTCAGAGGAAGAGATTGTGCAGGCGTGCATTGGAAAGTCAAAAAAGGCGGGCAGCTATCATATGATGACAGGATTAAACCCTGTGTTTATCTTCTCCTTCACGGGAGGTGGACAAGCGTGAAAATACCGAGATTTCTGATCGCGGCAGGTGCAAGCGGAAGCGGAAAGACGCTGATTACCTGCGGGATTTTAAAAGCGCTGTGCAGACGGGGGAAAAAGGTTTCGTCGTTTAAGTGCGGACCGGATTACATCGACCCTATGTTTCACGCGAGAGTCATCGGGACAAAGGCGAGAAACCTTGACACCTTTTTTACAGGGGAGGAGACGACACGGTATCTGCTGGAGCAAAATGCCGCAGGGACGGAGATCTCCGTGATCGAAGGCGTGATGGGATATTATGACGGGCTGGGAGGAACGGATACAAAGGCGAGCACCTACGATGTGGCGAGAGTGACAAAGACGCCGGTTATTTTTGTCGTCAACACAAAAGGCATGAGTCTGTCTGTGATCCCCTATCTGAAAGGATTTCTCGAATACAAAAAAGACAGCGGCATCTGCGGCGTTATTTTGAACCAGATTTCTCCGATGCTGTATCCGCAGCTGAAAAAAAAGATAGAAGAAGAGCTTTCGATTTCTGTCTTTGGCTATGTGCCGAGGATGGAAGAGCTTTTTTTTGAGAGCAGGCACTTAGGTCTTGTGATGCCGCAGGAAATTGAAAGTCTCAATGAAAAGCTGGAAAAACTGGCGGAGAAACTCGAAGAGACGCTTGATTTAGACGGAATCCTTTCCCTTGCCGGACAGGCGGAGGAATTAGAAGAGATCCGGATGGAGCTGCCCTATCTGAAATCAAAGCCTGTGATAGCCGTGGCGAGGGATGAAGCGTTTTGCTTTTTATACCGGGAAAATCTGGAATTGCTAGAAAAAATGGGAGCTGTTTTGACTTTCTTTTCTCCGATCCATGACGCACGGCTGCCAGAGAAGGCAGACGGACTGCTCTTATATGGAGGGTATCCGGAGCTGGCTGCGCAAAAGCTGAGTCAGAACAAAACGATGCGGGAGAATATCCGCCTGGCTGTGCGCTCAGGAATGCCCTGCATGGCAGAGTGCGGCGGATTTATGTACCTGCATCAGAGTATGGAGGACATGGAGGGGAGAGCCTGGGAAATGGCTTCTGTGATAGAAGGAAGGGCATACCGGACAAAGAAACTCTCAAGATTTGGATACGTTGAGATACAGCCCCAAAAAGAACAGATGCTCGGAAGAGACGTCGGGACAATTGCGGCACATGAGTTTCACTATTTTGACAGCACGTCGTGCGGCGACTATTTTTTTGCGAGAAAACCGCTAAGAGGCAAGGAATGGAGCTGCATTCACGGCGAGGAATCCATGATCGCAGGCTTTCCCCACCTCTATTACTATTCCAACCCCAAAGCTGCGCAGAGATTTTTAAGAGCGTGTGAAAACTTTCAGAAAGGAAAAAAGGAGAATGGATGAAATTTTACTTGCACTGACAGCGGGATACGCACTGGATCTTCTCATCGGAGACCCGCACTGGCTGTATCATCCGGTCCGGCTGGTGGGAAATCTGATCAGTTTTCTGGAAAAGAGACTGCGCTTGATTTTTCCAAAGACACACAAGGCAGAGCTTGCAGCTGGAGCCGTCCTTGTAATTTTGACGTCAGGAATCACTGCGGCAGCGGCGGCGGGACTGCTGTATCTGGCATCTCTCATACATCCTGCGGTAAGGCTTGCGCTGGAAGCCGTCATGTGCTATCAGCTTTTAGCGACAAAATCATTAAAAGAGGAAAGCATGAAGGTGTATCGGCGGCTGAAAGAAAACGATCTGGAGGGAGGACGCCGCGCCGTTTCCATGATAGTGGGGCGGGACACTCAAAACCTGGATGAGACAGGAGTGATAAAGGCGGCGGTGGAGACGGTGGCGGAAAACACGTCGGACGGCATTCTGGCGCCGATGCTCTTTATGCTGATCGGCGGACCGGTGCTGGGATTTTTTTACAAAGCAGTCAATACGATGGATTCCATGGTGGGATACAAAAATGACCGATATCTCTATTTCGGGCGCGCAGCCGCCAGACTCGACGACGTACTCAATTATATTCCGGCAAGAATTTCAGCGTGGATGATGATCCTTTCCGCTGCGCCGGCAGGGCTTGACGCCAAAGAAGCGCATCGGATTTACAAAAGAGACCGCGCAAACCATGCCAGTCCCAATTCTGCGCACACAGAGGCGGTGATGGCAGGAGCGCTCCACGTTCAGCTGGCGGGGGACGCATGGTATTTTGGAAAGCTTCACAAAAAGAAAACGATAGGAGATCCGGACCGCCCGGTCGAAAACGAAGATATCCGGCGCGCCAACCGGCTGCTCTATGTGACATCCTTTTTGACGCTGCTCGTATTTGGAGCCGTCCGATTTTGTATTTTTTTTGCGCTCCGCTAGCCTCGGCTCCGGTACCGCGTGCAAAATGATCAGGTAAAGAGAGGGAAAGAACATGCAGATGCATAAACATGGAGGAGATATTTATTCAGAGCCGTGCAAGATCGATTTTTCGGCGAATATCAATCCTTTTGGGATGCCGCAGAGCGTAAAAAAAGCGGCGTGCGACGGAGTGGAGGCTGCTGTCAGCTATCCCGATATTTCGTGCAGAGATTTAAAGAAGAAGCTCTCAGAAAAAATACAGATGCCAAAAGAATATCTGATTTTCGGCAATGGAGCCGCAGAAGTCATCTTCTCTGTCGTCCACGCGCTCAAGCCGGCAAAAACATTGGTGACGGCTCCGGGATTTGCAGAATATGAACATGCTGTCCAGGTATTCGGAGGAGCGGCGGAATCTTATCTTCTTGAGGAAAAAAAGGAATTTCAGATTGGGACAGCGTACCTGGACCGGATCGGTCCGGATACAGATCTTGTATTTTTATGCAATCCAAACAATCCGACCGGACAGCTGACGGAACCGGAGCTTTTAGAAGAGATTTTAAACAGGTGCCGAAAGTATGGGACGTTTGTAGTGCTGGATGAATGTTTTAATGAATTTCTGGATGATCCGCAGCGCTACACAATGCTTCCAAAGGTAAGGGAATATGACAATCTGATGATTTTAAAGGCCTTCACAAAAATTTACGCTATGCCTGGTCTGCGCCTGGGATATGGGGTCTGTTCGAATGAGGCGCTGATTGAAAAGATGGGAGAGATCGTGCAGCCGTGGAACATCTCCGTTCCGGCACAGTTTGCCGGGGCAGCGGCGCTGGAGGAGGACGCTTTCGTCGAGCAGACGAGAAGATGGATCAGCGAAGAGAAGAAATGGATGAGACGGCAGATCGAGCAGATGGGTATGCAGGTGTTTGGCTCCAAGGCCAATTATCTTTTTTTTAAAGGTCCGGCAGACCTGGCGCAGATCTGCAAAAAACAGGGCATGCTTATTCGGGACTGCAGCAATTATGAGGGACTGCAGCCCGGATATTACCGGGCCGCGGTGCGCAGGCATGAGGAAAACGAAAAGCTGATCGCCTGTATGGAAGCAGCAAAAAACGAATAGGAGGCATGGGAAAAATGGCAAAGTCAATTATGATTCAGGGAACGATGTCAAATGCAGGGAAAAGTCTGCTTGCGGCAGGGCTGTGCAGAATTTTTAAACAGGACGGATACCGGGTGGCGCCGTTTAAGTCCCAGAATATGGCCCTGAATTCTTTTATCACAGAAGAGGGGTTAGAAATGGGAAGAGCGCAGGTCATGCAGGCTGAGGCCGCAGGAATCAAGCCGTCTGTCCTGATGAATCCCATTCTGCTCAAACCAACGAATGACGTCGGATCCCAGGTGATCGTCAACGGCGAGGTGATCGGGAACATGAGCGCGCGGGAATATTTTGCCTACAAGAAAAAACTGATTCCCGATATCCGGCGCGCATACCGCAAGCTCGAAGAGAGCAGCGACATCATTGTGATAGAAGGGGCGGGAAGTCCAGCGGAAATCAACTTAAAGTCAGAGGACATCGTCAATATGGGAATGGCGCAGATGGCAGACGCGCCCGTTCTCCTTGTGGGCGATATCGACAGGGGCGGCGTTTTTGCACAGCTTGTCGGAACGGTCATGCTCTTAGAGGAGGAAGAGAGAGCGCGGATCAAAGGGCTGATTATCAATAAATTCCGCGGAGATAAAACCATTTTGGATCCGGGAATCGAAATGCTGGAGAAACGCTGCGGCATTCCCGTCGTGGGAGTGACGCCGTATCTGCACATAGAATTAGAAGACGAGGACAGCCTGACGGAACGCCTCGATCAAAAGAGGGAGGCGGATCTCATTGACATTGCGGTGATCCGCGTTCCGAGAATTTCAAATTTTACCGATTTTAATCCGTTCGAGAATATAAAGGGAGTCTCGCTCCGGTATGTACACAGCGTTTCGGAGCTGAAAGATCCGGATATGATCATTCTTCCGGGAACAAAAAATACGATGGAGGATCTTTTATGGATGCGCCAAAACGGACTGGAGGCGGCCGTCCTGAAAGCGGCTGCGGCGGGAAAGGTCATTTACGGCGTGTGCGGAGGATACCAGATGCTTGGAAAAACATTAAAGGATCCCTATCATGTGGAAGCAGGAGGAGAGATGAAAGGGATGGGACTGCTCCCGATGGATACAGTCTTTGAAAAAGATAAGACAAGGACAAGAGTAAGCGGAAGCTTTCAGGATGTGGAGGGAGCGCTCTGCGGGCTGAGCGGAGTCGCTTTGGAAGGATATGAAATTCACATGGGCAGTTCTAAACTGGAAGAGGGCGCCAAGAAACTGACGGCGATACAGGACGGCACGGGATCTTCACAGGAGAAGACAGAAGGAGCGCAGGCGGGAAACGTCTATGGCAGCTATGTGCATGGAATTTTTGACCGTGAGGCTGTGGCAAAAGGAATTGTGACGGCGCTTGGAAAAAGAAAAGGACTCGATACGGCACAGATGACAGGGATGGACTTTGCAGTCTTTAAAGAGATGCAGTATGACCGTCTGGCAGAAGAGATGAGGAAGCATCTGGACATGGAGGCAATTTACCGCATTTTAAATGCGAAAGGGTGAAAAAATGAGAGTAGAATTAGAAAGAGTAGAGCCAAAAGAAATCGAAAAAAGAAGCTTTGAGATTATTTCACAGGAACTGGGAGGGCGCACGTTCGCAAAGGATCAGGAAATGATTATAAAACGCTGCATCCACACAAGCGCAGATTTTGAGTATGCAGACAGCCTCTGCTTTTCCGAACATGCCGTGCAAAAGGCGATGGACGCGGTCAGAAAAGGGGCGTGCATTGTGACCGATACGCAGATGGCAAAAGCCGGCATCAACAAGCGCGTGCTCTCGAGATACGGAGGAGAGGTGTACTGCTTTATGTCGGACGAGGACGTGGCACAGGAGGCGAAAAAACGCGGAACGACAAGAGCGACCGTGTGCATGGAAAAAGCGGCGCGTCTTAAAAAGCCGCTGATCTTCGCAATCGGAAACGCGCCTACCGCTCTGGTGCGCCTCTATGAATTGATCCGAGAAGACGGCATAAAACCGGAACTGATTATCGGAGCGCCGGTTGGCTTTGTCAATGTCGTACAGTCAAAAGAGCTGATTATGGAAACCTCCGTCCCTTACATCGTGGCAAGAGGACGAAAAGGGGGAAGCAATATCGCGGCTTGCATCTGCAACGCCATTTTATATCAGATGTAGAGAAGCAAGGGCGCGCGCAGAGCGGTCAGAAAGACAGGAAGCGTGCGCCGGTTCGGCTATCTTAGACGGCCATGCTCCTGCAAATATAAAAACTTGCTGAAATTGACAAGTTCCTGCTTAGAGGAGGGGCTTAACTGAGAAAAATATTTCATAAGATTTTTCTCAAACTGCAAAGACAAGGAAGGGTCGCTCAGCTTTGCGTTTTCTAAAAGAACCGTGTTTTCGTTTCCAGTTAAAAGATAGTCGATGGACACGTCGAAATATTCCGCAATTTTTTGCAGCTTATCGTAGTCGGGCTGCTTATTTTTTGTCTCATATCCGGCAATAGTCGGACGTGTGACGTTTAAATAACGCGCGAGAGCTTCCTGCGTCAAATGACGGCTTTGACGAAGATTTTTTAAATTATTTGCAAAATTCATAGAAATTCTCCTTAAGTTTTTTCTAAAATTTATCATGGAAGTATGATGAAAATGTGATAAAGTAGAGAAAAGGAACAAAAAAATTACAAAAAAGTTTAGAAAATGTGAAAAGATACTTGACAAAGTTGCGAAAAGACACTATGATGATTTTAGAAACAGCGAAAGCAGGTGAGAAAGTGGAAGGACTTTCCGAGTATTGTGACAGAAGAGTCCGCTCCTATCTGCTGGACGGACCGGTTCACTTTTCCCATGCAGGATATGACCGGATGAAGAAGAGCGGATACCGTTTCTTTCTTCCGTGCCATAAGATTTGCTACAACGGCAAAATAAAGCTGATTTACTGTACGGAAAAAAAGATGACGCTGTGCGAGGCAGAGAAAACCATGACGCAAAAACAGAGAAATCACATTGCGGAACAGCTTTCCGATACCGTGCAGCAGCTGAAAATCAGGTCTTATCTTCAGTTCGGACAGCTGGAGCTGGAGGAAGAAAAAATTTATCTCGACGTTGCGGACAACCAGATTTATCTTATCTATCTGCCTGTCTATCAGGAAGATCAGGCAGTCTCAGTTCAGATTCTTGAACAGGAAATTCAAAAAAAATTAGAAATTTTACAGGAAAAGTATCAAAAAGACACAGGAATCTTTGTGCTTCAAAGACTCGATTCTGTCAGCAGGGAAAAGTGGACGCTGAACGAAAAAGGCTTTGTGATCGGAAAACAGAGAGAGGACGTGCAGTGCCTCATTCAGGACAGCAGGGCTTTGAGCAGAAAACATTGTAAAATTCTGCGGAATGCGGGGCAGTGGTGGATTATGGATTTAGACAGCAGAAACGGAACATTTTTGAATAAGACAAGACTGATTCCAAAGCAATGGTACGTCATCAAACCAGGAGACCGGATTTTAGCGGCAGACTGTGAATTCTGCATGCTTTACGGCTGTTTCGGAGAAAAGGAAAGGCAGGTGGAGAGCGCGCCAAGAGAGGCCCGGAAGAGGGGATGAAAAAAGAAAAAATCATATTTGCAGATCCTGACAGAGAATATCTCCAGTTTTTAGAAGGGATGGTTGTGCCGGAACTGGGAATGCAGGCGGAGATCATTTTAATCAGTGATTTTTCCTATTTTCAGAAATATACGAATCTGCTGGAAGAGGAAGCGCTGTTATTTGTGTGGAGACCATGGGGAGAGGAACTATGGAGGCAGACGCAAAACCGCAATCTTTTTTTGATCGGGGAGACGCAGGAAGAGGAGCGGATTCCCGTACTGCAAAAAAGCTGGGACGAGAAAAAAATACGGGAAAAAATCTGCAGAGAATTAAAAAGGGTTCAGAGAGAAAAAACAAAGGAAACGTACAAGACAAAAACAATGCTGGTATATTCACCGATCGGCGGAAGCGGGGTTTCCTCCGTTGCGTGGGAAAGCGCGCACTATCTGGCAGAGCGCGGGAAAAAGGTTTTTTTTCTCGGGGCGGATACATGGCAGGATTATCGCCGCTTCACTGCGCAAACTCTGGAGAGGGAGGCGGAAATGTTTTTCGTGTCGCGGCGGCCGCATGAATTTTCAAAGTGGAGCGGATGGATCCGGCACGGAAAAATCGACGTTCTTCCTCCGTTTTCCAGATCATACCCGTGCCTTGACATTTCTTGCGAACTTTTCCGCGAGATGGAAAAAGAGATTAAACAGACCGAAAAATACGACTGGATTGTGGCGGAAACCGATCACGCGTACCATAAAAATCTGACAGGATGGATGGCGGACGCGGAGAAAATCATGATCGTAATCCGACCGGGAGAAAAATGGAAACAGATGATACCGGTCATAAAAAACAGCATTTCTATATTCCCGAGAGAAAAATTCTGCTTTCTTTACAATTTCTGCCGCGATATCGGCGAACAGGAGCAGCAGGCAAAGCATTGGGGATGGGATATGCAGATTTTTTTAAAAAGACATGGAGGCACGCAGCAGGAATGGCAGGAATGGAGGAAAACTTTGGGAGATGTGTTAGATGAGTGAGGAGAAACGGATTTTTGCCGTGCTGCACCTGGAAGACGGAGAAGAGATTGACCTGGATCTTCCGGCAGCGATTACGGCAGAAGAATTATTGGAAGGGTTAAATGAAGGAATGGGCTGGGGAATAGAAAGCCGGAAAATCCGACAGTGGTATATAAGGGCAGAAAATCCGACTGCGCTTTTAAAAGGGAGCGATTCTCTGGAACAAGCCCGTTTAAGAGACGGGAGCGCGCTTTTTTTCCGCTTCCCCGAAGAAGAAAGGGATAGAGAAGGCAAGAAGAGGTAGCGGGATATCGAAGTGGAATGGAAAATATGGATTTTTTCACGGGGAAGATACGAGGAAAGAACGCAGGAGCTGCAAAAGCCATCGAATTCCTATGGGATTTATGCGGCAAAAAGACAAGAGCAGTGGTATCTTGAGACGGAAGAGGGCTATTACCTGACAGGCGATACCGTGATGAAGAAGGGATGGATTCCATTTGAGCACGGAGCCGAAATCGAGATGCACGAGGAAGATTCCGGTCTGTGCCTTTACCGCATTTTTCTTCAGAGATGGAAGAAAAAAAAGAAAGCGTCGTATGGGTACGCAGTCTGCCTGAAAAGAGAAAAGCCGCTGTATATCGGAGGAGAAACGTTTTGCCACATTCACATTCAGGATATTTTTCTGAGACAGAAATGGATGGAAATCAGATGGAAAGAGAATGCGTTCTGGGTTTGGAGCAGCACATGGGAGATTGCAAAAAACGGCATGATGGTGCAGGCAAAGGCGCAGCTTAGAGAACACGATTTTGTGGAGCTGGGCGGATACCGGTTCTATATGCGGGAAGAAAAGATCTGGTTTGACCTTGCAAAAAATATGGTATGCCACGGAATCCACGTCCAGAAAGCGCAAAGCGAGAGATCTGATTATCCTGATTATGTCTGCAGAGCCAGATGGAGAACAGAAACTCCACAGGAATGTATCCGGATCGCAGCGCCGGCGAATTATCCTGAAAAGCAGGAAAGCAGACTGCTGTTATCGCTGCTTTCAAGCGCAGGAATCCTTGCGGCGGCAGTGATGCTGCAAAGCCGCGGCGGATTTGGGGGAGGATGGTACCGCCTTGTCCTTGGAGGAATGGGAATGGCGACCGCGGTCGTGACATGGCTGTATGGAAAACTCCATATCCGGAAAAAACAAAGAAAGTATAGGGAGCGCTACCGCGCCTATCTCACAGAAAAAGAAGGGGAAATCGTACAGGCAACAGAACGGGAGCGCAGATTTTTAGAACAGTATGAGAGAGACTGGAAAACACTGGCGCACGAAGCGAAGATCCGCTCCTGGAACTTATTTGAAAAGACAGGAAAAGACTGGGATTTTCTGTGGCTGAGACTTGGAAATGGAACCATTGCGCCGAACGTGAGCGTAGAATTCCAAAAGAGAGAGGACTTTGCGCAAACCCACACTCTCTGGAGAGAAGCGCAGGAGATGATCGCAAGGCAGAGCAAAATGCAGAACGCTCCAGTTGTGCTTAGGCTTCCGGAATGCGGGAATATTGGCATCGTAGGGGAAGAGGGAGAACGGATCCGTTTCCTGGAAATGCTTTTGCTGGAGCTGATATGCAGCCACGGTGAAGAAGAGACCAGAATTTTTATCCTGGGGGAAGAAAGCGCCGTAAAAAAAATAGCGTGGGTTCGCACGCTCCCGCATGTCCGGACAGAACAGGGCGAGAGAAGAATTGGATGGGATTCCAAAAGCAGAGGACGCCTTGAAGGACTCTTAGAGAGAGAACTTTCTCTGCGGCAGATGAAGGCGAAAAAAGGCGTCTCCTGGGTTGTATGCTTTTTAGAAGAAACAAAAGAGCAGCTGTATTTTACGGAACAGATTGAAAAAGCGGCGGAGTATGGAATCTACTCGATTTTTCTGACAGAAGAGGAAAGAAAACTGCCAAGAGGCTGCCGGGGAAAGATCTGCATAAGAGAGGGAAAAGGAGAATGGTTTTTAAATGAATCGAAAGAAAGCATCCCGTTTTTCTTTGAGCTTCCGACCAAGGAGAGTCTGCTTGAGACAAGCGCAGCCATTGCCTGCGCGAAAAAGAAGACATTTTTAGAAAAACAGAAGCTTCCGAAAAAATTGACGCTGTTTGAACTGCTGGAAAAAGAAGGAAAGGAACGATGGGAACGGATGTGGGAGGAAGAACAGGAGACGCTTCCTGTGGCGCTCGGGACAGCGGAGGATGGAAGCACTTTTTTTCTGGACCTGCATGAAAAGGCGCATGGACCGCACGGTCTTGTCGCGGGAACGACAGGATCCGGAAAAAGTGAGATGATTTTGAGCTATCTTCTGTGCGCCGCTTTGTCGTTTGCGCCGTGGAGGCTGCAGTTTCTGCTGATAGATTTCAAAGGCGGAGGTCTTGCCAACCATCTGAAAGATCTGCCGCACCTGGCTGGGACGATCACGAATCTGGATGAGGCTTTGCTCGAGCGATCTCTGATGTTTATCCGCGCGGAACTAAAAAAGAGACAGAGAATGTTAGCGGAAAACGGATGCGCGCATGTGGATGAGTATGAACAGAGGTACCGGAAAAGACCGGCGCAATTAGAGGCAATGCCGCATTTGATTCTGATTGTGGATGAATTTGCAGAGCTGAGAGCAGAACAGCCGGAATTTATGAAAGAGCTGATCAGCGCATCCAGAATAGGGCGAAGCCTGGGCGTTCACCTGATTTTGGCAACACAGAAACCTTCCGGTCAGGTAAGCGAACAGATCTGGAGCAACGCGAAATTTCGGCTCTGCCTGAAAGTGCAGTCGGAAAATGACAGCAGAGAAGTGCTGCGGTCTGGGCTTGCCGCACAGATTTTGGAACCTGGAAGGGCATACTTTCAGGTGGGAAACAACGAACAGTTTTTCTTGTTTCAGTCGGCATACAGCTCAGAGAAAATAAAGCAGGAGAAGACGCAGGGATTTCAGATCTTCCGCATTTTGTTAGGAGGAGAGAGGCGGCTGCTCTACGAAAAAAAAGGGTACGCACAAGAAGGATGGACTGAGGCGGAAGCGGTCAGGCAGCGGATAGTGGAACAATGGCATAAAAAATATATCAGAAAACTGCCGGTTGTATGCCTTGCGCCTTTAAGAGAAAACATTCCATATCCAACCAAGAGACAGAATGAGCTGCCAAGAGGACAGATCCCGATTGGAATTTTGGATGATCCTAAAATGCAGCGGCAGCCGGAAGCTGTCTTTGAAATGCGGGGGAAAAATCTGCTGGTCACAGGGAGCATGGGATTTGGAAAACAAAATCTTTTCTTTGTTCTGCTGAGGGGCTGGATTGCACAATACGCGCAAGAGATAGAAATCTATGTCGCAGATTTTGAAGGACGTCTTCCGCAGGCGCTCGAAAGGCTTCCGCAGGTCGGCGGAATTGTCCGCGCGTCAGAGGAGGAAAAACTGGAAAATCTGGTCGAGATGGCAAGGGAAGAAATGGAATTTCGAAAGAGGCAGGCAGCATGGGAGGGAGAGCAAGATAAGATCAGGCGGTCTCCGGTAATCTTTGTGTGGTTTTCATATCTGGAATGGAAAAAAAGGTATCCCGATTTAGAGGAACGCATCAGTGCGGTCTGGAGAGAGGGGAACAGGTGGGAGATCTATACGGTTGTATTTCAGGAAGAGTTAAGAGGAATTCACGGAGGGACTGTGGAAATGTTCGGATGCCGGATTTCTCTGTTTCACCAGGATGCGTCGGCATACCGGCAGCTGATGGATGAGATGAGAGGAAAGCTTCCTAAAATTGCCGGGCGCGCCTTTTTCCCGTGGAAGAACGAGGTCTATCAGATGCAGGTGTATCAGGCGTTTCAGGGGGCAACGACACAAGAACAGACGCTCCGGATGGAGGATTGGATCTGGAAATGCAGCAGGAGAGCAGAAAAAGAAGCCAGAAAGATTCCTGTCATTCCTCAGAGGCTGTCATGGGAGATATATCCGATCTGCCGAAAAAAAGGGGACGTTCCGGCAGCGGTTCAATTTCGCCGTTTAAAGCCTGTCTTTTTTGGAGAGTGGAAGAACAAGATTACCGGCGTATGCGGGGAAGAACAGATGGAGTGGCTTTCTCAGATTCCACAGACATGCAGGATTTTTCAGGAAAGAATGAAATGCTTTATTTTGGATGACGAAAAGCGCAGACTGCAGATTCTGAACAAAAAAGGAGAATGGCGTTATTTTACCGACAGCAAAGCGCTTCTCCAAGATGTAAAAGAATGCGCGCAGAGCAAAAGAGAGGAAGAGATTTTGCTGCTCTTAAACGGCAGCGAAGTGTTGGAAGCTCTTTCAAGAGACAAGGAACAGCGTGAGCTTTTAAGAGAACTTAGAAAAGAGATTTTGATCCTTTGCGCAAATCTCGAAAACAAAGCGATACGGTATCACAGCTGCGAATTCCTCCAGGAAATCCGAGAACGGGGACAGCTTCTGTTTTTTGGAGAAAAAACGCAGATCAAAGCAGTTGAGATACCGTTTGGAGAATTAAAAAAATGTAAAGAGCGAAAAGATTCGTCAGAAATTTTTTTCTGGGATGGCACGCATCTGGAAAAATGCAAGATAGCCGCCGTCCAGGAAGAAAACACAGAAGAACAAAAAAGCAGAAAGGAATAAAAACATGAACGGACAGATTAGAATCACACCGGAAAAATTGAGAGAGAGAGCAAGAGAATATGGCGTACAGGCGGATGAACTGCAGAGCGTGATTGAAAATATGGAGCAGCTTCTGCTTCGCCTCCAGGAAGAATGGGAGGGAGCGGCAAGCGATTCCTATGCGGTCCGATACGAGCAGCTTAAGCCTGGATTTAAAAAAGCGGAGGAACTAATCCGGGAAATCGAAAAGGTTCTGATCCGGACAGCAGATACACTGGAACAGACAGACTTAGAAATTGCGGGGCAGTTTATCGGATGATAGAGGGAAAAGACGGAGTACGCCAAAGGATTCTGCAGCTGAAAGCGCAAAAAGACAGCCTCAAAAACGAAAATTCACAGCTCCTTTTGCAGTATCGGGATATGGAAGAAGCACAGGGATGCTTTGAAAAAAAGAAGGAAGAGTTTCAGCAGCTGATTGCCGCAAGGAGAGCGCGGGCGGGGATGATTGCGGAGTGCACCCATCCTCCCTGCTTTGCGCAGACCTTTTCCAGCTGCCTAAGAGAAGAGCTGTACGGTCAAGACTATGAGACCGCCGCGGAAGACGTAGAGTCGTTTGGAAAAGAGATCGAGAAGGAAAAGGCAAAGCTGTCGGAAGAGATCCGCTTTAGAGAGGAGAAAATCGATCGGCTGGAAGAGGAAATCCTGGCGCTGGAAAGATTGCTGAGCTGAAAAGGAGAGATAGAATGAGAGACGTCATTGTCACGGATGAAAATTTTCGCCTCGCTTCGAACCGGATTCGAAATTACGGGAACTTTCTGTTCTTCTATATGGAAGTCTATGAGCGGCTTTTGCAGGAGGTGTGCGGACAGGCGATCCAGGATGAGGAAATCTGCAAAGCGCTGTCTGGCAGGATAGAAGAAATTGCGGCGCTGAAGCAGGAAATCAAAGATATTACCGACCGGATCGGTCAGGATGCGCTGGAATTTGTAGAAGAAATCGACCGGGCTGATCAATTTTTATACGGAAAAACAATATGACACAGATTTATGTACAATATCGAAGCCTGGACGATTATGCAAGGGCGTTTAGAAATCTGTCGGGGTATCTGGAAGACCGAAGATTTGTGACGACAGAGCTGTTAAATGAGAGCGAAGGAGAGACGTGTTCGGCGTTAAATGAAACGTATGAAATTCTATGCGGGACAGAACAAATCCTGCAGCAGGTGATAAGAGATACCGCCGACTGGCTGGAGATGGCAAAAGAAAGGTTTGAGGGGGCAGAAAAACAAAGCATTTCAGATACCGATCAGGCGCTTGGAACTTAATCGGAAGGTTAGGACATGAAAAAAAGAAGGAAAATGGCTGCGGTGGCGGCAGGAATGATTCTCGGACTTGGAGGATGCGCGCAGCAAAAGACAGACGGCGTCGACCGCGTGATACAAAAAGAGGAATTTCAGCAAAGACAAAATGAAATGGAGCAGTATTTTAGAAAGAAATATGGAGATATCGAATATGAGGTGACAGGGGTCATCTGGAAATTCTGGAATCAGCCGTACGACCAGATGAACCTGCGGATACCGGCACAGAAAAGAGAAGAGACATGCTGGGTCAGACGGTATGAAAAAAGCGGGGAGATTGTTTTTACGGACAGCTATCTGGGGCTTTGCATCCGGGATGAATATGAGACGAAGATGAAAGAGACGGCACAGATGGTTTTTTCAAAAGTGAAGGTCTTTTCCTTTACGCAGGAATGTGAATTTTCGCAGGATGCCGAGAACAGCCTGGAAAGGCTGCAGGAAAAAGGAGAAAGAATTCGGGCGATCAGCTGGATGTTTGTCAGAGAAGAAGAGGATTTCCCGCAAAAGGCAAAACAGTTTGAAACGCTTTGGGCAGAAGAAAATATGGAAAGTCTGATTGTAGTCTTTCTGACGAGGGAAGAGGTTTTTCAGACGATTGAGAGGGATACTGCGGATATCATCGTAAAAAAGGGCTGCTATCTGGACAGAGAGGTATGCAGCGCCGGCTGGGAAATCAGGTATGATTTGCCTTAGCGCGGACCGTGTACAAAGATATAGGATTCCCAGAGAAAGGACAAAGACAAGAGAAGTATGACAGAGGTACAAATTTTAATGCTGAACAATCTGATCTATGATCCTGTTTTTACCTCGGACGGGGCGGAAGCATTTTCAGTGGGAGAGCTGCTTGACTTTATAGATACGGACGCCTACCGGAAACAGGAAGGCATACCGGGACCTGGGACGACAAAAGAAGAGTGGGACAACCTGATTGCCCTGGCAAAGGAAGATGAGCAGCTTTGCAGCCTGCGCATCGCGCACAGGCAAAATGACAGGAAAACCGGGGCAAAGGCGCTTTGCTTTTACTGTGAAGAAGAGAAAGAAGCGATTGTTGTGTTTGCAGGCACCGGCTATAACGAATGGAGGGACGACGTGGTTGCCGGAGCGCAGGAGGACAGCAGGCAGCAGCTGGATGCGCTGGAATGGTTTGAGGCTTTGCCCTATGAAAACGTGACTGTCAGCGGACATTCAAAAGGCGGCAATAAGGCAATGTACATCGCGGTGCGCAGTGAGAAAGAACCGATATGCATTGCCTTTGACGGGGAAGGCTTTTCCAAAGAGTTCTGCAGAAAATATGAGAGACAAATTCAGGAACGAAAAGAAAACATCACACTGTACGCCAATTACAGAGATTTTGTAAGCTGCCTTTTATATCCGATTGCAGGGACAACTATTTTTTTGAAAAATGACGGCGGAATTGCAGAAGATGAGCTCGGATTCGGCGGCTATCACTGTCCGGACGCCCTGTTTCTGCATGAAAATGGGAAAATTTTATATGAATTGGCTCAGGAGGGAGCAAGGGAGCCCGCCATGGATATGATCCAAGATTTTACGGTCTATTTTATGGAAAAAGTTCCAAAGGGAGAGCGGATTCAAATGCTCAGTTTTCTGGGAGATATCATGCAGAGAATAGTCGGAAAAGGGGAATACCGAAATGATATTTTAAAAACAATCGGGCTGGACGCGGGGAGGGATCTGCTCATTTATCTGCGCGCTTTTTTAAAAAGCAAGAAGGCAGATGACATAAGAGAATATGACAGACAGCTCACGTCTTTGATGAATATATTGGGAGAGTTTGCAGGAATTTCGGATACGGCAAAGATACTCCTCCCCTTTGCGGCAGGGTATGCGGAAAACAAACATGTATTTGCAGCTGTCTTTAACATGACAAGAGAGATTGAAAACCAGATTGTGATCCGCGATTTCTCGCAGGAGACAAAAGAGAGGATGCTTAAGGCCGCAAGAGAAGTGGAGAGAGAACCCTTCTGGAAAATCAGCAGATGGGACTGCTGGTATCGGCTGGAGCAGCAAAGCGTTGGACTGAACTTAAGCGTGTATGTCAACCATGTGGAAGAATATTACCGAAAGCTGATTGATTTAAACGACGCTGGCACAGAAGAGATTGAAAAAATTTTTCAGGAGGTCTTTTCCATCGATCAGGCATACGGGCAGAAAATCAGACAGGAAAATGAAAACTTAAAAGAAAAAAGAAAGCGGCTGACCGGGCTTGTGCAAGGATAAGACAATACGCGGCGGATGAGGCAAAGGCTTTCTCTCCGAAAAAGACGGAGACGGATGACTGGAAAAGAAAGCAAAAGCAAGGCAGGGAGGCAGAACATGATTGCCATAGGAAGTATATTAGACGGAAAATATAAGATTCTCAATCAGATTGGCGCCGGCGGCATGAGTACGGTCTACCTTGCCATGAATGAAAAAGCAAACAGACAGTGGGCAGTAAAAGAGATCCGAAAAGACAGACCGTATAACTTTGCGCTGATGAGGCAGGGAATCGTGCGGGAGATGGAATTGCTGCGCTGCCTCAATCATCCGATGATCCCGAAAATCTGCGATGTCATCGAGGAAGAGGAAGCAATTTTTATTGTGATGGATTATATTGAGGGAAGAACGCTGGGAAAAGTGCTGGAGGAGGAGGGAGCGCAGAAAGAAGAATACGTGATCGAATGGGCAAAACAGCTGTGCCAGGTGCTGTCTTACCTTCACAACAGAGTTCCGGCTGTGATCTACCGCGATATGAAGCCCTCCAATATTATGCTCAGACCGAACGGGGATCTGATGCTGATAGACTTTGGAATTTCAAGAGAATTCTGCGAGGAAGACACGCAGGACACGGTATGTCTTGGGACAAAAGGGTATGCTGCCCCCGAACAGTTCGGGGCGGGGCAAAGCGATGAGAGAACGGATATCTACGGGCTGGGAGCAACGCTCCACGATATGATAACGGGAGAAACCCCAAAAAAGAGACACGGATCAGAATTTTTGCCGGTGCGCGCGGTACGCCCGGAGGTTTCAGACGGGCTGGGACAAATCATAGAAAAATGTCTGCAAAAAGATCCGGGGAAACGGTATCAGTCATGCAGAGAAGTGTGGTTTGCCCTGGAACACTATCAAGAACTTGACAGCAAAAGAATGAAAAGTCAAAAAAGAAAACTGTTCCTGTGCGGGGGATTTTTTGCGGTGTCTTTTCTTTCACTTGGACTGCGCTGCTTTTGCGGAATTCAGATTATGGAGATGAGAAAAGAAAGCTATCAGCTCTGTATGCAGATGGCCTCAAACCAGGAGGGAGAGGGAAAAATACAGCTGCTAAAGAAGGCGATTTCGGTCAATCCCACAGAGGAAGAAGGATATTTAAAGCTTTTGGAAGCATTTTTGGAAGATGACAATTTCTCAAGGGAAGAGGATATCAGCTTGCGCGAAATCTTAAACGAGACACAGGGAAAAGAAGAGACCTATGAGATGAAGATAAAAGCAAACCAGGCGGGCTATGAAAAACTGGCTTATGAGATAGGAATCGCCTATTTTTTCTTTTATGAAGAGACAGGAAATAAAGAGAGAAGTCTGAAATGGTTTGAAATTGCCAGGCAGGCGCAGTTTTTGACACAGTCGGAAAAAACAAGAGCGGCAGTTTGCGAGAGAATCAGTCGTTATTGGAAGGATATGGGAAAAAGAGAGAAGACAGGGGATTTCAAAATTTCACATGCCGCCTATCTCAGAGATTTAGAAGAGCTGTATCAAATGCAGAAAAAATACGGAGAAAATGAAATTATGAAATTGAAGGTATGCCAGGAAATGGTCATGCAGATTTTGCAGTACAGTGAAGAAATGAAAAGGGACGGGATCGAGACAGAAGAAATCACAGGCGTTCTGGAACAGGCAGAGAAAGCGCTTTTTTCGGCAAAAGAAAATGCCGGCTTTGAAAATCAGGAGATGGTACGGATGATAGAGAGAGAAATCGAACAGGCAAGACAGAAGCTATCGGACAATGTGACAAAAGAGTAAGACGATAAAAGGAGAGAAACGATGGGAGAGACCGCACAAGAGATCATACAATGGTACGAGCAGTTAAAAAGGATAGGAAGCGTTTCTTTTACCGCATGTTTTTTGGCAGCCGTTTTTTTGCTGATAAGAGGAAAGCTGTGGACGACGGTTCGAACGCTAAAAAATGAGCGAAAGAAAATGAGAAAGAAAAAAAAGGCGGGAATCCTGCTTATCACTTTGATGGCGGCGGGAGGATTTCTGAGCGGAGAACAGGCGGCGCAGGCGAAGGCACAGGAGGCAGAACAGACGATGGAGATTACCGCCTCAGCGCCAAGCGGAGAATGGTTTCGGGGAAGCGAAGCTTATATGATTTTCGTCCGGGTAAGAGGGAAAAAGCCGGACAAAATCTGCGCATGGTGGAAAGAAGGGGAGACGGAGAGAAAAGAAGAATGCCAGGAACCATACAGGGAAGAAGAAAACTGCTGGGAATATCAGATGGTACTGGAGACGGAAGAAATGGAAGGCAGGATGCAGATTGCGGCAGTGACAGGAGAGGAGATCCAGTGCAGGCAGGAATGGCAGATAAAAATTGACCGAAAGCCTCCAGAGCCGGAAGTATTTCTCTCTTATCAGGAAGGAGAAAATGCGGTTTGGGAAAAATGGGGATATCGCTCAGCCCCCCTCTATTTTCAAAAAGAAGTCAATATTGCGTGCATGGCAAGGGATTCGATGTCTGGAATCGCACAGATCCATATCCTGAGCGGAGAAGTATGGGTGGAGGCAGCCAAGGCAGAGCCGGTGGAGATTGAAGGGAAACGGTATGACGCATATCAGATCCGATATACCGCCCCATTTGAGGGAGCCGTCACAGGGATCCGCCTGATCGATCATGCGGGAAATGAGACGCTGCTCTTAGGAGAAGCGCAGGCTGATATTGTAGTCGATCAAGATGCGCCGGTGTGCCTGCCGTTTGCCTTTAGCGAGGCACAGGAAAAAGAGGGCGTCCTCTTTTTTTCCGACCGTGCCGAAATCACGGTAAAAATTCAGGAAAAATACTGGAGAGAACAGGATGTGCCGATTTTTATCAACGGGCAAGAAGCGGACTTTGCAGGCGGAAGCTGGGAGAAAACAGCGCAGGATCAGTATCAGAACCGGATTATTCTGGAAAAAGAGGGCATCTATTCCATAGAAATCGGGCCGGTGTTTGACCATTCCGGAAACAAAATGGACAGGACGGCCGTCCAAAAGATTGTGATTGACCGCACGCCGCCTATCCTGCTGGGCTATGAGATAGAGGCGGACGGAAATGATGAGGAGGGAAACTGGTACACCTGCACGGGAAAAATAAGAGGAACCATAAAAATAAAAGAAAGCTGGTTTGCACCAGAGCGGATGAGCTTATTTATGAGCGGTCAGAAAACGAAAGAAGAGCGGAGGATAACGGTAAAATGGGACTGGAATGAGCAGACAGCAGAGGCAGTCGGCAGCTTTGAGACAGAAGAAATACAGCAGGAAGATACGTACTGCTTTGAGATAGAGGGGACAGACTTATCGGGCAACCCGATTGCCTCTCAGACAGAACAAAAAAGAATTTTGCTGGAAGGATCTGTGACGGTAGACCATACAGCGCCTGAAATATTCCGCATAGAATGGCAGGAAAAAAGAGGAGAAAACAATGGAAATTTGTATTTTCAGACTGGCGTCAAGGGATGTATCTCTATTGAAGAAAAAGGAAACTTAAAAGAATGGAATATGTTTGAAAAAAGAGAAGGAGAAGAGTGGAAGCCGATCGCAGCGGTGTGGAGGGAAGAGGAAAAAATCATAGAGTTTGAAGCAGAGCCAAAAGAAGGAAGTACCCGGCTGATGATTGCGGCGCGGGATCTGGCAGGAAACAGCTTGAGCGTCGGCGGGACGATACGGGATTTTCAGGAGACAGAAGAAGGAATCGTCTCCAAAAATCTTGTGATTGACCGCACACCGCCCAGCGTAGAGATTTTTTTCTATACAGATCAGGGCAAGCCGATTGCGATAGAGCAGTGGCAAAGAGACAATAAAATCAGCAAAGGACAGCTCACCATAAAGATTCGGATTCAGGAGGAAAACTTTGATCCGTCTCAGTGGAATTTTCAGATGTACGCGTGCGATAAGAAGGGAGAGACACAGACGTCGCAGGAAAAAAGCGTGATCCGCGCAAATGAGGCGTGCCGGACGTGGACGGCGCGGCAAAGAGAAAAAGAGGGGTGGGAAAAAGGAAATTGGTATGAGACGCAATGGACGCTGAAGGATGAGGCGAATTATACCGTAACCATACAGATGAAAGACTTTTCAGACAACAGTGCGGTATTTAAAAATGAAGGAGAACAAAAAAGCAGAGAATCCTATCAAGTCTCTTTTACGATCGATCAGACGGCGCCGGTTTTTCTGAGCGAAGAGACACAGTACAAAAAAGAGGATCAGACTGTGCTGGAGCGGTATGCGTATAGAGATTATCCATATTTCAGCGATCAGAAAATTCATATTTTTTTAAAAGCGCGCGACGGCATCAGCGGCGTCAAAACAGTCCGCTTTCAGCTTGCACATGCAGACAATCAGATCTGGACAGAGGCGCAGCAGATAGAAAAAGGCATCGACGAGATGAGGTGCATGATTGAGGTGCCTGTGGGCTTTTCGGGAGAAATCTGGGTCCAGGCGGTCGATGGAGAGGGCGTCATCGGGGAAAAAGAAAAGTTAGACGCCGTGCTGATCCAGACAACACAGCAGGCAGCAAAAAGCAGTATTTTGGAAATTACACAAGAAAAAGACGCAAGCCGGGAAAAGGATGGAATCCGGTATTATCCGGGAGACGTCTCTGTCCTGATCCATGCGCAGGACAAGGTAAGCGGAATCAAAAGGCTGCAGTGCCTGGTAAACGGAAAAGTCTGGAGTTCGGAAACATACACACAAAAAGAAGAACGGGTTTTTGAGGCAAACAAAAGACTGGAGCTGACGCAGGAGCTTTTTGGAGAAGAGAGCATCACAGTAGAAGTGGAGATGGAGACAAACAGCGGATACCGCACAGCGCAGATAAGACGATATCTTCTGGACTCACAAGCCCCGGTCATCAATATAGTCTATGAGAGAGGAGAGGGAAAAGGAAGCTTTGACCGGACACCGCGCACGGCACAGATTACCGTTTCAGACAAGAATCTGGATGATGAGACATTACTGCTTGAGATAGACAGCGCGCAGGGCAAGCCTGTCAGGCAGAGCGAATGGGAGATCAAAGAACAAGACGGAAAAAGGACGGCGGTATGTACCGCCTTATTTGAGAAAGAGGATACGTATCGCATGACCGTATCTGCAGAAGATTTGTCCGGGAATCAGGCAAAGACAGAGGAGGAAGCGTTTACACTTGACTGTACAAAACCGGAGATTGCGGTAAAGAAGGAACTCAAAAAAGGAAAAACAGATTCCTTTTATCGAGGCGGAGGAGAGATTACCATTTTTATAGAGGAAAAAAACTTTGACCCACAGGGAATCTTTTTAGAGCTTTCAGGAACCAGCGAAGACGGAAAAACATGGCAGGAAGAGTGGAAGGAGACGTGGGAGCGTGTCGAGGGAGGATATCAAAGCAGCAAAAGCGTGGAAAAAGAAGGGCGTTATCTGCTTTATCTGCAGTGCGAAGATCTTGCAGGGAACCGAAGCCGGGAATACGGTCCGGATGATTTTATGATTGACAAGACCGTTCCGGAAATTACGATAGAGGAGATTGAAGAATATTCCGCGAATAAAGGGAAAGTGGAACCCGTGATTTACCTGGAGGATCCTTATCTGGATCTGGACAGCCTGGAAATTTCCTGTACGGGTGAAAAATGGGGAGAGAAAAAGCTGACGTATACGATTTCGGATGAGCACAAAAGAAAAAAAGTAAGCGTCTGCGATTTCCCGCACGAAAAAGAACAAGATGACCTCTACACAGTTCAAATCAGAATCCGTGATCTGGCTGGAAATCTGGCAGGAAAAAAAATCTGCTTTTCTGTCAACCGATTTGGCTCAGTCTATACATTTGACACAGAGACAAAGCAGTTTTTAGAAGGATACTATCAAAAAGAGGCAAAGACGCTGAAAATTTTAGAGACCAACGTAGACTCTCTGGAAGAAAACGAGATTTTCTGCAGCAGAGACGGGGAGACAAAGCAGATGAAAAAAGGAACGGACTACCAGGTTGGCATTCGGGGAGAAAAAGGCAGCTGGAAGCAGTACATCTATGAGATCTCGCCAGAAAATTTTGCGCAGGAGGGCGTTTACCAGCTGACTCTGATGTCGAAGGATCAGGCGGGAAATTATTCAGACAATGGAAAAAACGGAGAAGAAATCATGTTTGTCATCGATCATTCCAGTCCGACCGCCGTCATATCCGGAATAGAAGAAAACGGCAGATACAAGGAGAAAAAGCGCAGCGTCTGGATCGATGCGGCAGACAATATAGGAATAAAAGAAATAGCCGTATTTTTAGACGGGGCACTGTGGAAGAAATGGGATCAGGAGAGCTGGAAAGAGAAGGCACAGGTATGGGTGAAAGAGAAAGATACGAGACAGAATTTTTGTGTGAAACTGAAAGATCTTGCCGGAAATGAGTCGGTCTATACGATCCGCAACGTCTTGATCTGCGAAGACTCCTGGATTCAATTTTGGAACAGTTTCCCAAAATGGACAGGGGGAGCGCTGATACTGGGAGGCGCGCTGACTGTGATCACCGCCGCGCAGAAATGGCGGAAAAGAAAAAAGACATAAAGAAAAAGACAGATGGAATGTGTGCTTTACACCTGCGATTATTATGTGATATCATGGACAGAGCGAGACAATGAAACACACCATAACGTTTCATACGGCCATAGTGGCAGCAAACAACGAAGAACGATCACCGCTTCTTGATGTGCGAAGTAGATTTAAGCACAGCCACAAGCGGCAGAAAGACCAGGAGAAGACACATGAAAAGAAACATACGAATTGGCAGCAGAGAAAGCAGACTGGCTGTTATCCAGAGCGAGCTTGTGATGAAAGCAATCGAGCAGTTTCATCCTGAGATAGAGACACAGCTTATTACAATGAAAACGACGGGAGACATAATTTTAGACCGGACCCTCGACAAGATCGGGGGAAAAGGGCTGTTTGTAAAAGAACTGGACAGGGCGCTCAGAGAGGGAAGAACGGATCTCTCGGTGCACAGCCTAAAAGATATGCCCATGGAGACCGCAGACGATCTTCCCATTGTGGGATTTTCAAAGAGAGAAGATCCCAGAGACGTTCTCGTCTATCCGCAGGGAAGCGTCTGCAGGGACCCCAAGCGTCCGATCGGCTGCTCAAGCCAGAGAAGGATTTTGCAGCTAAAGGAGATTTTTCCGGACGCCTCCTTTGCGCCGGTCAGAGGGAATGTGCTGACGAGACTGAGAAAGCTGGACGAGGGAGAATACGGCGCGCTGGTTCTGGCAGCGGCAGGATTAAAAAGACTTGGGCTTAAGAACCGTATCGGCAGATATTTAGAGCCGGAGGAGATGATTCCGGCGGCAGGTCAGGGGATTTTGGCAATCCAGGGAAGAAAAGGCGAAGATTATGCTTACCTGAAAGAGATCTGCGAAGAAAATGCCTCATACGCTGCGCTGTGCGAGAGGTCCTTTGTCAGGACGCTCAACGGGGGATGCTCTTCGCCCATCGCGGCATATGCCACTGTGGAGGCGGGCAGAATTACGCTGAGAGGACTTTACTGCGATGAAGAAAGCGGGGTATTCTGCAAAGGAGAAGAAAGCGGAGAGTGCGGTCACGCCGAGGCGATCGGAATCCGCCTGGCAGAAAAATTGAGGGGAATCGCACAGAAAGGAAGGAGATAGACGATATGGCGGGAAAGGTATGGCTGATAGGAGCAGGACCGTCGGATCCTGGACTTTTTACTCTGAAAGGAAAAGAGGTGCTGGAACAGGCAGAAGTCGTAGTCTATGACAGACTGGTCGGAGACGGCGTGCTAAATATGATTCCGGAGACGGCAGAGCTGATTGATGTGGGAAAACGGGCCGGAAATCATACGATGCCCCAGGAACAGATTAATGAAGTTCTTCTAAGAGAAGCGCAGCGGGGAAAAAAGGTAGTGCGCCTAAAAGGGGGAGACCCTTTTTTGTTTGGACGCGGAGGGGAAGAGCTGGAACTGCTGGCACAGCATCAGATTCCGTATGAAGTTGTCCCAGGGGTGACATCCGCGCTTTCTGTCCCGGCATACAATGGGATTCCGGTTACGCACCGGGATTTCTGCTCCTCTGTTCACATTATTACGGGGCATAAGAAAAAAGGAGAGGAGTATGACATTGACTTTGAGGCGCTTGTCAGGACAAAAGGCACGCTTGTTTTTTTGATGGGCGCGGCGGCTCTAGACAGTATCTGCGCGGGACTTCTCAGAGCCGGCATGGATCCCTTTACGCCGGCTGCTGTCCTGCAAAAAGGAACGACAGCGCAGCAGAAAAGAATTTTGGCCACGGTCGCTGATCTGCCGGAAGAGGCGCAAAAGCAGGGCGTCGAGACGCCGGCAGTCATCGTGGTGGGACAAGTATGCGCGCTGGCGGAAAAATTCGGATGGCGGGAAAAAATGCCTCTGTTCGGGAAAAAGATTGTGGTGACGCGACCAAAAGAGCTTGTGTCGCGTATGGCGAAACGATTGAGAGAAAAGGGGGCAGAGGTCCTGGAACTGCCTGCAATCCGGACCGTTATGCGCGAGGATCAGAGTCTTCTCTTAGAAAAATTAAAAGAGATAGATTCGTATCAATGGCTGGTTTTCACCAGCCCTTCCGGAGTGAAAGTCTTTTTTAAAGTGATGGAGAAACAAAAGATAGATATCAGACGGCTTTGGAATATTAAAGTGGCAGTGATCGGAGAGGGAACGAAGAAAGCCCTGGAAGAAAAAGGCATCTATCCGGATTTTATGCCGACCGTCTATAATGGAGAAACGCTCGGAAGAGAGCTGGCAAAGCTGTGCGTCGGCACAGAACGGATTCTCATTCCGCGGGCGTCGATGGGGACGGAAGCGCTGATAGAAGAACTGAAAAAGAAAGAAGGACTGACAGCAGATGAGGTAGCCACCTATGACACCGTCTACGAAAAATCAGAGGTGATCCGCGAAAAAGAAGAGTTTGAAAACGGAGAGATCGACTATGCGGTCTTTACCAGCGCCTCCACCGTCAGAGGATTCGCCCGGGCAGTCGGAGAGATCGATTTCTCTAAAGTAAAAGCAGTCTGTATCGGAAAACAGACTCAGGCAGAAGCAGAGCAACTGGGAATGGAGACGTATGTCTCGGAAAAAGCTTCTATTGACAGTGTCATTGCGCTGACAGAACAGTTGTGCCGGGCGCAAAAGCGATAACAGGAGGAAAGAAAAATGGATATGACAATCAGACCAAGAAGACTCAGAGGCAGTGAAGTACTCAGAAAGATGGTAAGAGAGACGAGAATGGACAAATCTTCTTTGATTTATCCGATTTTTGTGCAGGAAGGAAAAAACCTGGAGGATCCGATTCCGTCTATGGAAGGACAATACCGCTACAGCACTGACCGGATGATGTTTGAACTGGAACGGTTAGAAAAAGCCGGTGTTTCTTCTGTAATTTTATTTGGAATTCCAGCTCAAAAAGATGAGATGGGAAGCGGAGCTTACGATGAAAACGGAATTGTCCAAAAAGCGCTGCGCGAGGCAAAGAAGAGATTTCCGGATCTGTACTATGTGACGGATGTATGTATGTGCGAATACACGTCGCACGGTCACTGCGGCGTACTTTGCGGTCATGAGGTGGAGAACGACGAAACGCTCAAGCTGCTTGCAAAAACAGCGCTGTCGCATGTGGAAGCAGGGGCAGATATGGTAGCCCCGTCTGACATGATGGACGGCAGAGTCCGTGCAATCCGCACATGTCTCGACCGCGCCGGACATAAGGAGACGCCGATTATGTCGTATGCTGTTAAATACGCGTCTGCTTTTTATGGACCGTTCCGCGAGGCGGCAGGCTCTGCGCCGGCTTTCGGGGATCGGAAATCGTACCAGATGGATTACCACAACAAAAGAGAAGGATTAAAGGAGGCGCTTCTTGACATAGAAGAGGGAGCGGATATCGTCATGGTAAAACCGGCGATGTCTTATCTGGATGTGGTAAATGAAGTGGCAAATATAGTTCATGTGCCGGTTGCGGCATACAGTGTCAGCGGCGAATACGCGATGGTAAAAGCAGCCGCAAAAATGGGATGGATTGAAGAGGAAAAAATTATCTGCGAGATGGCGGCGGGCGTATACCGCGCCGGGGCAGACATCTATATCACTTATTTTGCAAAAGAGCTGGCAAAATTTATGGACGAAGGGAGAATTGGATGATGACAAAGTCAGAAGAGCTGTTTCGCGAAGCGGTAGAATGGATTCCGGGAGGAGTCAACAGTCCGGTGCGCGCTTTCGGATCCATCGGAGGCACGCCGCGGTTTATCGACCATGCACAGGGAGCGTATATGACGGATGTGGACGGGATTACATACCTTGATTTTATCGGTTCGTGGGGACCGATGATTTTGGGACATAACCACCCTGAAATTTTAAAATGTGTGGAGGAAGCGTGCAAAAAAGGACTCAGCTACGGCGCGGCGACTGAGAAAGAAGTGATTATGGCAAAACTGATCTGCCAGATCGTTCCTTCCATCGAGATGGTGCGCATGGTCAATTCCGGAACGGAGGCTGTGATGAGCGCAGTCCGTGTGGCGAGGGGATATACTGGGAGAAATAAAATTGTAAAATTTATGGGATGCTACCACGGTCATTCCGACGCGATGCTGGTCAAAGCCGGGTCAGGCGTGATGACGAGCGGAATCCCGGACAGCGCGGGAGTGCCGAAAGGCTGCACGGAAGACACGCTCTCGGCAGTCTATAACGATCTGGACAGCGTGGAGGCATTGTTCTCAGAGTTCGGTCAGGAGATCGCGGCTGTGATTGTAGAGCCGGTCGGAGCCAACATGGGAGTTGTGCCTCCAAAGCCCGGATTTCTGGAAGGGTTGAGAGAAATCTGCACCCAGTACAAAGCGCTGCTGATTTTTGACGAGGTCATCACAGGATTTCGCCTGGGCATTGACGGGGCACAGGGATATTACGGAGTACAGTCCGATCTGACGACGTTTGGAAAAATTATCGGAGCCGGGATGCCGGTCGGCGCGTATGGAGGAAAAAAAGAGATTATGCGCCAGGTTTCTCCGGTCGGCAGGGTGTACCAGGCTGGAACGCTCAGCGGCAATCCTGTCGCGATGGCGGCGGGCATTGCGCAGCTTACGATTTTGAAGGATCATCCCGAGATTTACCAGGAGCTGAATGAAAAAGGCGATTGGTTTTTCGGGAAAGTCAGACAGATTATAGAAGATGCGGGCAAACCATGGCAGGTAAACCATGTGGGCTCCCTGGGATGTATTTTCTTTACCGGTCAGCGCGTTGATGATTATGCCAGCGCTAAGACATCGGATACGGCAAAATTTGCGGAATATTTCCACTATATGCTGGATCATCAGATTCACTTAGGACCGTCTCAGTTTGAGGCAATGTTCCTCTCAGCAGCCCACACAAGAAAAGATCTCGAAGAAGCGTTAGGCGTGATAGAAGCTTTTATGAAACGATAGAGAGCGTGAGGACTTCCAAGGGGACGGGGGATGAAGAATACTCCGGGAAAATAGCAGAAGATTTTGCGGGAACCTTGCATAGAAGAGAAAAAACAGACCATACTTCAAAAAAAAGAAAGGAGTATGGTCTTTGTCTATGGGAAAAAAGGAAAATAAGACAGACTTGACGTCAGATGAAAAACTGAAATATGAAATCGCGCAGGAGCTTGGACTGCTTGAACGTGTAGAGCAGGAGGGATGGAGATCACTGTCAGCGAAAGAGACAGGGCGCATCGGCGGTTTGATGACAAAAAGAAAACGGATGAAAGAGAAAGAAGAGATGGAACACAAAAACAAGCTGTGATAAAATAGAAAACATAACAGCGTCATCAATAAAGAAGAAAAAGGACAGGTAAGGAAAAAGACAAATGAAAGATTTAGCGGAAGATATCAAAAGACGAGAGTTTAAAAACGCATATTTATTATACGGGGAAGAGACGTATCTAAAACGACAGTATAAAAAAAAGCTTGAACAGGCAATCTCCGGGGGCGAAGACACGATGAACCTGAACCGCTATGCCGGAAGAGACATCGACGTGCAAGCTGTGATTGACCAGGCGGATACGCTGCCTTTTTTTGCAGATTACCGATTGATCGTGATAGAGGACAGCAGATTTTTTAAATCGGCAAACGAGCAGATGGCAAGATATCTGAAGCAGATACCGAGGGAAACGATTTTTTTATTTGTGGAAGATGAGGTCGACAAGAGAAATAAGCTCTATAAAGCTGTAAAAAATGTAGGACGTGCCGTTGAATTTGCCCGTCAGGATGAAAAAACGCTGACAAAATGGATCTTGAGTCTCCTGAAAAAGGAAGAAAAAAGGATTACGCAGCAGACGATGGAGCTGTTTCTGGAAAAGACAGGAAACGATATGGAAAATATTGCGGCAGAGCTGGAAAAACTACTCTGCTATACGATGGGACGGGAAGTGATCAGCGAGGAGGACGTCGCGCAGATTACATCGGACCGGACTGTAAACAAAATTTTTGAGATGATCCGCGCTATCGCTGAGAAAAGACAGAAAGAAGCATTTGACCTTTACTATGACCTGCTTGCGCTAAAGGAACCGCCGATGAGAATTTTGTTCTTGATTTCGCGGCAGTTTCACCTCCTGATGCAGGTAAAAGAACTGGAGCGCCAGGGATATGACTGCAGACAGATCGCAGAACAGACAGGGCTTCACAGTTTCATTGCCAAAAATTATATCAGGCAGGCGGCTCTTTTTTCAGCGGAAGAATTAAAACAGGCGGTAAAAGACTGCGTGGAGGCGGAAGAATCAGTCAAGACGGGAAAAATGCAGGATGCGCTGAGCGTAGAGCTGCTGATTGTGAAATACAGCCAAAAAAAAGCTTTCGACTGACGGGATCGAAAGCTTTTTATCATTTATAATTAAGCAATTCCGTTAACGGCTTTTGTCAAGCGAGAAACTTTTCTAGCTGCGTTGTTCTTGTGGTAAACGCCTTTTGTAGCAGCTTTGTCGATCGTGGAGATCGCAGCGAGCAGAGCTGTGTTAGCAGCTTCCTTGTCATTTGTCGCAACTGCAGCTTCCACTTTTTTGATGGCAGTTTTTACTCCAGATTTAATCGATTTGTTTCTCTCGGCTTTTGTTCTGTTAACTAAGATTCTCTTTTTTGCAGACTTAATGTTAGCCAATCCGTACACCTCCAAATTTCATGATTGATTGTTATTTGTATTTGTTTCATTAAAGCCGGACACGGACGTTCTAATGTAAACACACTTATACATTCTAAAACATACTTTTTTATCTGTCAATACATATTTCCGAAAAACTTGCAGAAAATAGTAGAAATGAAAAGCAGTCCGGCTTTTGCACGAGAAGGGACAAAAAACGGGACAGGGATTGACGAAAGGAGTATGTATGCTGGGGAATTTTAATGTGAGGACAGACCTTGCACTGGAAGCGAAAGAAGACTGTGACGCGCAGAAGGTTTCCGTGCGCGGAGTCCATGTGAAAGAAGAAAGAGATGAAAAAAGAGAAATTTTTACGACGACAGTCAGGATTGAGACAGAAAATGGAGCAAAGGCGATGGGAAAGCCGGTAGGAACGTATATTACGATAGAAGCGCCGAACCTTTCGATTCCGGATGAAGGATATCATCGGGAGATCTCAAAGGAAGTGGCGCGCCACCTAAAAAGACTGACCAGAGAAGAAAAATCCATTCTGATTGTGGGTCTGGGAAACAAAGAGGTGACGCCCGACGCTCTGGGACCGGAGGTTGTCGGCAACCTCCGCATCACACGCCATGTAGTGAGGGAATATGGTCAGCTTCTCTTAAAAGGGAAAGAAATCCGTGAAATCAGTTCTCTGACGCCTGGAGTGATGGCGCAGACGGGAATGGAGACTTCAGAGATCATCCGAGGGGTGGTAGAGGAGACGCATCCGGATCTGATCATTGTTGTGGACGCGCTGGCGGCAAGAAGCACAAAACGGCTTAACCGCACGATTCAGATTACAGACGCGGGCATTCATCCAGGCTCCGGGGTGGGAAACCACAGAAGCGGGATTAACAGGCAGACAATCGGCATTCCCGTGATCGCAGTAGGAGTGCCTACCGTTGTGGACGCCGCAACGATTGTAAACGATACGATGTTTAACCTGGTAGAGGCAATGGATGAGTCGGAACATCTAAAGGAGCTGGGAGGAACGCTGAAGACTCTGAACAGGGAAGAAAAATATCAGATTATCCGGGAATTGCTGACGCCGAATTTAAATACGATGTTTGTAACGCCAAAGGACATCGATGAGACAGTAAAAAGAATCAGCTTTACGATTTCAGAAGGCATTAATCTTGCATTTGCATAAAAGAAAAAACAATCATAATTTTTCCTGAAGCTTCATATATTAGGAACAGGGACCAGTCGAATCTGATTGTGAGGCGAAGGGATTGAAAGATTTTCAAAAGTGGATGCAGATGCTTGCCGGCAGCGTAATCGGAGCGCTTGGATTATATATTTTATACCGCGGAGCGGGAATTGTGATGGAAAGCCCATTTTTTAGAAATATGGGTTTTCCATCTTTCATTCAGCGCTCAGTCGAAGAGAAAGCGGCGTCTGTGTGGGTGCCGGGGCTGACGTATGAGGCATATCAAAAAGGACAGGAGGAAAACTGGATGATAGAGCTGGCAAAGACAGAAATGCCTCTTTATCAGGTCGCACAGCGGCAGATCGCGTCCCAAAACGCAAGCCAGACAGAAGACACCTCAAAAAGAGAAGACAAGGTATCCACTCAGGCAGACGCGCGCAAAGAGACGGAGGAAGCGGAAGAACCTCAGACGCCGGCTCAGACAGAAGCAGATACGCAGACTCCCCAGCAGTCCCCAGAGACGGCGCAGGAAACACAGCAGCAGGAAACGGACAATGTGGCTGTGACGGCGCAGGGGCTGACAAAGAGGGATCCTGTCGCGGAGATTCCGTATGATCAGCTGGGAGATTTTCAGTTTGTTCTGAGCCAGTACTACATTGTAGACACCTCAACATCAATCGATGAGACTATTTTAAACGGCGATCAATTTATCGAAAAAGATTTCCGCATAACGAAAGACCCGTCAAAGCCGCAGATTCTGATTTATCATACGCATTCCCAGGAGGAGTTTGTCGATTCGATACCGGGAGACGACACGACGACGATCGTAGGAGTTGGAGACTATCTGACGGAACTTTTAGAGACAACATATGGATATCAGGTCATTCACGACCGCGGCGTGTACGATCTGATCGACGGGGTACTGGACCGCGAGGCGGCATACGACTATTCTCTGGAGGCGGTAGAACAGATTCTCGCCCAATACCCGAGCATCGAAGTGGTGATTGACCTGCACCGCGATGGAGTGGACGGCAAAAAATTGGTGACAGAGATTGACGGGGAAGCGACAGCGCCGGTGATGCTCTTTAACGGGTTAAGCAGGACGCCGGAGGGAGAAGCGATCGAGTATCTGCCGAATCCTTATCTGGAAGACAATCTGGCGTTTTCTTTTCAGATTTATCTGAAGGCAAAACAGTATTATCCGGAGCTGATGCGCCCGATGTATCTGAGAGGAGCCCGCTACAACCTCCATGTGCGCCCGCGCTCTCTCCTCGTCGAGGCAGGGACTCAGCTAAATACGCTGCAGGAAGAAAAAAATGCGATGAAATATTTTGCGGATCTTTTAGACCAGGTCTTAAGCGGAAGATAGAAGATCCGGCGCCGCGCAGGAGAAATGCGCTGCGCACTAGACAAGAGGCTAAGACTTGTGATACACTTGCTACGATATAAAGTAAATACTGAAAGAAAAGCGAATCATAAACTGGAGGAAAAAACGTGGCAGGTATAGATCAGAATCATATCAGAAATTTTTGTATTATCGCTCATATCGATCATGGCAAATCTACGCTGGCGGACCGGATTATCGAACAGACAGGGCTTTTGACAAGCCGCGAGATGCAGGCGCAGGTGCTCGACAATATGGACCTGGAGAGAGAGAGAGGCATTACGATCAAGGCGCAGGCGGTGCGCACGGTGTATCAGGCGAAAAACGGGGAGGAGTATATCTTCAACCTGATCGACACCCCTGGACATGTGGATTTTAACTATGAAGTCTCGCGAAGCCTCGCCGCATGTGACGGAGCGATCCTGGTCGTGGACGCGGCGCAGGGAATCGAGGCGCAGACGCTGGCAAACGTGTACCTGGCTCTGGACCACAATCTGGACGTTATGCCGGTCATCAACAAAATCGACCTTCCCAGCGCAGAGCCGGAGCGCGTGATCAATGAGATTGAGGATGTGATCGGAATCGAGGCCCAGGACGCACCTCTGATCTCTGCGAAAATGGGGATCAACATTGACCAGGTGCTGGAGCAGATCATAGAGAAAATACCGGCGCCGACGGGAGATTCGGACGCGCCGTTAAAAGCGTTGATTTTTGATTCCATCTATGACTCTTACAAAGGCGTCATCGTCTTTTGCAGGCTGATGGAGGGGACCGTAAAAAAAGGGACGACGATCAAAATGATGGCAACCAAGACGGTGGCGGACGTCGTGGAGGTCGGGTATTTCGGCGCGGGACAGTTTATCCCGTGCGACGAGCTAAGCGCCGGCATGGTCGGCTATCTGACGGCAAGTCTGAAAAACGTGAAGGATACGAGAGTCGGAGACACGGTGACAGACGCCAACCGCCCCTGCGCAGAGCCTCTGCCGGGATACAAAAAAGTAAACCCGATGGTATACTGCGGAATCTATCCGGCAGACGGGGCAAAATATCCGGATCTGCGGGACGCGCTGGAGAAGCTGCAGTTAAACGACGCTTCTTTGCAGTTTGAGCCGGAGACGTCGATTGCGCTGGGCTTCGGCTTCCGCTGCGGCTTTTTAGGGCTGCTCCATCTGGAGATTATCCAGGAGCGCCTCGAGAGAGAGTACAACCTCGACCTGGTGACAACGGCGCCTGGAGTTGTCTATAAAATTCACAAGACAAACGGGGAGGTCGTAGATCTGACAAACCCGGCAAACCTTCCGGACCCCACCGAGATCGACTATATGGAGGAGCCCATCGTCAGCGCCGAGATTATGGTGACGACGGAGTTCATCGGCTCGATTATGGAGCTGTGTCAGGAGAGGCGAGGAACCTATCTGGGGATGGAATACATGGAGGCGACGAGAGCGCTGCTGCGATACGAGCTGCCGCTAAATGAGATTATCTATGACTTTTTCGACGCCCTGAAATCCCGCTCAAGAGGATATGCCTCCTTCGACTATGAGATGAAGGGATACTCAAGGTCCGAACTCGTAAAACTTGATATCCTGGTCAACCGCGAGGAGGTGGACGCGCTTTCGTTTATTGTGCCGGCGCAGACCGCCTACGAGAGAGGGCGCAAAATGTGCGAAAAATTGAAGGAGGAGATCCCCAGACAGCTGTTTGAGATCCCGATTCAGGCAGCGGTCGGCAGCAAAATCATAGCCAGAGAAACCGTAAAGGCAATGAGAAAGGACGTGCTGGCAAAATGCTACGGCGGCGATATCAGCCGCAAGCGAAAGCTGCTGGAAAAGCAGAAAGAGGGAAAGAAGCGGATGCGCCAGATCGGAAATGTGGAGATTCCGCAGAAAGCGTTTATGAGCGTGCTGAAATTAGACGATAAATAAAACAGATGCTGCGGCAGTCAGGCTTTTTCAAAATACCGGCGCCGCAGCATCTGTTTTTATTTGTCATCGGAAAGCTTCTGCTTTTTGCGGCGTTTGACGCATTCAGTCAGAAGATATTCAATCTGCCCGTTTAGAGAGCGGAAATCATCCTCCGCCCACTGGGCAAGCTCATTCCAAAGTCCGACTGAGAGGCGGAGCGGAACTTGCTTTTTTTTGTTTTCTTTTTTCTTTTCTTCCATAATCTGTCAGACCTTCCCTGTTACAAACCGTTTTCTCTTTTCTGAGAAAGAAAGCGATTCATCAGATTAATAGATAGATCCGCTGTTTACGATCGGCTGTGCGTCTTTGTTTCCGCACAGGACAACGAGCAGATTGCTGACCATCGCTGCCTTGCGCTCCTCGTCGAGTTCTACGATCTGATTCTCGCTGAGCTTCTCAAGCGCCATCTGGACCATGCTGACTGCGCCCTCCACAATCTTCTGGCGCGCGTCGATGATGGCGGCCGCCTGCTGCCTCTGGAGCATGGCCGAGGCGATCTCGGGCGAATACGACAGATGCGTAATCCGGACGTCGATAATCTGGATTCCGGCGTCGAGTACCTTTTCCTGGAGCTCAGCCTGCATGATATCAGCGATTTCCTGGCTGCTTCCGCGCAGGGAACGCTCATCCCCGTTTTCGCTCGTGTCGTACGGATACTTTCTCGCCGTATTTCGGATGACGGCGTCGCACTGGATGGAGAGATACGTTTTGTAATTCTGGACGTTGAAGACGGCTTTGGTAGGGTTTTCCACCTTCCAGATCACAATAGCGCCGATTTCAATCGGATTTCCAAGCTCATCGTTTACCTTCTGCTTATTGTTGTCGAGCGTTTCGGTCTTCAGCGAGATGCGCTTATTGAGACCAGGGCTGGAGGGCGACGGCTTTACCGTGGGGTTGACCGCAGTGCAGAACGGGTTCACCCAGAAAAACCCCTCATGCTTGATTGTGCCGTAGTAATTTCCAAACAGGACAAGCACGAGCGCTTCGTTGGGATTGACGACCTTTAAGCCCGCAAGCGCAATACAGGGGACAAAAAATAGGACGCAGAAGATAATAAAGATGGCGGCGCCCGCTGCGCCTCCGATCACAGCGATGCCTGCGATTGCCAGACCAATGCAGATGAAGAGGCTCAAAAGCAGCAGGCACAAAGCGGTCAGTCCCGAGAACGGATGCAGGATCTTTTCCTCCTGGATCTTCTTTACAGCAGTTTCTTGTTGACTCATAACGGATACCTCCTTTTATACTGACATGATTTTGATATTAAAATCATATCAAAAAAAACCAAAAAAGTCAATAAAGCGAAAAAGAAATTCCGTGCCTCCGCGAAAAACGTGATATAATAAAGGACGGCAAAAACACAGCAGGAAGGGAGAAGACAAAAAGTGGAGAAGGATTTAAGCCTTTATATACACATTCCGTTTTGCAGGCGAAAATGCCGCTACTGTGATTTCCTCTCCTTTTACGCAGAGGAAAAGACGCACAGACAGTATGCGCAGAAGCTGAAGGAAGAAATCAAAAGCTTTCCGCGCAAAGAAGACTGGAGTGTAAAGACCGTCTTTTTCGGCGGCGGCACGCCGTCTCTGCCTGCGGCGGATCAGATTGTCTCGGTGATGGAGACGATCCGCCGGGAATTTCAGGTGGCGCCGGAGGCAGAGATCTCGATCGAGTGCAATCCGGGGACTGTGGACGCGCAGAAACTGTGCGCCTACGCGGAGGCAGGAATCAACCGGCTCAGCTTCGGACTGCAGTCGGCAGACGCACAAGAACTCAAGCTGCTCGGGAGAATCCATACCTATGAGATGTTTTTGGAGAGCTATGAGGCGGCGAGGTCATGCGGATTTCAAAACATCAATATCGATGTGATGTCCGCGCTGCCGGGGCAGACGGCGGCGAGTCTGTGGAAAACGCTTAAAAGCGTCGCGGCGCTGGAGCCGGAGCATATCTCTGCGTACAGCCTGATCATAGAACCGGGGACGCCGTTTTACGACGTGTACGGGGAGGATGTAAGACGCCGGGAGGCAGGAGAGGAGTGCTTTCTTCTGCCGTCGGAGGAAGAAGAGCGCCAGATGTACCACGACACAAAGACAATCCTCGAACAAAACGGATATCTCCGGTATGAGATTTCCAACTATGCAAAAGAGGGATATGAATGCCGCCACAACCGGACGTATTGGGAGAGAAAGGATTATGCCGGATTCGGGCTGGGAGCGGCAGGATGCATCGACAACGTGCGGTCAAAGAACACAGAAGATTTAAAAGCGTACCTGAGCGGAGAGTGGGAACGAGAAGAGGAAAAGCTGGATGTCAGGGCGCAGATGGAGGAATTTCTGTTTTTGGGACTGCGCATGATGAAGGGGATCTGCTCGGAAGAGTTTTTAAGACAGTTTGGCGTATCGCTGGAGAGTACGTACGGAGCCGTGCTGGAAAAGCTGATCAGAGAAAAGCTGATCGAGCGGGAAGCGTCGGTGTACCGGCTGTCGGAGTTTGGCATCGACGTCAGCAATTATGTGCTGGCGCAGTTTTTGCAGTAGGTTTTTCCGATCGGAAAATGCCCGAAAATAAAAAAAGAAAGGAAACATAAAAATGTCAGTAGAAAAAGTAAGAGAGTATTTAAAACCATACGGGGTAGATGGGAGAGTTCAGGAATTTGAGGAGTCGAGCGCTACGGTAGAGCTCGCCGCGCACGCGGTGGGCGTCATCCCGGCGAGAATCGCGAAGACGCTGTCTTTTAAAAAGGAAGACAGCTGTCTTTTGATTGTGACAGCCGGCGACCAGAAGATAGACAATCCGAAATTTAAGAAGACATTTGGGATGAAGGCAAAGATGCTGAGCGCCGCCGAGGTGATCCAGCTGACTGGTCACGCCATAGGAGGAGTGTGTCCGTTCGCTGTTCCCAAGGGCATAGAGGTGTATTTAGATGAATCGCTGAAGCGGTTTGAGACGGTCTTTCCGGCGGCGGGGAGCAGCAACAGCGCGATAGAGCTGACATGCCAGGAGCTTGAGACGTGTTCCGGGGCGGCAGGATGGATAGACGTGTGCAAACCGGTCGAATAAAAGAAAAAGAAAAAAATTTAAAATTCCTATTGACAAAATTATAGGGTAGTGATATGTTAGGTACATGGATGTTAGCACTCCACTAAGATGAGTGCTAACAACCTGGATGGAAAGCCATTTAAAATACGATGGGCAAAACATCAGAAAGAAGCCACGATGTTTTCTGTCAAAGCGGAAGGAGAAATTCGAGATGCAGCTGGATGAAAGAAAATGGAAAATTTTAAAGGCGATTATCAAAACCTATCTGGAAACAGGAGAGCCTGTGGGATCCAGAACCATTTCCAAATATGCAGATTTGAATTTAAGTTCCGCAACGATCCGCAATGAAATGTCAGATCTGGAAGAGCTGGGATACATTCTGCAGCCTCACACTTCGGCGGGGAGAATCCCATCCGACAGGGGATACCGTCTCTATGTGGATCAGATGATGGAAGAAAAAGACAAAGAAGTAACTGAGATAAAAGAAATGATGATCCAAAGACAGGATAAGATGGATCTTGTTTTGAAGGAGGCGGCTAAGGTTCTCGCGGCGAACACGAACTATGCGACGATGATTACCACTCCTCAGTACCGCAGGACAAAATTGAAATTTATTCAATTGTCTTTGGTAAACGAAGAACAGATCCTGGTCGTGGTGGTAGCGGAAGGAAATGTGATTAAGAATAAAATCCTCCGGATTGTACACAATCTGGATAACGAGACGATTTTAAAGCTGAATATTTTATTGAACAGCAGCCTGGACGGACTGACGATTGAAGAGATTAACCTGTCTACGATCGCCAAACTCAAAATTCAGGCAGGAATTCACAGCGAGATTGTCAACAGCGTTCTGGACGCTGTGGCAGAGGCGATCCAGATGGAAGAGGATATTGAGATCTACACGAGTGGAGCGACAAACTTCTTTAAATATCCGGAGTTGAGCGACAGCGAAAGGGCAAGTGAACTGATCAGCACATTTGAAGAAAAGAAACAGCTTGCCGCTCTTGTGAATGAACGGAATGAGCGGCAGGAGACAGGAATTCAAGTCTACATCGGAAATGAAACTCCGGTGCAGACAATGAAAGACTGCAGCGTCGTCACCGCTACGTATGATTTAGGAGATGGAATGCAGGGAACAATCGGAATTGTAGGTCCGAAGAGAATGGATTACGATAAAGTGGTCAGCACTCTGAAGACTTTAATGGTACAGTTGGACCACATTTATCACCGAAAGGAATCGTAAGGTGAATGAAAAAAGTAAAAGAAAGAAAGGCGGTAGCGAAGTGGCAGAAGAGATAAAAAAGGAAAACATAGATGAAATGTTAGAAGATCAGGCAGAGCAGACAGAAGAGGAGATGGGCGCAGAGACGCAGGAGACGCCAGACGAGCCGGAAGAGAAGAAAGAAGAGGAACAAAAAGAGGAAGAAGGCTGCGAAGAAGCGCAGGAAGAGAAAAAAGGCTTGTTTGGAAAGAAAAAAAAGAAAGACAAAAAGGATGAACAGATAGAAGAGCTGACAGATAAGCTCAAGCGCCAGATGGCCGAGTTTGATAATTTCCGTAAACGGACGGAAAAAGAAAAGGAAGCGAGATTTGAAATCGGAGCGAAAAGCGTGATTGAAAAAATTCTCCCGATTGTGGATAACTTTGAAAGAGGGCTTGCGACAGTCAGCGAAGAGCAGAAGTCAGATCCGTTTGTATCGGGGATTGAGAAGGTTTACAAACAGCTGATGGCGGCATTGGAGTCTATGGACGTCGCCCCGATCGATGCAGTCGGAAAAGAATTCGACCCCAATTTCCACAACGCTGTGCTTCATGTGGAAGACGAAGCGTACGGCGAAAACATTGTGGCGGAGGAGCTGCTAAAGGGATACACCTACAAAGGAAATGTCGTTCGCCACAGTATGGTAAAAGTAGCAAACTGAGAAAAAAGAGAATTACCTTATTTTTTATAGATTTTTCATAGAAGGATATCAGGAGGAATTCATTATGAGCAAGATTATTGGTATTGATTTAGGTACAACAAATTCATGCGTAGCAGTTATGGAAGGCGGAAAGCCGGTTGTCATCGCAAATACAGAAGGAGCGAGAACGACACCGTCTGTTGTCGCTTTTACAAAGACAGGAGAGAGATTAGTGGGAGAGCCTGCAAAACGTCAGGCTGTCACAAATGCGGACAAAACAATTTCTTCTATTAAAAGACATATGGGAACGGACTACAGAGTTTCCATCGACGATAAGAAATATTCTCCGCAGGAGATCTCCGCAATGATTCTGCAGAAATTAAAAGGAGACGCAGAAAATTATCTGGGAGAAAAAGTAACCGAGGCGGTTATCACGGTGCCGGCATACTTTAACGACGCACAGCGCCAGGCGACAAAGGACGCCGGAAAGATTGCAGGTCTTGATGTAAAGCGTATCATCAATGAGCCTACGGCGGCCGCTCTTGCGTACGGACTTGACAATGAAAAAGAGCAGAAGATTATGGTATACGACTTAGGCGGCGGTACGTTCGATGTCTCCATCATCGAAATCGGCGAGGGCGTTATCGAAGTGCTTGCGACGGCCGGAGACAACAGACTGGGCGGCGACGACTTTGACCAGAAGATCACAGACTATATGCTGTCTGAATTTAAGAAGACAGAAGGCGTTGACCTCTCCAACGACAAGATGGCTTTGCAGAGATTAAAAGAAGCCGCAGAAAAAGCAAAGAAAGAACTTTCTTCCGCGACGACGACAAATATCAACCTGCCGTTTATCACGGCAACCTCAGAAGGTCCGAAACACTTTGATATGAACCTGACGAGAGCAAAATTTGATGAGCTGACTCACGATCTCGTAGAGAGAACGGCAGCTCCGGTTACAAACGCTTTAAGAGACGCAGGACTGACGGTAAACGATATCTCAAAGGTATTGCTGGTAGGCGGTTCGACACGTATCCCGGCAGTGCAGGATAAAGTAAGACAGCTGACAGGACATGAGCCGAGCAAATCCTTAAACCCGGATGAATGCGTTGCAATCGGCGCATCTATCCAGGGCGGAAAGCTTGCCGGGGACGCAGGCGCCGGCGACATTCTGCTTTTGGACGTCACACCGCTGTCTCTGTCCATTGAAACGATGGGCGGCGTTGCGACGAGACTGATCGAGAGAAACACGACGATTCCTACAAAGAAGAGCCAGATCTTCTCAACCGCAGCCGACAATCAGACCGCAGTTGATATCCACGTTGTACAGGGCGAGAGACAGTTCGCAAGAGACAACAAATCATTAGGACAGTTCAGACTGGACGGTATTCCGCCGGCAAGAAGAGGCGTTCCGCAGATTGAAGTTACGTTTGATATCGACGCAAACGGTATCGTAAACGTATCGGCAAAAGATCTGGGTACAGGAAAGGAACAGCACATTACCATCACATCCGGTTCGAACATGTCTGAGGGAGAAATCGAGAAGGCAGTCAAGGAAGCGGCTGAGTACGAGGCTCAGGACAAAAAGAGAAAAGAAGCGATCGATACCAGAAACGAGGCAGACTCCATGGTATTCCAGACGGAAAAAGCTTTGGAAGAAGTTGGAGATAAGCTGGATGCCAACGACAAGACAGCCGTACAGGCAGACTTAAACGCACTGAAAGAGCTGATCGCAAAGACAAATCCGGATGAGATGACAGAATCTCAGATCGCTGAATTAAAAGCAGGCAAAGAGAAGCTGATGGAGAGCGCAAACAAGCTGTTCGCAAAAGTATATGAGCAGGCGCAGAGCGCAGCAGGGGCAGCAGGAGCAGGACAGAACAGCGCAGGATCACAGGATTCTTATCAGTCTGACGATGTGGTAGACGGAGATTACAAAGAAGTTTAATAAATCGCAATAGATAGAAGCAGGTGGGGCTTTCGCGGACAGAGGTTTTCGGACAGCAGGCGTGGCGGCCCCGCTTGTGGCATGTCTAGGAAGGGGAATACAATGGCAGAAAAAAGAGATTACTACGAGGTTCTGGGAGTGGATCGCGGAGCCGATGAAGCGACAATCAAAAAAGCATATCGGCAGCTGGCCAAAAAGTATCACCCTGATATGAATCCGGGAGATAAGGAAGCTGAAAAAAAGTTTAAAGAGGCTTCTGAGGCGTATTCTGTACTGAGTGATCCAGAAAAGAGAAGACAGTATGACCAGTTTGGTCATGCCGCATTTGATCAGGGAGCCGGAGGAGGCGGATTCGGCGGATTCGACTTTAACGGCGGCGATATGGGAGACATCTTTGGAGATATCTTCGGAGACTTTTTTGGCGGAGGCAGAAGACGTTCTTCCGCAGGCAGCAGCCCTATGAAGGGCGCGAATATCCGTGCAAGCGTACGGATTTCTTTTGAGGAAGCAGTCTTTGGATGTGAAAAAGAGCTGGAACTGACCTTAAAGGATGAATGCAAAACATGCCACGCGACGGGAGCAAAACCAGGAACAAATCCGGAAACATGTCCAAAATGCGGCGGAAAAGGACAGGTTGTCTATACGCAGCAGTCTCTGTTCGGCATGGTGCGCAATGTGCAGACGTGTCCGGACTGTAACGGAACCGGAAAGATTGTAAAGGAAAAATGTCCGGACTGCCGGGGAACCGGATATATTGCGAGCCGCAAAAAGATTCAGGTTACGATACCGGCGGGTATTGACAACGGACAGAGCATCCGGATCCGCGACAAGGGCGAACCAGGCGTCAACGGAGGTCCGAGAGGAGATCTGTTAGTGGAAGTCAATGTCTCAAGGCATCCGATCTTCCAGAGACAGGATATGAATATTTTTTCGACGGCGCCGATCACGTTCGCACAGGCAGCGCTGGGCGGAGAGGTGCGCATCAGCACGGTGGACGGAGACGTCGTATATGAAGTGAAGCCGGGAACGCAGACGGACACAAAAGTACGCTTAAAAGGCAAGGGCGTTCCGTCTCTGCGCAACAAATCTGTCCGCGGAGATCACTATGTGACGCTCGTCGTGCAGGTTCCGACAAAGATGAACGAGGAAGCAAAGCGCGCTCTGCGTGAATTTGACATGGCGACCGGAAACAGCCTGAATCAGAAAAAAGAGCCGCCGGAAAAACCGAAAAAGAAAGGTTTTATGGATAAACTCAAAGAGCAGTTCGAGGATTAAATATCCGCGCGGTAAGACCAGATCAGAGAAATTCTTTTGATCTGGTTTTTTTTGTCGTGCCGCAAAGAAAAGAACCCCGCAAAATACACAGCGTTGACTTTTCTGCAAAAAGCTGTACAATAGAATCAATCGAAATGATAAATGTTGGCATGAGGGAAGCATATGTGATAAAGTAAAGAAAAAAGTAAAAGAAAGTAGGAATTTTTGATGAAGTGGAGACAGAACAAAATCGTGATAGGAATGGTTCTGATGACGGCGCTTCTGATCTTGATACCCATGCCTGCTTTTGCACAGATGTATTCGGGAACGTGTATTGTGACCGTTAAAAGCAAAGGTCATGGAAGTGTTTCGCCGGACGGAGAGCTGAGCGCATGGCCCGGCGAAAAGATCACGTTGCAGATTGTGCCGGATGAAGGATACGAGGTGTCGTCAGTCAGCGTCAACGGGGTAAGGCTGAGGGACGCGCAGTTAGAAGAAGTGATACAGACACAGAGCTATTCCCTGAGAGGAATTTATTCCAATACATCTATGGATGTGATTTTCTGCGCGGAGAAGAAATCAGGCAGCCACACGTATACCGTATTCGGATCGGAAGCGCTTTGCGGGACGGAGCAGGATCCCGGAGCTGTCTGGAACGATATGCGGCAGACAGAAGAAGGAAATTTTAAAGCGGTTTATGAGAACGTAAGCGCAGGGTATTATGAATTTTGGGTTGCGCAGGATCACAGCTGGACAAATATATATGGAATGGAAGGAACGCAGGAACCAGTCGGGGTTGAAATCGCAAAGGACGGAGGAACGCTGGAAATCCTGTTCGATGAGGCAAAGGGAGAGATTACCGCGCAGTACGCACAGACACTTGAGTCGGACGCCGGGACGGAAAACGCAGGCGCTGCGGTCAGCTTCCAGGAAGAAAAAGACCATTCTCACAAGGAAAGAAGCATGGACGAAGCGTCCTCCTGGCAGACATACCATCAGGTAACAGTGGGATATTCACAGGGAGGCACTGTAGTGCCTCCGGAAACGGCATGGATTACAAACCAGGGCGTGGTTCAGATACCCGAAGGACAAACAGCATTTTTTTCCATTGTTCCGGATGCAGGATATGAGATACAGGACATTTATATTGACGGGGTGGCGGCGACAGGAGAAAATAAGAAGAACGCAATCGAGCTTGGAGGCTTTTGGCTTTGGGATACCACGCAGGATCACAGCATCTATGTAGAATTTGCAGCCGCCGGGCAGAATGAAGAGACGCATCGGGTATCCGTCACGGTTGAAGGAGGCGGAACAGTGGAGACTTCTCCGGGACTTACAACGTCAGAGGACGGCGTCGTCTATGTGCCGCAGGGGCAGAGCGTAAGTCTGTTTTTCTATCCGTATGAGGGATATCAGCTGCAGCAAATCTGGGTTGACGGCGCTCCGATTTCCGATCAGGAGCTGCAGTCGGCAAGGAATACAAACAGCTTTACCCTGTGGCAGGTGCAGGCGGACCACAGCGTTTATGCCTCCTTTGGAACGGACGCATCCCAGAAGAGTACGATTTCTGTGACGGCGGGAACAGGAGGGACTGTCTATACGCAGGACTGGCTCAACGGCGTGACAAACGGAACCATGAGCGTCCCCGCGGAATTGGGACAGACATGCCAGCTTTTTGTCATCCCGGATACCGGATACGAGATCTCACAGATTCTGGTCGACGGGGCGAGTATTTCAAACGAAGAACTGGCAGGCGTAAAGGCGTCGCAGAGCTATACGTTTGCGCAGATTCAGGGAAATCACACCCTGGAAGTTATCTTTTCCAAAAGTTCGTGTCAGATTTCTTTCTCAGCAGGCGAAGGGGGAAGTCTTCAGCCCGTCCTGGATATGAGCGGAGACGGAAGCGGTTCTGTCACGGTACAGGCGGGATCTGACGTTATTTTTCAGATCATTCCCGACCAGGGATATGAGCTGGCACAGCTGAGCATTGACGGAACGGCTGTCGCAGAGACAGAGCTGGAGCTGTTAAAGACGACGCTCTCCTATACCTTTTATCAGGTGAGCGCTGACCATCAGATCAGCGCGGCGTTTACAAAAAAAGAGCCGGAGGAAACCTTTTATGTCGTCACCTCCAGCGCAGGAGGACATGGAGACATCAATCCTCTTGGGCAGCAGAAGGTGACGGCGGGGCAGACGATCACGTTTTCTATCTTCCCGGATGAGGGATACGAGATCCGCGCAGTACGGATTGACGGGGAAGAAATTTCACAGATCGCTCTAAGGAGAGTACGGGAGAAAAACAGCTATTCTTTCCAGCCCATCCAGGAGAGCCATACGATCGCGGTAGAGTTTGCCAAGGCGTCCGAGACGGAAAAGACAACGTATCAGATTTATTATCTGGATGACGACGGGGCGGAAATAGAAGAGCTGGACAGCGCCTATGAAGCAGCCTCAGAATATGCCTACGGCACGGGGATTACCCTCCCGGTGCAGGCACCCTACACAAAAGACGGATATGCGTTTGAGGGATGGTATGACAGCCAGACAGGCGGAAACAGGGTGACGGAAATCACGGCGAAAGAAAAAGGGGATAAGACGGTATATGCCAGATGGAAAAAAAGAGCGGCAGGCTCAAGCCGGACTACCCTTAAGAATGAATGGTACGGGATTTCCGTGAACGGATTTTTTACAGCGCTGCCTGAGCTGAGAGTAGAGCAGATCAAGAAAGGAAACACGACGTACGATTCAATGTGCCGCCGGGAAGAAATGCAGGGAAAAACAGTTTTGGCAGGATACCGCCTCTCCGTCAGCGGAGGAGAGCCGGACGGCACGCTGCGGGTAACATTTGACCTGGATGAGAGGATGAACGGCGAAGAAGTGACGGTTCTTCAGCTGACGGTAAACGGCACGCTGGAGAGATACAGCGCAGTTGTGGAGGAAGGAAAGATTTCGATTCAGGCAAATGAGCTGGGAACGTTTTTGATGGGCGCCGACCAGGCGGCAGTCAAAGCTTCGGGCGTCGGAGAGATCCACGGAATAGCGCTTGATGTGCAGGAAGAAAGAAAAAGCGATTATATAGGAATTTTCCTGTTCGCAGGTGCCGCTGTTTTTTTAGTCGCAGTCTGCATGACAGTGGGACTGATCACAAAAAAGAAGGCGAAGAAGAGATAAAGGAAAGCACCCTGTCCTGAGCAGGACATGACAAAAACAAAAGGAAAAACGAATGGGAGATGCTATGAAAAAAAGACACATAAAGGCAGGAACTATGATCGCGTGGATGGCAGTCTGTACTTCCTTTTTTTATAGCGGCATAGAAACAAAAGCAGATCTGGTGCTGGAAGACATTCACAATTCTTTTGAACCGGAGGAAAAGCAAGATGAGAAGAAGGGCGGATATACCCGGATTGAAAGCAAGAATGGAGAACTGACGAATATCCTGATAGAGCTGTACCGTCTGCAGGGGCAGGGATATAAGGCGGAAGGATGGCTGGAATTAAACGGAGACTTCTACTATAAAGCCGGAAACGAAATTTTGACAGGATTTCAAAAAATCGGAGAGTATCGCTACTTTTTTGACGAAAACGGAAAAATGGAGACAAACTGCTGGAAAGATGTGGGAGAAAACCGGTACTTTTTCGGGGAAACCGGGGAAGCATACCAGGCAGAAGCGGTCGAGATAGAGGGGGTGTATTACGCTTTTGGCGCCGACGCAGCCATGCAGAAAAACCAGATCGTGGAGGTGGAAAACGGCGTCTGCTATGTCGGGGAAGACGGAGCAGCGGTCAGGGACGAATTCGTGGATATTGGGAGGGAGACCTATTATTTTGACCAGAATGGCAGGATGACGACCGGGCTGATTGCGGTGGACGGAGAAGAATACTACATGGGCACAGACGGAACGATGCAGACCGGATGGCAGATTGTAAACGGGAACCGCTATCTGTTCCACCTTCAGAGCGGAAAAATGGTAAAAGGCGTGACAATCGGAGATATCCGCATTGACGAAAACGGCAGATGCGAGATCCCGGATCAGTTTTCCATCCCGATGGAGGAACTGATGCAAAATCCGGAGCTTCCGACAGGGTGCGAGTCGGTGGCGCTTACGATCGTTCTGCGCCATTACGGATTTGAACTGGAGAAGACGACAATTGCAGACGAATATCTGGAATACAGCGATACGGATTTTGTGTCCGCCTATGTGGGAAATCCCCATACGGAGAGCGGAGCAGGATGTTTTGCGCCGGCCATCACAAAAGCGGCGGAGACATTTTTGGCGGCGCACGGATCCGACATGACAGTCACCAACCTCACAGGGACAGAGCTAGAGGATCTGTACCCTTACGTGGCAAACGGGACGCCGGTGATTGTGTGGAACAGCATGTATCTCTCCGATCTGGAACAGACAGATCAGACGTATGTCTATGAGGGGACTGCGTATTACTGGTTCCGCAGAGAACACTGCGTCGTATTGTGCGGCTACAACACCCAGACGAATACAGTGACCGTCAACGATCCGCTGGAAGGAATCGTAGAGCGCGACGCCGACCGCTTTGAGGAGATTTATCGGCAGCTCGGACAGATGGCAGTTCTGATTGATCCAAATTAAAAATTGATCCATCAGATATTTTGTGATATAATAACAAAATTAGTCTTTTGCTTCCTTACGGCAGGACAGCTGCGGCTCTGCGCAGAAACGCTCCGGTCAGGAGCCGGTCCGGCGGCGGAAAAGACTAACAGGTCAGAAAAAACAGATGAGGTAAAAGAAAAAATGAGATGGAATAAATTTAGATTAAAGACCGTGGCGGAGGCTGAGGATATGGTGATTGCCGCCTTATCCGAGGCGGGCGTAGAAGGAGTGGAGATCGAGGACAACGTACCTCTGACAGAGGAAGATAAAAAACAGATGTTTGTCGACATTCTGCCGGAGGGTCCGCAAGACGACGGAACCGCGTATCTGAATTTTTATCTGGAAGAAGGAGAGGACACAGAAGCGGTCCTCGAAAGGGTGAAAGAGGCGCTGGAAGAGCTGCGCGGCTTCATGGATATCGGAGAAGGAACGATTACACAGTCGCAGACGGAAGATAAGGACTGGATCAACAACTGGAAACAGTATTTCCATCAGTTTTATGTGGATGACATCTTGATCATTCCTTCATGGGAAGAAGTAAAAAAAGAAGATGAAAACAAAATGATCATTCATATTGATCCGGGGACGGCTTTTGGAACAGGTATGCACGAGACGACCCAGCTTTGCCTGCGGCAGCTGAAAAAATATGTGACAGAGCAGACGATGCTTCTCGACGTGGGGACAGGGAGCGGAATCCTGTCGATCGCGGCGCTGAAGATGGGGGCAAAACATGCGGTGGGAACCGATCTGGATCCGTGCGCCATCTCCGCTGCAAAAGAGAATCTGGAGGCAAATCAGATCGCGCCTGGAAGCATGGACGTCCTGATCGGAAATATTATCGACGATGAGAAAGTTCAAGAGCAGGTCGGATATGAAAGGTACGATATCGTAACGGCAAATATTCTCGCCGACGTCTTAGTGGCTCTGACTCCCGTCATCCGCCATCAGATGAAAAAAGGCGGCATCTATATCACGTCGGGAATCCTCGCAGAGAAGGAGGAGACGGTGACGGAAGCAGTCAAAAAAGCGGGGATGGAAGTGTTAGAGATTACCCGTCAGGGAGAATGGGTGTCCGTAACGGCGAGAAAGAACTAGGAGAATACGATGCATCATTTTTTTGTAAATCCGGAACAGATCAAAGAAAAAGACATTGTGATCACAGGAAAAGACGTCAACCATATGAAAAATGTTCTCCGTATGCAGAAAGGAGAACAGATCTGCGTGGGCACCGGGTGTGACAACAGGGAATACCGGTGTGAGATCACATCGCTCTCAGACGAAAAGGTGTGCGCAAAGATTATGTGGGCAGAAGAAGTCGGGATGGAGCTGCCGAACAAAATTTACCTGTTTCAGGGACTGCCAAAGAGTGATAAGATGGACTGGATTATTCAAAAGACGGCAGAGCTTGGGGTGTATGAAATTATTCCGGTAGCTACGAAAAGGGCGGTCGTCAAACTGGATCAGAAGAAAGAAGAGACAAAAAGGAGACGGTGGCAGGGAATCGCAGAGAGCGCTGCCAAACAGAGCAAGCGGACCAGGATTCCGCAGATTCATCAGGTGATGACGTTTCAAGAAGCGGTCGGCTATGCGAAAGAGATGGACGTTAAAATCATTCCCTATGAGCTTGCGGGCGGCATGAAAAAGACGAGGGAACTTTTTGGAGCGATAAAGCCGGGACAGTCTGTGGCAGTCTTTATCGGTCCGGAAGGAGGATTCGACGAGCAGGAGATCGCCCTTGCGCAGCAAAATGGAATCCTCCCAGTGACGCTGGGAAAACGGATTCTGCGCACCGAGACGGCAGGGATGGCAGTTTTGTCGATCCTGGTATTTTGCCTGGAACCGGAAGAGTGAGGAAACAAGATGGAAGCATACTTAGACAATTCAGCCACAACAAGGTGCTCAGAGCCGGTCAGAGATATTGTGGTGAAGACGATGATGGAAGATTTCGGCAATCCTTCCGCAAAGCATCTGGTCGGAGTTTACGCGGAACGCTACTTAAAGGAAGCGAGAGAACAGATTGCAAAGACCATGAAAGTGGCGGAAAAGGAAATCTTTTTTACGTCCGGAGGAACGGAGGCGGACAACTGGGCAATTATCGGGACGGCGCTGGCCAATCAGAGGATGGGCAGACATATCATTACGACCTCCGTAGAACATGCAGCCGTGCTGGAACCGATGAAATATCTGGAGACATTGGGCTTTTCGGTCACGTATCTGAAGGCGGACCGCTATGGAAGAATCAGCGTAGAAGAGCTGGAGAGAGAGATCCGGGACGATACCATTTTGGTGTCGATTATGTATGTCAACAACGAGATCGGGGCCGTTGAGCCGATTGAGGAAGCGGCCAGGGTCATCAGAGAGAAAAATCCAAGGATATTGTTTCATGTGGACGCGATTCAGGCTTACGGAAAATACAGAATTTATCCGAAAAAGACAGGGATCGATCTGCTGGCCGTCAGCGGTCATAAAATTCACGGACCAAAAGGGATCGGCTTTCTCTACATCAATGAGAAAACAAAGATCAGACCTCTGATATTAGGAGGAGGACAGCAAAGAGGAATGCGTTCCGGAACCGACAACGTATCAGGGGCGGCGGGAATCGGTGTCGCCGCCAAAATGGCATATGAGTCGCAGGAAGAAGCATGGAATCACCTTTTGAAGCTGAAACGCCATTTTATGGAACAGCTTGAGGAGATGGACGGCGTGATATGGAACAGTCTGCCAGGGGAGGAAGGAGCGCCGCACATCGTCAGCGCCAGTTTTGAAGGCGTCCGAAGCGAAGTGCTGCTCCACGCGCTGGAGGAGAGAGGAGTCTACGCATCGGCAGGCTCGGCGTGTTCGTCAAACAAAAAGCAGACGGCAAGCCATACGCTGCTTGCCGTCAATATGCCAAGGGAACTCCTTGACTGCACGCTTCGATTCAGCTTCTGCGAGACGACGTCCATGGAGGAGATCACGTACGCCGCACAAGTCTTAAAGCAGCTGGTGCCGGCGCTGCGCCGCTACGTAAGGAGATAGAGAACAGACAGGAGAGAGGATATGTTTCAGTCATTTTTGATTAAATACGGGGAGATCGGAATCAAAGGAAAAAACCGATATCTGTTTGAAGATATGCTGGTCAGCCAGATCAGCCGCAGCTTAAAGAGAGTGGAAGGAGAATTTTTTGTACACAAACAGCAGGGAAGAATTTATGTAGAGTGCGGGGGAGAGTTTGACTTTGACGAGACTGTGGCTGCGCTTCAGACCGTGTTCGGCATTGTCGGAATCTGCCCGGTTGTCCATGCGGAAGACGAAGGGCTGGAGGCGCTGGAAAAATCGGTGCTTTCCTATATAGCCGAAGCGCATCCGGAAAAAAACCAGACGTTTAAAGTCAACGCAAGAAGAGCCAGAAAAAATTACCCGATGACATCGATGGAATTAAACGCGGCATTGGGAGAAAAAATTCTGGAAAGCTTTCCGCAGATGAAAGTGGATGTCCACAATCCGGAGATTTTGCTGAATGTGGAAATCAGAGAAAAGATCTACATCTATTCCAAGATCATACCGGGACCGGGGGGAATGCCGGTCGGAACAAACGGAAAGGCAATGCTGCTGCTCTCAGGGGGAATCGACAGCCCGGTGGCCGGATATATGATTGCAAAAAGGGGAGTCAAGATCGACGCCGTCTATTTTCACGCTCCGCCCTATACCAGTGAGAGAGCAAAACAGAAGGTCATCGATCTGGCAAAAATTATTTCCCGCTATACAGGACCGATCCGCCTGCACATCGTAAACTTTACCGACATTCAGCTGTATATCTACGATCAGTGTCCGCACGAGGAGCTGACGATTATTATGCGCCGCTATATGATGCGCATAGCCGAACACTTTGCAAAGGAGTGCGGAGCTCTGGGGCTGATCACAGGGGAGAGCATCGGACAGGTGGCAAGCCAGACGATGCAGAGCCTTGCCGTGACGAATGAAGTCTGCACCATCCCGGTCTACCGGCCTTTGATTGGATTTGACAAGCAGGATATTGTCGACATTTCAGAAAAGATTGAGACATATGAGACGTCAATTCTGCCGTTTGAAGACTGCTGTACCATTTTTGTGGCAAAACATCCGGTCACAAAGCCGAACCTAAATATTATCAGGCGTTCAGAGACGCATCTTGCAGAAAAGATCGATGAGCTGGTAAGAACGGCGGTTGAGACCGCGGAAGTGGTTGTGGCGGAATAGGGAGAAAGAAAAAGGCTGTCCGAAAAACGGACAGCTTTTGCTCCGATAGAAACGATGATCTATTCTATGATATAAGGCTTTAATGTCCCTAAAATGGCATTGACCTCATCCTCAGCATGGATGTTTAAATCGATAGGCTTAGACAGATCCAGACTGAAAATACCCATGATGGACTTTGCGTCGATTACGTATCTTCCGGATACCAGATCAAAGTCATAGTCAAACTTTGTAATGTCATTTACAAAGGATTTCACCTTATCGATAGAATTTAGGGAAATTTGAACTGTTTTCATTGGAATTACCTCCCGAATATGTTTTATTATCTTTATATTAACGGCAGCAGTTTGAAAAGTCAATAAGAAAACGTACAAACTTTAAGAAAACGCACAAACTTTTGAATGGATCTTTGGCAAAAGTGATGAGAAAAACAAAAAAGACGAAGAGAGGAAGAGACCATGGCGGGAAAAAAGGCGGCGCTCCATAATTTAGGCTGTAAAGTAAACGCATACGAGACAGAGGCGATGCAGCAGATGCTGGAAGAAAACGGATATGAGATTGTCCCGTTTGAAAAAGGAGCGGATCTGTATGTGATCAATACGTGCACGGTGACGAATATGGCAGACCGAAAATCGAGACAGATGCTGCACAAGGCAAGAAAGATGAACCCCAAAGCAATCGTGGTGGCGGCAGGATGCTATGTGCAGGCTTCCGCGGAGGATCTGCTTGCCGATGGGTCGGTGGACGCGATCATCGGAAACAACCGGAAAAAGGACCTGATTTCGATCCTGAAGGAATTGGAAGAGGGGAGAAAGCCAGAAGAGTTTGTGGCGGATATGTCCCATGAAAGGCAATACGAAGAGCTGTCCCTCAAAAAAACAGCAGAACATACAAGAGCGTACATCAAAGTACAGGACGGATGCAACCAGTTTTGCAGCTACTGCATCATTCCCTATACGCGGGGACGCGTGCGCAGCAGAAAGGAAAAAGAGGTGATGGAAGAGATCGGCAGGCTGACCGGGCTTGGATATCAGGAGATGGTTTTGACCGGGATTCATTTAAGCTCCTATGGAACCGACACGGGGAGCAGCCTGATCGAGCTGATCGAGCAGGTACACCAGATCGAAGGAGTGAAAAGAATCCGCCTAGGCTCCCTGGAGCCGGGAATCATCACCGAAGAATTTGTGAGCAGACTAAAAAAATTAGAAAAATTCTGCCCGCATTTTCACCTTTCCCTGCAAAGCGGCTGCAACGCCACGCTCAAAAGAATGAACAGGCGGTATACGACGGAGGAGTACAGCGAAAAGTGCCGGCTTTTAAGAGAGACGTTTGACAATCCCGCTCTGACGACGGACGTGATTGTCGGATTTCCGGGAGAGTCGGATGAAGAATTCAGCGCGACGAAATCTTTTTTGGAGGAAATAAAATTTTTCGAAACGCATATATTTAAGTATTCGAGGAGAAAAGGGACAAGGGCCGCGGCTATGGAAAATCAGGTTCCGGATCCCATCAAAAACAAGAGAAGCAATGAGCTGATCGAGCTGAATGAAAAAAATCAGACGGCATTTGAAGAGGCATGGCAAAATAAGAAAGTGGAAGTGCTGTGCGAGGAGAGGGTCAATATCGACGGAGTATTTTACTATTTAGGTCACACAAAAGAATATATCAAAGCGGCCGTTCCAAAAGAATATGGAAAAGAAAACACAATTTTATCAGGAAGTTTAAAAAAAGAATTGAAACCGCATGTCCGATTGTGTACAATAGATTAACAGGAAGGAAAGTTTCTATGCCGGTCTGGGAGAAAAAACCGACGCGGCGGGCGGCAGAAGGAGCAAAAGACAATAAAAATGAGATAAGGGCGTGAAAATATGAGTAAGATTACATCAAACACACAGTTTTTTAAAGTGAATTCTGAGACGGAAGTCAGTGTGAAGGATATTTTGGATACCGTCTATAATGCGATGACAGAAAAAGGATACAATCCAGTCAACCAGATCGTGGGATATATTATGTCAGGAGATCCGACGTATATTACAAGTCATAACAATGCAAGAAGCCTGATTATGAAAGTAGAGCGTGACGAGCTGGTCGAGGAGCTGCTAAAAGAATATATCAAAAACAAATCGTGGCAGTAAAGGGATTGTATGAGAGCGATAGGATTGGATTTTGGGTCGAAAACAGTAGGAGTGGCAATCAGCGATCCCTTAGGGCTGACGGCGCAGGGAATAGAAATTATCCGGAGAACATCAGAGAATAAACTGCGCAGAACAATAGCGAGAATCGAGGCGCTGATTCAGGAATACAAGGCAGAGGTGATCGTGCTGGGGCTGCCGAAAAATATGAACAATACGCTGGGAGACCGGGCAGAGAAGTCTCTGGCGTTTCAGGAAATGTTAAAGAAAAGGACAGGACTTCCGGTTATCATGTGGGATGAGCGCCTGACGACAGTAGAGGCGAACAGGACGCTGATGGAAGGAAACATTCGAAGAGAAAACAGAAAACAGTATATCGATCAGCTGGCAGCAGTGCTGATTTTACAGGGATATTTGGACAGCGAGGGAAGAAAGAATGGAAAAAATTAAGTTTGCGTTGGAAGGCTCCAACGAAGAGACAGAATTTTACGTTTTAGAAGAGACGAGAATCGGAGGGAAAAATTATCTGCTGGTGACAGAAGACGGAGAAGACGAGGAAGAGGCGGAGGCGCTTATCTTAAAAGATCTGTCGGACGAGAGCGATCCGGAAGCGCTGTATGAGATTGTGGAAGATGAAGAAGAATTGCGGGCGCTCTCAAAAGTATTTATGGAAATGATGGAAGATATTGAGATCGAATGACCGCCCGCGGATCAGAAGGATCCGTTTTTTGGCGGCTTTCTATCTTAAAAAAACAGGAAAAGCAGGGAAAACAGAGCATGACGGCAGTTTTGCCTCCGCGCGGAGACAAAAGACAACGCCGGCTGAAAACTGCAGGTTTCGTCTGGGATCGGAACGAGAAGACACAATCTGCAGAGGCTTTGCTTGCCCCTGAAAGGACTGTATAAACGCGAAAAAGAAAATAAATGTTCGTAAATGTGCGGAAAACAATGGAGGTGCAACTTTTGAAAAACTTGAACAACTCAAAACTGAAGATCATTCCACTGGGAGGGCTTGAACAGATTGGACTGAATATTACGGCATTCCAGTTTGAAGACAGCATCATCGTCGTGGATTGTGGTCTTGCATTCCCGGAGGACGATATGCTGGGAATTGATCTGGTGATTCCGGATGTGACGTATCTGAAGAACAACATCAGCAAAGTAAAAGGATTTATCATCACGCACGGTCATGAGGATCACATTGGAGCTCTGCCGTATATTTTGAGAGATATCAACGTGCCCATCTATGCGACAAAGCTGACAATCGGAATCATTGAGCGGAAGCTAAAAGAACACAACCTGCTGAAAAACACGAAAAGAAAGGTTGTAAAGCACGGACAGTCGATCAATCTGGGAGCGTTCCGGATTGAATTTATTAAAACAAATCACAGCATTGCAGACGCGTCCGCGCTCGCCATCTATTCGCCGGCCGGGACAGTCATCCACACAGGAGACTTTAAGGTGGATTATACGCCGGTATTCGGAGATGCGATCGATCTGCAGCGCTTTGGGGAAATCGGAAAAAAAGGCGTGCTCGCGCTGATGTGCGACAGCACGAATGCAGAACGCCCCGGCTTTACGATGTCGGAGAGAACTGTCGGAAAAACATTCGACAATATTTTTTCAGAACACCGGAACACGAGAATTATCATTGCGACATTCGCATCGAATGTAGATAGGGTGCAGCAGATTATCAATTCGGCGTACAAATACGGGCGCAAAGTCGTTGTGGAAGGGCGCAGCATGGTCAACATCATCAGCACGGCGCTGGAACTTGGCTATATTAATATTCCGGAGAATACGCTGATCGAAATCGAACAGATGAAAAATTATCCGGATGAACAGATGGTGCTGATTACAACAGGAAGCCAGGGGGAATCTATGGCCGCGCTTTCGAGAATGGCGTCCGATGTACACCGGAAGGTTTCGATCAAGCCGGGCGACACGGTTATTTTCAGCTCCAACCCAATTCCGGGAAATGAAAAGGCCGTCTCGAAAGTCATCAATGAACTGTCTATGAAGGGAGCCGACGTCATCTTCCAGGACGCCCACGTATCGGGACATGCGTGCCAGGAAGAGATCAAACTGATCTATTCTCTGGTGCATCCGAAATATGCGCTGCCCGTTCACGGAGAGTACCGTCACAGAAAAGCGCAGGCGGCAATCGCGCAAAGCCTGGGAATCCCAAAGGACCATATCTTTATGCTGCAGTCAGGAGATGTCTTTGAAGTGGACGCAGAGTCGGGATCGGTTGTGGATCACGTCCAGGCGGGAGCGATTTTAGTAGACGGACTGGGAGTCGGAGATGTGGGCAACATCGTTCTCAGAGATCGCCAGCATCTTGCGGAGGACGGCATCTTGATCGTTGTCTTAACGCTTGAGAAGTACAGCAACCAGGTTCTGGCAGGACCGGACATTGTATCAAGAGGATTTGTGTATGTCAGAGAATCGGAGTCTTTAATGGACGAGGCGAGACACGTTGTGGAACATGCGCTGGATGAGTGCATGGAGCGGCGCATCAGCGACTGGGGAAAGATAAAAAATATTATAAAAGACTCGCTGAGCGACTTCCTGTGGAAAAAGACGAAGAGAAATCCAATGATTTTGCCGATTATTATGGAAGTGTAGAGGAAAAGAAATGGAAAGCGTGAAATATCATACAGAAAAATTAATTGCCGCGCTCAAAGAAAGCGACAGCTATCAAAGGTATGAAGAAGTAAGAGAATTGATCGCACAAAATCCAGAATTGAAGCGGCAGCTGGATGAATTCCGGAAAAGAAATTACCTGATGCAGGCCGGAGAAACGCCGGACGATCTTTTTTCAGAGGAAGAAAAGTTCAACAGAGAATATAAGGAATTTCGGGAAAATGAACTGATCGAATCGTATCTGGAATGCGAACTGGACATCTGCAGGAGCATCCAGAGAATTATTCAGAAAGTGGCAGTATCGATTGACATGGATATCGACGATTTCGTTGACGAAATTGATTTATAGAAACAAAGCCTGCGCCGGATGAGCCTCTGAAAAAAGAGAGCGCATCCGGCGCAGGGCAGCAGCAGTATGATAGGATATCACGGAAAAAATCATGTGCGCCTCGCAGAAAAGTGACGAGGCCTTTTTTTACTTCAGCGGGAAGAGTCCCGCATGGTCCCTGAGAGAAAAAAATCCGCACAGATACGGCAGCTATGGCACAAAAGATAGGAGAGACATATATATATGAAAGGAGAAACAACATGGACAGCCGCCGCGGCTGCGGCAAAGATCGTGCTTACTGTGGCGGTGGCAGTTTTGCTGGCGGTCGGAGGCAGAAAAGCGTATCAGTTTGGGTACGGTGTATTCGCCAAACAGGCATTTTCCGATCCGCCCGGAAAAGAAGCGGCCGTCACGGTCCGGGAGGGCGAGACTGTCTCTGAAATCGCACAGATTTTGGAGGAAAAAGGAATTATTGAGGATGCGATTGTCTTCTGCGTGCAGGAGCGTCTTTCAGAATACCGGGGAGTCATCCAGCCCGGGACGTATGTGGTCAACAGCGCCCAGACGCCGGATGAGATTATCCAGACGTTAACCAGAACACCTTCTGAGACAAAGGAATAGAGATATGATAGTAGATGAGAGAATGATTACATATATTAATTCGCTGGACCGCGGCAATACGCCTATTTTAGATCAGATTGAAAAGGAAGCGATCGCCGCGCAGGTTCCGATCATCCGACGGGAGATGCAGAGCTTTTTAAAAGTCCTTCTTTTTATGAAGCAGCCTGAAAGGATTCTGGAGGTGGGAACCGCCGTGGGATTTTCCGCCATTTTGCTGTGCGAATATGGACCGAAGGAGTGCAGCGTCACGACGATTGAAAAATATGAAAAACGGATTCCAACGGCAAAGGAAAATTTCAGGAGGGCGGGAAAAGAGCGGCAGATCACGCTGCTGGAAGGCGATGCGGCGGAGATTTTGAAAATGCTTTCGCAGCCATACGATTTTATCTTCATGGACGCCGCGAAAGGACAGTACATCCACTTTCTCCCGGAAGTGATGAGACTGTTAAAGCCGGGAGGAGTTCTGGTATCCGACAATGTGCTCCAAGATGGGGACATTATTGAATCCCACTTTGCAGTGGAGCGCAGAAACCGTACAATTTACAAGAGAATGCGGGAATATCTGTATGAGTTAAAACACAAGGAGGAGCTGCTTACCTCCATCATTCCAATCGGGGACGGAGCAGCTGTCAGCATAAAACGGGAAATAGGAGGAGACTATGAAAAAACCAGAGTTACTGATACCGGCAAGCAGCCTTGAGGTTTTGAAGACAGCCGTCATATTCGGAGCCGACGCCGTCTATATCGGAGGAGAAGCTTTTGGTCTGCGCGCAAAGGCAAAAAATTTTTCTATGGACGATATGAGAGAAGGGATTGCCTTTGCCCATGCCCACGGAGTTAAGGTGTATGTCACGGCAAATATTCTGGCGCACAATACAGATCTGGAGGGAGTCGAGGCTTATTTTCGCGAGCTTAGAAAGATTGGTCCGGACGCGCTGATTATTGCGGATCCCGGGGTCTTTCAGAAAGCAAAGGAAATCTGCCCTGAGATCGAACGCCATATCAGCACGCAGGCAAACAATACGAACTATGGGACATACCGGTTTTGGTGGGAACTGGGAGCCAAACGCGTCGTCTCGGCGAGGGAGCTGTCACTGCAGGAGATAAAAGAGATCCGCAGGCACATTCCGCAGGAGATGGAAATCGAAACTTTTATCCACGGCGCAATGTGCATTTCCTATTCCGGCAGGTGCCTTTTAAGCAATTATTTTACCGGGAGGGACGCCAACCAGGGAGCCTGCACGCATCCATGCCGCTGGAAATACGCGGTGGTGGAGGAGACGAGACCGGGAGAATACATGCCGGTATATGAGAACGAACGCGGGACGTATATCTTCAACTCAAAGGATCTGTGCATGATCGAGCATATTCCGGATCTGCTGGACGCCGGCATTGACAGTTTTAAGGTGGAAGGAAGAATGAAAACCGCTCTGTATGTGGCCACAGTGGCGAGAACGTACCGCAGGGCGATTGACGACTGCATCGCGGACAGAAAACGGTATGAAAAAAATATGGAATGGTACCGCAGCCAGATTTCAAACTGCACATACCGGCAGTTTACAACCGGATTTTTTTATGGAAAGCCGGGCGAAGAAGCGCAGATCTACGACAATAATACGTACATCAAAGAGTATACGTATCTTGGAATCGTGGGAGAAGAAAAAAACGGGCTTTTCCGGATTGAACAGCGAAATAAATTCTGCGTCGGAGAAACCATTGAAGTGATGAGACCGGACGGAACCGACCAGAACGTTACCGTGCGCGCGATCTTCGATGAGGAGGGAAATCCTCAGGAAAGCGCGCCGCATCCCAAGCAGATTCTGTATATTGACGTTGGGATAAAACTAAACACGTATGATATCTTAAGAAGACAGGAGAGAGAATAGAATTTTGAAATAAAAAAGGCATACCGCAGGATTTCCTTTTTCGGCAATCCGGCAGTATGCTTTTTTTCAATCAGAGAGGATGGCGGTCTGTCATGACTGGATCGTGATGCGTCCGTCTCCTAGAGGATTGGAATAGGAATCGCCTACGACGCCGTCCAAAGCCTCTGTCAGATAGTTGGAGAGAACGTCGACATCGACTGCAATATCATCCTGGATAATTGTGCAGCCCTGGAACATAGTCATGCCGTCTCCATAAGATTTGAGCATATAGCTGTGGGAGGCAAGCGTATAAACCTGTTCCAGATCGAGATCTTCTCCGTTGACTTTAATGTCGGTAACGCGGTATTCTCCGTCCACTCCAAGGAAATTGCCTTTTTCGTCCATCTGTACGCTGCTGGGGATGGAAGAGCGGATGATGTAGGAAAGACCGGCCGTCTGAAGGAATCCGCCGTTTTCTTCCGGATAATTTCTCGCACCCATCTCAAGAGCATCCCGGATCTGACTTCCCGTCACTTCTGCGACGCAGATCGTATTGCTGTAAGGGAATACGCTCAAGAGATCATTGTATGTAATGTCGCCGACCGCGATATCGGCGCGGATTCCTCCGCCGTTCATGAAAGCGACATCGGCGCCTGTCTGGTCAAGGAGAGCGTCGGCACAGAAATCGCCGAGGTTTGTCTCTGCGCTTCGGACGGCGCGCTCTCCGGTTTCCGGATTGTTCACTGTCAGAAGAACGGTTGTCTCGCCAACAACTTCTTCCAGCATCTGAGCATACTGGGACTGGATATTTTTGATAAACTGATCAGTCTGGGGATCCACATATTTTTCCGGTTCCTCTTCGCCAGAGGCGGAAGCAGGGGAAGCCTCAGCTGCCGTGGCATCGGCGGCGGAAGCGGTGGAGGCAGGCGCCGGGACCTCCGTCACCATTTCTGCGGTGATCGTTCCGTCCGGCTCAATGGTCAATTTTCCGATATTGGAAAGCTTTGTCCCGGTCTGTGTCAGGATTACCTGGCTGCCGTCTTTATTTTCAAGAATCTGGTTATACGTTTCGTGGGAATGACCGTCAATCACAACATCGATATTGGAGGTGTTTGCGATGACCTCCTCGGAAGACCATCTCTCGGTGACGCCCTCGTTTCCGAGATGTCCCACCAAAATGACATAGTCAGCGCCTTCTGCAAGCGCGTCGTCTACCGTATCCTGAATCTGGGCGTACAGAGCTTCCCCTGTCTCATCCTCGCAGAATCCATACAGATAGTTTCCATCTTCATCCTGGAAATAAGCAGGAGTCGATTTGGAATAGCTTTCCGGGGTGCATACGCCGATAAAGGCAACGCGGGTGCTGCCGTATTCGAAAATCTGGTACGGGTCCAACACAGTCTGATCGGTCGAAAGATCCATAAAATTGCAGGAAGTATAGCCGCAGTCGAGATCTTCCGCGAGTTCCAGAAAACGGTCCATACCGTAATCAAACTCGTGATTGCCCGGCACGGCGAAATCATATCCCACCTCGTTCATAATATCAATCAGATAGCTTCCGCTGGAAAGCGTTCCGATAGGCGCTCCTTGGATGGCGTCCCCGGCGTCCACCAGCGTGACATAAGGCGTCTCCTCGAGCATTTCTTTTTCATACAGAGCAAGACCGGCATATCCGATATTGTCGTCGACGCCGCAGTGAACATCATTGGTATATAAAATGATGATATCATCGGCAGCATTTTCCGCAAGCTCCTCTGCAAAGGAAGGCAGAGAAAGAGAAAAAGCCATGTTTAATGCGACAAGAGAAGCAAGGCAACGGGATGAAAGCTGCTGTTTACACTTCTTCATAAGTAAAATCCTCCTTTTTGGCATTAGCCGTTTTTTTCATTATAAAGTTTTGAACATAGACTGTCAATAAGCGAAAGAAAATGGAATGGGAAAGGCACTTTTTATCAGAGAAAAACATAAAATAGAATAAAACCGCTTAGAGGAGCTTTTTTGAAAACATTTCCAAAGCCGCTTACAGCTCAGGAAGAGAGACAATATCTGAAAAAATATCAAGAAGGCGATATGGAGGCAAAAAGGATTTTGATTGAGCGCAATCTAAGACTGGTTGCCCATGTGGCCAAAAAATATCAGGGAGCGGAGGAAGAGAGCGACGATCTGATCTCCATCGGGACGATTGGTCTGATCAAGGCAGTCTCCACGTTTGACGCTGCGAAAAACAATCGTCTGGCCACGTATGCGGCAAGATGCATCGAAAACGAACTTCTGATGATGTTCCGGATGAGAAAAAAGACGGCAAAGGAAGTCTCTTTGTACGATCCCATCGGCACGGATAAAGAAGGAAACGAAATCAATCTCTTCGACGTCATTGAAGGAGAAAATATAGATATTGTAGAAGAAATGGAGCTGCAAAGCAATGTAAAAAAACTGTACCGACTGCTGGAAGAAACGCTGGATGAGAGAGAAAAAAAAGTCATCCAGCTGCGCTACGGAGTCTGCGGAAAGGAAGAGATGACACAGAGAGAGATCGCAGGCCGGCTGGGGATTTCGCGGTCATATGTCTCCAGAATTGAAAAAAATGCGCTTGAAAAATTGAGACAAAAGTTCTAAAATAGACACGATATCATGCAGACAGAGGAACAAAAATGGTTTATCTATATGAAAACATCGAACAGCTGACTGACCATCAGCTGTTTCTTTTAGAGAACAGCCTTCCCAAAAGCTTAAGAGAGAGGGCAGAGCAGATCAGACATCGAAAAAGAAAAGCAGAACGGATCGTGGGATACAGTCTGCTGTGTCATGCGCTGTCCGCGCAATACGGGCTCAGCCGGGAAAGCCTTTCCGTCATGAGCGGAAAGTACGGAAAATTATTTCTTGCGGCGCCGCCGGACATCTTTTTCAATATCAGCCACAGCGATGAAAATGCGGTATGTATTGTGGGGCGCAGGGAAAACGGGATCGATCTTCAGAAGCGGATTGCGTTTCAGGAAAAAATCAAAGCGCGAATCTGCGCGGAGCAGGAAGAAGAAAGAGTAGATTTGTGTCCGACAATAGAGGAAAAAGAGTGGACGCTGACGAAAATATGGGCGGCAAAGGAAGCGTATCTGAAAAAAAAGGGAACCGGCATCACACGGGATCTGCGCCTCCTGTGCACAGAAGAAGAAAAAGAAGGACAATACGCTGTAGAAGGCGAGACAGTGTATCTATATAAAAGAGAAGACCTTATACTGGCAGTCTGCACCGGGGAGGAGCGCGAGACGGTCTGCTCCGTGACCTTTGAAGAGCTGCAAAGACAGAATGAAAGAAAAGGGAGAAAAGAGGAAAAAATGGGAAAAAAGAAGAATGATACATCGGTAAAGACAAATGCGATGCGCATAGTCGAGAGCGCAAAGGTTCCGTTCCGCACAAAGGAATACGAGGTGGACGAAGAAGACCTGTCCGGAGTTCACGCGGCACAGATGATCGGGATGGAGTGCGGACAGGTATTTAAGACGCTAGTGCTAAAAGGAGAGCGGACAGGCTATTTTGTCTGCTGCATACCGGTAGACAGGGAACTGGATCTGAAAAAAGTGGCGAAAGCGGCGGGAGACAAAAAGGCGGAGATGATTCCGATGAAGGATCTGCTGCCGGTGACAGGCTATATCAGAGGCGGGTGTTCGCCGGTCGGAATGAAGAAAAAATTTCCGACGTATTTCGACGAGACGGCGCAGCTGTTTGACGAGATTGCCGTCAGCGCCGGAAAAAGAGGAGAGCAGATTGTGATTCACCCCGAAGATTTAAGAAAACTGGTGGAAGGGACGTACGCGGATCTGGTACGTGAATAGAAAAGGGGAGAAAAAAATGAGAATTATGGAATTTAAGATGGAACGCCCCAACCTTGTACAGGCAGGGCAAAAGGTTAAGATTATGGAAAGCCAGCTTCCCGCAAGCTACTATTATACGATCCTGCCGGCTGTGGGGATGTCGGCAAACTATTCTATGCGCGAGCGTCTTAAAAGTACGCAAGGAGTGGTGAGAGAAATCAAGGAGACGCCGAGAGGATATTATGTGATTGTAGAGTTTGAAAAGGAAGATCCGCCCAGATAGATCAAAACATGTAAAAAGAGAAATTGCTATTTGGAGATAAGAGTGGTATAATCCCGTCTTTGACAGTTCATGAAAGCAAAAATCGCTGTAGCCCTTGTATTTACTGGGCTACAGCGATTTTTGCTGTTGTTTTGAACTATGGTAATTTATTCCTTCCCCTTACTTTTTTTCTGGATCGTTCTCATTTTCCTTTTCGTTATGAACTGATAGTCTGTCCGGAACCCACAGGCTTCATGAAGATCATCTGTAATCTTTTCCCTCTGATACAGGGGTAGGAATCCCTGTTCCTGTATCCCGGCGAAATTCATTGCCTTCAGAGTATCCAGCAATTCTTCACAGGTATATTTCAAATCTAGTTTTTTCTCAAGGTAACGGTAGACGGTTAATGCGAGGAAACAGATCAGGAAATGCGCCTTGATTCGGTTCTCATCCTGTAAATAAACCGGTCTTGCAGAAAAGTCTGTTTTCATGATCCGGAAGCATTCCTCGATCTGCCATCTGCCTTCGCTTACTTTCAGGATATCACCGACTTCATCATCCAAAAGA
>CAWVKK010000046.1:0-22122 GCA_963929865.1 uncultured Eubacteriales bacterium | reverse complement strand
AGGTTCAACTATATCTGAAATGCATTTCTGCAATTCATTCAAAAAACTTTCATTTTAGACTTGACTTTTAATAGTTAGTCTTTCTTTGTATGATCACCAGAGTCAAAAACGCCTGTCCCTGATATCATCTTATTTATTTTATTATAGCGAAATCCTTCCCTCCAGGCAACTAAAGGGCTGCTGCAGATCCGTCTTTTTATCGACATCCATCCGCAGCAGCCCTTATTTTTTTACAGTTTCCGTGTGACTGGAGTTACCCGTCTCAATATTTTTTTAAGATCTCTTCCAGCTCTTCTCTGGAGCGGAGTCCGACTAATCGCTCCGCCTCCTGTCCATTTTTGAAGAGAATCAGCGTCGGAATGCTCATAACCCGAAACTGAGCGGCAAGCTCCGGCTGCTCGTCCACATCGATTTTTCCGATGGCTGCGCCGTTTGCCGCCATTTCCTCCAAAATCACGCCCTGCCGTTTGCACGGCATACACCAGGTCGCCCAGAAATCAACTAAAATCGGCTTTTCTGCCTCCAGCACTTCCTTTTTAAAATTTTCTTTTGTCACGGTTACTTCCATACGTACATTCTCCTTTTCTCTTTTTATTTTTTTATTTCATCGAATCGGCGCTCCCGGCACCGTCCGCCCGTCTCCTGCGCTGAAACGCTGTCGAGACTGCCATCCCGGCTGCCGCTCCCTCATAGACGGCTTTCGCCACCTGCAGCAGACCTCCTGTGCAGTCTCCCGCCGCATAGAGCCCGCGGATTGTTGTCTCCATCTTTTCATTGACTTTTATCGTATTCCTCTCGGTCAGCTGCGCCCCCATCTGGCGCGCGATCTCCGTGCTTCCCGCTGTTCCGATTGCCATGAATGCGCCGTCTGTCTCGATCCTCTCTCCGTCCTCGAGCAAAATGCTCTGCAGATGATCCGTCCCCTCAAAAGCTGCAATCTTTCTCTCTTCCACCGGAAATTCCGGCTTTTCCGAAAATGTCTGCTCTTTTCCGTCCGTGAAGAGGATCACCTCTTTCGCAAGCGGTTTTAACACTCTCGCCTCATGGAGCGCAAAATCTCCGCTTCCGATGACCGCCGTCTTCCTGCCGCGGTAAAAAAATGCGTCGCACACGGCACAGTAGCTGATCCCTTTTCCTTCCAGCTCCTTTCTTCCCGGAACCTTCAGGGCAGCCCGCTTTGACCCTGTCGCCAGGAGTACCGTCTCTGCCTCAATCTCTCCCTTTGAGGTGACGAGAATAAAGTTTTCCTCTTCCCGGATTCCCAGCACCTCCGCCTCCAGGAAACGCACGCCCAGATTTTTTGCCTGGCGGATTCCGCTCTCATGAAGTCCGGCGCCGCTGAGTCCCTGCTCATTGCCGTAAAAGTTGTCAATTTTTCCCGCTTTTTCCAGGGCTCCCATCCCATCGGAGACGACAAGCGTCGCAAGACCTGCCCGCGCCGTGTACAGAGATGCCGAAATACCTGCCGGTCCTGACCCGACAATCACAAAATGTTCCATCTTTTTCATCCCTTCTCTTTTGTCTCTTTGCTGTTTCCTGCTGACTGCATTCTACCATTCTTTTTCTGCCTGTTCTGTGACATACTCACAGAAAAATAATTTCTTTTTTATAAAATCTATGATATCATCTTTCTGAGAAAAGTGACAAGAAAAATTTATAAGGAGGATTTTATTTTTGGAATACCTGATTACATTTTTAGAAGGTCTGATCACCTTTATTTCCCCCTGTCTTCTTCCCATGCTGCCGATCTATCTGACATATCTTGCCGGCAGCGACGAAGAGCGCCAAAAATCTGCAACGCTGAAAAACGCGCTCGGATTCATTCTTGGATTTTCAATCATGTTTCTGATCATGGGAGCGTTTGCCGGAAGCATCGGGATGCTTTTGACCCGCCATCAGACCGTCATCAATATCGTCTGCGGGCTGATCATCATTTTGTTTGGTCTGAGCTATCTGGGCGTATTTCACCTTCCTGTCTTTCGCCGCACGAAGGATCACGCCGCGCTCACAGCAAACATGAACTTTTTTTCCTCGATCGCATTCGGAATCGTGTTTTCAATCGGATGGACTCCGTGCGTCGGCGCTTTTTTAGGCTCCGCCCTTATGCTCGCTTCACAGCAGGGCTCCGCCGTAAAAGGAATTCTGCTTCTTCTGTGCTACTCTTTGGGGCTTGGAATTCCTTTCTTTTTGAGCGCTGTCCTGATTCACCAGCTGAAATCCGCTTTTGCCTGGATCAAAAATCACTATACCGTCATCAATGCGGTGTCCGGCGCTCTATTGATCCTTGTCGGAGCTGCCATGATGACAGGTCTGCTCAGCAGACTGCTGTCGGTTCTCTCTTTTTAATATTTTTGCCGAACATTAGGAGGTGCCACCCATGAAACAAAAAAAATCTTTTTTCCTGACACTGATCATTTTTATCGTGCTGATCGCAGGATCTGCGTTTGCCTACAGCAGACTTTCATCGGAGCGCTCTGCGGGCAATCTGTCGTCTCTTAGTCTTTCTCCTTCTTCGGAGGAGAGCACGGCGCAGAACCAGGCAGAGACACTGTCCCAGACGGTGGATCCGGACGAAACGGAGACCCGGCAGACGTCATCGGAGACAGAAGCTGAAACCAAGGCGCAGTCTGAAGCGCAGACACAGACCCGTTCTGGTTCAGACTCTAAAGCGCTCTCTCGTGCTTCCGGCGCGGATGCATCCCCGTCTAAAGCTTCCCAGGCAGACGCTTCTCAGCCGGATGCCTCCCAATCTGAAGCTTCTCAGCCGGATGCCTCCCAGACCGAACCGCCCCAGACTGAGGAGACACAAGAAAGAGACTCCTCCGCCTCTAACGCTCAGTATACGCTCGCCCCGGATTTCACGGTGACGGACGCTGAGGGAAATGACGTCTCTCTTTGGAGTCTTCTCGGAAAGCCTGCCGTCTTAAACTTCTGGAACAGCAACTGTCCTCCGTGTAAGATGGAAATGCCTGATTTTCAGGAAATGTATGAGGAGCTTGGCGACGAGGTCTCCTTTATCATGATCGATACGGTCGGCGCGATGGGCGAGACGAAGGAAAAAGGCGCGGCTTATATCGAGGAGGAGGGATTTACCTTCCCTGTCTATTTCGACACGGCTCAGGACGCCATCTACACGTACGGCATCGCTGCTTTTCCGACCACCTTTTTTATCAGCAGCGACGGCTATCTGATCGCTGGGGCGCAGGGGATGATCGACAAGGAGATCATGCAGAAGGGAATCGATATGATCCTGGAGCAGTGACCGCGTCCGCGCCTGTCTGACGCCCGCACACTCTATAAAAGAAGCGTGCCGTTTCTCGTTTTTCAGAGATCTGGCACGCTTTTTGTTTTCTGCTGCGTGTATTGTGTGTCGGTCTGTCCGCAGCTTATTCGGATGGAATATCTTCAAACAGCACCGGAATCTGTTCTTTGAGATAGGAAAGCAGCATTCCTGCGATCTCTCTCATCTGCGGGTGGGACGCTTTCGAGGTGCGCAGTCTTAAAAAGTGGCGCAGTTCCCGCATATTCATCGTCACCACAATCTCTGTCTTGAGACTGTTTGGCAGAATCGTTCTCGCCTCTTCCGGCTTTGCACCCATCTCAATCAGCTGATTGTACGATCGCTCAATCTGTTCCATCGCTGTTTTCCAAATTTGATACTGGGGATCGCTGTCCTCCCAGAAACACGGGTGAATCATCGTCAGCTCTTTTCCGAATTTTTCTTTGCTGTAATTGCAGTATCTCGTGCTCTCCTGGCTGTAGCTGGCCACTCTGTGGCGCACAATCTCGTGGCTGACGCCGCGGTCGCAGATCAGCTTTACTGTGATTTTTTCGTGTTCCAGCACAGATTCATGACCTCTTGCGATAATCCCTCGGATAAATTTTTCCGCGCTTCCCCGGTCAATCCGATCTTCGCTCTTATAGCAGACTCTTCCGCACCTCTCGATATTTTTTAAAATTGTTTCCGGATTCAGCTCCGAAATTATTTCAAATCCTGGACGAATTACTCTCATGTTTTCTCCTCTCTGCCGCCGTCTTTTCTATCAATAGAAGCTTGGAAACAAGGTCGTATCCGTATGCGGCAGGAAGCAGCAGGCCACAAACTCATCCATATAAGTCGGCACGGTGCTCAATTCCAGGTACGTCATATTAGATGCAAGCTCATATGTCTTTCTCTCCGCCTCTGTGGACAGCAGCATTGTGTACGCGCCCGACAGAGAAGAATTTCCTATATAAGAAAATTTTTCAATCGGGATATCCGGGAACATGCCGATTCTCACGGCATTTTCCATATTGATTCCGCTTCCGATTCCGCCTGCGACATAGACGGTGTCAATCATTGAAATATCAAAATCGACCGCTGTCAGCATCGTGCGGATTGCAGAGAAGATGGCACCTTTTGCGCGGATAAAATTGTCGATATCCGCCTCTGTGATCTCTACGTCTTTTACGGAAGCCGCCTCCTCCTCAAACGCGAGGACATAGCTGCCCATTCCGTATGCGTCATGGCGGATCCGCTTTCCTTCCCGGATAAATTTTCCTTTCGGGCTGATCATGCCTGCCCGGAACAGCTCGCTGATCACATCGATGATACCGGAACCGCAAAGTCCTACCGGCTTTTGTCCTTCTTCTCCGATCACCGAATACGTCGGCTCCATCGTCTCCGGATCGATTTTGCACGCTTCAATCGCGCCGTCGGTCGCGCGCATACCGCAGCTGATATCGCCGCCCTCAAAGGCTGGACCTGCCGAGCAGGCGCAGCACATCATAAATTCATTGTTTCCAAATACCAGCTCTCCGTTTGTTCCAAGGTCAATGAACAGAGAAAACTCCGGTCTGTTCCACAGCATACTGACCAGCGTGCCCGCCGTGATATCTCCTCCTACGTAGCTTCCCACATTCGGCGCTAAAATGATATGGGCGTCCGGATGCACATCGATTCCCAGATCTGCCGCAAAAAGAGAATTTGTCTTAAAGAATGCCGGAATATACGGCTCCTGGCGCAGATAGTCGGCGTTGACTCCTGCAAACAGGTGGTTCATCGTTGTGTTCGACGCAACGCTCAGGCGGTAAATGCGGTCTTTGCGGAATTTTGCATTTTTGCAGATTTCATCAATCATAGGATTGATGGTCTCGTCAATGATTGCTTTTTGCAGTCTTCTCTGACCTCCCGGCTTTGTCGATTCGATAATCCGGTTAATAACGTCGGCGCCAAAGCGGATCTGTCCGTTTCCCGCTGAAGCCTTTGCCAGAATTTTTCCGCTGAGCATGTCGATCAGAAGAGCTGCGACAGACGTCGTGCCGATATCGATCGCAAGTCCTCCCACAATGACCGGTTCGCCTTCCGGCAGAATGTCATACACAAACACATCGCTTTTCGATTTGCGGATTACACACTGCACATGGAAATGATTTTCCCGCAGCACATCCGGCATTTTGCGGATCACGGTGTAGGGGAGGCGGATTTTTCCCATGCCGGTCACTGCCTGGAGCGCGCGCATCAGCCGCTCGTTGTCCGGCATCGTATCGTCCAGACTTGGAGCCTCCATCGAGACGGAGACAACCTGCATCGTATTTTTCATCGCGATGCCCGCCTCTTCAATATGGTTTTTGGCATGTTCAAAGATTTCCACTTCCTGCCTCGAGCCAAGATCTGCCATCTTCATTTTGTTTTTATACGCCGATGCGATGTCGGGAACCTCCACGGTGACGTCTCCCTCAATCGTGCTCAGGCACGCCAGCTTCCATCCCTGCTCTTCCTCTTCTTCGCTGATATGAATATTTTTTTTCGATGCGAGTTCTCCGCTGAGATGCTTTACACGGCACTTTCCGCACGCGCCGTTTCCGGAACAGGGCGCGTCGATCGCTACGTTTGCGTTTCTGGCCACTTCAAGCAGGTTGCTGCCTTTTATCGCTTCTACAGACACCTGATTTCCATCCTCAAACTGAAAATTTACTTTTGGCATTTTTTTTCTCCTTTTCGTTTTCTATCTTAATCGTTTCCTCTTTTTATCTGTTAAATTATTCACGTACCTTATAAGTATGCCATACTTCATTTTCCTTGTCAATTGCGGACTAGCGCATCATCTGCGCAAAGCTTCTGGCCTCCTCAAGCCGCCGCCAGAATTGCGGGTAAAACTCCTCCTCCGGGTCGTACGGTCTGGCGTAGAAGTTCTTCAGAATAAAAAAGTCTATGTTTTTCATCAGATTTTCATCTGTACTCTGCTCTATCTTCTCTTCCATCTCCTTTAAGAAGGCGTGCCAGTTCCATACAAAGGTCTCGTTTTCTTTCAGATTCGGCGTGTCAATCCATTTGCTCACTTTGATTTTAGAGCGGTTCTTCTTTTTGCACTCATAGATCTGCAGAAAATAGCGGAATCCCGTCTCCTCATAGTATCTTCCCAGCGGAAAAAGGCGGCAGACCGAAGGGCGGAGCGCATGGATGCTGCAGCGTTCCTCTTCATTTAAAAAGGGACAGCGCTCCTGGTTTTGACTCATCTTGATGTTGGGAAGGATGATTTTGTCTACAATATTGAGTTCCATTTTTTCATTCAGCAGTTCTTCAAAGCTGCATCCAAGCCCTAATGTGATCCTGTAAATGTCAAGCGGGTCCAGGATAATAGAATTTCCCATTTTATAGCAGCACGCCGAACACCCGCGGCAGTCCTGGCAGTCTGCTTTTACCATATCGTTCGCCCTATACAGCTTTCCGTCCGATATCTCCTCTAAACTTACTTCTCTTTTCATATTCCTCCTGCTCCGTCTGTCCAATGTTTACGCTTTTTTCGCGATATACTGCGGAAACATTTCCTGCGCCATCGCCATCGCTTCAAGCTCAAACAGCACCAGATACACTTCCATCTGATTCTGTTTTAAAAATTCTGTGATCGTCAAAACTGCCGTCCGGATCGCCGATTCTCTGGGATACCCGTAAATGCCCGCTGAGATCAGAGGAAATGCGACCGATGCGCAGTTTTTTTCTTTTGCCGCCTCAAGGGCGCTTTGGTAAGCCCGGATCAGCTGTTTTTCTTCCCCATAATTTCCTCCGTTCCACACCGGTCCCACAGCGTGGATGATATACTTTGCCTTAAGCTGGTATCCTCCCGTCACGACAGCGCTTCCCGTAGGACACGGCGCTTTTCTGCTGCATTCCTCCTGCAGTTCTCTAGCTCCCGCCGCATAAAAGATAGCTCCGCATACGCCGCCGCCTCTCATCAGACCACTGTTTGCCGCGTTGACAATGGCTTCTGTCCCCATCTCTACAATATTTCCTTTTACGATTTGAAGTCCCATTTTTGTCCTCCTGCGCCTTTTTTCACAGATTTTTATCTGCTGCTTCCATTATATCAGAAAAAGGCTCTGTGCAAAGTCCTGATCTCATTTTCTTTTCACTGCGCTTTCTGCCGGCAGGCGCATTTCCATAATCGGAGCATCTGTTCTGCTGCGTCGGAAAGATTTTGTTTTGCCTCTTCCGGGTTCATCGCCTGCTCTGCTGAAACAGGGAACTTTAAAATAGGGAAGAAGGCGTCGATTCCGCAGCCGTTGCACGCCGCGGCATCCTTTCCGACGCTCCCTGCAAGCGCAATCACCGGTTTCCCATATTTCTTTGCAATCCCCGCAACGCCGGCAGGCGCCTTTCCCATGATTGTCTGCCCGTCCAGCCTTCCTTCTCCTGTGACGACAAGATCCGCGCCTTTGACTGCTTCCTCCAGACCGATCTCCTCTATCACAATCTGAACTCCAGGTGTCAGCTGTGCGTGTAAGAATGTCTCGAAGGCAAATCCCAGCCCTCCTGCCGCTCCCGCTCCGGGCCGCTGCGGGTCTGCTTTGAGGAAGCATCTTTTTGTCACCTCCGCATAGTGCCGCATCCATTCGTCCATTTTTCTCGCATCGGAAGGGGAGGCTCCTTTTTGCGGACTGTACACGATGCTGCATCCATTTTCCCCGCAGAGAGGATTCGTGACGTCGCACGCAACCCGGAACTGGCACTGTCTGAGCTTTGGGAAAATCGCCTGTTCTGTAATCCGTTCCAGATTTTTTAATCCCTCAGCTCCTCTGGCAACTTGTTTTCCCTCCCGGTCCAAAAATCCGTACCCAAGCGCCTGGAGCATTCCTGCTCCTCCGTCGTTTGTGGCGCTTCCTCCGATTCCGATCACAAATCTGGTGCATCCTCTCTCAATGGCGTCCTTTATCATCTCCCCGACTCCGTACGTCGTGGCGGTCAGAGGGTTTCTCTTTTCTCTCGGCAGCAGCGTCAGACCTGCCGCGCGCGCTATCTCCATCACGGCAGTGCCGTCATTTCGAATGCCATACTCGCAGCAGACGCTCTCCCCCATCGGTCCGGTCACCCGGATTTTCTGTTTTTTTCCATTTTTTCCGGACACCAGGGCTTCTACCGTGCCTTCTCCTCCGTCTGCAAACAGGCACACCTCGACTTCCGCCTCCGGGTCTGCCCTGCAGATTCCCGTTTTCACCGCATATCCCGCCTCTTCTGAGGAGATGCTGCCTTTAAAAGAATCCATCGCCACCGTGATTTTCATCCTCTGTTCGCCTCCTGTTCCTGCTCCTCTTACAGATCCATAGCCTCTATAATCATTTTCGCACATTTTTCATATCCAAATCTGCTGCTGTTCAGACAGACGTCATAGTTTGTATACACGCCAAACTTTGTATGCGTGAAGAAATCCTGGTACGCTTTTCTCGCCTTATCTTTTTTATGGATATAGCTTTCTGCCTTTTCGCCGGGAATTCCTTCCTCCACAGCGCGTCTTATTTTTTCTTCTTTGTCTGTCGCATAGATAAATACGTTCAAAAACGGAATATGCGCATCCTTTAAAATTTGGTCTGCGCATCTGCCGATGAACACGCACGGCTCCGTCATCGCCGCAGCCTTAACAGTGTCCGCAATCGCTGCATACATTTGATACGGTTTTTCCATCGCTCTGCGGTCTCCGCTTGTCGCGATGGACAGGGTATACAAAAAACTGCCGATCACTTTCTCGTCAAATGTCTCCAGAAAGCTTCCCGTCATCCCGTTTTTTCCTATCGATGCCTCCAGTATTTTACTGTCATAAAAAGGCATATGAAGCTGGTTTGCCACTAATTTTCCAATGCTTCTTCCGCCGCTTCCATATTCCCGATTAATCACAACATTTCTTTTCATCAAAATACGCCTCTTTTCTGTATCAACAAATTTTTTCTTTCGCAGGTCTGTTCTTTTTTGTTTTTCTCAGCCATCTTGCCCCATTTTTACGGCGCCGCGGCAAAAAATATCACAATCGCGGCTCCAAGGATGATCCGGTATACGCCGAACACTTTAAAGTCATGTCTGCGGATATAAGAAAGCAGCATCCGGATCGCAAGCACAGACACGGCAAAGGAGACCGCCGTCCCTGCTGCCAGCAGGATCCATTCTGTCCGCGAAAACATTCCCTCTTCTGCAAAATATTTGACCAGCTTCAGCCCGCTTGCCCCGACCATCACCGGAACCGCCACAAAAAAAGAAAATTCGCTTGCCACGCTGCGCGAACATCCCAGCCACACCGCCCCCAAAATCGTCGCGCCGCTGCGCGATGTCCCCGGAATCACAGCGAGGACCTGGCAGCATCCGATCAAAAAAGCAGTCCGATAGGAAAGCTTCTCCAAAGAAGATACACAAGGATCCTTTTTTCTGTTTTCCATCGCAAGAAACGCAATCCCATATAAAATCAGAGCGGCTGCAATAACAAAAACACTCGACAGATACGTCTCTAAAATCATATCAAGAGGGATTCCAAGCGCCGCGATCGGTATGCACCCTGCCGCCACCTTTTTCCACAGTTCCCAAGTATTTCTTTTTTCAGGTCCGCTTTTTTTCGTTGAAAACGGATTCAGCTTATGAAAAAATAAAACCAAAACTGCCAAGATAGAGCCAAGCTGAATGATCACTTTAAACACCTCAAAAAATTCCGGTTCTGTCTTCATCGGCCAGATCTCGTCAAACAAAATCAAATGCCCCGTACTGCTGATCGGAAGCCATTCTGTGATTCCCTGTATGACGCCCAGAGCGACAGCTTTTAATAGTTCCGCACCATCCATATCTCTCTCCTCCTTTTGCGGACTGTCTTTTCGTTTTCGGATCCGTACAGTATATGCGCGGATCTTTTTTTCCATCCCGGACATGGGCGTCTCAGCTTTTTTTGCTGGTATACAGGAAACTGTCCGGCATGATCTTCGTCTTTTTCCTCTTTCCTCTCTTGATCAGATGATAGCACAGTTTTTCTGAGAAATCAATCTGTTATTCTCAGTATTTTTGTCTTTTTTCCTTGACGTTTTCTCTTTTTTGTAGTAAGATTTCTCCATAAGGAGGTGGTGCAGGTGAGCTTCGGCACCAGGTTAAAAGAAAGAAGGGAATGCCTTGGCATGACGCAGACGCAGCTTGCCAAGCTGCTGGGCGTAAGCAAAGGCTCTGTCGGGAACTATGAGACAGACGCAAATTCTCCCAGGACTTCCATCCTGTACAAGCTGTTCCGGATTTTGCAGTGTGACGCCAATTATCTTTTTCAGGATGAAATGGATGAGCGGTTTTATCAAAATTGTGCTACCCCCGAAGAATTTGAAGCCATTGTCAAAAAGTTCCGCTCGCTTGATTCCTTCGGTCAGGAAACAGTTTCTCTTATTCTCGACAGAGAATATGCGCGCGCCAGTCAGATATCCGCAATACGCGGGGCAAACCTGAGCGTTATTTCTGAGGAAGATAAAGCCGCCTTAGATCTTGGAAGTCTTTTATCCAGACAGGAGACGAAAGAATCGGCGGGATAGCTTTTTGCCGGAAAAGCGCTGTCATTCCGCAAGGGCAAGTCCCGCGTTCAAAGCTTACAGGCGCCAATCTTGCACATACAGAAAAAAGGAGGATCTATTCCTTGTTTTTTGGAAGAAAATCATCGAAAATTTCTGCTTACGAAGCGCTCATCAAATATGAGGTCTCCTCTCTTCCTGTTCCGATCAGCTATCATCCAGACAAAATCAAAATTTTTACGCTGCAGTTTCTCGCTGACTACCATAACGAAGATATCCATTCCTACTATGAGAAGTGGGGATATCGCGGCTTTCTCACCTATGAGGCTGTATATCGCCGTTATATTATTTTCGTCAACGCGGAAGATTCGGAACCGCTTCGCCGGTGGTGCATTTCCCTTGCCATCGGATACATAGAAAATCATAAGATCAAAGCAGGCTGCGGCGTTCCCATCACAAGCGCGGACCCGTTCATCAACGATTTCGCGTACGTCTACACATGTCCCGACTGTATTTTAAAGCGCGGCGGAATTTTATCTTCGGAAAAAATTATGGAGACGTGCAGAATTCCTTTTCAGAAAGCATATGAAAAGAGCAGGCGTCTCTCTTTGTCCGGTCAGGCGGAGGATCCGCGGGAACGGCACATTGAAAAAATTATCTGCAATATTTTTAAAAGCATCTGAAAGCCGGACCAAGAACCCACCTTTTCATCCGTTCTTGATCCGGTTTCCCTTCTCTTTCAGAGGTCTGCGCTCCTCTTGTGTCTATGTTTTTTCTTCCGGAGGACTCTTTGTGTCAGATTCCCCCGCTTTGCGGCTTGCTCTGCTGTGTGATGATAGAACCCGTAATCCAGATATAATGTCCCTCTTCTATCGGATAGCCGCCTATGCTTTCTTGTTCTGGCATTCCCTTCGCCAGCTCACACGCCAGCTGATAAGATATTTTCCCCTGGCTTTGGGTATCGTTAAGCACTGTGCCGATCAGCGTTCCCTCCTCCAGCGCGTTCCTCGCCGAAGCAGTCAGCCCGTCTACGCCGATTACCGGAAGGATTTCTCCGTTTTGGTAATAGCCCGCCGTGCGCAGAGCGTCGATCGCGCCTAATGCCATCTGATCATTGTTGCAGATCACGCATTCAATCCGCGGTCCATAGATTTCCAGCTCCACAGCCATCTTTTCTCTCGCCACGTCCCGCTCCCACTCTGCTGTGTCTTCTGCGAGAATTTCTACCGGTATTCCGGCATTTTCCAGCGTCTCGAGGCAATATTTCGTCCGGTACTCTGCGTCCTGGTGACCTACCTGTCCTTTGAGCAGCACCGTCTGTAGAATTCCGTCCTTGTTTTTGTCCATCTCCGGGTGGGAGAAATAATAGTCTGCCGCGATCTGTCCGCACATCTGTCCGATCTTAACCGGATTGCTTCCGATATAGTACGCGTCCTCATAGAGAAGCAGATCCTCCTGCAAAGGTTCCGTGTTGACCAGGATAATCGGTATCTTTGCTTCCTCTGCCATGCGGATCAGATATACGGCAGATGTCCGGTTAATCACATTGACAATCAGAACATCCGCATTCTGTTCAATCATATCCTGAATCATCCGCGTCTGCAGATTTTGATCGCGCACATCTTCTCCCACGATCAGTTCCGCCTTGCCATCAGCTGCCGCTTCCACAATCCCTTTGCGCACGGATGCATTGTAGACACAGACTCCAATCCGCGGCCGTTCCTCTTCCTGCGCGCGCAGCGCCGCGGCAAACGCACACACAAACAGACCGCACGCGCACAGCGCTGCTGCCGTTTTGAGTCCATACCGTCTTAATCTGCCGTCTCTTCCTTCTTGAGCGCATCTCTTTCTTTTCTTCATGTTCGCCTATCGCCCCTCCTTTTCTCCGTGCCCGGCTGTTTCCCTCTTTGTCCGCTGCCGCGTCCCTTTTTATCGCGCGCAGGCAAGTGCAAGTTTTTCTTTAATCCAGCAGAGGGAACACATAGCTTACATTTTCTGCGTCGTACAGATTTTCAAGTGTGATGACCCGGTACGGAATCTGCTCGTTTTCCGGACCGCCGCCGAGTGTCGCGCCGTCATGAAGTTTTTCCACAGCGCGATACCCCATCGCAAAATAGGATGGATATAGAAGAGCCGATACCGTACCGTTTTCCAGACTCTCCACGTCCATCGGACAGCCTGTGCCGATCACAGGGACATTGCGCGCCAGCCGCCCCTTTTCTTTCATTTCAATGGCAGCTTCTGTCGCCGCTTTTCCAAATGCAAGGACAAATGTGGCGTCTTCCCTTTTCTGTTCCCTGTTTTCTTGCGGAAGCCATCTGCCGTTCTCGTCTGCTTCCACGTACGGAATGTCGCCCGGGAGCGCGCTTTTTGCTCCATCCAGCTGCCATGCCGCTGCCGTGTCCCGCCTGTCCATGAGAAAGACAACAGACTGCGCCCCCTGCGCAAGCGCCTCCTGAACCATCAGGCTCCCCGCCCCCTTTTCATCCATACAAATTTCCGCTTCGGCCGTGCCTGGACCTATCAGGATCACAGGCAGACCGATCTGAGCGCACTTCTCTTTTATGTTTTCCGGATCTATCCTGTCATCTTTGTCCCAGAACCAAATCATTCCGTCCGTATGTTCCTGCTGTATTTTCTTCATCCAGTCATTCCCGCCGTTTTTCCAGGCATAAGACTTTATCTCCGCCCCGCGTTCTTCTGCAGCTGCCTGCGCTCCTTGCAGTATTTTTTGGAATGCCGCGTCCTCTTCCCCCAGTGCAAAGAGCGCATAGCTGTCCGTCTGCACCGCTTGTTTTGTATGGTTGTGCCAAAAGAAAATTCCAACCGCAAAAGCTGCCGCGCACAGTGCGCCCCAAAAAGCGACTCGTCTCATTTTGCATCGCCCCTTTCCTCTCTCAGCCGTCTTCTCCCGGCGCTTTCTATATCTTTTTGGGAATCGCATTCTCCGCTTCCACCGCCGGTATCCGGATTTCCACTTTTGTCCCGACGTCCTCCTCGCTTGCAATCGTCAAACCGTACGCTTCCCCAAAGCTGAGGATGATCCTCTCGTGGACATTTTTCAGTCCGATCCCTCCCCCTGCTGATTCTTCCTTTAAGATATCCGCAAGCTTTTCTTCTGAGATGCCCACTCCATCGTCCCTGACCGTGATCACAATATCTTTTCCCTGCATTTTGGCAGACACAACAATATGCAGGGGATCATCTCCATACGGATCAATCGCATGGCTGATCGCATTTTCTACAATCGGCTGGACAAGCAGCTTTGGCATCCGTTTTTGGCAGACCTGCGGATCTACCTCGAACGAACATACAAACCGGTCCTCAAACCGCATTTTCTGGATAATCACATAGTTGTGGACATATTCCATCTCCTGCGCCACCGTAATCATGGCAAACCCTTTGCTGATCGAGATGCGGAACAGCCTCGCCAGAGCGCTGACCATCGTAATCGCGTCTGCGCTTCTGCCCTGCTCTTCCATCCAGATGATGGAATCCAGCGTATTGTACAGAAAGTGAGGGTTGATCTGCGCCTCCAGGGCATGAAATTCCAGCTCTCTTTTCTTCTCCTGGTCCTGGCGGATCTGCTCCATCAGCTCATGGATTCTCTGGAGCAGAAGATTTAAGGCCGCGCTGACTGCATGAATCTCCCGCAGCCCTTTTTCCGGAACAGAAGCATCTACGTTCAGCGTCACGGCGTGGACGCTCGCTTCCAGATCCCGCAGCGGATGCAGAACCACCCTCACAATCACAGCCGCGCCCAGCGTGCTTAAGACTGCGCAGATCGCAAGAACAATCCCAAAAGATTTTCCCAGGTTCCGGTTCATGGTCATCGCGTCCTCAAAGTACGCTACACCGACCAGCCTCCACCTTGTCTCCCCAATTGTCGAGATAAACAAAAGGCGTTCTCTGCCGTCTGTATTGTCATGCGTCGTGCCGACCACCTGACGGACCGCTGCCTCCATGTTTTCCGTCTCCAGCTCATTGTCGATCTGAAGAAGTTTAGGGTGGGTAATCAGCTCATCTTCCTCATCGAGGATATAAAAATAGCCGTTTCCATTCAGCGCAATCTCATTGATTGTATTCGCAAACGACGTGTAGCTGATGTCCATAAGCAAAATCCCCTCGCGTCTTTCGCCGTTTTGCTGATACGTGATCATCTCTGAGAGGGTAATCACATAGGACCGGTGTACGGAAAAAATATTTTGTACATGCGGCTTGGAAAAGCGGGTGATGACTCCGTCTCCCTCTGCCGCCTTGCGAAACCATTCCATCGAGCGGATCTGCTCCGCTTCCAGCCGGATTCCACCTTCAGTGTCCAGCACCGGCTCTCCCTGCATATCAAAAAGCGCGATTGCCAGCACGCTGGGATCGTTTTTCCGGATGTTGCGCAGCAGCTCAACCTGCTCCTCTTTTGTCAGATCGTCAAGCTCCAGCATTGAGCTTGCTGTGTGCATCATGTTTACGATCCCTTCCATCTGGCTCTCCACATGATTCACTGTCTGAAGGACCATCTCCCAGATTCGCTCCTGCGCGCTTTCCTTCAGCTGTCTGTGCATGACCGGCAGCCAGATAACGGACGTCAGGATAAGGATGAAAAGGCTGCTGGTCAGCAGCACGCCGAGCAGCACTGTGAGCAGGGATTTTCTTTTTTTGTCTGTTTTTCCGATTTTTTTCATAGCAGTTCCCGTTTCTTTTTTCTCACGGAGGAAGCCGAATATCCAAAATAGTGTTTAAACGCAAAGCTGAAATAGCTCGGTTCCGGTATCCCCACCGCCGCTCCGACCTGAGCCAGCTTCCAGTCCGTCGTAGTCAGCAGATGCAGCGCCCTGTCCATTCGAAGCTTTTCCAGCGCCTGGTGAAATGTTTTTCCTGTCTCTTTTTTAAACACAGTATTGAAATAGGAGATGGACAGGTGAACTGCCTTCGCCGCCTGATCCGCACTTGTCCCCTCTTCGTGGAAATGTTCCCGCAGGTACGCCAGAGTCTGATCCGCAATTCTGCGCGTCTCGCTGATCCGGCTGTTTCCGATCTGGGAGAGCAGCCTTTGGCAGATTCCTTTTAGACGGCGCTGCACTTCGCTGACGGAAAGCGAATTGAGCAGGCTGAAAATCTCGTCCTGCTCTCCTGTCATGACAAATTCCACTCCCATGTCGTGACCTGTTTCCAAGAACACAAGAAAAATTTTCAGCAGAAATGTTTTTGCACTCTCCGGGGAGAGTTCCAGTGTGCGGTATTGTTTCAGCAGCGCGTCCAGAGCAGCGCAGGCCGCCTGTTCGTCGCACATCTTGATTGCGTACTCCAAAGAGTGGATATGGCGTTCATCCGGTCTGACGTCTTTGCTGATGCTCGGCTCGATGTCCGTCAGAAAAATCATTTCACCCGCCTCATTGATCATACTGTACTCCAGAGCGAAAAACGCGCGGTCGGCTTCTTGCGGCAGTTCGTTTAAGTCCGTACAGACTGTCCCGATTCCCACGGCGAGATGAACTTTAAGAAAATGTTCCACAGAGCGGACCGCGCGGCTCATCCGGCGGGCGGCATCATCCAGCGCGTCGCCGATATCGTCGGGAAATAAGAACAGCACCGCAAAAGCTCCCCGAAATCCAAAGACATATGCGGTTCCTTCTCTTGAGACCTCTTCCTCCAAAATATTGGAGACGGCAAATTTTACCAGCTCGCGCTTTTCGATCCCCGATTCTTTTGCGGCCTCCTCTTCGCTGATCATCTTGACGCACGAGAGCACATACTGACCGGCGTTGAGCTGCAGTCCGTAATAATCTGCGATTTCTCCCTTCGGATCTGCCTCTGTGCCGTCTACCAGCAGGGAACACAGATATCTCTCCCTCAAGCTTGGAAGCGCAAGGTGCAGGTGATGCCGCATTGCAAGCAAGTCCTGTCTCTGCTTATATTCCTGATCCATCTGCTGTTTGACTTCCGTGAGCATCTCCCTAAATTCCGCTACTGAAATCGGTTTGAGCAGATAACCCAGCGCATGGATGTCAATCGCCTGTTTTGCGTACGCGAAATCGCTGTATCCGCTCAGAATAATGAAGTGAACGGCAGGCAAAATCTCCTGCACTTTCCGGCACATCGTCAGCCCATCCATGACCGGCATCCGGATATCGGCGATGATCAGATCCGGGTTTATCTCTTCGCACAATTGTACGCCTTCCAGCCCGTTCGCAGCCTCTCCAGCCAGAGTAAATCCCAATTCTTCAAACGGAACAGCCGTTCGCAGCCCCTGCCTGATCACTCCCTCATCATCTACCACCATCAATCGATACATGTTGCCTTCCTCCATCTCGTTTTCTCTATCTTTACCTTATCATAAATTTGAAAACAGAACAACTGTCTGTCAGAAAAGGGGCAGGTTATCCGGAGATAATCTGCCCTTTTGTGATACTGATATTCTTCTTTGCATCACCGCAGCAGCTGCGTCTGCTGTGTTTTACGCTGTGTTTTTATCATACCCGTCATCTGTCTTTATCTTTTCCGGTCAAAAAATTTCTCCGGGCAGGATTTTCGCCTATTCAAGCTGGAACCAGTTCAGTCTTGCAGGAGCACCGCTAAAGCTTAATGTCACGTCATGTACTCCGGAGATACCTTCAAATGACAGTTCGATAGTATCATAATGATAGATATTTCCTGTTCCGATGTCTGCTGCTGCCGCAACCTCGCTGCCGTCTATCAGAAGACTGATCTGCGTATTTCCTTCTTCCGCTGCCAGGCGCAGATACAGTTTTTGCGCGCCCTCTCCGAAATCAATCTGTCTGTAAGTCATAGAAGCAGACGGTGTTTCTTCGCTGATGCCGATCTCAGTAACCAGACCCAGCTCATTTCCATTCTTTCCGAATGCCGTGATGCTTGCCGGCGCTTCCATTCCTTCCACCTCGTCGAAATGTTCTGCCTGAATCATGGTAAAGGCGTCCTTTGGCTCCTGATTCTGCAGCACAATCGTGCGGTCTGCCCGGATATCCGGATTGCTCTTGAGCACTGCGTGAACGACTACTTTACCGTTGCCCGTTCCGTTTGCCGTCAGAAGACCATTCTCATCCAGCACAGCCAGATCTGTCGGATTACCCTCTTCATCTGTCAGACTCCACTCAATCTGATCGGCGGTTACCGTCAGGTATGTGCCCGGCAGATAGTACTGATCCGGATTCTCCTCAAACAGTTCATTAAAGATTACGGTCTGCTGGTTTGTTCCCTTGTAGCGCATAATATTGTCTGTCTGTCCAAATCTGCCCTCTGTCGTAATCATGATATATTCGACTGTCTTTGCTGCGCCCTCGACGTCTACTTTGTTTTCTTCCAGCTGGTTTGTGATCAGGATTTCCTTCGAAGCCGTCTTTCCGTTTGCCTCAGCCGTCACGATCACCGTACCGTTGCCGGTTCCGTTTGCCGTTAACAGACCGTTCTCGTCGATCGATGCGAGGTCTGTCGCTGCTCCGTCTTCTCCTGCCACGCTCCAGGTCACTTCATCGACTGCGCTGATGGGCACAACGTCTGCCATCAGTTCAAGCTCTCCGCCGGCTGTGCGGATAGAGTCCAGACCAAGGAGCTGAGTAACTGTGATCTCTTCCGTCTGATCTGCCGCCTGTCCAAACTTAAACCAATCGATTCTGGATCCTCTGTTTTCTGTCTGAATGTATACGTCATAATTTCCTGCTTCCATCGTCACGTCTGCGCATACCTTAGTCCATTCCGGTTTTACATAAGCGTCTGCATACTCCTGTCCTTCCGGTGTTCCAGGATTTACGCCTACCGGTCCGATTCCAAGACCTGTCGGGAGTCCCTGGATGCTTCTCGTATCAGTCAGCGGGATAACTGCCACTGGCTGTGCGTTTTCCAGTTCAGACGGATCGCTTCCTGCTTCCAGCGCATAAATCTTAAGACTTCCCTCGCGGTCTGCTCCCACCAAAGCGGTAAACACTGCAGGAGCTTCTGTAAAGGTTACGTCCTTAAACTGGATCCACGCGCCATTTTTCCGGAAGGAAACTGCCGTGTCGGAACCGTATGCGATCGATGCGCTGACGGTTTCAATATCGTCAAGCTGTTCGCTGATCATGCTGTAATCGTCATAATCCACTGCCATTTTCACCTGTGTCAGATCGCGCACTGCCGCTTTCTTCGCACCGTTTTCCTCTGTCATCACTAAGGTCGCACTGTTGTTGTCAGCCGCCTCTGTATCGGAGGAAGGAACAACGCGGATTGTGTAATTGCCCGGCTCTACAATGCCTTCCTGCGTCTCTACGTCAAACACGCTCATCGTGTCTGCGATATCGATCTCAAAGCTGAAGCTGCGCGTCTCGCCAGGCTCGATATCCTGGAGACGGTCATACGCAACCAGTCTCTGGTTTGCCTGGTCGATGCGGGACTCTTCCCCTTCGAAGGAGCTGTACACCTGTACAACTTCATCGCTTGCATACTCGCCGTTGTTTGTCACCTGACCGCTCACGGTCACTTTGCCGTCCTCCACCTCGGAGAGCTGTACATCAGAGTATGCAAAGTCTCCGTATGTCAGACCGTATCCAAATGCGTACAGCGGATCGCCGTTGAAGTACTGGTATGTGCGCTCGCCTTTGATGATGTCGAACGTCATCAGACCTGTATTGATGCTGCCGTTGATATTGCTGAGGTTGTCGTTTGTCTCTTCGTCATATGCAGGCCATGCATACGATGCCGGCGCATGGTCTTCGCTGGCTCCGATCATGTCGGAAATCTCCTTGTACCACGTTGCGCTCAGGCGGCCTGCCGGAGATTCCGGAGAAATCGTGCCTTCCTCTTCATTTTCCAGGTAGCCCGGATATTCGGTAAACGCTTCCGGTGTGTCTCCCGTGTTGTGGTCTGGCAGAGCCGGTGCAAATCCTTCTTCCGGCACGCTGTAGCCGTCGTCGAAGAGCGTGCTTACCAGCGCGCTTCCTTCTTCCTGTCCAGTATGTCCAATTTCCAAGATAGCGCGGACTTTCTCGTTGGAAGCCACTTCTTCGTCAATTGTCATCGCATTTCCTGTCTTGACGATCAGGATTACGTCGCGTCCTAAGTCTTTTGTCACATGGTCGATCATGCGCATCTGCTGATCGCTTAAGCCTGTGTGGTACAGATCGATTGCTTCTCTGGAATTGAGGTGCGGTTCATATCCCACAACGAGGATAATCGGCGCGTCCTCATCTGCCTTGGCGATCGTCTCGTCGATTGCCTGCTCGCTGGAGCGGACGGTCTCAATCTCAAATTTGCTCTGTTCTGACAGTCCATCGATTGCCTCGTCTGTCGCGTCGGTATCCACCTTGCTGTCATAGACGCTTGCGCCGTCTGTATGCTCTTCATTGCGGTATGGACCGATCGTGCTTAAATCAGCTACAAGATGTCCGTCTTCTGTCACCATAACATAGCTTCCGTTGTTGGTGTCTTCATCGTCGGCGTCATATGCTTTTCCAGTTCCACCGTTGCTGCCGTTTCCGGCGATCAGGTTGTACAAGCCGTATTTGCCGTCGGTCGTCGGCACGATGCGGAAGGTCTGGTAGTTTACGTATGCCGTCTCGCCAGTCTGTCTGTTTGCCTCGCCCGGAGCGGAGGTATTGTTTACCATCGTCACGGAATAGCTGTTGTTGTCTCCGGTCGCGAACGGAGTGATCTGTACGTACTGGTTATTGATCACGGTGCGCAGCAGATTGTAGGTGGAGCCGTAGTCATACCGTTCAAAGAGCAGAGCGGTATCGTCCATCGTCACCTCATCGTCCTCTCCTGTCGCCATCACCGGAACGTCCTCCTCGTAAGAGGTTCCTGCCTGCCGGTAAACCGGATTGTCTGAGTTGACGAGATATTTTCCGTTTGCCGCGCGGATCGCTATTGTATCGATGGCCCGGTCAAACGCTACATTTTCTTTTCCAAGCTTGTTTTCCAGCGCATCCTTGATGGTGACGCTGTAGAGGCGGGCTCCGGTGTAGTGGTCGTTTAAGATCTGGTCGGAAAGCGGTCCTAAGAGAACTGCCTGATCCGTCGTGTCTCCATCGAGAGGCAGAATGCCGTCGTTTTTGAGCATGACGATCTGCTCCTGGGATGCGCGGAAGGCAACCTCTCGGTTTTCTTTTACCACTTCATCGCGGTCCTGTGACGTCTGAGCGCCCGGAACCAGGTAAGGGCTTTCGATGCCCAGCTGGTCGAGATCTCCCATGCGGAGCGCAAGGGCCAGTGAGCGGCGTGCATTTTCCTCAAAATCTTCTTCCGTCAGCATTCCGCGCACATACGCATCTCTAAGAGGTCCCGATGCGCCGCCGTTGTTTCCGCCGTTTCCGCTTCCATAGCTCCGGAAGCTCCAGCTCATCTGTCCGTTCTTTGTGCCCGCTGCCACTCCGTATGCGCGCTCCAGAGGATTGTCTGCAAAATAGCGCTGGCTGTGGACAAACATACTGGAACCGCTTCCATAGTCGTTGACTGTCGTATATTCATAGTGACCTGTTCCCTCATAGTCAGGCGTCCACTCGTTCATCAGTTCCGACTGAATAGGGCTTACCGAGAACGGCACTCCGTTTACCATCTGATACGTATTCATCAGAGACTTCGCATTTCCGGAGGATACCGGGTATTTAAACGAGCGGCTGTAATATTCATAAAAGTTTCGCGGACTCATCACAATGTTGGTCCACAGACGGTTGATCTCTGCATTGTATGGCATCGGGTGCTTTAGTCTCGGGATAAACTGCATATAGCCGTCCTCTGTTCTCTGGTTCATGCCCGCTGTAGCGGAATCCCCAAGCGTACCGCTCAGGTAGGAGTCTTCGCCGTATGTCTCGTAGGAGCGGCCGTAGCGCGGGTCATGCAGAAGGTCCAGCACAGGCGCCAGGCGGGTCGCGGACCCGTTGTCCGCCAGAGATTCTTCTGCTACTACCTCTCCGAAATCATATAACAGCTGCTTGTCCCAGCTCTGTGACAGAGCGATGGAGCTTGGGAACACAGTGGCAATCTTCCGGTCGTCCACGCCGTGCAGACCTTCTCCGCCGCCGCTGCGCATACTGTTCAGTCCGAGGCGGTTGATCGCTGCCGAGCCCTGAGCCAGCTCAATCTTTTCTTCCAGTGTCAGTTCAGAGATAATCTCATCGATTCTCTCGTCAATCGGTGTCTCGCTTTTCATAAATTCATACGGAGCATTCGGTGTAAACTCCTGTGACTGTGCCATAGAGACGCCGGGCACGGACATCGCCATGCATCCAGCCATCGCCATCGCAAGAAGTTTTCTGGATCGATTCATAATATTCCCTTCCTCGTATTATAAAGTAGTAGTGTTTATAGACCCTCTCCAAGGTCTGTATGCTATACTGTTTGGAGATACTGTGGATTGGTTTC